>DATHHW010000074.1:0-75387 GCA_035317005.1 Pyrinomonadaceae bacterium | reverse complement strand
AGAACCGTTTCGCGACTCCGGACGGTCTGGCGAATATTCCCGACCGCGACAAACTGATGCGCAACCAACCCACCGGCGGCCTGATTGCCGTCATCGGGGACGATAACGACGACTTCATTTTCGTGGGCCGCAGCCGCGACTTTGTGGCCCAGCGCGACGGCGTACTGTTTCTGGGCGTGAATGAAGGCAACCTGAGTGACAATTCAGGGCTTTTCGAGGTGGTCATCGAAGCCGAGGCCGCGAATCCGCGTTAGCGGTTCGGAGTATCGCCCCCAGGCGGAGGTGTTTTTGTCTCGAGGAATTGCCGCTCCTCATAAGTTAAGACGATCCACGAAATCACACGAAGCGGAACTGGTTTTGTTCGTGCGTTTCGTGTGATTTCGTGGATCGTTCTTGTCCGAGCGAAAAAAATACGAACCAAACTAAGACAGTGCTCAGGCCTAAGCTTCCTTGGATCGAGCCGCCTAAAGGCGGTACTCCGAACGATCCGACGGGAAACTTCCTCAAACGGCCTCGCATCAGAACTGCGGGCCGCTATCCAACAACTTGACCGCGCTTCCGCCGTAGCCATATAGTTCGTTCCTATAGGAATTCGGCCTGCCTCAAGTCGGAAAGAAGGTTCCGGAGTTCAACCTTTCGGGTTGCCCGCATCGGTAAACAAGCTAAGCTTGAACTCGGAACAGCAGTAAAGGATCGTCATTATGAAAAGCATTAGTCTTTGCCGCCGGCTCTTGGTTCTGATCGCCGGTATAGCGTTTTCGTTCGGCGCTGTCGTTCCCGTCTTTGCCCAGGCGCGCCGCCAACCGCCATCATCTGATCAAAAGAAAAACAAACGCCCGCCCGAGGGCGGCGAGAAAACCGACGAGCAGAAGCAGGAGCCGCTGCCGCCGGAAATTTTGGGCAAGCCCCAAGATGCCGAGAAGGTCAGCGTCACCACCAACGTGGTCAATGTCGACGCTGTCGTCTACAACAAAGCAACCGGTCAGCCTTCGCTTAATCTTAAGCAGGGTAACTTTGCCATCTTTGTGGATGGAGTTAAGAAGGACATCACGAACTTCGCGACCCCGGAGGCCCCGATCACGGTTACGCTGGTCGTGGAGTACAGCAAGTTGGGAGAGACCTTAGGTCTGTATGGCAGCGGCGGTATGGAACCGGGTCAATTCGAAGTCATTCGCCCGACGGCGATGTTTCTTTCGCGATTCATCACGCGCGAGGATTTCGTCTCGGTGATTGCCTATGATATGCGGCCCACGCCGCTGACGGATTTCACGAACGATCCGAATCGCATCCAGCAGGTCATCAGTCTGTTGGTGCGGAATAGTCCCGCATTTAGCGAAAGCAATCTCTTCGATGCACTCAAGTTGACGTTGGTCGGCGGTCGCGCCGACTCGGTAGTGCTCGAGGATTCCAAGTCAGAGAAGTCAGACTACGCCGGAATGGTGGCGGTGCCGGGTGGTCGCCGTAAGGCGGTCCTGGTCGTTGGTTCGGGGCTTGATACTTTCAGCAAGATCAACATGGATCAGGCGCGAAAAATCGTGCAGAACGCCGGCATTCCAATCTACATCATCGGTACCGGACAACTGTTCGTTAAGAAATACGGCGATGCAATGGACCCCGGCCGGGGCGCTAGTATCCGGGGCATTCCAATTGATCGAATGACGTTCCTGCAAGCCGACAATACGATGAAGACCTTTGCCAAAGAAAGTGGTGGCGCTTTTTATCCGGTTACTTTTGAAGGCGAGTTGCCGAGCGTGCTCGGTTCAATTAATGCACTCCTGCGGAGTCAATATAGTCTGGGATTCAAACCTGATGACGTGGCCGACGGCAAGTCGCACAAGATTGTCGTTAAGGTTGACGTCGATGGCGACGGTCAATATGACGAGAAGGCCTATATCGTGAAGGCGCGCGAAGTTTACAATTCGCCGAAGCCGGACGCGGCCAGCAGTAAAGCATCAGGCGGAAAGCAATAGGCAAGAGCGAACGGAGCAGTAGCCCGACCGTGAGGGAGGGCTCACGCACACAGCGGAGACTCGATTGATCGAGTGCTCCGCTTTTTCATTGGGACGCCCACGATGTGAAGTGCGCAAGAAGCAAATGGGGCAGTAGCCCGACCGTCAGGGAGGGCTCACATTAGATTTCATTTTCAGCTCAACTCCAACCTGGAGTCTTGAGCCCTCCCTGACGATCCGGCAACTGCCCCATCTGCTTACTGACTGCTGCCTGCTTGTCTTCTGCTTGCTCTGGCACAGCGGCGGCGTGTAAAGTACGGCGTGTCAACCCCGCATTCTCCCGGTTTTGCAAACCTAGTCGGAGGCCAGTAACTGATGTCCGAACGCATAGACCCTGTTGAGGCCGCAGCCGCGGTCGAGTATCCGGACCGCGTAGGATTCAAACCTGACAATCCCTATCTCGAGAGCTTCCGACCGTACATACCACCCGGGGTTCGCCTGCGTGAACTGACGCCTATTCCGCTAATCATGGGCACCTTGCTGGGCATGGTGTTTGGCGCGTCGTCGCTTTATCTGGTGTTGAAAGTCGGGCTGACCGTCAGTGCTTCGATTCCGGTAGCAGTGATTTCGATCACATTGTTCCGGCTGTTTTCGAAGGTTGGCCTGCGTGACGCCACGATTCTCGAGAACAACATCGTGCAGACCGCGGGCTCGGCGGGAGAGTCGATCGCTTTCGGCGTTGGCGTAACCATGCCGGCGATCATGATCCTGGGACTGGATCTTGAGGTCACGCGCGTGATGCTGGTGGCCCTGCTTGGCGGCCTCCTCGGCATTTTGATGATGATTCCGCTGCGGCGAGCGCTCATCGTGGCCCAACATGGTTACTTAAAATATCCGGAAGGCACCGCTTGCGCGGAAGTTTTGAAGGCCGGCGCTTCCGACGAATCGCGACAAGCCGCGGCGAAGGGATCGGCACAGCACGCTGGAGCGATGGACGAAGCAGAGGGCACTGGAGCGAAGACCATTTTCGCCGGATTGGGAGTAGGCTTTCTTTATCAGGTGCTGATGACGGGCTTGAAAGGCTGGAAGGACACGCCGGAAAAAGTATTCGGCGCGCCTTTTAAGGCCGGGTCGATCTCGGCCGAGATCTCTCCTGCGTTGCTGGGTGTTGGCTACATCATCGGCCCGCGCATCGCTTCGATTATGTGCGCCGGTGGCGTGCTCGCTTACCTGGTCCTGATTCCGGCAATTAAGTTTTTTGGCTCGGGAATGACGACGCCGCTGGCGCCGGGAACGGTTCCCATCAGCGAGATGGGTCCGTCGCAAATCAGGGGCGCCTATGTGCTCTATATCGGCGCCGGCGCGGTCGCCGCGGGTGGAATTATCAGTCTGTTTCGATCGCTGCCGACAATCTGGCATGGACTTAAGGGAGGTCTCGCTGATCTGCGAGGCGGCCAGGGCGCCGCGGCCAACACGCCCCGAACCGATCAGGATCTGTCGATGAAGTTTGTGGTCTGCGGGATTATCGCTTTGGTCGGCATGATTATGGCCTTTCCACAGTTGGGATTGCAGGTCAATATCTTCGTTGCTTTCCTGGGCGCAGTGCTAATCATCGCCTTCGGTTTTCTTTTCGTGACCGTGTCATCGCGCCTTACTGGCGAGATTGGATCATCATCAAACCCGATTTCCGGAATGACTGTCGCGACCTTGTTGCTAACCTGTCTGATCTTCCTTCTGCTCGGTTGGACGGGCCCCAATTACTACATCACGGCGCTTTCAATCGGCGGCATCGTTTGTATCGCTTCTTCGAATGGCGGGACGACTTCGCAGGATCTGAAGACCGGATTTCTGGTTGGTTCGACGCCGAAGTATCAGCAGATCGCGATCCTTATCGGGGCTTTTGCCTCCGCGCTGGTTCTGGGCCCGATTCTTTTACTGCTCAATGACTCGGCCACAGTCTATGTGCCGCGGCTGAGCTTTGAACCGGCCACCAAAAGCGTAATGATGGATCCAAGCAAGGCGAGTTCTTTACCGCCCTTCATCGATCAAATCAAGCCTGCGACGCCGGGCAACTATCGAATCCTGAAGAATGACGCGGCAGCCCCGGTTGTAGCCGGACTGGATCCGGGTGAGTACCTGGTCGACGGCAACGGTAAGGTGGCTTACAAAGTCGCAGAGAATTTTCCGCCTACACTCAAAGTTAATCCGGCGCAGGCTGGTCAACCAGAGAAACTAAAAGGTCCGCAAGCCAATTCCGACCCGGGCCTCTATCGGCCCTGGCATAAGACCGATACCGAAGGTGGGCCGGCCGGGCGTTACCTGGTTAACGATCAGGGCGTGCCGGTCTATCTCGCTGATCCGGGTATCAACGGCATTCACAAAACGAGGCCGGACGGATCGCAGGTGACTAAGTACGACGCGCCCAAGGCGACCCTGATGTCTTACATCATTAAGGGCATTCTGAATCGCCAGTTACCGTGGGGCCTGGTGCTGTTAGGAGTCATGATCGCGATCGTTCTGGAAATGAGCGGCATTCCTTCGCTCGCTTTTGCGGTGGGCGTCTATCTCCCGCTGTCTTCTTCGAGCCCGATCTTTATCGGCGGCATGATTCGGTGGGGCGTCGATAAGTATTTGCGGAAGAAACTGCAGCATAAGAAGCTTACCGAAGATCAACTGGTGGCTGAGACTGACAAGAGTCCCGGCGTGTTGATGGCTTCGGGTTACATTGCCGGCGGCGCGTTGGCGGCCATCGTGATCGCGATCCTCCAAGGCGTGCCCAGGCAGGGATTGGCGAACTTCAACAAGGCCGTCGAGGACTGGGCGACCGCCAGAAATCCTTTGTTCGGTGGCGGGAATGCGGACATGCTGTCGATGATTCCGTTTCTTATTCTCATGCTCCTGCTGTATCTGGTAGGCCGAGAGGTAATTCTTCGCTCGAAGAACGCGGCCCGCTGAGTTACCAGCATGGTCAAACTTTTTCGCTGATTTCGGAATCTGAGTCTCATGAAGTTCGAGGCGCGCTTGCAGTCGACCACGGAGCGCGCCTCATCTTTTCGTCTTAGCTAAAGGATCGACAGTCCATGCTTCATTTAAGGTTTAATGGTCGCGCGGCTTTCTTATCGGTGATTCTAGTTTTGGGCGGCGGTCTCTCCACTTCGGTCGCCCAGACACAGCGCACGCCTTCAGACGTGGTGCGCGAATTCTACAAAGCCATGCATGAGCATCGTTTCAAGGAAGCGTGGGCCTTGACGATTTATAAGCCGGCCGTCGACGGCCTGAACCCGGAAGAGATGGAAGACCTGCGCCCGGACTTTGAAGAGAAGGCGGCGGCGATTCCCGACCAGGTAGAAATTTCGGGCGAGCAGATCAGTGGCGACATCGCCACGGTCTTCGTCAAGGTTCCCGTCAGCGAGAGCACGCCGCAGAACATCTCCCAACCGGTCACCTTAATCAAATCAGGTAACGGCTGGATCATTGGCGACGCAGCCAACCAGGCAATCGTCAAGAAGGCCGGTCGCAGGTTTTTCCTTGATGCGCTGATTATTCAGCACCACAGCGACATCGAAGAACTGCTGAAACGCGTCATCGCGGTTCAGATCGTTTACACACAGCAGCATGGTGGCTTTGGAGACTTGCAGGCATTGGTTAATGCCGGGCTGGTTCCCAAGGCGGCCGGCGACCCGAAAGATCTCGGTTACAACTTTCGCGTCACAGTTGGGAAAGACGGCAAGACCTATTTGGCCGGAGCGGAGCCCACGCGCTACGGTCACAGCGGCAAGCTTTCGTACTGGATGGATCAGACCGGCACCATCAAGAGCGTCGACAACGGCGGCAAGCCGATGGGGACGCCGAAGTAACATGCGCAATCCGGGAACTTCAGATTTCAAATTCGAAATTTCAGATCTGAAGATCTGAGATCTGAAATTATCTGAAATATCTCTAAGAGCTCTTACCTCCTGTCCGCGCCCGTCCGTTCCGTCGACCCAGCCATTCCAAAAGTCGCAAAAACTCGTATTCAAAGCGATTTTCGCGGTTTGTGCTAACTGCGGGCAGGGACGCGCGCGCTCTGCAATGAAACGTAGCCATACCATTTGAGTTGAACCGCAACCCGCTGGAGAAATCTATTGCCCGCGGTTGTTCCCAGCGGTTAGAATACCAAGCGAACGCGCCTGCGTTCATTCTTGCCGTTCCCCTCTCGATTCAATTCCAGTCTTCTCCGCGTCTCGCGCTCGAAAGAGGTTGAAAAATGCCAGAGCTAATCCGGTCAGTAGTCTCCCGGATGCGGACCTATGTTAAGGATCGCCGGCGGTCGCCGCGCCTTCGTGTCCGTCTGCTGTTCTCGGTCTCGGTTTGCCGCAAGCCGAACGGCAATGGTTTGCGACGCAGCGAGCGCCTTCAAAAAGGGCACACTCGCGATATCAGTATCCATGGATTGGGTCTGAACGTGCCGCAGATACACGTTGACGGACATCATCTTGCTGCCGAAGGAAGCGAACTGGAGTTGCGACTCGAATTACCCGGGGGAGCGATTCCGATGCGTGTCGTTCCCAGGCGTTATGAACGGCTGGATGAACCGGAGCTCGGTTGCAATTATCTGGTTGGAGTTCAAATCGTGCACATTGATGAGGAAGACCGTCGGCGGTACTTGAGTTTTGTTGCGCAGGGACTCGACGGAAAGTTCTGAGTCTTTCGCGGCGAGAAAGCGGGCAGTAGCCCGATCGTGAGGGAGGGCTTGAGCGCGCTTTGCGCGCCATGGGGACAGGATGTCCGGGCTCCTTACTTAAATACCAGCCAGCCAAAAACCTGCGGCACGTGAAAGTTGGCTTCCTTCGTGCGCGTCGGCTGCCACGTGAGATAGCCACGCCCCGGATCCGTACCGATACAACGAAACAGATTGACGCGCCAGCGTTCGTCACGTTGCGGCTCGTGAATCCAGTGGTTCCAGGGAATGCGCATCCCGATAGTTATTCGATCTCGCTCGACCTGCGACGCCGTGGTCATGTGGGACTGAAACTCCCAATCTGATTCGCGCTTCTCAGGCGTCCAGTGAATCGCCACGTCCAGCCACTCTCCATTCGGCGCCGCCTCAAACTCGAAATAGCGCTCAACCACATTCGAATCGGGCGCAATGAAAATCTCGCACACGTCGCGATCCCAAAGGCCCATGGTCTTTGCCGCGGTTTGAGGCGTAGCGCTGACAACCAGCGGTTCGGCCTGCCGGCCGACGAAGCGCAGGTGCAGGGCTTTGCTCGACCAAAGAATTCTGGCCTCGCAGTGACGAGCAGCGGGTGCAGCCTCTCCTGACCAGTAACGATCAATCTTGACCGGCTGTGCCTGGTTCCAAAGAGCGCTCTTCAAATCAGCGACTGGCAAATCGGTCGCGATATGATGTGCCTCAATGATTTGTTTCTCGTCTGACATTCCGTTGTTTTAAGTGCCAGCGGCACGAGATGTTTATAGCACCGGGTTAACTTTTGATTCAGCCCATTTATGGGCGAGACTAAGGACATTGCGCTCCTAACGGAGCTGGACTTTAATTAGTTCTTCTCCCCTATAAACATTTCATCCCTAACGGGACTCTGTCTCATTCGCTGAATTGCACCCGCGGCGCCGGCAGTCGATACGTTAGCTGCTCTTCCTCTTCTTCCTCTTTGGTCGGGATCAACCGCGACGGATCTGAATACTGCAACTTGTAAAGCTTCCAGTACAACCCCTGCAAGGCGAGCAAGTCCTGATGCGTGCCCTGCTCGCGAATTTCGCCGTGGTGCAGCACGATGATTTTGTCCGCGCGCTGAATCGTCGACAAGCGGTGCGCGACCACGAGCGACGTGCGATTACGCATCACTCGATCGATGGCCTGTTGAATGAACTGCTCGGTTTCAGTGTCGATTGAGCTGGTGGCTTCGTCCAGAATCAGCAACGCCGGGTCAAAGGCCAGCGCGCGCGCAAACGAAATCAACTGTTTCTGACCAACTGACAATCCAGCGCCGCGCTCGCGCACTTCCGATTTGTAGTCGTGCGGCAGGCGGCGAATGAAATTGTCCGCGCAAACTTCAGTGGCTGCCCAGCGAATACGCTCGTCGGAAATATCTTCGCGGCCCAGGCGGATATTGCTTTCAACTGTCCCGGTGAAAAGAAAGATGTCCTGTAAGACAACCGCGAAGTTTTCTCGGAGCGACGGCAACTCCCAATCACGCACGTCTACGCCATCCAGCAGGATACGGCCTTTCTGCACGTCATAGAAGCGCATCAGCAGATTCGTGATCGTGGTCTTGCCTGAACCGGTATGGCCGACCAACGCCACGGATTGCCCGGGCGATACCATGAACGAAACATCTTTCAAAACCCAATCATCGTCTTTATAAGCAAACCAGACATTCTCAAATTCAATGCGGCCTTCCGCGCGACCAGTCTTCAGCGGCCGGGCGGGAGTGGTGATTGCGATCGGCAGATCGAGCGCCTTGAAGATTCGATGTGAAGCTACCACCGCGCCTTGCAGCACGTTGTACTTGTCAGAAATATCGCGAATCGGCTGAAACAGAAATCCAGAGTACTGAATGAACGCGACCAGCGCGCCCAGGCTCAGCGCGTGATTCATCACCCGGTAACCGCCGTACCAGATAATCAGCGCGATGCCCGCGGCGCCGATGAAATCCACCAGCGGAAAGAAGACGGCATAATAGAAGATTGTGTCGATGTTCGCTTTGCGATGCTGGTCGTTGATGTCGGCAAAGCGAGCCAGCGATTTAGCTTCCGCGTTGAAAATCTGCACCGTCTGCGCGCCTGAGAAATGCTCCTGCAGAAAGGCGTAGATGCGGGCCACGCGGGTGCGCACCAGGTCATAGCCGCGACGCGCGCCCTTGCGAAACCACGTGGTAGCGGCGACCAGCATCGGCACCGTTAACAGTGTTACCAAAGTCAGTCTTGGATCCTTCCAGGCCATCACCGCGATGATTCCCGCGATCATCACCAGGTCACCGAGCAGGTCGGTGACACCGGAAGTAAACAGTTCGTTCAGCGCGTCTACGTCGGCGGTCAGTCGGCTCATGATGCGGCCAACCGGATTACGATCGTAATAGGCGACCTCCTGGTGTTGGAGCTTGTCATAGAGTTCGCGGCGCAAGTCGAACATGACGTACTGGCCTATGGTGTTCAAGAGCACAACCTGGAAATAGGAAAAAATAAACCGAGCAAGCTGAACGCCGAGATATATCAGCGCGAACAACACGACAGTCACCCCGAAGGAGCCGAGGAAGTGTTCGCGGAAAGTTAACGGCACCACGGCGACTGTCGTCTTTGGCAGGATGTAGCCGTCGATCGCCCATTGGGTGAATTGCGGTTGCAAGAGAGCCAGCAGATTCAACAGCAGCGTCAGCACTAAGGCGGGAATCAACAGCCGCGTATATGGCTTCAGATAGCGCAACAGCCGCCGCGCGATCTGCCAGTCGTACGTCTTGCCAATGGCTTCTTCTTCGTGAAATTGTTTGACGGCTACGGACATGCTGTTCTCAAAGTTGCCGGTATGAGGACGCGTTCATTAAGTTTTGCTTTTGCGGAAAATGCAAAAGCAATCCAATCCCCGCGATCACAAAAGCGAAGTAGGAGTAGCGCGAACCGGTCGTGAAATTATCCACCAGACCCAAGAGCGCGGAACTCTCGCACAGCGCAAACGACAGCACATAAGCACTCTGCACCAAATCAAGCCGTTGGGTCGCGACTGATTTAGCCAGCGTTTTTTGCTTGAGGAGAAATGACAGCGCGACCGGCAAGAGGCCCATGGTGTTGAGCGCCAGCGTTAAGTTTCGATTCTCAACGGCTGCTACTGACGCCAGGCGGGTTAAGGCCAAAAACATCAGCACAGACATGCAGATGGTGAACCAGAGAATCAGAAGTGTGCGATATCGCGCGTCAATGTCCGGTTGATCTGTCTCGGTTGGTTTCATATATCTCCTTCGCGCTCAGGTCGCGGCCAGTTCTTCTTCCAGCAACTGTCGCTCGTAAAGATCCTTGTACTCGCCGCCGCGGGCCAGCAGTTCTTCGTGCGTGCCTCGCTCGATGATGCGGCCCTCGTCGAGGACGCAGATCAGGTCGGCGTGTCGCACTGTCGAGATGCGATGCGAGACGATGATGCTGGTGCGTTCGCGCATGACGCCGCGAAGCTGTCCCAGAATCTTTTCTTCCGTGTAAGTATCGACCGACGACAACGCATCGTCGAGAATCAAAATCTTTGGCTGGCGCAGAACGGCACGCGCGATCGCCGTGCGCTGTTTCTGTCCGCCCGAAAGAGTGATCCCTCGCTCGCCGACGAGCGTGTCAAAGCCGTCAGGAAAATCGCGCACATCGTCGTCCAGTCCGGCGATCGTGGCCGCTCGCTCGATCTCTTCGCGCTCCGCCTGGTCCACTCCAAAGGCAATGTTCCGGTCGAGTCCGTTGCTGAACAGAAATGTCTCTTGCGGCACATAACCAATCGCTCCGCGCAATTGGGCCAGGGGATAGTCAGCGACCGGAACGTCATCGACGAACACGCTGTTCGGCTCGGCTTCGAGCACCCGCGGAATCAAATTCACCAGCGTCGATTTGCCGCTGCCGGTGCGGCCCACGAAAGCAATCGTCTGTCCGGCTTCGACGGTCAGGTTGATATCCTCGAGGACAGGTTCGCTCGTCGGATGATAACGGAAAGTCAGATTGCGAAATTCTATGCGGCCGGTGATCGGAGGTTGCTTTTGGACGGACTGTCGATCAGCAATCGCAGGCTTGATCGTCATGATGCTCTGCATACGCTTCCAACTGGCGGTCCCGCGCTGATAGAGATTGACGACATAGCCGATCGCAATCAACGGCCAGATCAGCCGCAGCAGATACATGTTGAATTCGGTGAACTGCCCGACGCTGATTTCACCGCGCACGGCCAGCGGCACGCCCGCCCAAATGATCAGCACGAACCCGATGCCAATCAGGAACGTCATCAACGGCCTCATCATGGCGTCGATGCGGACCAGGCTCAGGTTCTTTTGCGCGTACTCCCAGTTAAGTCGATTGAAGGCTGCTATCTCTGCGCCCTCCTGTGCATAGGCGCGCACTACGCGGACGCCGGTGAAGTTTTCCTGCGCGCGCGCCGTGATCTGGGCAAAGAAATCCTGGATATTCTCAAACCGTGTATGCACCTGTTGGCCAAAAACCTTCACCGTCAGCGAGACCAGCGGCATGGTCACGAACAACAGCAGCGTCAGCTTCCAATTGATCCTGAACAGCAGCGGCACCAGCACGACCACGGTGAACACGGTTTGCAGCGAGTACATGATCATCGGGCCGACGAGTTGCCGCACGGCGCCGAGATCGTTAGTCGCGCGGGCCATCAGATCGCCGGTGCGATGCTCCTGGAAAAACGATAGCGGCTGATCGACCAGATGGGCGTAAAAGTCCTGGCGCAGGTCGTATTCAATATGACGGGAGATGCGATTGATGATGCTGCGTTGCAGAAAAAGAAAGCCACCACCCACCGCGCTGAGGCCCAGGACCTTCAATGCGGCAATCGTTAGCCTGGTCCAGTTTACATCCGACCAATTGGTATCAATGGCCTTGCCCACGACCAGAGGAATGCTGAGATTAAAGAGTACATAACCCAGGATGCAGGTGATCGCGATGCTGAGCGAGAACCGGTACGGCCGAAAATAGCGGACTAATTTGCGCAGATCATTCATGAAGCAAAGACCGCAGAGCTGCGGCCTCCTATAATCAAGCCCGACAGTTCGGGGTTGAGTTTAGCAGGAATCGATATGAAGTTCTGAATGGGGAATTGGGGGTGAGATTACTCAGACTGGCAAAGGGTCTGACCCTTAATGGATCCTATGTCGAGAGATTGCGGCCCGGTCAGGTAAAACGATCCACGAAAACACATGAAGCCGAACCAGCTTTGTTCGTGTGATTTCGTGGATCGTTCTTGTCCAAGCGGGGACAGACACCAAATCAATCTGAGAGATTGATGTGTGATTCGCAGCGCGGTTTAGACTTGAAGCTTTAGCTTGTGCCTGAAATCAGCGCTCGTTACAGAACCGCGAGCGGTAGCGACGGGATGCTGGACTTAACCTTGGAATCGGCGAAGAGACGCGTAGAACGCAGTTGAGTGCTCGCATCCGGTCGCTACCGCTCTGGGTTCTGTAACGACTAGCCGCACGTTGGATTGAAACTGGAGCAGGACAGATCCTTTGAGCCAGCCCGTTTCACATGCTCGACTCGATCGACTCAAGGGCTTCGGCAAAAGGATCGCCGGAAGGAAACGCCAATTTTCCGTTGCCATCGACTGTTTCAAAAACGCAAACGCGATTTCGCCCGGTGCGTTTCGCCGTGTAGAGGGCGGCGTCGGCAGCCACCACCAGATCTTGTCGGGAAGCGCCCTGTAACGGAAAAGTCGCGATGCCCATTGAGGCGCTGAGATTTCCGAAACCCGGTATCTGAATCTCTGCGATGCGCGCGCGCAAGCGCTCCGCCACGATCAGCGCTCCTTCCGCATAGGCCTGCGGCAGAATCAGGGCGAACTCGTCACCGCCAAAGCGAGCGGCGGAATCGACTCCGCGCAGTTCCTGCCTGAAACAATCAGCCAACTTTCGCAGCGCTGCGTCGCCCGCATCGTGCCCGGCCGAATCGTTCAACTGCTTGAATCGATCCAGGTCAAGCATGATCAAAGACAAAGGCTGGTGCTGCCGTCGGGACACCTGCATCTCGCGGTCGAGCTGCATCTCAAAGGAGCGGCGGTTATAACAGCCGGTCAGGGCATCGGTCAGCGCCTGCTGTTGAATCTGGGCGAACAAGCTCGCGTGATTTACCGCCACGGCCACCTGATTGGCCACCGTGCGCAACAAGAGAATTTCGTTTTCGCCCCAGACCCGGGCCAGGTCGTCGGCCGTTACTTGCAAGACACCGATCAAGCGCTCCTGGAAGATCAAGGGCACGACTGCGGTCGGAAATTGTTCGTCGCCAGAGGCCGTCTCGTCGTCAGCATCCTGAATAATCGTATCCGGGTGTTCAGCCAGGCGAGAGCTATGGTGACTGAGTTCGCTGATGATCTGCTCCTCTTCCATGGTCGCGCGTTCTGAGTCGCCGGCAAAATAGAAGTAATTCAACGCTTGCTCTGCCGGCTCTGCTTCGACGCGCAAAGCACAACTTCTGACATTGAGTGCAGTCCCGACTTCATCGACGGTCTTTTGCAGGATGACCCCCAACTCGAGCGATTCGCGAATAGCGGTGGCGATGCGATTGACTGCAATCTCGCGGCTGGCCTGCTCCTGCAGCAGGTGCGCGAGCTTCGTCGTCACGCTCACCGTCAGTTGCAGCGAGGTGGCCTTGGGCATTGAAGTGCGCACGGCTGCTCCGAACTCCGCCGCGTGATAAGGGTGCTGAGCGCTAACTCGGGCCATTAAATACTCGAGCGCCGAGTAAACAATGTCAGGCTCAAAGGTCCAGAAGACTTCGTCGCCTCCCGAACGGCCTTGATCGGTTCTGCCGCGCACAGTCGCCAGCAAAGCGGAAAAGCGCGCATCCGCGATGACTACGAAATGTTCGTTGATCTGGTTGTTCTTAGCCTGCGGCAGAATCACCGGAGCGGCCACCGACTTTGGTCCCACGCCGGTGACCAGTTCGTTGAGGGCGTCAGCCTGATCGACGAAAAAGAAAGCGCGCCGTCCGCCACGGGCGAGATCACGAACGCGGGCCTTCTCTCGAGCCAGCCGCTTGGCGGACAGTGGCAAGCTCTCAATGACCAGCGCGTTAAGACTGTTTTCCAGCACCACATCTTCAAAATAACGATGCAACTGGACAATCGTCGAATAGGCGCATCGGACAGGCGTCAACTGGCGCGCATGTTGGGTCAGAAGTACGTCGTAAAGTGAATGCATCTGGTAGAACCTGCTTGGGTAGTGGGTAGAAGCGGCTTTGAGGAACCGAGCCAAGACTATTTTTGCATTTTCAACGGTGTGTTGTCTATGAAATTCTCGGTGGGATATGTTGGGTTTCGCCCGTTTTATTGGAGTTTTATGTAACTTGTCACTGCTGTTGCCACCAGGATCTGCTGGTCGTTGGTGACTTCGACCGAGAGGACGAACAAACGTCGGCCGCTCCGGACAATCCGGGCCTGGGCCGTTAGGCGGCCGGAGCTGGCGGGGCGCAAGTAATGAATAGTCAGATCGGTGGTGGTAACGCGCTCGCCAAAATCGAGCTGAGTGAGGACGGCAAACGCAGCCGCGGTATCAATCAGCGAAGCAACCGCCCCGCCATGAACTACACCTTGATTCTGTCTCAGCTCGTCGCGGACGTTCAGATGAATACTGACTGCGCCAGAGCTTACCTCGCCAAGTTCCAGACCGAGTAACCTCGCATAGGGAACTGAGGCGAAAGCTTCGCGTGCTCGCGCGACGCGGGCGGGATCCAAATCATGCTCGCTCATTCGCGGTAACCGGAATCCGTGGGCTCGACGATGACCGCCGTGCCGTAAGCGATTACTTCAGTGACTCCGGTCGAGATCTCAGTCGTGTCATAGCGCATGCCGATGATCGCGTTGCCTCCTATTTCCGAAGCATGCTGGATCAAAATGTCGAACGCGTCCGACCGGGTCTCTTCGCACATTCTGGTCCAGATTGTAATGTTGCCGCCAACCAGCGTTTGAAATGTCGCGCCGAGAGTCGCAAACAGGTTGCGCGATCGGACGACGATGCCACGCACCACGCCGAGGTTTTGCGTGATACGAAAGTTCGGCAGCTCAAACGCCGTGGTGGCCATCTGATGCGACACTGAGTAGCGGCGCGGACTTACTTCGTACGGCGTGCGTTGGGCCAGGGGATTGTTATTCATGTCTTTGTTCCTTTGGTTCGCTTTAGTTTTGGAGTTCCGCTGCTCGGACGCTGCGACGGAACTCAAACAACTAACGTCGATATAACGCGGTGCGGCCTTTTGCGGTATCCGCTTTTCCGATCTTTTTTGAATTGGGATGCCAGATGAACATCTCGAGGTCGCATTTGCCGGCGCTGAACTTCACACCTTCCGCTTCCAGCATTCGTTGTTGTTTGTCGGTGGGCAGAACCACACCACCCGTCGAACAACGACCTTGCGAGTTGATGACCCGATGCCACGGCGTTTGTTCTTCGTTCGCGCCGTGCATTACGAAACCGACGGTGCGCGGCGTGTAACCTTCGCCCAGAATGACGGCAATCTGCCCGTACGTCATCACCCGGCCGCGCGGAATCCGACGAACGAGTTTATAGACGCGTTCGCGATATTGTCGGTCAGGTTTCGCTTTGGAGTCGGCGTTCTTCATCTGGAATATAGGTCCTATACCGTCCTCAATATCGCGCGCGCCGGCGAGCCATCACCGGAGCCGTCGGCAATCTTCAAAGGCAAACAAATCAATTCGTAGTCGCCGGCTTCGATCTCACTCAGGTTCAGTCCTTCGACGATGACCACATTTTTCGAAAGCAAAGCCAGGTGCGTGCGATGGTGTCCGGAATGAAACTTTTCAATTGAAAGGTAATCAGTGCCCACCAGTTTCACGCCCAGGTCAACAAGTCTCTCGGCGGCCTCGGGCGAAAGATGAGTAAAGTCTTTGCGAAAACCCTCGCTCCAAAGACTTGAATTACGCGTATGAAACAACACGCGCTCAACCTGATCGAGTTCACATCTGGTCACAAAGTCCGGATCGATCTCCGTCACGTCATCCGGCACGCGAATCACGCGGGCCGGGCCAATCAAGGTCTCCAGAGACAGCGCATCGATCTTGCGCGCGCCTTCGATAAAATGGGCGGGAGCGTCGACGTGTGTGCCGGTATGGGCGCCAAAATGCAAAAATGAAACGTTGGAAGAGTCGCCCTTGGCGAGCGCCGACCAGGCTTTGATTTCGATGCCGGGATCGCCTTCGTAAACCGGCATGCCGGATCGAATGGGAACTGAAATGTCGTAAATTCGCATAGTTTAGTGGTCGCCGACAAATATAGACTTAAAGTGAGGAAGGACAAAGCCGAATGCAGGTTCAGCTTGAGTTAATCAAGACCTGCGGTCGCATTGAGTTTTGCGGCTCTGCCGCAGCACAGTGCGGAAAGCCTCCGGCTTTCCGGTAGATGTAAGTTTTTCCAGGGAGGCTCCGCCTCCGCGGTCGAGACGGAGGCATAGCCTCATGATAATTTGGGTTAGCCAACGGTAAGCCAGAGGCTTACCGCAGTGTGCGGCGGCAGAGCCGCAAGGCTCATCTCGCGCCGTCTGCAAAACGAACCATCTTCCCTTCAATTGAGCCAAACACAGATTCCGTGTCGTATTTTGCCGCCAGGTTTAAGTGCGCTAGGATTCGTCATCCATGAATCAGACTTCTCAGAACCGGTTACCCCGGATCGCCGCTTCCAGCTATCTCAACACCGCCCCGCTGATTTGGAGTTTCCTCTACGGCTCAAAACAGGGCGGTGTGGAATTGTTTACCCACAAAGCTCCGTCGCGCTGTGCCGAGATGCTCTCCAACGGTGAAGTCGACGTCGCCCTGGTTCCGGTAATCGAATATCAACGGATCCCTGACATCGCGATAGTTCCCGACGTTTGCATCGGCTCGCGAACGGCCGTGCGCAGTGTGGTGATCGCGAGTAAGCAAAACAACCTGAAAAAGATTAAGCGGGTCGCCCTCGACGATTCATCACGCACGTCGGTGGCGCTCGTTAAGATTATTTTTCGTGAGTTCCTGGGATTTGAGCCCGAGTGGCAAACATCGCCACCGGATCTGAGGTCCATGCTGGAGCGCAACGACGCTGCTCTGATCATCGGTGATCCCGCAATGAAGATTCCGCGAGAGAAGTTCCGGGTCTTTGATCTGGCCACACTCTGGCATGAGTTCACCGGTTTTGGGTTTGTGTTTGCGTTGTGGATGGCCCGCGCTAACGCTGCTCAGCAAGTTCGGGCGATTGATTTCAAGGCCGCGCGCGATGAAGGACTTGCGAACCTGGATAAGATCGCAACGCAGTATGGCGATCAAACCATATCGGCTGAAGAGATCAAGGACTATCTGACTCGGAACATCGCGTTTCAGATGGACGAAGACATGGCGAAGGGCTTGTCCCTGTATTTTGAGTTAGCAAGCAAATATGACTTGATCCAACAATCAAATCCTCTAGAATTCACTGCGTACTGAAAAAAACATCATGTTCTTCAAGCGTATTTAGTCTCGTCCTTATCGTCGTCATGCTAGGGCCAGGGCGTTTAGTTCACTCACAAGTAAATTACACAAAATGGGACAATGGAATCGGGCATTCATCGTGGGACGTGGGAATGAGTTCCGATGAGATGAAATCGATGTTGGCTCTCTGGGACTCGATTGGCAAGGACCTGGAGACGGAACAGAATCCGTTGGCCGGCACGTATTTTAAGGGAGGCTACGACGCCGGTTACTTTTTGAGATGGTCAATAAATAAAGGCTTTGTCTTAATTCCATATTTTGACGAAAACCTGATCACGGACTACAGCTTTGGCAAGATAAGCTTCGATGATCCTTCTAGAATCATTTTTACCCCTGACAGAGATTTGAAGGGCGGCCGCAGCGTGGGAAAGACGCCCCGTGAGTGGACGGCGATCTGGAACTATCTTGTGCCTGTCGAAAATTTGAAAGAGTTTGGCGAGTTCCACGCGGGCCTTGGAGTCTACAATGAATTCAATGGACAGTGCTGTGAGTTCGCCCCTAACTTTCTTTCTAAGAAGATTGATGCGAAAGGAAGCCAGCCTTCTTATTCTGTGCCGGCCAGATATGCGCACTTCATCAAGGATCCAATAGAAGGGCAAATCACTTTCGTTGGAAGAAAACGAAAAGTAAAGAACTGGGGCTATCAGGGTACGCTCTACGGTCAGTGGATGGAGAGTGCGATACTGATTCCCGTTCGGGTTGATTTGGGACGAGATCGCAGAGTCAAGAAGAACATGCTGTTCCGTTTGGTGGGAGAACCCGGCTTCGTTCAATACTTGCAGGTTATAAGACCGGGCATTCGAACTTCAATGGGTTACGTCGTCCGTGATGTGTCATTCGGCGCAAAAGAAACCTACCACGATTCAGACACTGACCTGGACAAGCCGCTGCCGCCGATTCGCATTGGCATAAAGGTTACGACGAAACCGTTGGTTTACTGACTGTTCAGGGCTCGATTTTGATTTTCACCTTGCGGGTAGAGCGTTTGGCTCGATTAGCAGCACGAACCGGCGCCAACCTCTCCTGAACATCGCGCAGCCTGGCAGCAATCGCTAACTTTTCGGCAACAGGAAGTCCCGCGTAAGCTTTCTTACGCTCCTCCATTCTTCGGTAGAGTTCTGTACAATCCGGGTAAGTCCTCATCGCTACTAATTCGCCATCAGCGCTTCAATCTCTTTCGGATCCTTCGGCACCTTGTTAGTCAGCACGCGCGCGCCGTTCTCAGTCACCAGCACGTCGTCTTCGATCCGCACGCCGATGCCGAGGTACTTTTCCGGCACGTCCTGGTTGAATCCTTCGGGAATGCGCGTTGTATCAGGCGAGATGTAGAGCCCCGGTTCGATCGTCATGACCATGCCAACTTCTGCCGGGCGCGATTCGCCGTTGAAGTAGTAACGTCCCGCGTCGTGCACATCGATGCCGAGATAGTGACCGAGGTTATGCATGTAGAACTGCATGTACTTCTTTTCTTCGATCAGTTTCTTTGGGTCGCCCTTCAACAAACCCAGCCGCACCATTCCTTCGGTCAAAATTTCGATTGAGTGAGTTTTCAAATCCTCAAGCCGCACGCCGGGCCGAACCATGTCGATGCATGACATTTGGGTTTCCAGCACCAGGTCATAAATGTCGCGTTGCGCCGGCGTGAACTTACCGTTGATCGGAAACGTGCGCGTGATGTCCGAAGCGTAGCCTTTATATTCGGCGCCGGCATCCACCAAAAGCAGATCGCCGTCCTTAAGCGTGCCCATGTTGGTGATGTAATGCAGCACGGTGGCGTTAGCGCCTGAGCCGATGATGGAAGTGTAGGACGGACCGGCAGAGCCCTGGCGTCGAAAGACCGCTTCAATCAGCGCTTCTACTTCGTATTCTTTCATGCCGTCGCGCACGGCCTTCATGGCTTCGACGTGGGCTTCGGCGGCGATGTCGGCCGCGCGTTGCATGATCTCGACCTCAGCGTCGCTCTTGAGCACGCGCATCTCATGAATGATCGTGGTGGGATCGATGATCTTCGCGGGCGGCTCGAGCGGTTTGCGATTGGTCTCGCGCATCAGCGAGAGTTGCCGGATGATTTTGGTATCGAGCTCAGGGGTGCCGTTCCCGAATGCGTAGTAAAGACTCGCCGGCCCGTCGAGAATCGCGGCCAGCTTCTCATCAAATTCCGCTACCGCGAATGCCTCATCGGCTTTGTAGTCGCGCACTGCGCCCTCGACGCCGGCGCGATAGCCGTCCCAGATTTCGCGCTCGGGATCGCGCGGCCGCACGAACAGCGTGAATTTCTTTTCGCTGGAGGGGGCGATGACGGCGATCGCGTCCGGCTCTTCGAACCCAGTCAGATAAAAGAAGTCAGAGTTCTGGCGATAGCGATAGTTCGTGTCATGCGAGCGCACGGCCTCGCGGGCGGCGGGAATGATGGCGACGGAATTTGGATCCATGCGGCGCATGAACTCAGTCAACTGCGGTTTGAGCATTTCGGTCGGTCTCCTCTATGCGTTCAACTTGGGAGCCGTATTGTAACTGACAGTCAGCATGCAGCGGAAACCGGGTTGGCTCTGCGCTTAAGTGGCACAGACTTCAGTCTGTGATTTCCCTTTTTACCAGGATGAGGATCACAGACTAAAAACCTTTTGCTCCCTCTCCCTTTGGGAGAGGGTTGGGGTGAGGGATTGAGAGCAGATCCTTTTCTTGGTTATGTTGTGTGGGTAAACACGACCTGGGTTCAAAAAAATTTGCGCTAAGCTGCGCACCCTCCCCTAACCCCTCCCAGAGGGAGGGGGAAAAAACCACGCCGTTGAATCGCAGACCAAAGTCTTTCCAGAGATTCTTCTTTCATTGCCCAAGCTTCTGCGCGATAATCGCCGCGATGGCCCAAACCATTTTAGCTAAGTCCCCCGGAGCAGAACTCGTCTCACGCAATCCCGCCACCGGTGAAGAGATTGGCCGCGCGCCGCTGACAATGCCCGAAGATGTCGCCCGGGCCGTCGGTCGCGCCAGAGATGCGCAACGCAAGTGGGCCGAACAATCATTCCAGCAACGCGGCCGCCTGATCATGAAGGCCCGCGAGATCGTTTTGCAGGAGATGGAAGAGATCGCACAGCTTATCTCGCGCGAAACCGGCAAGCCCGTGGCCGAAGCGATCTCGATGGAACTCGCGCCGACGCTCGATCTAATGCAGTACTTCGCACGGAAAACCGCGAGCATGTTGAGACCGAGAAGAATCAGTGTTGGGCTGTATGGGTTGATGGGCCGTTCGTCTTACGAGATTTACAAACCGCTCGGGGTTATCGGCATCGTTTCCCCCTGGAACTTCCCCTGGGCCACGCCGCTGGACGAAGTTGTGATGGCGCTTCTGGCCGGTAATGCAGTCGTGCTCAAGCCGAGCGAACTGACGCCGCTGACCGGGCTCAAGATTAAAGACGTTTTCAAACGCGCCGGATTGGCTGACGGAGTCTTGCAGGTGGTGACCGGCGACGGCTCGACGGGCGCGGCGCTGGTGGGCGCGGGTGTGGATAAGATCATGTTCACCGGCAGCGTGGCCACCGGCAAGCGTGTCGCCGAAGCGGCGGCGAAATATCTGACACCCGTCGTGCTGGAACTAGGCGGCAAAGATCCGATGATCGTGCTGGACGACGCCAACATTCCCAACGCCGCGCGCGGCGCCGTATGGGGCGCCTTTGCGAACGCGGGCCAGGCCTGTGCGTCGGTCGAACGCTGCTATGTTCATGAAAGCATCGCGGAGCGATTCATTGCCGAGGTCGTTACAGAAACGAAACGCCTCCGACAAAGCATCGGCGCGACTGCCGACGTTGGTTCCATGACGAGCGAGCGCCAACTGCTCACGGTGCAAAGGCACGTGGACGAAGCGATTGATAAGGGCGCGACTGTGCTTACGGGCGGCGACCGGCTCGCCGACTCGGCCGCACCTTTCTTTGCGCCGACGGTCCTGGTCAATGTGAACCATGACATGGACGTAATGCGCGAGGAAACCTTTGGTCCGGTGCTGCCAATCATGCCCTTCAAGACGGACGAAGAGGCGATCCGTTTCGCGAACGATAGCGTTTATGGTCTGACGGCGAGCGTCTGGACCGCCAACCTTGGGCGTGGTCGGCGTCTGGCAGAGCGGATCGAGGCGGGCACCGTGATGGTCAATGAAGTTCTTTACACTCACGGCATCGCGTCAACGCCCTGGGGTGGAGTTAAGCAAAGCGGTCTGGGCCGCACGCATGGGCGCGCCGGATTGCTTGAGCTCGTGAGCCCGCGGCACATACATGTGAATCGTCTCCCGTTCATACCCGATCTCTGGTGGTACAGCTACACGCCGGATGCCGGCCGGCTCTTTCGTGGCTTTGCGCAAAGATTTGCCTCGGGTTCGATCTTCCAAACCATGCTCTTGCTGCCGCAGATGATTCGGCGGTGGACGGAACGGCGCTTCTGATAATTTGGGAATCGAATCCAATCGATTTAATCAAGAAACCACCGGTAAACTTTTAAGGTCTGCCAGTGGTTATTGTTTTGCCCCTAAGGACTCAAAGGAAAACTTCGCATTGGTCACATTCGGAAGCGCATGTTCGAACCGAGTACTGTAACGTCGCCCGGCCGGGTCCGCCCATCGTTCTGCCTCATGAGATATAAATCAAGGCTGAAATGTTTATTGAAGGCATGACTAGCGCCGACTGAAAATCTGTTACGCACCCAGTCGTGTTGACTCCAATCGTAGAAGACTTCGTCTGCGACGTAACCGGTGAACTTCGCTTTTCTGATCTGGAAAGGATGTTCGAGTTGAATGCGGTTGCGATAGCGCCAGGCATCAACCTGCGGCGCGCGCCAGCGCCGCTCTAACCAGTTGCGTTCGACAAGCGTGAACTTCTTAACCGGATATCGAACCGTCGCGCCCAACGTCAGTCGCTCTTCCCGTTCTGGTCTCCCGTTTGGTGGCTTGGCCTCGCGATGAAAATAGAAGGGGTTGAAACTCAGATACTTGTTAACTTTGAATACCCAACCAAAGCCCCATCGTCCATCCACCGCACTTTGGAAGTTACTGCGAATTCGCCCGGTGCCTTGAATTACAAAATCGACTTTCTTGCCGAACGGGACCGCCAGACTGGTGTCGTTCCAGAATTGAACGTCACTCTTCGGGACGGGTGGCTTGGCCTGGGCGCTGACGCTTAGGACCGCGCACACGAGCAGCGTCGTCGAGGACAAAACACGAAGGTAAATGGGTTTCACCGTTGTCTCGCGAGGGTATAGTTCGCCAGCACGCTGAACGAAGTAAGACCGATAGCCACGCGATCGCCGGCTTTGTACTTCGTGGCATTAGCCTCCGGCTTAGGCCGCGTCACCATAATCGGAACCCCGGTCATTCTTTCAGGCGTGTTGATAGTCACTTGATAGATGGGGGCTTCGTTCTCTGCTTGCTGACGGTGGGTGAGGTCGAGACGAACGTTCAGACGTTCATAAGCGCCGACAAAATTCACTTCCTCGATCACGCCGTTCGCCAGCCGGCGACATCCTTCGGGTAGATTCGCGTCCTGGCTGACACAGACATCTTCAGGACGAAACACGAGCTTAACCGACTGTCCTTCACGAAATCGTTTCGTCTCCTTTGCGGCGGGCAAACGGGCGCTGCCGATTTCGATGCAGCCCTCAGTTACTACGCCAAGCAGCAAGTTAGCGGCCCCCAGAAAGGTCGCGACATATTCGGTGGCCGGCTGGTTGTAAACTTCGTCGGGTGTGCCGATCTGTTCCAGGTGGCCATTGTTAAGCACTGCGATGCGATCGCCCAACTCCAAAGCTTCTTCCTGATCGTGAGTGATGAATACTGCCGGTACCTTGACCTGTCTCAGGAGGGCGCGAATCTCGCGGCGAAGTTTCACGCGCGTCTGTGCATCGAGCGCGCCGAAAGGTTCGTCGAACAACAGCACCTGCGGCTTGTAAGCGAGCGTGCGGGCGATCGCCACGCGTTGTTGCTGGCCGCCGGAAAGCTGCCAGGGATATTTCTTGCGATGCTCTTCCAACTGCACCAGCTCGAGCAGCCGGTTGACGGTTTCCTTTCTTTCTTTGCGCGGCACGCGGCGAATCTTCAATCCGAAACCGATGTTCTTCTCGACGGACATCCGGGGAAACAGCGCATAGGCCTGAAAGATCACGCCGACACCGCGCTCGCGCGCCGGCAGATCGGTCACATCTTTTCCATGAAGAATGACCCGGCCGCTGTCCGGTAGTTCAAGGCCCGCGATAATCCGGAGGATTGTAGTCTTGCCGCTGCCGGAAGCGCCGAGCAAAACCAACGACTCGCCTTCCGCCACGTCGAAGGTGATGTTCTCGAGGACGCGCGACTTCTTGAAGCGCTTGCTGACGCCCTGCACACTGGCGGCTACGCCCGGTCCCGCGTCACGATCCGGAGCCCAGGACACGTGTAGTTGATCACTGTCGGGAGCCAATGCCGTTTTTGGAGTCATGCTTCCTGTGATTCCCATTCCAGCCAGTCGCGCGCGAAAAAGAGCACGCTGAAAATAACAAAAGAGAGCAGCGCCAGCACAATTGCGATCGCATTGGCGGCTTCGATCTGTCCTTCATTGAACTTGGCAAAGATGTAGAGCGGCGCCGTCTGCGTACGCTCGGCCAGGTTTCCCGACACCAGGATGGTTGAGCCGAATTCGCCGACCGCGCGCGCGAAAGTCAGCAGCGCGCCGCCGACAATTGCGCCGCGAAGACTGGGCAGCGTCACGTACCAGAACGTTTGCAAGCGGGTGGCGCCGATGGTGGCCGACGCTTCTTCCATCGAACGGCTCATCGTGTCGAACACCGGCTTAATCACACCAAAGGCGAGCGGAAACGTGACAAAAATATTGGCGAGGATGATCGCGTAAGGCGTGAACATCAATTGCACGCCCTGCGAGTTCAGCAAGCGTCCCAGCGTGGCGTTCGGGCCCCAAAGCAGCAGCAACGCAAAACCAGCGACGGCCGTAGGTATCGCAGTTGGCAGAGAGATCGTAACGATCACGGCGTTGCGACCCCAGAAGTCGTAACGTGAAAGGACGTAAGCCGCGAACAGTCCGAAGATCACATTAAAGACCGTGGCCCAGAAGCTGGTCACCATCGAAAGCTTCAGGGCAAAGATGGCTTCGGGCGCAACCAGCGCCGACCAGAACGTGCCCAGCCCCTTGTTCGTTCCATAAATAAAAATAGAGAGCAGGGGCAGCAGCACCAATGGCAGCATGATGCCAAGCATGACCCCGATGCTGATGGGTCGGGCTACGTCATAACCACGAACGTGTCTGATGGCTCTAAGCTTCATCGCTATGTACGCCCTCTCCCTTTGGGAGAGGGTTGGGGTGAGGGCTTAAGCGCGCTTCCTCACTTTGATCTCAAGTTGTCTATGACTAAACACGACCATAACCAAAAAGTTTCGTCCTACGCTTTGCGCCCTCATCCCCAGCCCTTCTCCCAGAGCGAGAAGGGAGTATTACTTGCCCTCCCTTACGGTCGGGCTTCTGACACTACTTTCTTTTTTGTACTTCATCTCGAAACACGCCTTCGATTATTTCCGGGTAAGCTTTGTCCCAGCCGTGGAAATAGTCCACCGTGAAGGGATACTTGATGGTTGCGAGTTCCTTGTTTTCCTGATTCAGGGCCTCGCTGGTGCTGGAGCGGAAATGGAATCTCACAAACGCGCGCTGCACCTCTTCGCTCCACAGATACTGCATGAAGGCGTCGACTACGGGTTTGTCAGCGGCCGAGACGTTACGGTCAACGACGACGGCGGGATGCTCGCTGAAAATCGTTGCTTCCGGAATGATGATTTCGGCGTCGGCTTTGGGGTTCGATTGCTTCATCAGCAAGCCGTCGAGTTCATAGGTAATCAGCGCGTCGCCATAACCGCTTTCGAATTGCGTGCGTGCCTCACGCGCCGAGCCCGGCGTCGAGATCACGTTGTGCCAGACGGCTTGCAGCATTTGGAGAGCACGGGCGCGATCGGCTTCGCCGGATTGTTTTTCCGACTTCACCAGTTCCGAGCCATAGATAGCCAGGATGGACCACTGCGCGCCGCCGGAACTGACGGGATCGGGATGGATCAGCTTGATGCCCGGCTTGGCCAGGTCTGGAAAGTCATGGATGCCCTTCGGATTTCCCTTGCGCACGAGAATGACGAAGGGGGTCTTGTTGACTATTCCTTTCTGCGGCAGTTGATGCCAATCAGAGGTGACGAAGCCCTTTTCTTTGAGGCGTTGCGCATCGCGCTCAATTGAAAGAATCGCCACCTGCGCTTTCACGCCCTGGAGAATTTGGTTAGTGACAGTTTCTGATCCGGCGAAGGACGAAGTGAACCGGACTTCAAAGCCATGCTCTTTTCTTACTTTGGCTATGAACGCTGGATAGATATCTTTCTCCAGTGACTCCTTCATGATCGAGAAGCCATAAAGGGTGATGTTAACGGCGCCGCCCTCTGACGACGGTTTTGGCAGGCAAGCGTTTACCGCCAACAATGCAAGGACGGTCAAAACCAGAATCAAGGTTCTGTTTTTCTTAAGCCACATATCTCATTCCACACTCGAAGACAGTTTTGCCCTGGGGGGCACCGGGGAGCGGATTCCTCAAAAAACCAGCGTCCGCCCAAAACGCGGACACTCAAACGCCTATTCTGACCTTGCTTGATTTTACAGTGGTCACAACTTTAGGATGAGTCACTGGCGATCTGCAAGAGCTTTGGGCAGGTTTTCAGACTTACGGAGGCCAATTTGTTCGGAAGATGGATGCGCGCCCGCGAAATCGCATACACAAAGCGGGACAACAATCGACTAGTGCGGCCGTTTGCGTGGGGCCTGGAGTTCGTCCGCGATCACGCCAACGGCGCCGATCCGCGGGCTATCTTCCGCGAACATACCGCGCAGACGATGGCCCGGAGCGAGGAGTTTTATGCACTGCCGGAGATTGAAGACTGGCAACTCACCGGGGATCAGTTGACCTGGACCAGCGCCGTCGACACGCCTTCAGCAGAGAACAATATCGCGCGCGCGCGTCTGTTTCCGGCCCGCCGTGAACGCAAGCGAAAGCCACGGGCCGCGGCGGTAGTCCTGCCGCAGTGGAATGCTCAACCTGACAGCCACGTCGAAGCCTGTCGCATTTTCAACGGCCTGGGCATAACCGCGCTGCGCCTCACGTTGCCGTATCACGAAGAGCGCCGGCCGCCGGAACTGGAGCGCGCCGATTATCTCGTCGGCTCAAACATCGGCCGCACGATCCAATCGATGCGCCAGGCGGTTTTGGACACACGCGCGGCCGTGCGCTGGCTGCAAGGTCAGGGATTTGAACGCATCGGGATTCTCGGGACCAGCATTGGCTCGTGCATAGGGTTTCTGACCTTCGCACATGACCCGGCAATCGACGTCGGTGTTTTCAACCACGTTTCAGGTTACGTTGCCGACGTAGTCTGGCAGGGAATCTCGACGCAACACGTCCGCGCCGGAATCGAAACTGATCTGACGGTCGACGAGCTGCGCGAATTCTGGACCCCGATTAGTCCGGTGCCCTTCATTCCGCGTTTGCGCGACATGAAGCAGCGTCCCATGCGTTTCATCGCGGCGCGCTACGATCTTACTTTTCCGATCGACCTCACCCATCAAATAATAGCCGAGGTAAGAGCGCACGGAATCGATCTCGATCTGGTGTGGCTGCCGTGCGGTCACTACACGACTGCCGAGATGCCGTGGAAGGCGATCGACGCATGGAAGATCGCGACGTTCTTTCGGAAACATTTGTGAGCGTCAGAAGCCCGACCGTGAGGGAGGGCCAGTTTAGTTGGAGGCCCTCCCTGACGGTCGGGCTTCTGACACAAAGGCTTTAATATCGGTGGCCGATGACTAAAACCCTCAGTAGCGTTCTTGCTGACCTGGAAGATCGGAAGAGACGCTTCGGCGACGGCGATGCGAAGATTCTGCGCGCACTCGGAGTTCTTTCGAAATCCAAATTCACCGACGGCGGCGAACTAATCCGTTTTCACGAAGCCTTACTATTTTTCCGCGCTTACCCGCCCAGCGCGAAAGTCCTGAAGCAAGTCGAAGCAATCCTAAAGACGTTCGAGCAGCGAGTTTCTCAACTTCGCGAGACGGATGTCGATCTTTCCCCGCTCGACGATCCGGAGGTTTCAGGAATCGCGGGAACAAGTGTGACCAGCAATTTCAGCTACGCGATTGTTTGCTGGCTGGCCGCGAAATATCCCGCGCAGCTTTCGATTGATTGGGATTGGTTTGAGGAAGAAGAGCGATTCGGCGCGAACATGCCGCGCCTTCTGCCCATGCTTGAGGAAGAAGCGATGGTCGAAGCGCACGTGCCTTATCGCGATTACTTGCGCGCCGCGAGAGGCCGCGCGAATGAAGTCGTCTGGTTGATCGAACGCTTCAGGTCACTAAAGATTTCAAAGAAGGAAAAAGCCGAGCGGTATGACTCGCTGAAGATTCATGTGAGTTGGCAGTTCGGCGTGCGCGCTTCACGCACCGCAATGAAACTGCCCGCGCGGAAGATTTTCTTTCACAACCGTCCATTGATCGCGCGCCGTGAAGTTTCGCTGGCTGGTGAACTGAAGTCGCCGCCAATTCCGGTTGCGAAGTTGCCGCCAGCGTTGGGTGAAAAGATTCTCGAGATGGCGCGCGAGACTTCCGCCGTAAGGTACCGGGAGTTGCATGGTTTCACCTTCGGAGATTCGCGGCGCGTGCTCAGAGCAGACCTGGGACGGGGCACCGAAGCCTTCGTAATGGGTGTACCGGCGGAGAACCGGCTGCCGCTGCGTGCTTATCACGCCGCAATGATTTTCAAAAACGGCGTGGCGGTTGGCTATTTCGAGGGGTTGTCGATTTTTGAGCGGATGGAAAGCGGCTTCAATCTTTACTACACCTTTCGCGAAGGCGAGACTGCCTGGCTATACGCGCGCATCTTGCGTTTGATGCGGCAGCTTCTCGGTGTCACCGTCATCTCGATCGATCCCTATCAGATCGGACATGAGAACGAGGAAGGGATCGAGTCGGGAGCGTTCTGGTTTTATCGCAAGCTGGGTTTTCGTCCCGTCCGGCCGGACTTGACGAAGTTGGCACTGTCGGAAGAACACAGGATTTCGACCGATCCGCGCCGGCGCACTTCCGCCCGGACGTTGCGAAGACTCGCGGCGGGTCATATGTTATTTGAGTTGTCGGAGACGAGTGCAACGCCCGGTAAAGGCGAATGGCATCGGTTTCAGGTCCGCAACGTTGGACTCGCCATTCAAAAACGGATGGCCCGCGAGTTCAACGGCGACGCGCAAAAGATCCGCGCTCACTCAATAGACTTCGTTACACGTAGTCTGGGTTTACGAACAAGTGACTGGAGCGATGGTGAACGCGCCGCTCTCGAAAATCTCGCACTCCTGCTGGCAATGACACGGATAGACCGTTGGGAACAGTCAGAGAAGCAACTTGCCGCTCGCATCATCCAGGCGAAAGGAAGCGGCGACGAAGCGCTTTATCTCAAGCTGATGCAAAAGCATTCGCCTTTGCGCGCTGAGGTGATTCGGTTGGGATCTTGATGGATTGTGTGGTGTTTCGTGATTGTTCGTGTGATTTAGTGGATCGCCTTGCCGTGGGGGCAAGGACTCGATCCACGAAATCACACCAAGCCACACGAAAGGAACCTCTGTGAAGTCGATTGAGGGAACTACACTAGCGGCTTGTACTTCATCCGCTTGAAAGCTAGATAGGCGCGATGTCCAGCGCCCGAACAAAATCACGATACAGCTCGTTGTAGTGGCGCAGTGAAACCTCGAGTGCTTCGGGCAGTTGATCGACGTCGGAAGGATTCATGACCAGGTTGACGTTGTGCAGAAAAGCCGCGTGCAGATCCATCGTGCGTACGCCTGAAGTTAAATAGACAAAGAACAGCCGCCGCCGTTCGGACGGCCGCAACAGACGTACTTCGCGCGTGATGAACGCCACGCCTTGCTCAAGCGGATCGAAATTGGCATCGAGGATGATGATGTCCATCCGCTCTTCGCGCATGCGTCCCAATCCCTGGGCCATGTTCTCGGCCACGAACACGTCGTAATCCTGCTCAGCCAGCGGGCGGGCTATGACTTCGCGATAAGCGGGACTGGCACAGACCAAGACTTTGCGGCGATCCCATGCCGGCCGGGTCCGGCCGCGGCCAGCCGCAGCGACACCGTCAGACTGGCGCATAGCTTCGGCCAGAAGCTTCGCGAGATCGTTTAAGCCCGGCAGCGTTCCGGCCTGACTGACAGAAGCTGTTTCCGACTCCTCGACGGGCGGCGTGAAACGCGGTGCGGTGGCCGGGCGTTCAAAGAGAGTACGGCCCGAAGGAGCGTCTGAAGTAGCTGCGTCAGAAGTCCCTGCTTCAACTGTCGCAGCAGTCGCAGGTTGAACGTTGACACTGGTCTGACACTTGGGGCAGCGGACCGTGAACGGGCGCGATGGAGCCTTGGCTTCGTCCAGTTGCAAACGCGCTTCACATTTCGAACAGATGAGAACCATGGTTGTCTTTCAAGTAACTTGGCTAGTTGGTGAGTTAGTCGTTGAGACTGAACGCGAAGGACTGCCCGGATAAATCGCCGGCGACGGTGTTTTCTGACTGGGTGCGGATGAAATCTTCTCCTGAAGTCAGACCCTTGAGCGAGAGCAGCAGGTTGTTCTGATTGGTCGCAAAGCCGATGCCGTCTTCAACCGAGACTACGTTACGTTCGATCAGATCTTTGATAACGGTGTCAAAATCCTGCATGCCTTCGAGCTTTCCATCACGCATCGCATCGAGCAGTGACTTGCCCTCGGCTTCGCCATTCTCGACGTACTCGCGCGTGCGAGGTGTCGATTTTAATATCTCGACCGCGGCAACGCGGCCGCGAAAGTCCGCCCGCGGAACCAGACGTTGGGACAGGATGTAGCGAAAAGTTTGCGCCAGGCGGGTGCGAATAACGGGCTCTTCATTCTTCGGGTAGAGACCGATGATGCGGTCGATCGTTTTTGACGCGTCGATCGTGTGCAGGGTGGAAAGTACCAGGTGTCCGGTCTCGGCGGCCTCAAGCGCGATCTCCGTGGTTTCATAGTCGCGCATTTCACCGATCAGAATCACTTTGGGCGCCTGGCGCAACGCGGCGCGCAGGGCCGAAGGAAAATCTTTCGTGTCGTGGCCGACCTCGCGCTGATTTATGGTTGAGTTCTTGTGCGTGTGCAGGTATTCGATCGGATCTTCGATCGCCACTACGTGATAGTGTTTGGTTTCGTTGATGATGTCGATGACTGCGGCCAACGTCGAACTTTTTCCGGATCCGGTTGGACCCGTAATTAGCACCAGGCCGTTTCGCAGTTCGGCAATCTCAGTCAGTTGCGAAGGGAGTCCCAAAGTCGCCAGCGTCGGTATGTCGGTCGGAATAACGCGCATCACGATGGAATACACGCCGCGTTGCTGAAAGATGTTGCAACGAAAGCGAGCGCGCGAAGGAAGTGAATAACTAAGATCGGCCGTGCCCGTCTGCACCAGCCGTTCGGCTGCTTCGGAATTCTCCTGGAGCAGCGTCATGGCGATGACTTCGGTTTGATAAGGGGTCAGCCTTTGCAGGCCCAGCGGTTGGACGGGCGTCAGCTTTCCGTTGATCTCAACCTGGGGCAATTGACCAACTGAAAAGTTGAGGTCGCTGATCTTGTCAGAGACCATTAGCATACGTTCGATGACAGGTGGCAGATCGAAGAAGCTCATGCCTGGCGGCGCTCCATTCTAATTCGAGAGGTTCGAGTTTCGGGTTAACGTGAGGGTCTGTAGAGACCTGCCGCGCACATTCACGGCGAAACCATTTTCGCTGATGGCACGGATAAACGCAAGCAAAAAATGTTCAACTTGCGCTTGACTCGTTGGGCAGCGCCGAGGTGGCAGCCAGCATTTTGCTCATATTTTCTGCGATCTTTGCAGGAATAGCTACTAACTCAGCGATCACCGCCAGGGTATCTGCCCCGGCTTTGAGGACCTCAACCGCGTTTGCGAACGTGATTCCACCAATGGCTACCAGCGGCAAGGACCCTTTCAGAGCGCCGACTTCTCGCAGCACGGACAGGCCCGTGACCGGGTCCGGTTTCTCTTTGGTTGAGGTCTGAAACACGGGACCAAAGGCGAGATAATCCACGGGAAATGAAATCGCGAGCTTTGCCTGTTGAATATTATGCGTTGAGAATCCAATGATGGCTTCTTTGCCGAGCAATCGGCGGGCGGCGTCGGCGGGCATGTCCGTCTGGCCCAGGTGGACGCCGTCAGCCTTTAACGCGAGCGCGATATCGACCCGATCGTTGATGATCAATCTAGCGTGGTGATCGCGAGCGACCTTTAAGGCGGCCGCGGCTTCGCGATAGAACTCGCGCGGGGCTGCATGCTTATCGCGGAGTTGAATCAGCGAGGCCCCACCTTCGATTAGCCGCGCGACCTGTTCGGCATGCGACAGCCCGGAAAGACAGGTATCGGTAATCGGATATATTTTTGGCAGATCGAGAGTCACTCGGATTGCGCTATGATTGATCACAATGAGCGATAAGCAAAACCCCGCGTCGGACAAAGATGAGTCGTTGCCGGAGGCAGACGAAGAGTCTAGGGACCAGAACGAATCGCCATCGAAGAGTTATTACTACGACGATGCCACCGGCTATGAGATCTACAAAGAGGAAAGCGACGGCGACGATGAGGAATAGAGCTAAAAACACGATCCACGAACTCACACAAAACAGCACGAAGCACGAAATTTGGTTCGAGTTATTTCGTGTGAGTTCGTAGATCGCTTTTCTGTTGTCATCACGAATCTCGTTCGACGACTTCAAACCCGCACTGCTACCGGATAGTGATCTCCTTTTATTGAGCGGTGTTCAGAGTGCCGACTTCAGTCGGGGTTTTGTTGAGCGAGAAAGAACCCAACTGAAGTTGGTACTCTATACGCCGTTAATTAGACGCGACCTATTACCCTTTTCTCCAAAATCCCTGCAAAAAATCCAGGACCAAAGGAACGGTTGCTTCCGGCCTCTCCTCTTGCGGCACATGCCCGCACTGATCGATCCACTCGAGAGTCGAATTTGGAATGTCCTGGTCCAAAAGCTTGCCAGCTTCGGGCGAAATGATTTTGTCCTGCCGGCCCCAAATGATCAGTGTCGGCACATTGATGTCTTTGTATTTGGCGACGAGTTCGTCGATGTTTGGCGGAATGATTTGCTTTCCGGTTTCCAGCAGCGCGTGTTTACCGCCGGGTGAAGCGATGGGCGCCGCGTAAGCTGCGATTTGTTCCGCGGTGATCTTTTTAGAATCAAAGTAAGCCAGCTTCAAAATGCTCTTGGCCATGCACCAGGCCGGCGTCACATATATCGCTAAGGCGCCGATAAGCGGAAACCCGATAAGTTTCACGTACCAAGGGATGTATTGCTTATAGGCTGCGGAATCGATCAGAACCAACGCGCGTAATCGGCCGGGCGCTTTTTCCAGGAGCATGATCGAGAGCAGCAGGCAGAGTGCGCCGCCGAAAGAATTTCCCACCAGCGTCAGATTCTTCAGATCATGGTCCAGAATGAACTGGTAGAGCAGATCCGCGTGATCCTGGGTTGAGTATTTACTATCAGGCGGCTTGGGCGAATCTCCTGAGCCTTTGAGATCTATCAGAATCAGCTGGTAGTTCTGTGAAAGGGGAGTGACGAAGTTCCGCCACGAGAACAGGCTCGCCCCAAAACCGTGTAGGCAAAGCACGGGATTGCCGGCGCCGTACATCTTGTAATTCAGGTCGACCGAGGCCGTGGGGCTTGGGTTGCTCATTGGGTACTCCTTCGGGAGATTTTTCGAATGTTGGCGACAGCGTATCTGAAGCGGCCATAGGTGACAAGATTTACTGGGTTAGCATCGGCTAAGGACGACTTTGTTGTGAGCCGAGAGTCAGTGACTTTCGCTTGGTAAGGGCGTAAGCCTTCCTCATCCTATTGCTCTCTGGCGGAGGATCAATCGATGTATAAGGGACTCTTGTTCTCGGCGTTCCTAACTTCTTCAGTCCTGCTTTCCGCAAGCGCTCAGAAGCCGTCCCCGCCTTTGCCCCCGCCGGCGCCTCAGAGCAACCTCGCAGTGAAGAACAGGAGGTGGTTCGGATCACGACGAGTACGTCCTGCAGATCATCGTCACTGACAGTCTCGCCCGCGGCCTCTCTTTGCCGAGGTATCGCGTGATTAAGTAACGGGTAGGTGGTCGTAAAGGTGGGGGACGGTGCGAGGTGCTAATGAGATTACCCTCTTCACACATTATTCAAGATCGACAACGCCGTGCCTTCGAATATCCGCTGCTTCTCATCATCAGGAATATCCAGGCTTTCAATTGATGAGACGGCGCGCTCGATTGATCCCAACAGGTGCGGATAGTCGCTGCCCAGCACCATTCGATCAGCGCCGATCATTTCGCGCACCATCTTCAACATGTGCGGATTGAAATTCACGGTATCGTAATAGAGCCGTTTTAGATAGGTGCTTGGCAGGTCATCGATGTTCGCCCGGCATTCGGGAAAATCGCGCCAGCCGTTGTCCATGCGCTCCATCAGATAAGGCACCGCGCCGCCCAGATGCCCGACGATCCAACGGATATCCGGGAACGCGCGCAGCATTCCGTCAAAGCACATGCGCGCGACGGCCAGCGTAGTGTCGAACATGAAACCAACGATGGGGCCGAGAACGTACTCGCGAAAAGGTGCCGTGTTCCCCGGCAGCATCGGATGAAGCAGGATGCAGAGCTTCAGTCGATTGGCTTCGGCAAAGAAGGGACGATACTCAGGCGAGGTCAAAGGCCGACCACCGATGTTGCTCAAAAGGATCACGCCATTCAATTTCAATTCATCAATCGCTCGATGCAATTCCTTCAATGCCGCGTCCGGAGCGTCCATCGGAATTGAAGCGAAGCCTTTGAATCGCGCCGGGTATCGCGCAATCAATTCGGCATAGGCGTCGTTCGTCATGCGCGCGATTTCGGGTTGGTGTTCGGCGTCAGTAAAGAAAACGTTCGGCGTGGATAGTGAGACGACTTCCACATCGATGCCGACGCGATCCATGTCTTCCAGTCGTTTGGCCACGTCGGTCATGGGCGGTGTCACGCCAAAGAAGCGAGCACCGCGATACTTGATGATCGTTTGTCCCGAAGGGCTTTTATCGAAAGAGAATTCGGAAGGCAGGTCGCGAATCTTTTCGAAGTAGATCGGCGGATAGTAATGAGTGTGGAGATCGAGTTTGCGGTTGGACATTTGCTTTTCTGGCAGCGTCAGATCTGGACCGGGACACCTGGACCAATGACGGGCATTACCTCTCCAGCCAATCTGGACTGGATTATTTAGTTAACATTAAATCGTCTTTCAGAATTGCCTTCTAACAGGCGCGCCGAGCGCATCCCCTTTCCGTTGAAAGAAGGACACACTGATTGCGTCCGGCGCTATGTCCATGCGGCCAAAGTTGTCGGTTGAGAACACTTCGGACGGATTCACTACCACGTATTCGTTTGCGGAATTTGACTTGATCCTGCCCGCCAGAACGAACCCTCCGGGATCCATGTGAGGGTAGGGCCAGAAAAAAGAGGAGGAAATAATTGAGATAACCTTAAAATCCGGATCCTGAGATGTTCTCAGTTCGGCACTCATCGAGCAGTGCACGTCGCCTGACACAAACACGACCTTGCGGATTTTCTTCTCAAAAATGAAATCAAGGATTTTGGTCCGCTCAGGAACAAACCCAGTCCATTTGTCTTCGCTGTCTGATTTGAGATCAGGGAAGAACGGCACCGATGACACGATCATCTTTACCAGTCCCGAGCCATCGGAAAGCCACTTGAGCAACGCGGTCATCTGTTCGTCGCTCACCATCCGGCGTTGGTTCACGTCGTCGGCCCAGGAGCGTTCCGTTCTCACGTCCATCACGAACCAATCACAACAGCCATCCTGGAACCCGTACCAGAAACGATCGGGCGTCCCCGTGACGCGGTTCTGCTGATCAAGTCCAAACAGCGGACTGTGGCTGCACTGGTAGATTTGATACGAATGCATCGCAGAAGGATAAAGGATCACCCGATCTTTGTCGGTGGCCTTGCTGGGCCAGTTATCTTCGATCTCGTGGTCATCCAGTATCATGTAAGTCGGGACCTGACTCATCAATTGGCGAAGATTTGGCTGAGAAAAGGTGGCCCGGTAACGCTCGAGGAATTGATCAACCCCGACGTCAGGTGAGAGGAAGTTCAGATCGTCCGCATAAATCTGATCTCCGACCATAATCAGACCGTCAACCGGACGGTCCTTAATCTGCCTCAGGATGCTACTGAACGTTTTGTCGCCGCGCTCGTCGAAGATCAACCCGCCGAAGAGCTTTAACAAATACCGGCACGAGCCGATTACATAGGATCGGATTTTCGAGTCGTCGTCGGTACCCGTGCGGAAGGTTCCTCTCGCGGCCTTCGACCAATTCAGTTCCTGCGTCTCATCGAGATTATCAAGCTCGGTTTCCGCAAAGAACCATCCGGCCTCGTAATCGTACAGTGTTTCCGGCTGCAGTTGAGTGAAGGCACACACGCCGGTCATGTCGAAGTACGGCGCGAGTTTTATGTAACGCGGCGGCCCGAATTTGGTGTCGTTGGGCCCTTTAAGATGCGCCACGCCGAAGCAGCGCCGGTAGCCGTCCGGAGTCGGCTGAAAATCCCCTCGGAGCCAGATGCGGACTTGATCGGCAGGGGTGTAACCCACGATAGGGCCAACGGTCGGTGGTTGGATGTTCATGAGAGGTCTCCCAGTTAAAGGGTTTTGCGAGCTTCAGTGCGGGTGCCACATGAGCATTTAAGGTTGGCCTTGGAAGAGGCCATCCCCTCTGGCAGTCCGTGAAGTGCCGACATGCTACCCGAAGAGGCGTTTCCTGCCAAGTCTTTTCGAGAATTATTGGGCAGGCGATGAAGGTATCGCTTGCTCATCGGTAATCTGTTGAGGTTCCGCCTTCTCCCGCTCGTTACGCATGTATAATATAAAGGTTCTCATTATTACTGGAAATGAAAAGGAGAAGTGGATGAAGCTAAGCTACAGATTTGCACAATTCGTACTGGTGGCGTTGGCGATCTCGCTGCTCAGTTTTTCAGCAACCGCGCAAGAGAGAAAGATCACCGCCAAGCAGGTGCCGGCCGCAGTCATTGCAGCTTTCAAGACTTCGTATCCGAACGCCACCATTCGCGGCTACGCTCAGGAGAAGGAAAACGGCAAAGTGTTTTATGAGATAGAGAGTGGCGAAGGAACGACCCAGCGCGACGTCCTCTACAACTCTGATGGGACGGTTGCCGAGATCGAAGAGAGCATTGCCCCTACCGACCTGCCCGCCGCCGCCCAGGAAGCAATCCACAAAAAGTATCCGAAAGCGGTAATCTCGCTGGCGGAAAAAACGACCGCCGGTGACAAAGTGGGTTATGAAGTCGCGGCGAGGCAGGGGAAGAGGCGCATCACTATGGAGTTCGACGCCGACGGCAAAGTACTTAGCAGCAAAATCAAGTAGCCGCTTCGCCCGCGTCAACCAATTCTCATAGGCTGCGGCATAGTAGTGAGCAGCAAAATAGAGTAGCGCAACCACCACGCCAGATCCCGATGCATCCCGCCCGTGCATTCTACTGCGCGCTAACTTTGAAGACCGGGTGTAGCTCCCACGCCGCTCCTTTGGTCGAGTTACAGCGCCCATGGCCTGCCGGCAGGGTGCTCGTCGCATGCCAGCCGTCCCAGAAAGCCAGCCCGGTAAATCTCACCCGGATTGGCGTAGTAAAGTCCGTGTCCGCCAACTGGCTTACGGAAAGGAGCGCCGCGAGATCGTTCCGCGCTTTGTTGAACCGCGCGCTTAGATCGGCCGGCGGAATTTCTACCACCAAACAATCTGTGACCGGGTCGTTGGCCTTCTGGGTAATCTCGACATGCACGTCTCCGTCGTTTGCTTCCGTGCGCGTGCGTCGCACCCACCCCTGCACCGAAAAAGGTTTCATTTCCCGGCCAGAGCGGGCTTCGCACCATGACAGCAGATCGTGCCCGGCAAATGGTAGCGGGGTCCAGTTAAGCGCCGCACTAACGCTGGGCTTCGTCGGTGTTTGAGTGAAGCCGGAGGTTGTAATCTTCGCGCTCCAACGATAGTGCCGCGCCGGACCGCACATCGGAAACGCCGCCGCTGTCGTCGCCGCGGCTGTTATCGTTTCGGCGCCGAACGGTTTCTCCTGAATATCGGGCAAGAAGAGGTATCTGCCGTGCACCCATCCCGTCTTACCATTCCCGAGCCGAACCTTGAAGAAGCTACCGCGGCGTGCGCGAAGCTGCGTCACGGTGCTGCCCGGAGCTAAGCCATCAATCCGTTTGCCGCCGAGTGCAGCCGTCTCGTGAACCTTGACTCTGCGATCGATGGTTAGAACAACCTGTGCCGACGCGGTCGACGGGAAAAAAGCTAGTAGCAATGCGCCGGCGAATCCGGCGCAGAATAAGTTCCGAAGGCTTGGTAGATGTGTGATGTTCATGGGGTTCCTTTCTCTGTGGTTCCGGGGTTTGGGATCATAGTGAGATGGCCTGGTCTGGGCCTCCTAAATGCCTTATGACTTACCACCGTCTGCCGCCTGCTGTCCACTCTTTTTCAACGGCTGGCGCCCTCTATCCGATTGCCGCCGATACAGATCACCGAGCTTGAGTCATAGTTTGCCACTGACGTGTTAGGGGCTTCTCACCCGTGATTACGCGCCAGGTGCGCTTGCGATAAATCAATCGGCGCCATTGCTCAGGCGTGTCACGCTTTGAGTATTGCTCGCCAAATTAATAGACTAGGGGCGTGCAGGACATTCAGACGATTCTCGACAAGCCGCTCGCGGGAGAGCGGATCACCGCCGGCGAGTGCACGACGCTGCTCGAGTCTTTCGACATCGCGCGCATAGGAGCGGCGGCCGACGAGATTCGCCAACGGCGCCACCCGGACAATATCGTCACCTACATAATCGATCGCAACGTCAATTACACGAACGTCTGCAACGTTGTCTGCACGTTCTGCGCGTTCTATCGGCGGCCCGGCGCGCCCGATACTTACGTGCGGACGATCGACGAAATTTGCGACAAGATTGACGAGACGATTACGCTCGGTGGCACGGGCGTGCTAATGCAGGGCGGACTGCACCCCGACTTTGGCGTCGAATGGTACGAAAATCTGCTGCGCACCTTGAGCGCGAAGTATCCTGGCTTTCAATTGCACTGTTTCTCGCCGCCAGAGATTCACAACCTTCACCTGATCTCCGGTTTGGATTACGAAACGATCATGCGGCGTTTGAAAGAGGCCGGGCTTTACAGTCTGCCTGGCGGCGGCGCGGAGATTCTTGACGACGAAGTGCGCAAGCGAGTTGCCACCAAGTGCACCACCGACGAATGGCTGGCGGTGATGCGCGCGGTCCATCGCGTCGGCTTGCGTTCCAGCGCGACAATGATGTTCGGCATCGGTGACCGCATCGAACATCGCGTTCGTCACCTGCAACGCATACGTGATTTGCAGGACGAGACCGGCGGCTTTACCGCTTTCATCCCCTGGACCTTTCAACGCGAGAACACCGCGCTGGGCCGCCGGATCAAGGACGAGCCCACCGGCATCGACTATTTGAAAATGCTGGCCGTTTCCGTTTTGTTCCTCGACAACATCGAGAACTTCCAATCGTCCTGGCTGACGCAGGGCTTGCGTCTGGGCCAGGTCGCCCTTCGCTTTGGCGCCAACGACATGGGCTCAATCATGATTGAAGAAAACGTAGTCTCAGCGGCGGGTGCGAAGAATGAGGCGGATGAAAAGATGCTGCGTTATTTGATTAGCGAAGCGGGATTCATTCCTCAGCAGCGAGACATTCTTTATCGACATGTCGATCGACCGAAAATTGAAGCAGAAGTAAGGACCGAGCCAGCCGCGGTCGCGGCGTTAAGCTGATTTCGAATCTCGCTTTTTCCGGGACCCTTCAGCGAACTCTCTCTCACGGTTGGACTTTTGACTCTGTTGCGGGACCCTCTCGGGCACCTCAACCAAAAGCGGCTCAAACTTTGAAGCATTCACCAGCAGGCCGGAACCCTCGGCTGTGGGTTTTACTTTGGAGAGCAGCACGCGGCTGATGCGGCGGGGAATTAGCAAGGGAGCAACTGTCGCTGCGGATTCAGCCAGGGCGACGATGTCGCCGCCGCCACGCCAGTGTTCGCGCACGACCAAATCGTCCGTGCGATCGATTAGCCGCAGGACGGTCATCGAAATTAGAAACAGATCATCGATCTGCCCGACGAAAGGAATCATGTCGGGAATGAAATCGAACGGGATGATCGCGTAAATCAATGCGCCGGCGAACAGCGCGCGCTCAGTTCGCGGCACACGCGAATCCAGCATCAACTTAGCGGTCAGAATGATCATGTTCGGCAGAAACATGAGCAGGTTCTTCATCCGGCTTTTGAGTTCACGTTTACGCATTCTTATTAATCCGTTGTCAGTAGTTAGGCGTTAGTCTAGCCGACCTGTGCAAACGGGAGCAAGCTTTGGTACTTGAGGGTGCTGGTTCGGTTTGACTCTCATTAGCACCTTACTTCAGTCAGGTGACCAAGGCAGTCGTGATAAAGGTTGTAGCCGTTTTCAAACGGCTTTCCGAGAAAAACCGCTGAAACGATTTCCATACTAACGAGAGTCGATAACCACCTCACTGAAGTGAGGTGCTAATGAGACAGTCGTATTTGAGAGGTCTCCTATTCTCGTTTCGGGCTTTCTTTCCACATCAAAAACGAGAACGATCCACGAAATCACACGAAACCACACGAACAAGACCCGTCACTTCGGGTATTTCGTGGATCGTTTTTACTGGACGAGAAATCTCTCAGAGCAGGACAACGCTGCCCAAGCTTTCGGGTCAGCGCATCTCGTGATAAATTGCTGGCCACTGACGACTAACAACACTGTGTCCATACTCGAGCAAATTCGCCAACGCGCCGCCGCGAACCCTCAACACATCGTTCTGCCGGAAGGGGAGGATCCACGCACCGTTGCCGCCGCCGGCATGGCTGCGCGCGAGCGACTCGCTCGCATCACGGTCCTCGGCGACGAAGAGAAAGTGCGCGCCGCGGCCCGTCAGGCTGGCGCCGATCTCGGCGGAGTCGAACTAATCGATCATCTTCGCGCCAACGATTTCGACAAGATGGTGTCTCTGCTATATGAAGCGCGGCGCGCCAAGGGCCTGACTCTTGACGAGGCGCGGAACGCCCTCCGAGATCCACTCTACTACGGCAATCTTATGGTCAGAGCTGGTCGCGCAGACGGCTCGGTAGCGGGCGCGACCAACACGACGACGCATACGGTGCGAGCGGCCCTGCACTGCATCGGCGTGCGACCGGGCTTCAAACTGGTGTCCAGCTTTTTCTTGATGGCCTTGCGCGATCAAAGTCTCGGTCACAATGGCGCGATGATCTTCGCCGATTGCGGCGTGGTGATTGAACCCAGCGCCGCTGAGCTGGCAGAGATCGCGATCGCTTCCGCTGACTCCTGCCGAGCATTGCTCGGTGCTGCGCCGCGCGTGGCCATGCTTTCGTTTTCGACCAAAGGCAGCGCGAGTCATCGTCTGGTTGATAAAGTTGTTGAAGCGACCCGGACCGTCCGCGCCCGCGCGCCTGAGATTGAGATCGACGGCGAGTTGCAAGCCGACGCCGCACTCGTGTCCGCCATCGCGCAATCCAAAGCGCCGGGATCGAGCGTGGCCGGACGGGCCAATGTTCTAATCTTTCCTGACCTGCAATCGGGAAATATCGCTTACAAGTTAACCGAACGCCTCGCCGGCGCGACCGCGATTGGTCCCATCCTGCAGGGTTTGGACGCACCGGCTAACGATCTCTCACGCGGTTGTAAGGCGGAGGACATCGTCGACGCAATCGCGATTACTGCGGTTCAGGCGCAGGCGCGAAAAGCTGCCCGCTGAACGTATGTGGCACGGGCGTCCCGCCCGTGAATCAGGTGCAATCAACCCGCAACCGCAGTGTCGGGATTTGACGCGGGGGGCGAGCGGACGCACCCGGGTGAATATCTCACCTATTAAGTTCACGTCAGGCAACTTATCCTTGGCCGAGTAGGCATCAAACCCGCACGCCCTGGACTTGTCCGGAAAATTACTCGAGGTGAATTAAGTTTGAATCGATCATTGATTGCCGTCTGCTCCCTGATTTTGATCTTCTTTGTCCCTGTTCATTCATCCGCCCAGACTTCAAAGCCGAAACTTAAGCCCACTCCGCCCGTCGAACCCAAACCCGAAGATCAGGTAAAGGTGTTTACCGAAGAAGTGCGCCTGCCGGTAAATGCCACGGATACATACGGCCATTACGATCCGACACTCGAGGTTGAAGACGTGTTGGTGCTCGAAGACGGAGTGCCCCAGCAAATCAAAAGCGTGCGCCACATTCCGGCAAATGTTTTGTTGATTCTGGATACGGGCGGCGACTCGAACGGCCTGAGTGGCTTGTCGAAGAAAACCAGCACTACCCGCGATGTCGCGCTCCGGGTCGTCTCGCGACTGCGCGAGGGCGACCGGATCGCTGTACTCCAATCGTCCAATCAGGCTGAGTTACTGCAACCATGGACTAATGATGTGGACAAAGTTGTGCGCGTGCTGAAGTGGAAGTTGTTTGCGACCAAGCGTTCGCGGATTTTCGAAACCATGACCAAAGCCACGCAGTTGCTTGCCGACCAGCCGGAAGGCAGCCGGCATGTGATTTTGATCACTGATGGAGTCGAAAGCCCCGGAGGCAAAGTCGCCGTCGATGAAGCGATCAAGCAAATAGTTGCCGCGCGCGCCGTTGTGCACATCATCAGTTACACCGAATTCGTGCGACAGGCGAACGATAAGCAGCCACCGGATATCACCGTCGGGATGCGCCCACCATCTTCGGATCCAATCGCCGCGAACGATCCCACGAGGCCGACCGGAACAACGCGCACTCCCTCGTTCGGCGTGGCCATCAGGTTCGACCCGGCAATGAAGAGAGTGCGAAAAGCGTATGAAGCGGAAACCCGGAAGAGTGAAAAATGGCTGACCGAACTCGCCGCTGAAACCGGCGGCCGAATCTTTTTGCCTATATCAACTGAAGAGATGATTGCGAAAGGCGAAGAAGTCGCGCGCGACATCGGCGCCGAATACGTAGTTACGTATCGACCCAAACGTCCACTGGCTGAGGCCGAACCCGGGGAATATAGAAAAGTGGAAGTTGCTTCGCGGCGGGTTGGTTTGTACTTGAGAAGCAGGCGAGGCTACGTCGTGCCTAAATAAGAGAGTTCAGAGTTCAAGCTTCAGCTTGTTTTCCAAAAGCAGCCTGAAGGCTGAACTCTAAACTTGATTAGCTGATCGGCGCATTCAACTGCGACTCGATGGCGGAAGCAATCGGCTGCCATTCAGACTCGGCCGGTTTCCGCATCAGCGATCGACGCCGTAGTTCGTCCCAATCATCTTTTGGCACTCGGTGGAAAGCCTCGACAACCTTCGGATCAAATTGACGGTTCGCCCATTGTTCTAATTCCTCGGCCGCGGCTTCGTAAGGCCGGCCCTGCCGGTACACACGATCGCTGGTGATAGCGTCAAATGCGTCCGCGACGGAAAAGATACGCGCGCAAATGTCAATCTCTTCGTTTTTCAGTCCCAACGGATAGCCCGAGCCGTCCCATTTTTCATGATGCTGAGCCACCACCTTGGCAGCGCCTTCCAGGAACTTGATCCCGCGCAGAATCTGTTGGCCATGCATGGGATGCTCGCGCATCCGCACCCATTCTTCGTCCGTTAGTTTCGCGGGCTTGCGCAGGATAGCGTCGGGCACGCCAATCTTTCCGATATCGTGGAGCAGAGAACCGAACTCCAAAGCTTTCATCTCCCGTCCGCTGAGTCCGTATTCGCGTCCGAGTCTTAAGCTGAAAGTCACGACCCGCTCAGAATGTCCGTGCGTTTCCGCGTCACGCGTCTCGAGCGCGGCGGTCAAGGCCTGCAGGGTCGTACGATATGCGTTCTCGAGTGAATCCAAAGCTTGATCCAATTCGGCCGTGCGCTGTTCGACCAATTCTTCCAGATGATTTTCGTAACGTCGCTTGGCCGCCACGAGTTCGTGATGCTCGAGCGCGCGAGCCACCGCGGCTTCCGCCTGGCGGAGGTCGAAGGGTTTCATCAGATAATCGAATGCTCCCAGACGCAGCGCGTTAATCGCGCTCTCAATCGTTTGCATGCCGCTGATCATTACGATGACCGTGTCAGGAGAGGCGACCTTCACATGCGGAATCATTTCGAGGCCGGTCATCCCGCTCATCGTGATGTCGCTGATTACCAACTCATAATTCGTCTCTCTGAGTTGGGCCAGCGCTTCTTCGGCTGAGGCTGCCTCGGCGCATTCGTAGGTGTCGCCCAGGAGGTCGTGCAGTACGCCGCGGACTTCGACTTCGTCATCGACAATCAGTAGACGGGGCTTTGCGATTGGTTCGAGCATAATCAGTTAGCGGTTGCAGTGATGCTCTCGGCTAAAACGTTAAGGGAAGCGTTTTGGGGTTGTCACTCGCCGATGGGGGACGTACGACAATTCGGGCCAGTCTCAACTGGCTTGGCAATTGTATAACAAGATGCCTCGATTGGCAAACACTCTTTTATTGGCGTCGAATGGCCTTTTTGACGGGCGTTTTTCACTGGTTTAGGGCTGGGAGCGCCAGAGGAGGGGAGGTGCGGGCGAAGTTGACGCTGACCGCGTGCTGCCTCTAATATGGCGTGTCAACTTCACGTTTGGCTGTGCCGGAGTGGCGAAATTGGTATACGCACCAGGCTCAAAATCTGGCGAGGTTCACTCCTCATGTCGGTTCGAGTCCGACCTCCGGCACCATCACTCTCGGCAAATTACGCTGCTGAATAATTCGTACACATGATTGTCTGGCTGCTGAAAATACTGGCTTTGATAATTGGTTCTTTGATCCTGCTGCTCGTTTTCATCAAGCAAACGTCCATTGGAATAGGAATAAGGACCACTCAGAACATCTTCACAGACCATATCGCCAATGTCTCAATTTTTACCTGGCTCCTGGTCATTCTTCTCTCGATCGAAGTAGTCATTGGTCTTGTCCTATTCGCTCTTCGAGGAAACCCTTTCTTTGGCTAGCGTTATTTTGATCGCTTGGTTGCATCTGGTATCGTGCGCATCGTGGCGACGCGAGCGACGACACATGCAGGCAAAGACCGGAACCGCGACGACGACTCATCCGCACGACGCGCCAATCCGCCATTGAAGTGGGCCGGGGGAAAGCGCTGGTTAGTGCCGCACATTGAACCGCTCTGGCGCCCACATCACCAGCGTCGTTACATCGAGATGTTTTGTGGAGGTTTGGCGGTGGCGCTGGGTTTGCAGCCGGAGCGCGGGGTGCTGAATGACCTGAATCCTCACCTAATCAACTTCTACGCGCAGCTCCGGCGCGGGCTGGCGATGGAGATCGAGACGCGCTACGACCAGAAACTTTTCTATGCGCACCGCGCGCGCTTCAACGAGCTCATCAAAAACGGCGGCGCAAGAACTGTTGAAGCCGCACAACTCTTCTATTATCTGAACCGCACTTGCTTCAACGGCCTCTGCCGCTTCAATCAGAGCGGCGAGTTCAATGTTCCGTTCGGGCAATACAAGACAGTGAATTACGCGACCGACTTTCACTCGTATCGCAAACTATTCCGCGGTTGGTCATTTACGAACAAGGACCTAGCGCAACTTTCGATCGAATCAGACGATTTTATTTACGCTGACCCGCCCTACGACGTGGAATTTACTACCTACAGTGCCGGCGGATTTTCATGGAACGATCAGGTGCGGACGGCTGAGTTGTTGGCCCGGCATCGCGGACCCGTGCTGCTTTCCAACCAGGCGACCAGGCGCATTGTCTCCTTGTATCGAAGTCTGAAGTTTGACTTGAGATTTCTGGACGCGCCGCGAAGGATCAGTTGTAATGGTAACAGAGAGACCTCACGTGAGGTGTTAGCGACGAAAAACCTGGGCTAACGTGGAAAACTACGCTGCGGTTCTCAGGGTTGGGCGATTGTGACCAGAGGATTGTCGAATAGTATTTGAGAGATGAGGTGCTCGAATGAAGCAAGCGAAGACTACTCAGTTGACGGTTTTTGGGATGGCGTTGATGTTGTTGGCGGTCGCCTCGACATTCGCTCAGTCGGAATCACAGTCAACGAAGAAGCCCTATCACCGCAACGGAAGCGAAGGGAGTTTGACGGGTACGGTTTCATTATCAGGGGCTGCTCCTAAGCCGAGACAGATCGACATGAGCGCCGATCCGGTCTGCTATGAGAACAACCCGAAGCCTCTCACGGAATCCATCGTTGGCACGGATGGCCACTTGGCAAACGTCCTGATTTATGTGAAGACAAGTGCGGCTCTAGAGGGTTTAAGTTTCGAGGTACCAGCCTATGTTGGGGTTTTCTCGCACCCGTTCTTTGCGGTCAGCGACAGCAAAGGCGCGTTTACGATTGAAGGGTTGCCGCCTGGCAATTACACCTTCGCCGCCTGGCACGAGGAGTTCGGCGAGAAAAGCTTTGACGTCACCATCTACCCGAACTCGCTTCAGAATCTCGATGTTAACTTTGATATGGCTGACCGAGGGGCGCAATCGCGTTGAAACCAACCCAACGAACTTATTCGCCCAGATAGGCTTCTTTGATCCGCGGATCGTTGGCGAGATCTTTCGAAGGACCTTCCATGGTGATCCCGCCGGTTTCCAAAACATAAGCGCGATCGGAATGTTTGAGGGCGGCGTGGGCGTTCTGCTCGACCAAAAGGATCGTCGTGCCTTTGCTTCTGATTTCGTCGATCGCTTCAAAGATCGTGTGCACGACGAGCGGCGCCAGGCCGAGCGAAGGCTCATCCAGCAGCAGCAGGCGCGGGCGCGACATCAGGGCGCGACCCATCGCCAGCATTTGCTGTTCGCCGCCAGACAGCGTGCCCGCCTTTTGCGTCTCGCGCTCTTTCAAACGCGGAAACATTTTGAAGCAGCGATCCATGTCGGCAGCGATCTGAGCGCGGTTCTTCTGTAGATAGGCTCCCATTTGCAGGTTCTCGCGCACGGTGAGATTTGCGAAAACGCCGCGGCCTTCGGGTGACATGGAGATGCCGCGCGCGACCAGCTTATGCGTGGGCGTGCCGCCAATCTCTTCGCCTTCGAAAGTAACGCTTCCTTCGCGCGGCTCGAGCAGTCCGGTGATCGTGCGCAGCGTAGTGGTCTTGCCCGCGCCGTTGGCGCCGATCAGCGTGACGACCTCGCCCTGCTCGACCCGCATCGAGATGCCGCGCAGCGCTTCGATCGCGCCGTAGTTTACTGAGACATTCTTCAGAACCAGCATACGTTTTGACTAAGAATTCCGGGCTCTAACTCTGTGCCATCTCTGTGATCCCCTGTGTCTCTGTGGTGAGTCTTTGTTACGGTATGTTCACCACAAGAGACACAGAGGACACTGAGGCCGCACAGAGAACTACCTAATCTCCCAAATACGCTTCGATCACTTTCGGATCGTTCTTAATTTCATCCGGCACGCCGAGCGCGATCGATTTTCCGTAATCTACGACCTGAATGCGCTCGCACACGCCCATGACGACTTTCATATTGTGCTCGACCAGCAGAATTGTCAGACCAAAGCGGTCGCGGATTTGCTGGATCAGGGCCATCAAATCTTCCTGCTCGGAAGGATTCAGACCTGCGGCCGGCTCGTCCAGTAGCAGAAGCTTAGGTCGCGTGGCCAGGGCCCGAACAATTTCCAGGCGTCGCTGTTTACCATAAGGCAGGCTCGTCCCGCCTTCATCTCTGAGGTTCGCCAGCTCGAAGATCTCCAGCAGCTCGAGCGAGAAATCCCGGTGCTCGCGTTCGTCACGTTCGAATCGCGGCGACCGCACCACTGCGTCGAACAGATTCTGACGCGCGTGAATGTGACACGCCGTCATGACGTTTTCCAGCACCGACATTCCCGGAAACAGCCTGATGTTCTGAAATGTTCGCGAGACACCGCAACGAGAAATTTCATAAGGGCGCTTACCGTCGATACGCTGTTCTTCAAAGTAGATCTCGCCCGACGTTGGTTCATAAACTCCGGTCAGCAGATTGAAGATGGTGGTCTTGCCCGCGCCGTTGGGACCTATCAGTCCATAGATTTCTCCACGCCGAACATTCATGTCCAGCGCGTTGACGGCCACCAGGCCGCCAAAACGGATCGTGGCCTTATTGGTCTTCAGGACCGGTTCGCCGCTCTTGCCGGCAGGTGTCGTGATTGCGTTGCCGTTTCCGCTGGTCATCCTTTTTCCTTCTTAGTCGCGGTGGTTGACTCTGCAATCGGGGTTTCGCCTTCCCGCCTGCCACGAAGTCGCGCGCGCCACTTCTTAAAGACATCAGTCTTTCCCAGCAAGCCCTGCGGCCGCGTGATCATCAGGACGATCAGCAGCAGTGAATAGATCACCATCCGGTACTGAGCAAAGCCGCGCAGCGCCTCAGGCAGGATCGTGAGCAGGATTGCGCCCAGCACCGAGCCGACGATCGAGCCCAGTCCGCCGAGGATGATCATGATGAGAATTTCAAAAGACTTAATGAACTCGAACGACTTGGGATTGAGATAACCATCAAAGTGGGCCAGCAGCACGCCGCCGGCGCCGGCCATCGCCGAAGAGATCACGAACGCCATTACTTTGTAGCGCGTCGTGTTGACTCCCATTGCTTCCGCCGCCAGTTCGTCTTCGCGGATGGATATCAAGGCCCGTCCGAAGGCCGAATGAACGATGTTATAGACGATGACGATGGTCAGGATGGCAATCAGAAAAATCCAGAAGAAGCTCTTGACGATCGGGATCCCGGAATAACCACGGGCGCCGCCAATCGCATCGATGTTGTTCAGGAACACTACAATGATCTGGCCAAAGCCCAGGGTAACGATGGCCAGATAGTCGCCCTTCAGACGCAATGACGGAACTCCGACGACCAGGCCCGCCACGGCGGCGCAGGCCGCGCCGACTAAGGTGGCGAGCAGGAGGGCTACCATCCAACCCAAGGTGCCGTCGCCGAGCGCCGCAGCAATTCGGACCCCATAGTTGACCGAGAAATATGCCGACGAGTACGCGCCCACCGCCATAAAGCCCGCGTGTCCGATTGAAAACTGTCCGGTGAAACCGTTTATGAGGTTTAGCGATACCGCCATCGTGATGGCGATGCCGCAGAGCATCAGGATGCGGCTGAAGTACGGGCTGATCATCCGCCCCGCAAAAACGAAGTTCAGGCCGTAAAGGACGGCTAGCACGACCAGGGTGATAATCAGATTGCGGATGTAGCGAGACATAGGAACCAGAGGTCAGAAGACAGAGGTCAGAAGTCAGAGATCAGAAGTCAGGTTCGATTAAGCACATCTGAACTCTGACTTCTGATCTCTGACCGCTGGCCTCCGTCTTTTCAGACTTTCTCCTGCACCGTTGATCCCAACAGACCGGAAGGACGAAACAACAGGATCAAAATCAAAATCGCAAAGGCCACGGCGTCCTTGTAGGTTGAAGACAGATAACCCGCGACCATCGTCTCTGTGATGCCAATCAAAAAGCCGCCCAGCACCGCGCCCGGAATATTACCGATGCCGCCCAACACAGCCGCCACAAATGCTTTCAAGCCCACCAGGATTCCCATGAGCGGATCGATACGCGGAATACGTATGGCCACCAGCACGCCGGCGGCCGCGGCCATCGCTGATCCCAGGGCGAAGGTAAACGAAATGATCCGGTCCGTGTTGATACCCATCAACTTGGCTGAATTTAGATTGAAGGATACGGCGCGCATGGCGCGGCCGGTCTTCGTGCGAAAGACAACCAACTGAAGAAAAATCATCAGCGCAAAGGCGATCACCAGAACGGCGATGTCGGCGGTATTGATGCTGGCCCCACCAAAGAGATCAAGGTTGCGTTTTTGGAACAGCTCCGGAAAGAACTTCGGGTCCGCGCCGAAGACTACCTGTCCGCCGTTTTCGAGCAGCAATGAAACGCCGATTGCGGTGATCAGGGCCGTCAGGCGTGAATATTTTCGGACCGGCCGGTAAGCCAGGCGTTCGATGATCACGCCGAGGGCCGCGCAGATAGCCATGGCCAAAAGCATGACGACCAATGCGGTGATCAAAGACGGTTGCAGCACTCCCCCACCGAGTAATCCGTGGGCCAGAATTCGCCCGAAGATATTCGCGTCCGGATTCCCCATCAGCATCTGGGCGCCGCGAATGCCAATGCCGCCCGCGACGTAGTAGCCCATGAAGGCCCCGACCATGTAAATGTCGCCGTGCGCGAAATTAATCAGCCGCAGAATTCCATAGACCATCGTATAGCCGAGCGCGATCAGAGCATAGATCGCGCCCAGCGAGATGCCGTTGATTAACTGTTGGAGAAACGTGCTCATTCAGTCGAGCTGGTTCGCAACCTCCGCGGCTTACTTGGGGGTCGCGGACGGTTTCGTAGATGCTGCCGGTTTTGCGGATGGCTTGGCCGATGCAGTCGGGCTGGCCGGCGCTGCTGCAGGCGTGCCGGCCGCCGCCGGGGTGGCAGTCAACACGGGCATCGCGGCGCCTTCAACCATGACCCGTTCCTTCACCGCATAGATGCCGCCGTCTTTGACCTCGATCATGACGATCGGTTTCACGGCGTCGCGGTTCTCGTTGAACGTAACTTTGCCGGTTACGCCGGGAAAATCTTTGGTGGCTGCCAGCGCATCGCGGATGGCTTTACCGTCGAGCGAGTTGGCGCGCTTGATCGCGTCGAACATTATCCGCGCGGCGTCGTAAGCGGTGGCCGCGAGCGCGTCCGGGATCGAGTTGTATCGGGCCTTGTAGTCATTAACGAACTTCTGGACCTGCGGATCGGTGTCGTATGGTGAGTAGTGATTGCTGAAGAAAGAACCGACCACCGACTTGCCGCCGATGTCGAAGAGTTGTTTTGCGTCCCAACCGTCTCCGCCCACGAGCGGCGCAGCGACGCCCTTGTCTCGGGCTTGTTTGGCAAACAGGGCGACGTCGCCATAATAGCCGGGGACGAAAATCACATCGGGATTCGCGCCTTTGATCGAGGTAATCTGCGCATTGAAATCCTGATCGCCTGCTTGATAGGACTGAGTCACGACCATTTGTCCACCCAACTTGGTGAACGTCTGGCTGATGAACTTCTCGAGTCCGGTCGAATAGTCGTTCTTGCGATCGACCATGATCGCGGCCCGTTTGGCGTTGAGCGTGCGCGCGGCGAATTGCGCGATGGCTGCGCCCTGTACGGGATCGATAAAGCAACTACGGAAAATATAGTCGCCCTTCCTGGTTACTTCCGGATTCGTCGAGGACGGTGTCAGCATCGGAATCTTGGCGTTCTGCGCAATCGGCGCCGCGGCGATCGAACGCGAGCTGGCGACTTCGCCGAGAATGGCATTCACGCCGTCTTGCGTCACAAACTTGGTGACGATAGTAGCCGCCTCGGATGGGTCAGAGCGATCGTCCTGCACATCGAGTTCAATCTGCTTGCCATTGATGCCGCCGGCGGCGTTGGCCTCGTCGGTGGCCATCTTGATGCCGTTCACGGACGAGATGCCGAAGTTGGCCGTGTCGCCCGTCATAGACATAAAGACGCCAACCTTGACCTTGTCGCCGCCTCCGCCTGGTTGACAGGCGAATGCGGTTAGCAGGCTGGCGATAATGATTGTGCTTAGCAGGATGCGCTTCATAGTGTTCCTCTCAGACTGTTAAGGTTCGGCCCTGACGCTGTCACTCTCGGTTTCGGTGGACAGCATGATAGCGGCGAGCCTTGGAATTAAGCAAACTATTGGGAGAGATTTAGCCGAGCCCCGGCATTATAGCGATTTGCCGGCTCGTGTCGAGAATTCTCCGCGATTCCCTCAGACTAACTCCTGAAGCCGCAAAAGCGAAGACGAGATTCCGTCGTCACGTTGGTCGAGTTTGGTTTTGTATCACGTGACGATCATGACACGACGCGAGGCTGTGGTTAGCACCGATTTCCCTCGTGGCCAGCCGCATGGTCAACGCAAACGAACGAGCGTAACCTTCTGATTTGGGTAGGCGCCCGCGCGAAGGTTGTGATGACAAAGAAGTAAAGAGCAACTAACGAGAACAATGGCAGTAAGGCGGAGACGAAACGCCGTTCAATTCAAGACAGCTAACGAAAGAGCCTAGTTGAGGAAAATGAGAATAAACAAAGCCCCCTTGATCATAATAGTTTGTGGTTTGCTCGTAACCGGATGCAAACCTCAGATCGAAACTTCGGAGACTCCGTTGGCTGTAGCGTCGCCAACCGGCTCGCCCGGCTTGCCGGCGCAATCCGCGGCGGTCCCAATCACGCTGCCGGTGCTGGACGCACTGTTTGCCGACGAAGTCTTCAAGGCAGATCTAAAGTCGAAACTGCAACTGACCGACGAGCAGGTCAGTGGCCTTAGAAAAATCTCCGGCGAAGCCGTGACGAAACTTCGCCAATCAAATGCTGAGAATCAAACCGGCAGCGCTGAGGCCGCGCGCCAAAATGCCATTGAGGCGATCCGCGGAGTGATCGGCCCGGATAAGTCTGAGCAACTATTGGCGCTGGCGCGCGACCACTGGAACAAAGGCAGCGAGGAGTTAGACGCCGCGATAGCCAAAGACGCAGAGCCGGTGATGCTGCCAGGCCCCAACGCGGTGCCCAGGGACACTCGCATCGTAGTCAACATTCCTGCCTTTCGCATGGATGTCTTCGCCAACGGCTCGCTGATCAAGTCGTACAAGGTAGGCATTGGCTATCCACAGTTTCCTTTGCCGCAGGGATTGCGCAAAGCCCAAATTATTATTTTCAATCCGACGTGGACTCCGCCGGATTCACCCTGGGTCGACTCGATGAATGTGACGCCCGGCGAAGTAATCGCGGCGGGAAGCAAACAGAACCCGCTCGGTCCTATCAAGATTCCGATTGGCTCGCCATCGCTGATACACGGGGGCAAGCCGCTGGCAAAGATTGGGACGTTCGCATCGCATGGCTGCGTGGGGATGACTAACGGGCAGATCAAAGATTTCGCGAAGGTCCTGGCCCAGGCTTCGCATACCGATCTGACCGAACAGACGATGTCTGCGTATCTGAAGAAGCGAACCAAGACGCGAACGGTCAAGCTGGACCAGTTGGTCCCGGTGGAACTGCGATATGAAACGATCGTGTTTGAAGACGGCCGGCTGCACATCTATCGCGACGTCTATGATCAGAACACAAACACTGAAGAGAATCTGCGGGCGGTGTTCGCGGCCCACGGCGCCGGCTTTGATAACCTGGGCGAAGAAGAGAAGGCGCAGGTGCTGGAGGCGCTGAACACAATGTCGCGGCATCCGAAGAAACAGCCTAAGCCCACACCCAATCCCGCGAATGTGGCAATGCAGAATTCAGCGAACAAGGCGGGCAGCGCGATCGACCGAAAGGCCGAAGGCGAGCGCCGGAAGAAACTGCGAAACCAGAAAGAGATTGTGATTGAGATTATCGAGCTGGCGGGTAAGGGTTATCCGGCGCCGGTGAATCTTGATAGCGGACTGGGAACGCAGGTAAGTGCGGTTGCGACGCCGTCACCTAACACACCTTAATTTGGGTGCAGAACCGCGAGAGGTAGCTATAAGCCTGTCTAGTTTGCGGTTGCTCTGGTCTTCAGTCACGGAGGGACGAAATGTTTATAGAACCAAGAGCCCAAAGAAGTTTGAAGCTCCGGAGGAGCGAAACACTTGGCCCTGCTGAAGGCGTGTTCCGCTCCTCCGGAGCTAGAAAACTCTTTCCGCGACCTGAGCTATAAACATTTGGCCGCTCTGCGGCTATAGCCCTCCCTGACGGTCGGGCTTCCGACACTTCGTCATTGGGCCGTACTGCCATCAATCGACGGTCGCATCTGGCCGACAAAGGCATCGAGTTTCGCAATGCTATTCAGCACAACTCGGATTGAAGCTTCGGGAAAGCCGGACTCGAGCGTGAAATTGTATCCGGCAAAGATATCGCCTGAGCCATCTGCTCCCCAAAACAGAAAATTCTGATCGCTGAACCGCACCATTTGTCGCATCAATCCCTCGGTGCTCTTGACCTTATCAATGTTCAGATAGGCGCCGCTGTAGTGCGGAAAGATGCGGAAGTGAATCGTTTCCTCGGCGCTTACCGAAATGACGATCTCGAGCGAGTCCGCATTCTTGAGACCGGTTTTCATGACTCCGACAAAGTTGTAAGGCTGCTTGTCGCTCTGGCGGAAAGAAACATTAATCTTCGGACCCGCGGTTTCGAAGAGCGCGCGCAACTTTTCCCGGTTGGCGTCACGCGTAGTCGTTTGTTGCGTGGTGGCCGGTGTTTGAGTCCGGGCCGGAGCTGCTGACTCAGTCCCATGTTGTCCATACGCAGCGGTGCTTGCCGTTACTGCCAGGAGAAATGCGAGCGTTAATCTGTTTCGGTTCATTTGGGGGTCTCCATTAAGAATAGTTTGTCGACGAGCGAATGGGCAGGTATCAGAGTTTGTCTCAATCAGGATGCGACTGCCGAAACTTCACAAGAATCCAGCACCGGAGCTTCGATTATTTCACCGGGATTTCCTGCTTCACCGAAGTATTGCCGCCCGGCAGAGATCGTTTCGAAGTATTCGCAGATTCGATCGAGAATCTCTTCGACTGAATGCGAGTGGTACATCGCCGTGCGAAACAACGCGCCGCCATGAAGACCGCGCGTGAATTGTCCGGCCAGTTGTTTCATGCGGCCAATGGCTGCCAACTGCGGCATGTCTTCGCGCAGCATGTCAAAGTATTCAAGCAGCACTGCGCGCTTGTCTTCCAGCGAGGGCTGAAACGGTTCGCGGCCGTGCATCGTGTCTTCGATCTGGCGAAAGATCCAGGGGTTCTGCATTGCGCCACGGCCGATCAAGACTCCGTCACAACCGGTTTCGCGAAAACGATTGAAGGCCTGTTCGATAGTGGTTACGTCACCGCTGCCGGAAACCGGCACGCCCACAGTTTCCTTGATCTGCGTCACCAGGTCCCAATTCGCCTGGCCGCGGTAACCCTGTTCTTTGGTCCTGCCATGCAGAGCGATGTGCTCCGCGCCGCAAGCTTCGGCCAGCTTTGCCGTGTCGACCGCATTGATGGTGTGGTCATAAAAGCCGGCGCGAATCTTTACGGTCATTGGGATCGTGATGGCCTTTTTAATCTCTGTCAGGATCGCTTCCAGCCGCTCGTGGTCCTTCAGTAAACCCGATCCACCACCATGCTTCACAACTTTGGGAGCCGGACAGCCGCAGTTCACATCCAGAATGTCCGCGCCGACTTCTTCCGCCATCTCCGCGGCCATGCGCATGCGTTCAGGTTGGCCGCCAAAAATCTGCACCGCGAACGGGCGCTCGTTTTCATAGAAGCGCATCTGGCGTCTCGATTTCGGATTGTTGCGCGTCAGGCCTTCGACGGAAATGAATTCGGAAACCGTCAGGCCAATGCCGCCGCGCGCCTTGAGCAAGCGGCGAAACGAAATATCGGTCACGCCCGCCATCGGTGAAAGCACCAGCGGTGGATTGATTTCGATATCGCGAATCTTGAATGGTTTGATCATTTTCGACTTTCAGTCTGCAAATCAAACCTTCTTGTTCCTAGCCTTTGCCGGCGGTTTCGCTGGTCGCGTCTTCCGTTCGCGCGAAGACTCGAGAACGAAATCATGAAGCATGTCTGGGAGATGCCGCACTAGTCTAAATATTTCGTGATCACTTTTGTCCATCATGTCCATAATCAGCGGATGGTGAAATGAAATCTCAGTTGCTCGGGAGAATCTCTCTACTGCGGCCGCAACCTCGTCAGGCCGACCACGCTTCATTACTCGATAAACATCCATTCCCGGCTCGTATAACCAAGGGATGTCATCCCGCAAAAAACTCAGAAAAATAGACCAGGCCGCGGCGCTCAGGTCCGGATCACCTTTGCGTAGCGCCATGTGTAACATCTCATCAAGCATAAATGGATGAAACTTTCGGCGACGCCTCACGCCGCGTGAACTCAGCGCTTCCGTTAACTGAACATTCAGAGTATCCGGCAGATCTCCAAGGATCACTTTTATTTCCTCGAATAATTTTGAGACCGCGTTCGGGTCTTCAGCTTTTTCCACGGATTCGTTCGATGCAGAATCAACCAGCGATTTCACGTTATCTCGAAAAGCATTTACCTGACGTCTAACCGCCTCTTCGCGAGGTTCCGCGTCCGAATTCCGGCGAATCAGTTGAAGAACCAGCTTAGTTAGGGAGTCCCCGTCATCACCACAGTTTTGAAATTGCGCAAACGGCCCTCGGCTCGCTCGCTCTAACGGTATTCCCACTACAACTCCTGATACCTGCTTGTTTAGTTTTCCCTTCGCGACTCCGGCTTCATATAGAATCCAAGGTCGGTCGATGCTGTTAGCAGTGAGTAGCGCCACAACATCCGTTGCATCGTCAAGCTTGCTCATGATTGCGTTGTACCATTCAGTTCCGAATTCGATCCCAGCGGTTCCCTTTCGATCCGAAGAACGAAACGACTTTAGAAATCCGCCGCTTGCATCGGTAAGCAGATTTGAAAAGGTCTCCGCCAGTTCAGCATCGCGACTATCGTGGCTTACAAAGACCAGGGGACGAAACGGTGCTTCGTTCTTCGCGGATGTCGGTTCTGGGGTCTGGAAAGATTCTTCTGAAACTTTAGAGTGGGGCTTCACAACACGTTTTGCCATTTGGGTATCTCCCGGGCATTGGAGGATGTTGAACTCTGCGAATTATAACCGCGCTACCTTATCATCACCAAGACACTCTTTAATCGTAAACATCCTTGCGGTGACCGATGGTAGCAAACAGTACGGTATCTGAGTCGACAAATAAGAAGAGGACTCGATAACTCCGAGTTATTCTAAATGAAAAGGGAAGTGGGTGGTCTTTTAGCTTCTTGACTTTGAGTCTGGGGTCGCGCCAGTTTTCCTTGAAAATATCTTCCTGCTTGCGGTACAGACGCTGGACGTTGACCGGGAGTCTCTTGAATTCTTTCGCGAATTCCCTGGCGTAAACAATCTTCATAGCCGGGTCTGAACACGGCCAGAACGCCAGTCACCAAGTGCGCGTTCAAAGGAATCCTTAAGCGCCCCTGCGTCCTCGTAATCCTCGAAAGACTCGTGAGGAAAAGCCTCCTCCAGTTCAACGAGCACTTTGCGGGTGAACTCAGGCAAGGATAGTCCGTAGCGCAGAGCCAACCGGCTCAACCGTTTCATTTCCGTCTGGTTTAGTTTAATGGTAAGAGTTTGACTCATACGGCTTCGGATATCGCCTTAATATTACCGTATGCCTCCGAAATCTGACAGCCCCGTTACCAATTAACCACCAGCTTCTCTGCATTCTCCCAAGCCGGCACGTCCAGCCGCAACGCTGCTCGCTGTAGCTTTTCAGGTTCACCCAGTAGACGCCCCGCGCCCAGCGCCACCGTCGTCAACGGATCGTCAGGCACGCTCACGCGCAAGTTCAGATCGTTTTGCAGACGTTCGGCCATGCCGCTGAGCAAGGCGCCGCCGCCGGTCAGGGTCACGCCGGAATAGTAAATGTCCGCCGTGACTTCGGGTTTCGAGTCTTCAATCACGCGCCGCACGGCGGAAATGATTTCTGCCAGGACGGGTTCGATCGCTCCGCGCACTTCTCGGGAATTTATTGTTATCGGCAGGGCCATGCCGTTGGCGAGTTGCTTACCGACCACTTCCAACTCCATCTCGGTTCGTTCGCCTGATTCTGTCTGCCAGGCGAGACCCAATTCTCTCTTCACGCGTTCCGCGGTGCGCTCGCCAATGTGTGCGGCATGTCGCACGCGCAGGTAATCCTGGATTGCTTCATCCATCGAATTACCGGCGGCCGGAACGCTGACGGAACTAACCACACCCCCGGATGCCAGGATCGCGATGTTGGTAGTACCTCCGCCAATGTCCACCACGAGGTGGGCCTGCTCGTCTTCAAATTCCAGACCTGCACCCAGCGCAGCCGCCAGGCCTTCGTCGATCAGATCAACGCGGCCCGCCTTTGCATCGCGCGCGGCGTCTTTCACCGAACGCCGCTCGAGCGGCGTAGATGATCCCGGTACCCCGATGACCAGATGACTACGCTTCGGATGATCGTTGTGCTGGACTCGACTGATCAGCGCCCGCAGGAACTCTTGTGAGATCTCGAAGTTGTCTATGGCGCCGCGGCGAATCGGCCGGTACACCTCGGTGTCATTGGGTTCGCGTCCCAGCAGCTTTAACGCCTGTGACCCGACCGATAGCACTTCGCGGCTGTACTTGTGCAGGGCCAGCACGGAAGGTTCGTTAAGCACCACGCCCTGCGTTGGCGCGTATACGATCGTGTTAACTGTCCCCAAGTCGATCGCCAAATCGTCGCTGAAAAACCCACTCAGCATTCCCATTTCAATCACCTCATTATTATCGAATCCGAAATTTGCGGACGGATACTGCAACCAATATGCCAACACATAGCCACGGTCTGTCTTCTGCAAAGGAACTAGTGTTTCTGCGTTTGGGAGTTTTTCCGGGTTAGTCGACTCTCCCGACTATCGACGATATGGGTTATGACTGCGGTCGATAATCGGACGGATGCGTGGGATGATTTACCCGAGTTAAGTGAGGCCCGAAGGGCCGGTATTAATAGCCACGCCCGTGAGGGCGTGGATCAGGAACCGACAAGATGAATGAGCGCCGAAGGTGCGGCACCAACGAAGTGACTGGTGGAAGACGCATTGCAAGAGTGGCGGCCGTTCGGGCCTCGAAGACTTATGAGGACTCTCAACCACGCCCTCACGGCCGTGGCTATTGAATACCGGCCCTTCGGGCTTGGGACGTTCGTAAATGGGTTTGTCTGTGACATTAAGGTTCTATCGTTACCGCTGTGCCAACATTTACGGCTTTGAACAACTCGCGAATGTCTTCGTTTTCCAACGCCGCACAACCCCAGGTCCAATCACTCTGCGCGCCGTTGCCATGGATGTAGATGTCGCCGCCCAGACGAGTATTCTGCGGCGGGCCCTTCTTTGCCCTTAGCGCCCCCATAATCGAGTCGTACTGCGCCTTCGTTATCAAGCCATCCCGCAGACCGCGTTCGGCGTGCGTGGCATTCGGGTAACTGACACCGAGCGAAAGATAGAAGGCACTCTTGTCATTCTTTCTGAAGATGTAGAAGTCACCTTCCGGAGTGCGCCGATCTCCCTGCCGCACTTTGTCGCCGACCGGGCTCAAGCCCAGGCCGATGCGATATGTGCGTACTAACTTGTCTTGGGAAAACAAGAGCAGTTGCCGCTGACCTTTCTTAACGATAATTCTCGGTTTCACGAGTGGTAACTTCAGCGGAGAACGGTCGCCGGTGTCAGCTATCGTAAGCGGCCGGCGCGCTTGTTGAGCGCTAACCGGTGAAGGAGACAAATTGGACTGGCAAGCTGAAAAGAAGAGCGTGAATGTGAGGATCAATACCGAGACCCCAGAGTAGAGTCGGAGCGCGGACATCCTGTCCGCCTGAGCGCGAAGCGCGAACAATTTCGACGGGCGACGACCAGGGCCTGAGCGCGCTGCGCGCGCTAGCGGGCAAGATGCCCGCGCTCCGCTTCGCCCCGTGCTAAAGAGAAGGTGGTTCAAATAGGCTGCTCGCTCACAATCTCAACCAACTGATCTGCGTCGCGTCGGGAAACGTTGCGGGTCGTGGGCGACTTGAGCACACGCACGATTATTTCGCGGTCGCGCCGTCGAATTTTGATTTCGTCGCCGGCTTTGACGGCATGTGCAGATTTGACCGGCCGCCCGTTGAGCAAAACAAAGCCCGCGTCGCAAAGCTCCTGGGCTAAGGTGCGGCGCGGGCAAAGACGGCTTACCTTCAAAAACAAATCAAGACGCATTTAAGACAGTGATGAGTGATGCGTTATGAGTGATGAGTTAGGTTACGGTTACTCATTTGCTCATCACCCATCACTTTGCTTTAAGGCTTGTTCTTATCCTTCTTGTCTTTCTTTGAAGGCCTTTTGGTGGCCGCGGCGGGCGGCACAATCTTAAGCAGCGGCTCGACCGCGGTCCGATAGTTCTCGGCGATCTTTACATAACCATCGTTGCGCAGTCCCTGTAGATAATCCTCCCGCGCTTTGGGTGAACGCTCGCGAGTAATCACTTCGCGGACAACGTTCTCGATAAAGGTCGGCGTGTTGCTGCCGGCCGTTCGCGCATCCACGCGCAGAATCTGATAACCCTCGTCAGTTTTCAACGGTTCGCTGACGCCGCCGGGATTCACACTCTTAACTGCCGCGGCAATGTCGGGGCGCAGATCGGGCACCTGAAAGAGACCGACTTTGCATGGCTTCTTTCCGGCGGTTGCCGGACGGTCGGTATAAGCCGCGGCCAGCGTGCAGAAGTCAGCCCCGCCACGCAACTGGGTCACCAGTTTGGTGGCCTGGGCTTTGACGTCCGGTTCCTGTTTGCCGGCTAGTCCCAAAAATATCTCCGAGATCTCGACCGATTCGGGCTTGAGAAAAGTCTGCTGATGGGCGTCGAAATACTTACGCAGTTCGTCCTGACTGAAGCTGTAAAACAGTTTTGAGTCGACCTCGCTCTCCAGGACGGCCTGTTTCATGATCTCAATGCGCATCGTCTGGCGAATCCCAACCGGATCAAGTTTCGCCTGGCGCATCGCTTCGTCCAGCTTATCAATCGACGTAATACCGTTCTCCTTGGCCACATCGAGCATACGCTTGTTGACCTCGCCTTCAACTCTGTCCGTCAACTCGAGTTCTTTACCCTTCTGAATCAGCAATTGCTCGTTGACCAGGGTGGCGATCAGTTCGGCTTTGTGCTTTTCGACTTCGAGGTTGGCCTGCTGTTCGGTCATTCCATTTTGTGTCAGCGTTTCGACCCGTTCCTTCATCTCGCGCTTTAATTGCGAAAGGGTAACAACGCCGTCGTTTACCTGCGCGATCACTTCATCGACGACGACTGGTTCGCCTTCCTGCGCGCGCGCGGGCGAAGGCGAGGCGACGAAAGCCGCTATTAAGAACAATGTGGCTATAAGAAGTCTGAATTTCACGATTTAGTTACCTCGTTGATAAAAGCTCCGGAGGAGCGAAATGTTTATAGTTCGAAGTCGCTCGATTATGCTTTAGCTCCTTTAGGAGCGGCATGTGTCGCTCCTAAAGGAGCTAAAATAAGAGTACCGAAGACGCGCTATAAACATCTCGCACCTAAGGTGCTGGTTTGCAATGACTGATTCTAACCGTCAGCCCTGATTTGCAGCAACACGCGGCGGGCGACTGCCAGGGCCTGGTCCTTCTCTTCTTCGCTTAGTTCGAGTCGCAAAACGCCGCTGGGGGTAAAGGTCGCACCTTCTCGCGCCGTAATCAGCTCCATCAGCTTTTCGGGTGCGACGCGGGCCTTTTCGGCCAGCTTAATGGCGATTCCTTCGCGGGTCCGGTCGATCGACAAGACGCCGACAGTCTCAGACGCCTGTCGCAAACGTGCATAACCAAACAAGTCTTCGACCGGCTCGGGAATGCGTCCGTAACGATCTTCGGTTTCGGCGCGAATCGCGGCCAGCGCTTCCTCGTCACGCGCCGAAGAGACTCGCTTGTAAGTCCGCAGCCTTTGGCCCATGTCGGCGATGTAGCTTTCGGGAATCGCCACGTCGACGCCAAGGTTGAGCGAAACCGTCGGCTCGTCTTCGACCTGCTCGCCCTGCAACTCGGCGACCGTGCGTTCCAGCATCTGCGTGTAAAGATCAAAGCCGAGCGCATCCATGTGCCCCGACTGTTCGCCGCCGAGCATGTTGCCCGCGCCTCTCAATTCCAGATCGAGAGCCGCGATGCGAAAACCGGCGCCGAGATCAGAGAACTCGCGAATGGCCGCCAGCCGCCGCCGCGCAATCGGCGATAGTTCCTGCTCTGCCGGAATCAACAGGTAGGCATAGGCTCGTCGGCTTGAGCGGCCCACCCGGCCTCGCAGTTGATAAAGTTGAGAAAGACCGTAATTGTCGGCGCGGTTTATGATGATCGTGTTAGCGCGGGGGATGTCTATTCCGTTCTCGATGATCGTCGTCGCCACCAGCACATCGTACTTATAACCAATGAAATCAAGCATGACGCGCTCCATTTCTTTTTCGTTCATCTGGCCGTGGCCGACCGCCATGCGCGCCTGCGGCACCAAACGCTTGACCAGCGCTGCGATGGTCTCGATCGACTCGACGCGGTTGTGAATGAAAAAGACCTGTCCGCCGCGCGCCAATTCAAGGTCGATGGCCGACTTGATCACCGCGTCCGATGATTGAACGACCTGAGTTTGAATCGCCAGACGATCGCTGGGCGGCGTTTCAATTAAAGACATGTCGCGCAGTCCGCTCAGAGACATATTCAGCGTGCGCGGAATGGGCGTGGCCGAAAGCGTCAGCACATCGACGCGCTTCTTTAGTTGCTTCAAACGTTCCTTATGCGCGACGCCAAAGCGCTGCTCTTCATCGACGACGACCAGCCCCAGGTCGCGAAAGCTTACGTCCTTTGAAAGCATGCGATGCGTGCCGATCACGACGTCGATCTCGCCCGCTTCAACTCGCTTAACCACGTCCTTCTGTTCTTTGGTGGAACGAAAGCGCGAAAGCAATTCAACCTTGACGGGAAACGGTGCGAAGCGCTGGCGGAAAGTATCGAAGTGCTGATAAGCGAGCACCGTCGTCGGCGTCAGAATGGCGGCCTGCTTGCCATCCATCACCGCTTTGAAGGCCGCGCGCATTGCTACTTCCGTTTTGCCATAGCCGACATCGCCGCACAATAGACGATCCATCGGCGTCGGTGTTTCCATGTCGTGCTTCACATCTTCGATCGCGGTTTCCTGATCGGGTGTCAGCGTATATTCAAAGCCTTCTTCGAATTCGCGCTGCCACGGAGCGTCGGTGGGAAACGCATGACCCAGGACCAGCTTGCGCTCGGCGTAAAGGCGCAGCAGCTCATCAGCCATGTCGCGCATCGCGCGTTTGGCTTTCGCCTTCGTCTTCTGCCAACCGATTCCACCGAGACGATCGAGCGACGGTTGATGACCTTCGGCGCTCGAGTAACGCTGCACCAGATCGAGCCGCTCGACCGGCACGTAGAGCTTCGCTTCCTCCGCGTAGTAGAGCAGCATGAACTCGCCGCGCGGCGTAGGTGTCAGCAGCCCGCGCGTTAGCAAGGGCTCAGTTGGCCCTACGTCAAGCGTGACCAGCCCGCCGAATCGCGCAATGCCGTGATCGATGTGCACGACATAATCGCCGACTTTCAAATCGCGAAAGTCGGAAAGAAAAGCGGCGGCGCGCGCGCGTCGCTTCTTCTCTCGTTTAATCGCCGTCGTGCGCCGTTCGAGAGCGGGCTCGGCGGCTTCGTCAAACAGATCTCCTTCGACGTGTACCACCAAACGCGCCGAAGGAAGCTCGAACCCACCCGAGAGTTTTCCGGCGGTAACAATTGCGTCAGACGGCGCTGAGTAATCCGTCTTATCTACCGGCGAAGTGAGACGGACGTTCACTTCGTATTCGCGCAGGATTTCCGCCACGCGTTCCGCGACGCCGCTGCTGGGCATCACGAAAAGTGTGTTGGCTTGATCGTTGGCGTGCCGCTTGATTAAGTCAGCCGCGAGATCGGGCAGGCGCCCGTGATAGCGGATCACGGATTGGGCCTTCCATTCGACTTCAGCCGGGAGCGCGGACGTGCGGGGCCCTTCGCGGGGCAGCCCCGCTGGGGTGTTCGACCCGTCCGCATTTGGAAACAAAAACAAAGGCTTTCGCTGCGCGCGTTCCTTGCCGACTGAAACCTTCGGCGCCTCCGCATCCAGCGCGATTTCCTGATCTATCCTGGCGTCCGTGCGCCCCAGCGTCCGCAGTTCGATCCGCTGCAGCGCATCGATCCCGGCACGTAACTCTTCAGCCGTGAGATAAAGTTCCTGGTGCGAAAGTCCGAGGTCGTCGGCCGCATCGGTCTCGGCATAACGATCTGCCAAAGTTTGAAAAGCAGTTACCAGAAAACTCTCGACGGCAACCGGCTCATCGACTATCAGCACGGCGTTGTGCAAATACTCAAACACGCTGGCACTGTCTTCCTGTATCAGCGAAATCAACCATTCCCACCCGGGAAAGTCTTCGCCTTCGTCAGCGAATACCGTGCGGTCGCGCAACGATCGAGCAAAACGCGGCTCGCGCCAACGCACGCGCGCCCGGGCGGCCCATTCGCGAAAGTCGCGCGCACTGACCGCGAGTTCGCGCATCGGCGGAATCTCAATCTCGGCCAACTGAACGGTGGAGAGTTGAGTTTCCGGATCGAACTCGCGAATTGAATCGACGGTGTCGCCGAAAAACTCTACCCGTGCGGGAGCACTGCGGCCGGGCGGCCAGACATCCAGGATGCCACCGCGAATCGAGAACTCGCCGATGGCCCCAATCGGGTCTTCGCGCACATAACCACTCGCGACCAACTTGTCGACCAACTCTTCCGGTGAATGATCTTCGTCCCGGCGGAGCACCGCGCCCGCTTTCAAAACTTCAGTCGGTGACCGAGTACGCCGCGCCAGTGCCTGTGAAGTCAGCAACAAAAAATCGCTAGTGGCACGCGCATCCTGCGCGTGATTCACGGGCGAGACGCCCGGGCCACTTTGTTTGCGGCGCGCCAGGCGCCACAGCGCCAACGCGCGTTTTTCCAAAGTCTCAGTGTGCGGCGAACCGCCCGCGTACGGATCGCTTTCGGAAGCGGGCAGGACCGTTACCGCGTCTTGGCCTTCGGCCACGCCGCGCAACGCGCAGTACCAGAAATTGAGGTCACGTTCCCACTCTTCCAGATCGCGCTGGGCCGGCACTACTACGGCAAATTGCTTCCCGGTTTCACGCTGGAGCGCAGCCAGCGCCAGCGCCCGCGCGGGGCCCGCGACCAGCCCGCTGATCGAAACGACGCGCGCCCCGCGCTTGATATCGTCGAGCACACGCCGAAATTCAGCGCTCTCAGTAACCGAGCTCAGCGAGTTTTGAAGTACTGAGGTTGTTTCCGTGGTCGTGCTCATTCAAACTTGCCGCCAACTCAGATCGACGCTTAGTGGTTTTCCACTTCCGTGGCTTAGCCACCTGATGTGCGGAAAGGCTTCGCCTTTCCGTTAGTCGCGATTCGGATATCGGCGAGGCTACGCCTCGGCGATGCAGAGGCGGAGCCTCCTTAATATCTTATATCGCAACCGGAAAGGCAGAGCCTTTCCGCACATCAGGCGGCAAAGCCGCCTCCGGGCAGTAGCCCCGACCGTGAGGGAGGGCGTGCATCCAGGTCAGACGCCCTCCCTGACGGTTGGGCTACTGCCCCTTCTTCTTGATCCGCTCAATGATCGCGCTCGACGAGACACCCTCGACGAACGGCAGACTCACCACCCGCCCGCCGGCGGCTTCAACTTCTTCGCGACCATGAATCTCGTCGAGCGCATAATCGCCGCCCTTGACCAGAACGTCGGGCAACAGTTCGGCGATCAAAGATCGCGGCGATACGTCATCGAAAATTGTTACGTAGCTGGTCGCGCGCAATGCCGCCAGAATCTCAGCACGCTCGTTTTCGTTCACCAGGGGCCGGCCCGCGCCCTTCAATTCGCGCACCGATGCGTCGCTATTGATCGCGACCAACAGCGCGTCGCCCAGCGCTCGCGCCGCTTCCAGATAACGCACATGCCCGACGTGCAGAATGTCGAAGACACCGTTAGTGAAAACCAACTTCTGCCCCGCGGCGCGCAGACGCGCGCGCTCAGAGAGAAGAGCGTCTGCAGAAAGAATTTTGGCGGTGGCCATCTGCGAACAATCTAGCATGCGAGGGCTTGGGAAAATAGCGGGGGCGCGACTGTCATGTCGGATCGCGGACATCCTGTCCGCTTGAGCGCGCAGCGCGAACAGCCTCCGAATAAACGTCTCGGGCGTAAACCTGAGCGGGCTTCGCCCGCTGGCGGACAGGATGTCCGCGCTCCACCTGCCATTTACGATTTGCCAATTACCATTTACTATCATCGTTTCCGATTACGGCGCTCTTATGACTGTACCTTTCCTTGAAGACAACGATCAGACGCAGGCGCGGCGCGAGCACCTGGAAGCTTTGCGCCGGCTCGTCGGCAACGTCTATCCGAACAAGTTCGAGCGCAGCCACGTCACTGAGAACCCTTCCCGTGAAGACACGATTACTTCCATTGTCGATACGTTTAAGAAATTCGAACCTCAAGTGGCCGAAGGGCAGAAGCCTGCACCCGAGGACCTCGAGTCTGCGAATACTCTTTTGAACAAGACTCGCGTGCGGATTGCCGGGCGCATTGCCGCGCCGCCGCGGGTGATGGGCAAGGCGGCGTTTGTGCACCTGTCGGACGGCACTTCGCGTTTGCAGATCTACGTGCGCCGCCAGGACATCGCCGGGGTGCGCAACGACGCGGATGGTGGCGAAGTGGACGGCTGGGAACTTTTCAATCTGCTGGATCACGGCGACTTCATCGGTGTCGAAGGTTATCTGTTCGTGACCAGGACCGGCGAATTGTCGGTGCATGTGGAGAAGTTGCAGTTTCTAGCAAAGGCTTTGCTGCCGATGCCCGACAAGATGCACGGGATTCACGACGCAGAGATTCGCCAGCGGCAACGCTATGCCGATTTGATTGCCGGCAGTTTGAAACTTGAACGCGAAGAAGGCGATCTGACCCCTCGCGAGGTGTTCGAGTTGCGCTCGAGAGCCGTGCGCGAGATTCGCCGCTTCCTCGACGAACACGGTTACATCGAAGTTGAAACGCCGATGCTGACGCCTCTGGCGACTGGCGCGGCGGCAAAGGCGTTCGAAACGCACCACAATGCGCTGGACATCAAGTTGTACGCGCGCATTGCACCCGAACTCTATTTGAAGCGGCTGGTCGTCGGCGGCTTTGAAAAAGTCTATGAACTGAATCGCAACTTTCGCAACGAAGGCATTTCGACCAAACACAATCCTGAATTCACAATGCTCGAGTTTTACATGGCGTACGCAGACGTGAATCAGATGATGGATTTCGCAGAGAAGCTTTTGCGTTCAGTGGTCTACGTTGCCCTTGGCCATACGCACGTGCGCTATGGCGAGCACGAGATCGATTTCTCGCAGCCGTTTACGCGGATGACGATGAAAGAAGCGATTGCGAAGTATTGGCAGTCTAGTGAGCTGAGCGATCACGTTGACGAGCAGGTCGACTTGACGTGGCTAGGTGTCAACGAAAATGTTTTCTTCTTTTCTGAGTTTCTCGCTTACTGGCAGAACCACGGGTACCCGAGTTATCTCTTAGAGCTTGGGGCTAGTACTGCAAGTACTCCAGAAGAAGTGAGTTCAGTACTCAGTGTCGAAGTCCGTCGTGCGTGGGAGGAATACTCGAATATTGTAAGAGGGCGAGGGCATGGTTCGGCAGAACTGACTGCGCAACTGACAACACAGATTTTCGAGAGTTTGGCCGAGCCACACTTGATTCAACCCACTTTCATAACTGACTTCCCCAAACCGATTTCGCCGCTCTCGAAAGCCTCGCCTGCGGATCCATCTATCGCCGAACGCTTCGAATACTTTGTTGGCGGGCTCGAGTCAGCCAACGGCTTCTCGGAACTCAACGATCCCGAAGAGCAGTACCAGCGCTTCAACGAACAGGTGCAGCAGCGCGAGCGCGGCGACGAAGAGGCGATGGTAATGGACGAAGACTACATCCGCGCGCTCTCTTACGGCATGCCGCCGGCGGCAGGAATCGGCATCGGCATCGACCGGCTGGTGATGCTGCTCGCCAATAAGCAGTCAATTCGCGATGTGATCATGTTTCCACACATGCGTCCGGAGAAACGAGCGGACGACGAAGGTTGATTTCGGCAGTAGCCCCAAAGAATCCGAGAGATTGCCGCTCTGGGTAAAACGATCCACGAAAACACACGAAGTGGAACTGGCTTTGTTCGTGCGGTTTCGTGTGATTTCGTGGATCGTTCTTGTCCGAGCGCTAGAAAACACGAAACGAAGCCAGGAAACCCACCGGCCTCGCCAAACTGGTGGAATAATCTCAAGGGTGTGGTACCATGCGCTCTCTTAACGCAATAGAAGTACTCGAACCAAGGAGACCCCAAATCATGATCCGAAAGATGTTCCCTCTGATAGTTGTCCTGGCTTTGATGGCCGGAGCGTTGCTCGCTCAGGACAAGGGTGTGACCCTGACCGGCTATCTGATCGATAACAGTTGTGCCGCAAATCATGCCAACGACAAGACGTTCGCCACCTGGGTAAAGACCCACGGGACGAGTTGCGCGACGATGGACGCGTGCGAGAAGAGCGGCTACGCGGTTTTCGCCGGCGACAAACTTTACAAGTTCGATGACGCCGGCAACGCCAGCGCGGCAGAACTGCTGAAGAACACCAAGTCGAAGAAAGGCCTGCACGTGAAGGCGGAAGGCACAGTCGATGGCGACACCCTCAAGGTAACGAAGCTAACCGAAGTTACGGAATAGGGAACCAAGGTTCCAGATCGGCACCACCTGGTAGCCGACAGATCAGAGCCCGCGCGACGAAGGATTCACTTCGCCGTCGCGGGCTCATTTCTTTCCGGGTGATGTTGAAGCGGGAGGGGATTGATCGGCTCGCACCCTGAAGGGGTGCCGGCTCGTCCGCGTCCCCAGTGCCTAACGTTTCTTAGCGGTCTTCTTACTGCTGCCCCTGGTCAGGCCCGTGGCTTCGCCCGCTTCTTCGGCCGCACCCTTGATCGCGCCAGTGGCCGCGCCTTTTGTAGCCGCTACGAGTACGTCGCCCACAATCTTCTTTGCCTTATCCAAAAGACCCTTGGCCGTGCTCTTGCCGGCGGACTTTTTCTTTGAACTCTTGCCCGCCGCTTTAGACTTGGAAGAAGACTTAGAAGATTTGGAAGACTTGGAGACTCCCTGCCTTTTTTTCGCCGCTTTCTTTGTTGCCATGTTTCCTCCTGGTTGGTTGAATGGTCGATGTCTTAGCTTCCGTTCTGATTCACTCGCCTCTTCGTTGAGCCTTTCGTTCTCTTCCTGGCAGTGCTTTTTCTAGTGCGGCCTTTCCTGTTGACACGGCTCTGGGCCTGGTCTATCTCGGCCAACAGATCGGAAAAATCAAAACCGAACAGCTTCTTAATCCTGAGGTTGAGCGTAGGCATCACCATTGTCTTGCCAACGGTGGATAAGTCTTCAACGAGATTATTCGTAAAGACGCTGATCTCGGAATGTTTGCCCTTGCCCTTCATTTCCTTGTGCGCGTATCCAGTGGTATAGCCGAGGGCAAAGCCGGCCGAGAGCGCGCCGAGACTCCAGACCAGCGGTTCGTTCTGAAACTGCTCGCGAAAGTTCATCACGCCGCCCACAGTTTCTTTGACCGCTTCATACTGTTCGGTGACGGTTTCTCGAATATCATCGACCGTCTCGGCCATCGATTCGCGCGTCTTTTCCATCTCTCGCTGCAACGCAGCCTTGGTCGGCGCCGGTTTCGCGGCGCCGGTCGCCCGAGCTGTTCTTGATCTGCTTTCAGTCATTGGCTTCCCCAATCGTTATCCCTGGATCACACTCTTAACCAGTTGTTTGTCATTTTCGAATTCCGCGAGGCTGCGCTCGGGCAGAAGTTGCTGCGACGCAAGCCTCCGCTTGGTCACGACGATGATGATCCCACCCGCTACCAGGTAGACGAGCCCGGTAACCATAAACCCGAGCCCGTACTTTGCAGATTGGCTCAAGTGAGTGTTCGCAAACAGCGTCGACATGAAAAAAGAAAACGCTACGTTGGCCAGAGCAAAACCGACGGCTACGACTATTCCGCCGATCGCGATCGTTACCGCGCGACGGACGTAGGCGTCGAGATCTTCCCGTATTTCGACCTTTAAGAGATTTAGTCTCAGGTCGACCAAGGTGGTTAACTCGTCGCCCAAACGTCCAAACAACGACGGCAAGCCCTCGTTGCTGTCCTGGCTATAAGCCTTACTCCGCGGCGCGGAAGATCTTTTTGCTGCCGTGTCATTCATAGATCTTTTGGCCTCTTCGCCTGCTCGGATCTATTCCGATCCAGTGTGCACTCGGGTGTTCACCAGCTAACGAAACGTAGTTTCCAAATACACTCGCCAGCCCATTGTTCGTTAATGGAACAGAACCGGTGTCGAATTGAGCTGCCAGATGAGGACTGCAAAGACAATGCCGCAGACTTTGAAGTGCAGTGACTTGTGAGAAGATCATTACCACCTGGTTGCTGACAGATTGAAGCCCGCGCGACGAAAGATGTACCTTCGCCGGTGCGGGCTTTTTGGAGTATGGTGACCAGTCACCACTTTGGAAAACGCTGACTAGTCAGCGCTATCCATAGATGTTGGCTACTTCGCAGGTGTCTCTTGATGAGAGAACGCCCGCCATCTTCCGCCGCTCTTCACCCAGACACTGCTCGCCCAAACCGCCGGTATCGGCGTCCCAGCGCAAGTCCCTTCGGCCACGCCTTTGTATGTGACCACGGCCGCGTCTGAATCGATCAAGTTGATTTTCCAATCGCTCAGCGCGAACGATTTGACTTCGCAGGGCATGCCGACAATTCCTTCGACGACGGTGTCTTTGTCGGCAACCCCGTTGTCGCCAATCATCACGCTGTTCGCCGCCAGCGTAGCTTTGAATGGTTTCGGATCCTTATTCTTCCAGGCTTCCCACAACTTGTTTTCGCTGGCTGACAGTTGCTTGAGAAGCTGGGCCTTGCTGACTCTCGGCCTGGGCTTCGGAGCGGGCGAAGGGGACGCGCTGGGCTGAGGCTGCCCGACACATAAAGAAGCGAAGGCTATGACGAGCATAGCCGCCAGGGGTAGATATCTCTTCATTCTGGGATCTCCTTAGAAACTTCCGAATCGAATTGATAGATCGAATGTGGGCACGTTCTACTACTACGCGCGGTTGTCTGTCAATCGATTGTGCGGGGGACTAATACAGTGTGAGCGAGAACGTGTCAGGCGGCTTCGCCGCAGCACATAGCGGAAAGCCTCTGGCTTTCCGGAGGGATTATTTTCAATGGAGGCTCCGCCTCAAGCATTGATGCGGAGGCATAGCCTCCTAATTATTTTGGTTCGCGCAACGGTAAGCCGGAGGCTTACCGCCATGTGCTGCGGCAGAGCCGCAATGCTCATTGGCGCGCACTTATCGAATTATGACTTCAGTCGCGGCGCGCCGGCCTGACTATAGGTAAGAACCGTGCCGCCGAATCCGACGGCCCAGCCGTGATTTTGATCGACAAAGAAGAGACGTTCGAGGGCGTGTGAGGTGCTGCTTCCTGTCGCGGTCCAATGAATGCCGCCATCTCTGGTGCTCAGGACTGTTCCCTGGACGCCGACGGCCCAGCCCACAGACGGATCAATGAACTTCACGTCCAGCAGGTCGGCATCGACGTTTGAGCGTTGCTCGAACCAGGTGCGACCGCCATCAGTGGTCGCAAAGACTCGACCTGCCGTACCGACCGCCCAACCTAAACTATTTCCGACGAAGCTTGCCGCCGTAAAGCGCGCGCCGTCGCCGTCGCGCACGTTGCCAATTTGCCAGGTCATGCCGCCGTCGCTGGTTTGCTGGATCGTCGCCCCGGCGCCCACCAGCCATCCATGCGCATAATCAATAAACGTTCCGCCCAACAACAGATGTTTTGTCGCCGAAGCCTGGCGGAACCAATGTGCGCCACCGTCTCGGGTAGCAAAGACGATTCCCGTTTCGCCAAATACCCAACCACGATCGGCGTCGGCAAACACCGCCCGAACCAGACGCGCATTGACATCGGCTACGTTCAGGAACACGCGTCGCCAACTGAAACCACCGTCTTCGGTTTTCAGCAGGTAAGTGCGCGGCTCGTCATTCGTTTTCAGCTTGAGCACATCACGCTCGGCTACCAGCCAACCGATCTTTTCGTTGGCAAAGTAAACGTCGCGGAGATTGTCTTTGGTGAGTGGGTAGAGCCGGCGCCAGTGTTGGCCGCCGTCGATCGTTTCCAACAGCGTGCCGCCACTGCCGGCGACCCAGCCCCGGTTTTGATCGAGAAAATAAACGCCTCGTAGCCAGGCCATCGTGCCCGTGGGTTGGCGGGTCCAGGCGGCTGCTGAAGCAGTGGGCAGTGAGCAGTGAGCGGTGAGCAGTAGGAAAAAGAGACTGAGTAGTGAGCGGTGAGCAGTGAGCAGAATGCGAGGCCTGGGCGCCGTTGATTTCCGATCGCCGCGTTGCAACGAAGTGTTTGTTGTCCCGTGCATTGAGATGTCTCCAGCTGGCGACCTCATGCTGTCTGCTATCTGCTTAGAAAATTCCGCCGCGGAACAGATTCGCAAAGCTCAGCACCTGAGTGAAGCCCATGATCGTCTGTAGTTTCTTCAGCGTGTTACCGGGCACGACGACCTGATCGCCGGGCACAAGGTAAACCGAGTCGGGCGCCTGTCCGCGATAGATCGCCGAAACATTCACGGGGATAGGCGTGAGCACGCCGTTCGCTTGCCGGCGCAGCACGAAGATTTTGCTGCGGCTACCGGTTTGCAGGACGCCGCCGGCCTCGGATATTGCCTCAGTCACCGAAAGGCGACGCGACATCAGTTTGATTCCCGGCTGGGCCACGTCACCGATGACGCTGTAGCGATATGAGCCGGCCTGATCGAGCGAAACCGATACTTGCGGATCGATAATGAACTCGTCATAGCGCTTCTTGATTAGCTCAGCCACCTGGTCGACGGTTTTGCCGTTGACGAAAATGCCGTCAGGGATCAGCGCCAGTGAAATTCGTCCACTTGGCCCAATCTTTATGTTGCCTTTCGAATAGCGATCCTGGCCGAAAACCGTGACTGAGATCACATCTTCGGGCCCGAGACGATAGGTCGTAAAGAAGTTATTGTAGTAAGGCACGATTGCCTCTTCTTCTGACTGCTGGTCTCGGCGATTGGTTTGACCGTCGGCAGTCACTTCAGCCAGCGCTTTGCTCGCGTCCTTACTTTTCGTCTTGTCACTTTTTGAGGTGACTGGCGAGACAGTTGCCGGAGTTGGCTCACTAAACGGGCCGGTGTTGACTGCTCTAGAGGGGGCAGATGTCTGGCTCTTGTCCTTGTCGACGGACTTGGACGGATCATCGTTAGGCTTAACCTCAGGCGCGGTTTGAGCGCCGGCGGTGACGCCCGGGCCAGATGTCTGGCTCTTGTCCTTATCAACGGCAGCGTCGTTCGTCATAGCCGGATCACTGTTAGGCTTCACCTCGGGCGCCGCTTGTGGCGCGACGTCGGTAGTAGCCTTTCGTTGACGGGTGACATTGGCCGGCGACGTCGGCGACTGCGCGAAAGCGCTCGCAGTAAGCACCAGCGCCGTCGCCAGGATAAATGTTTGAGTTAGCAGCTTCATGGTTTTAACCTCCGACTTATGACTCGCAGTTTAGAGTCGGGCTACTGCCCGACTTTCCTTGCCGGCGGGCAGTAGCCGCCGCTAAACGATTTCCTACCGTCCTCCGCGACCCAGCAGAATCGTCTTGACCGTCTCGAACATAATCGTTGCGTCAAGCGTGATGCTCTGGTTCTTGATGTAGTAAAGATCGTATTCCAACTTCTTTCGGGCGTCGTCGATTGACGCTCCGTACGGATACTTGATTTGCGCCCAACCGGTCAGGCCCGGTGCGATCAAGTGCCGCTGCTCGTAAAACGGAATCTCCTGCGCCAGTTGCGCGATGAAGTGTGGCCGCTCGGGTCGCGGGCCGACAAAGTTCATGTCGCCGCGCAGGATGTTCCAGAACTGCGGAATCTCGTCCACGCGAATCTTCCTGATGATGCGGCCGACTCGCGTCGTGCGTTTGTCTTCTGCCTGGGCCCATACGGGTCCATTTTTTTCAGCGTCGACGCGCATGGAGCGAAACTTCATCAGTTCATAGACGCGGCCGTTCTTGCCGACGCGTTCCTGCCGGTAAAAAACAGGGCCGCGCGATTCAAGCTTGATCAGAATTGCAGTCACGATCGCGATAGGTAAAGACAGGATGGCGCCAAATAACGCGACGGTCCGGTGCATGGCTGCGCACGTTAGTTCATTGAGCCGCGCGCGCCGGCCTCGGCTGGAAAAGATCAACCATGATGGCCGAATCAGATCCAGCAATACTCGGCCCGTCAGCCGTTCATAGAAGGAAGCACTCTCCTCGATCGAAACGTCGCCCGACAAGCTCAAACGCAGCAGTTCCTGAGTAGGAAACTGGCCGCGCCGGTCGCCGATGGCGACTACGATCCGATCGATGTGCTCGCTGCGGACCAGCGATCCCAATTCTGAGGTCAAGCCAATTACTTTTGGATTGATTAGGCTCTTACCGACCAGGGCCGGATCGTTGTCGACAAAGCCAACCACGCGAAAGCCCGCATCAGGGCGTCCAAGTGTTTCGCGCGCGATCTCTATGGCGAACGGCCCCGAGCCGACGATCAGAATGCGCTCGCCGATTTCCGGATGGCCGAGGACCCAGTGAATCGCCAGGCGCCAACCAACCATCAGTAACAAAGCGAGCGGCAAAGAGATCAATGACACGCCACGACCAATCATCACTTGCGGCATGGCGTAGAAGATCAGCGCCAACGCTACCCAGGCGAGACCCAGAGCTTGCAACAGACGCAGCACCAGTTCGCGCCGGTCGTGCATGACGACGAAATCGTAAAGGTCGAGGAGATAGAACGACGCCAGACAGAAAACCGTGGCCAATCCAGCTTTGTAAAAACCGTTACGCGTGATCAGAGCGTCTTCCGCATCGACTGCGCCCAGACGCACGTACACGGCTACTATCAAGCCGCCGAAGAGCAACATCGCCTCGGCGAGCAGTAACAGAACCATGCGTGCGTTGAAGCGCGGGGGTTTCAAGAAAGAACGTCCTCCTCGATGTAGATCATGCCGGGCTCGTTAGCCTGATCTTCAGTTTCTGCGACAGCCTCGGGCGCCAGACGCAGTTGGCGTGGCTGATAGTAATAAGCGTTTTGGTCGAGCTTTATGTCCGCCCGATTGAGCACCACGCCGAGCATACGCTCGCGCGGCAACTGCTCGAGCAGACGATCGACAGCCGCATAACGAGTCTTTGAAGCACGCACGACCAGAATTGCCGAGTCGGCGCGATTGATCAGCAGATTGGCATCAGTGAAAACGCCGAGTGGCGGCGCATCGATGATGATGTAGTCGAAATGCTTCCGAGCTTCATCAAGCAGACGGCCAAAGCGCGGACCTGAAAGCAACTCCGCTACATCCTCACGAGCGGCGCCGCCCGGAAGTAGATGCAGGCCCGAAGGCTCCAGCTTTACGATCGCCTCGGTAAAACGGGTCTGTCCGGTCAGCACCTCTGATAGACCGAATTCAGTTTCAATGCCGAAGTAATCAGCGGCGCAGGGCTGACGCAGATCGGCGTCGATGAGCAGCGCTTTCACGCCATCGGTTTGGGCCAGCAGCCAGGCCAGGTTCAAGGCCGTTAAGGTTTTGCCTTCACCGACGCCGGCACTGGTGATCACGAAAGCTCTCTTGCGCTCGCGCTCGCCGGCCTGTAACAGACGAGTTCGCAGAGAGCGAAACTGCTCGCATTCAGGCGAGCGTGGTTCGGTGACAGCTACGAGATGTGGTTCGACGCGCGCGGCCAGGACTTCGCGTGATGCGAACTCGACAGCGCGCGTCGATCCTACAGCGTCCAAGGTTGCCCCAGCATCACGGGAAGCTGGTCCGCCGGGGAGTGCCGGCCCGCCGGTCGCCTCGTCCGTGTGCGCAGTGGACGCTGAGTTGAATGCCGCGGGCATGGCGGTGAAGGGCGAGCCCTCCCAAGGATGTTCGTGACCGTGCTTCGGAACGAAGTACGAGACGTTGTCCGAGTTGCCGTTGCGGCTAACTGAAGACTTTGTAGGTTTGAGATTGCGTGGCGCGGATTCGGCGCGCTTCAGCGCATCATAGACTCTGCCCATTGTTCCCCCTCCCAAGACCTGAGCGACTGAAAGCCGCTCCCAGCTCTTCAATGGTGGTTGGCGATTCGCTCAATCGCGGGTACTCGTTAATGATGATGTCGGATTCCGGAGTAGTCGCGGCGGCGGGAATGCGATCCATCGAGAGCACATCGGCGCCCTTACTTGCGCTTCCGTTGCCGTTACCATTCCCGTGGCCATTGCCGTTCCCGTTTCCCTGGCCGTTG
>DATHHW010000073.1:0-36981 GCA_035317005.1 Pyrinomonadaceae bacterium | reverse complement strand
TCGAACCATAGGCCGCGCCATTGGCGTGAGTCTCACATACCTGAATGGCTGTTAGAAGCAAAAACCAAAACGGTCGACAAAGGGTGAATAAGTCCCAGCGGTTCGGTTACTTGTAAGCAACTCGGTGACTCAACTTGCACCACCAGCCGGCGTGTCGTAAATAGCCCTCCGAAGTCATTCGACTTTGGCGGTTAGGAGATGTCTATGCTTGACTTCGTCTTTCATACCCGATTTGTTGTGCGGCACACCTCGTCTGAAGAGGTCTTTCATTTTTTCTGGGTGTAATTGGCGACGGCTTCAATTACGCGCGCCTTGAAGGTAGGGTCATTATAGTTAGGAGTTGTTCTAAGTTCTTCGATTTTCTTTTCCTGTTCAGCTGTGCCCTCCCATGCCGGTCTGATACGACCAAGCGTGAGAGCCACATATAGGTTTACCCGATAACTTCGATCATCTGTGGCTGGGAGCAGAGCCTCGATGAGAGATCCTACTACCTTATCTTTACTCTGAGGATACAACTCACCGAGACGCTTGCTTGCGCTTAATCTATCCGGCCCATTGAACTTTCCAATCAAATCTGCGATTTCCGATCCAGCCGTAGTGCTATCAGATGGCGCATAATCACTGATCACTTGCTTAGCCCTCGGGTCTCCGGTTTCAGAAACCTGTGCCACACGACTGTCAAAGGCTGATCGGATTTCTCTGTACTCACTATCATCGACACTTTTCTTGAGAGTCATTAACAATACTTGGGCGGCCCCTATGTCGTAATTATCTATACTTTTAAACATATCAATTTCAAATTTGCCCACTTCGATTGAGAACTTTTGAGTCTCTAGTGCTTGTCGTCGGGAGTCTGCTAAGTAGTTATATGTAACCGCGGCAATGGTGGTTATGACCACAACTAGTGAGCTAATAATGACTGGCCACAATTTATCAAGCCGCTTCTCAGTTTGCGGAGCTTTGAGTTTTTGATCCAACGCACGCAATAATTCATTGGATAGTTCTAAACTTTGACCCAGTTGTTTTGAAAGTTCATCCCAAGCCATTCATCGAATCTCCTCCCTCATGGTAGTTAGAAGAATTTGCCGCACAACTACTTAATATCCATCATAACCGCTTCATAATACCGCCAGGGACGGAATCTAGCACCAACATTCCAGCAAATAAGAGAGTGTGTCAGAAGCCCGACCGTGAGGGAGGGCAAGGATCGTGTCGGGCGGCTATCGCATCTGACACAAACTTTCGACGCCGATTTCTTCATCACGAGTGCTTGCGAGTGTGGCCCTCCCTCACGGTCGGGCTTCTGACACACTCTCACAACTGGTGGCTCAGAAGAACAGCGTACGGTTGTGGGCAATTGACGAGGCCTAACCACCGCGGGAGCCCGGCGGACAATCGTTAGAGCTCTAACCGTCAGCGTGGGAGCTCGGCGGACAATCGTTAGAGCTCTAACCGTCAGCGTGGGAGCCCGGCGGACAATCGTTAGAGCTCTAACCGTCAGCGTGGGAGCTCGGCGGACAATCGTTAGAGCTCTAACCGTCAGCGTGGGAGCTCGGCGGACGATCGTTAGAGGTCTAACGACGAGTCATTTAGCTCGGCGGACGAGTGATTTAGCTCGGCGGATCATCCGCCGAAGTTAAACGTGTTAAACAGAACCCGGACCAAAACCGACCTAAACCCGCGATTCCAACTATTTGCTTCGCTTTTGATCCGCGCTTCCTGCAAATCCTTACGGGCGTGAGGGAAATTATTCCTCCAACACGCTTTACTCTTCAGAAGACTTATTTCCCCCAACTTTCATGGGGATGACACTGCGTCATTTCCTCCCATTAACCACCCGGGGCACGTTCCTCGATTTTCCAAAGGAGTAAAGAAATGGCTCAAGACTGGTTTCCATCGGCTGACGGAGATATCACTCCATGGTTAACGAATTTTCTCACCATTGCGAACGCCAACCTGACGGCACTCCATTTGACTGGCGCCGATTTGTTGCCCGTGCAACAGGCGCTTGAAAATTGGACTGACCTTTATGATACGCACACCACGGCACAGGCCGCTGCTCTGGCGGCACGCGATGGAAAGGATGGCGGGCTCGAGGCCATCGAGACGGCGTTACGGCCGTTAGTAAACCGCATCCAGGCGAACCAGGCGGTTACGGATCCACTAAGACACTCTATGGGTCTTACGGTACGCTCGACCACACGAACCGCTGTAGGAGTGCCAACTACGCATCCGGTGGCGACGGTAGACACCAGCCAAAGACTGCAGCAGACGATTTCCTTCGTGGACGAGCTTACGCCAAGCAGTCGCGCGAAGCCGCCCGGCGTTTCCGGATGCGAGATTTGGGTGAAGGTCGGCGCGGCGCCCACGGATCCGAGCGAGTTAAGTTTCCTGGCGGTGGATACGCGCTCGCCTTATGTCGCGGAGTACGACGGCGCGGATGCTGGAAAAATCGCTTACTACATGCTGCGTTGGATAAACACTCGCGGGGAGCGCGGGCCTTGGAGCCAGACGGTGAGCGGGACGATTACGGGATAGGAAAAGCCGATTACTTTAGGGTTCACGTCTGACTAACTTCAACGGTCAGGCTTTGTGCGGCGAGGTTTATTGGCTCAACCTTGCCGCTTTTTGCTGCGTACTATGCGGACACGGATGTCCGCGCTCCTCTCTCCTCTTACCTCCCGAAGAATCCGGGGTCCATCAAATACCAGTTAATCAATCCTGCGAACATCCCGATTACGAGTACTCCCAGAACGATGATCTTTTCCCTGGTAGTTGTGGGCTTCCCGGCCATCGAGGGGAATATCATGAGAAAGAGTCCGCCTATGCCGATGACCGGAGCAAACGTCGCCAGCTTCACGGAGTACTGACGATCCTGTAACAGTTGACGCCAGTTGTAATAGATGAAGCCGATGGAAATGACGATCAGTAGTACGGCAAGGATGCGCGCTTTGAAGTGACGCATTTATTCTCCTGGATAGCGGGGCAGTAGCCCGACCGTTAGGGAGGGCTCACGCCAGCGTTACCGAGCCCTCCCTAACGGTCGGGCTACTGCCCCGCCCAACCGGTCGGGCTACTGTCCCGCCAGGCTCAGCGTGATCTCAGTCCGCCGATTCTTCGCCCGACTGGCGATGGTTGTATTCGGCGCGACTGGGTTCGCGCCGCCCAAGCCGCTGGCCTGAATCCGTGTGACGTCGACACCGGCTGCGGCAAATCGCTCAGACAAAACTCTTGCGCGGTCTTGTGTCAGTTGTTGCAGCGCGCCTTCGTTGCCCCGATTGTCGGTGAAGGACTCGATCGAGATTTGATAATCGGGATTGTTGGCGAGCAAGGCGCCAATCTGATCGAGTTTGGCCGCGGCTGCCGGAGCAAGTTTTGTTGACTGCGGGTTCGCCCAAATAGATTCGGAGAAAACCAGGACCATGCCACGGTTTCCCTCGCGCAGCGTAACGAAACGGGCCAGCGCCTGCTTCAGCGCTTCCGAGGCAGCGCGTTGATCGGCCACGCGCTTCTCTGACACGCGGCGGGTGTCCTCGGCTTGCTTTTCGCCTTCGATGCGCGCCAGTCTGACTTTCGCATCTTCAGCGTCAGCGCGCACACCTTGAATCTCATCGCGAAGCCGCGCGACTTCGGTGCGCGCATCGCGCAGTTTTTCGGTGGCATTAACGGCGTCGCGTTCGGCGAGGTCTCGCGCATGACGCTCGGTAGCCAGCTCAGCTTTCAAACGCGAGATTTCCTGGTTGGCAGTCTCAGTGCTTTCTTCGGCCTTGCGCACTGCGAGATCACGGCGTTCAATTTCTTCGCGTCGCTCGCGCGAGGCGCGACGCACCAGGGCCATGTCTTCCGCCTTCGCTCCGCTACTGATGGCCTGTCGCGCCAGGATGTCGATCTCTCGCTCGGGCTGTCGCATGCGCAACCCGCTTTCGGCTTGCTGCAGGTCGGCCGTAGCCGCGCGCAATTCGTTAGGCGCGTCGCGCTCAGCTCCGGCGTAACGCGCCAGGTTGATCGCCTGCCGCGCGCCCAACAGCGCCACCGGAATGTCGCGAAAGTCCGATTCGGCGATCTGGGGCACGTTCGCATCGCGGAAATAATCGCTGGTGTTGCCAATGTACTGAACCCTTGTGGTCTCGACCTGCGCGTCGCGTATGTTGGCCGGCGACATGTTTTCCATCACCACCATGCGGCTGGGGGAGTGGACGAGGAAGTGCGGTTCGGCGGTGACAACCAAAGCAAAGGTTTGCAAAGGCGTGGTTACGTCAATCTTCGAATCGACCAGACCGCTGCCGCTGCGTTTTATCTCGCCAAGGTTATCGACGTGACCATCGGGCGAGATGGCCCACAGAACAAAGGTCGTGTAAACGCCACCCAGTTCGTATCCGCGCGGCAGATTGTCGATGTTCAATTGCACGCGCGTGCCGCGGCGTGCCTGTCGTCTTACCCACGCCGTGCCTTTGAGGCGCGGCAGGCGGGTTGTGCCGTGGAATGGGACCTCGATAGTTTGATCCAACGGGTAGGTGATTGCGACGGTCGTGCGTCGCACGTCACTCTGAGCAAAACCGCCAGCGGCGGAAATAAGAAGAACCAAACACGCGAAAACGATTGATGATTTAAGAGATATGCTCATGCTGCAAACTCCTCCGAACTTATCGACAATCAGACGGCGAACTGCGGTCCGATTTGATTGATGCGAAACCCAGGATCATTGTTGCCGAAGGGGGCCAAACTGGCAAGTTTCGATGTAGAATGAGGGTAGCCGCGGGGGTTCGCTGACGTTGTCACAACGGTAGTACTGCCTTCGGTCCCGGAAGGACCAAATGTTTATTAGAACGAAGCCCAGAGAGGTCTGAAGCTCCAGAGGAGCGAAACACCTGGCCTTGCTGAAAGGCACATTGCGCTCCTCCAGATTTAAAGAACTCTTTCGGGCGGAACTGATCTATAAGCATTTGGCCGCTACGCGGCCAGGGAGGTTAGGTTGAGTGCTGCACCCGGTCGCTACCGCTCGCGGTTCTGTAACGGGCCACCGACCGATCGCTGATAGGCTTTGGTGCGCCGGTCCTGCACAAATTGAATTAGAAAAATAGAGACTGCGATCATCAGAATGACGTGAATCATGCCGCCTTTGTGCAGCAGAAACTTTTCGATCAGCCAGATTACAAGCAGGATTGAGCCTACGATCCAGAGCATTGCGAAATCAGTTTCCTTTGCTGCGTACCGTCGCTACGCACAATGTTCCGTAGCTGCTGATGCAGAGCAATACGATCCACAGACTCACACGAAACGCGGGCTTTGATTCGAGTTATTTCGTGAGAGTTCGTGGATCGCTTTTTCTCCTGGCATCAGTAATCGTCTTACTTGAAACCCCTTAACCTGAGCCCTCCCTGACGGTCGGGCTACTGCCCCGGATTGTTCAACGGCCAGCTAATGGTTGAGAGGGGCACTTCCCTTCGGAAATTCTACAGCGCGCAAACCAGTGCGTGCCGGATCGGCGGCAATCAGGAGCGCGCCAGAACCATAAGGCATTGCAACTATCGAGCGCGGCGCCAGCGCCACTGAATGATTCGCAACGACCACGGGCGCTTCATTGTCTTTCCAGACCACCGATCCATCGCGGCCCGACAGTGCCAACGCAAAGCTTTGACCGCCGGCCAGCACCACGTCAAGCACCCGATCTCCGTCAATGTCTGCAAACGCGACTGACTGGCCTTCGTTGCCAACGGTTGCTTCCCAGAGTATTTTCCCGTCAGCGCCGCTGACCGCTATTACACGACCCCGATCAGTCATCATGATCACTTCAGGCGAGCCATCACCATTGAGATCCGCAGCGGCTAAGGCGCCGCGAGGAGCATCGTCCTTTATCGCAACCATGCCCAGGGGGCTTAATTCGTCAGCAGCCAGAGCAGTCAGGCCGCCTCGGGTGCCAAGCAGAATGAAGTCGCCGCGCCGGTCCTTAATAAAAAGCGGCGCGGTCGTCGCCGGACTTCCGGCATCTCCCGAGCGAACAACTGCACCCGCGAAGTCGCGAATTTCAACCTGCCCGGTGTCATAGGCAAACACCACTCGCCCCTGGCCCAACAAGGTAACAGGCCCACCCACGACGCGATGCGGCAGCCTGACCTGATTCAGAAGGTGTCCGTTATTCGCATCGAGAACAAACAGGCGCGGCGAAGAATTGTCGACTACGAGAATTTTAGCAGAGCGGTTATCGCTAACTATTGTTCCGCTGGAAGCAGCGGCCGGCAGAGTGGTCCGCCAAAGCTCTCGGCCAGTCACGCCTTCGATCGCCGTGACGTTGACCCCGGCCAAGACGACCAGGTTATCAAGCCCCGAACGCGAGCGCGCCAGGAGCACCGCAGACGAACCGGACGCGGCCCGCGTCGAGTCGAAATTTCCGCGGCCCGTGCTCCACAAGGCAACTCCGCTGGAAGCATCCAGCGCAAACATGACTCCTTCGCTGTTGATTCCGACCAGATCCAAACTCGCCGGTGAACGCAGATGCGCCAACAGCGGATGAGCGATATCACCCACCGCGGCGCGCCAACCACCGCGAGCAATGATCAGACTGGCTGTGTTGGTACCGGATGAATCATTGATGGGACGAGTCTTTTGCAGGGGCGTCAGGCTCTCAACCAGAGTTTGTTTCCTTACTTCAATACTTCCGGCTGAAGAGAACTCGCCAAGTTTTCCCGTTAGAGGCGCGACGCGCCAGAAATATCGGCCGGCGAAGAGATCTTTGATTTCATAATCGTTCCCGGCAATCACCCGATCGAACACGATGTCGGCAAAAGCGCTATCGCTTGCCAATTGCAGCCGATAGCGAGCGACACCGGGCCGCGCGCCCCAGCGCAAATGAACTTCTGTGTTGTCAGCCTGGGTTTTGTCGGGTGATTGGGCGCTCTGGGCGAGCACGAAAACCGTGCCCGGCAAAAGCATTGCGGCAGTCAGAAGCAGTACGCGGAATTGGCCTGAGCAGTACATCGTCACTCATTAATAAAACGACGAATTGCGCAATCGTTCCTTTGCCGTTTCCTGGCACTGAAAATCTTTTCTCCCTCTCCCTTTGGCAGAGGGTTGGGGAGAGGGCTTGCGCGCGTCAAGCTTCGCACCCTCCCCTAACCCCTCCCAAAGGCAGGGGCAGAAACTACCGCCGCGGATCAGGGGTTCTCGTTGAGTTTGTATCCGACGCCGCGAACGGTCAGCACGTAGTGGGGGTTCTTTGGATCAGCTTCCAGCTTCTTGCGCAGCCGATTGATATGCGGGTCAATGTTGCGTTGATACCCTTCATACTCAGTGCTCCAGACTCGATCGAGCAGGTCATTGCGCGACCAGGCGCGGCCCGGCTCTGATGCCAACAACTCCAGGATCTGAAACTCAAGCGGAGTGAGATCGATCCTGGCGCCGGCGCGAGAGACTTCGTGGCGCCGCTTATCTACCACCAGGTCTCCGATCTCCATTCGATCCTCGTCGCCGCCGTCTTGCTTCGCAGTCTGACCGCGCCGCAAGAGTGCCTCGATCCGGTATTCGAGCTCACGCGGGCTGAACGGTTTCGCGAGATAGTCATCGGCGCCCGCCTCGAAACCAGCAACCTTGTCATCGAGCATGTCGTGCGCCGTCAGGAAAAGCGCCGGCGTATCGATTCCGCGGTCGCGTAACTTTCTCAACAATTCAATGCCCGACATTTCCGGCATTGAGATATCAAGAATGAAGCAATCGAAACTATCGGTTGTGACAGTCTGAAGCGCGGCTGCGGCACTTTCTTTTTCAGCAACTTCAAACCCTAAGCGCCGAAAATACTCGGCCAGCAGCGTACGCATCTCAAAGTCATCATCGACGATCATCAACCTCTTGCCGTTTGTGTTTGTAGGTTGTGAATCCACAGTGATTGTCCTTGTGTTTTAGTCAAACCGGAACGATTGAACCGGCCCGGTTCAAAGCCTGCCTAATTGATGTCTGAAGCCGCAGGGGTTTTGCAATAGTATTGCAGCGAGTTGTCCTTGACGTCAAACGTTTGGGCTAAGTATATTGCGTGGTTGTTATCGTGCACCAACTTTCAATTCCCTTTCCCAACCAACGATCTAGCGATTGATCTGAGATGCGCGACCTGCGGCGGCTGCTAAGATATCTTCTGCCTCACACCGGCACCTTTGCCGTTGCCACCCTGGCGATGATCGTCGTGGCGGTGCTGGAAACTGCGACCAGCGCGCTGATAGTGCCCATCTTCGATCAGGCATTTGCGCATGGCAGCGCGCACGCTGCCGAAACGCCATTCGGATTGCAGCGACTAATTCCGGCATCCGGTTTGGCAGCCTGGCGAATGATTGCGCTGCTGCTGGTTCTGTTCACTATCGTCAAGGGCATTGCCGAGTATTTTTCGACTTACCTGATGGCCTACATCGGCCAGTCGTCGGTCCTGCGTCTGCGACAGGAACTCTACGGCCACGTGCTTTCCCAGTCGGCAGCGTTCTTTGAACGTCATCGCACCAACTATCTCGTCTCGCGTTTGATTTCCAGTGCCGCGGCAATCGAAGCCGCGGTCACTCACACCCTGCGAGACATGTTGCGTGAAGGCTTCACCCTCATCGCCTTTCTGTGCGCGTCGTTCTATGTAAGTTGGAGACTTACCCTGGGATCTCTGTTGATTGCTCCTCCGGTCGCCGGATTGACGATGCGCTTCGGCAGCTCCCTGCGCAAACTGGCCCGCGAATCTTTCGAGGGAAACAAGCGTCTGACGGATACCGCCCAGGAAGCGCTGGCCAACCACAGTATCGTCAAAGCGTATCGAGCGGAAGCCCGCGAACAGAGTCGCTTTACCGCGGTAGCTCAACGCGTCCGTCGCGCGAACCTGCGCTCGGCCAGCATTTCAGGCATGTCTCCGCCAATAATCGAATTGATTGGCGTGCTTTTCATCGCCGCGCTACTCTTCTTTGCCGAGCGCGAAATCAGGTTGGGTCGCATGGACCTGGCACAGTTCGTCCTCTTTTTGATTCTGCTGTTTCGCAGCTACGATCCCATGCGAAAGCTGTCGCGGCTGCAGAACTCAATGTCGCAGGCCCTGGCCGCAGCGCGTCACGTTTGGGAAGTGATGGACGAGCACGCCGAGATCAAAGAGAAGCCCGGCGCGATCGAACTGCCTCCGTTGCAGCAGCAGATTGAATTTCGCGATGTTCACTTTGGGTATGGTGACGAATCTCGGGCCGTGTTGCGGGGTATCAACCTGACCGTTCCCGCCGGCAAGCTGGTGGCGCTCGTGGGACAGTCGGGTGGCGGCAAGTCGACCCTGACAAAACTCCTGCCGCGGTTCCATGATCCAACGTCCGGCGCGGTGCTGTGGGACGGAATCGACCTCCGCGACGCGCGGGTTGCCAGCTTGCGCAGGCAGATGGCATTGGTAACTCAGGAAACCGTTCTCTTTAATGATACGGTGCGGTATAACATCACGTACGGCCGGCCCGACGCCACTGACGAACAACTCTACGACGCCGCCAGGACTGCGCTGGCGCACGATTTCATCGTCGAGCTGCCCGACGGTTACGACACCATCATTGGTGAGCGCGGCATCTTTCTGTCGGGCGGACAGAGACAAAGATTGGCCATCGCGCGCGCGGTCTTGATCGATGCTCCGGTGCTGGTGCTGGATGAAGCGACGTCGGCGCTTGACGCCGAGTCTGAGCAATTGGTGCAACGGGCAATCGGAAACCTGATTCGCGACCGCACGACCCTGGTGATTGCTCATAGTTTGTCGACAGTGCGCCGGGCTGACCTGATCGTAGTCATAGAGCGTGGTCAGATTATCGAGCAAGGCACTCACGCGGAGTTGCTGGCTCAGGGCGGACAGTATCAAAGGCTTTATGAATTGCAATTCGCCGATGAAGAAGAGCAGGAGTTAGCAGTGAGCAGTGAGCAGTGAGCAGTTGTCCTTAGCAAGTTGATCTAACTAACCAATCAAGTATGTGCGAAAAAGGAGAACATATTATGAGCAAACCCCACAAGAAGCTTATTGCCTGGCGCAAGAGTATGGATCTTGTCGAAAAGATTTATGATCTAACGAAGAAATTCCCTCGTGAGGAAGTTTACGGTCTCAGTTCCCAAATGCGTCGAGCCGCGATCTCAGCACCTTCGAACATCGCGGAAGGAGCTGCCGGTCGATCTTCAGTTCAGTTTCGGAACTATCTAAGTGTGGCGATAGGCTCTCTGAACGAATTGGCGACTCAGCTTGAAATCGCCCACCGAATCGGTTATCTCGATGTTACGACTTTCGATGATGCTGAGTCTCTGGCGGATGAATGCTTAGCCGTTACCTATGGATTACGGAAGAGCCTTCGTTGAGAACTCGTGGTCAATTGCTTACTGCTCACTGCTTACTGCTTACTCTTATGAAATCAATGACTGGATTTGGCCGCGGCGCAGCCAGCGGCGACGAGTTCACGGTCGCGGTTGAGATCAAGACCGTGAATAATCGCTACCTCGACATCCACCTCCGACTTAGCCAGGAGCTATCGCCGCTCGAGATGATTGTTAGAAAGAGGATCGGAGCGCGCCTTTCGCGCGGCCGGGTCGATCTAAACATTAATTTTGAACGAACCGGGGCGACCACCTACGAGATTAACCGTCCATTGATTGCCGGCTATGTTAGCGCGATGCGTGACATTCAACAGCAGTTCAACCTGTCCGGGGATATCGATGTCAGTTCCGTGGCGCGCTTGCCTGGAGCGTTGGCGCCGGCGCGCGACGGCCTGGACGAACTGAACACGGCCGGCCTGGAACGGGCGCTTGATGAAGCGCTCGACAGTCTCGAACTTATGCGCGAAAACGAGGGCGCCGCTTTGGCAGAAGAGATGCGGATGCGCCTGTCAAACATCGAGGCCGCGGTGCCAATCATCGAAGCGGCGGCGGCGGGTCTGGCCGACTCCTATCGGCAGCGACTGCAAAAACGAATTGGCGAGTTGATTGCTCGCGGCGACCAGGCGATTGAGCTTGACGCGGGACGGTTGGCGCAGGAGGTCGCTTATCTGGCCGATCGCAGCGACATCAGCGAGGAACTCGCGCGGCTGCGCAGTCACATTGAACAGTTTCGTGCAGCCATCGATGCCGATGGCGAGGTTGGCAAGCGTCTCGATTTTCTGCTTCAGGAGCTCAACCGCGAAGCGAATACGGTGCTCTCCAAATCAACCGAGATTTCCATCAAAGATGCGGGCCTGGCCATCAAAGCCGAGGTTGAGAAACTGCGCGAACAAGTGCAAAATGTTGAGTGAATTAACAAACACGGAAGATTCAAGGGCCTCAACTGGTGCCGGTGAACGGGGAATGCTGATTGTCGTCAGCTCGCCGTCAGGTGGCGGTAAAGGGACTCTGATCGATCGCGTTCTCAAGACCGTTCCCGGCGTTAGTTACTCGATTTCATATACGACACGCGCACCACGTGGAACCGAGGAGGACGGCCGCGAATATTTTTTCGTTTCGACTGCAACGTTCGAAGAGATGATCCGGCGCGGCGAGTTTTTGGAATGGGCGAATGTCTACGGCTATCTGTACGGCACGAGCCACAGTCAGGTTGAACGCGAACGGGCCGCCGGACACGACATTGTTCTCGAGATTGATGTTCAGGGCGCGGCCAGCATTCGCAGCCAGATCGACGACGCGGTTTCGATCTTCATTCTGCCGCCATCATTTGAGTTACTCAGCCAGAGACTGGTGACGCGCGGGACGGATTCTCCGGCCGATCTGGAGCGACGTTTGCGCGGGGCGCCAGCTGAAGTTGAGCAGCACAAGGATTTTCAGTACGTGATTCTCAACGACGATATCAACCGCGCTTCCCAACAACTGGCGGCCGTGATTTACGCCGAGCGCGCCCGGCGCGAACGACAGGAACTAAAACTTAAGGACGCGTTAGCGGATTTTAGACGAGCAGAAATCGCGCGATAGCGACGTTCAGAGTTCGACCATTGGACTGCGATGAGGTCAGTATCGGGAGCGGTAGCGACCGGGTCGCTCCTTCAATCTTGAGTCTCTTGGAAACCCGGTCGCTACCGCTCCTGGTACTGAATATTAATCGAGGATGAGTCTAAACCTGGGCACTACGATCAAAAGGGACGATGTGCGATTTGCCTATTTCGAATGCGGAGGCTAAATCATGGCTACAGTCCACGAAGAGGTTGACGAAACAACCGAACAGCCACAATCACAGGAAATTGATTCCAAGTATCGTCTGATTATTTTGGCGGCCCAGCGCAGCAAGCAACTCCAGCGCGGAGCGCGCCCGCGCATCGAAATCGATCCTACCAAACATAAACCAACGCGGATTGCTTTGGAAGAAGTGGTACAAGGCACTGTTCCGTTTCACGTGAGAGCGGACGGCGACGAAGAGCCGACGAAAGAGACCCAGTAAGGCTGCTGAGGTCGTGAGAGAAAATAACTATTTTCCATTTCTCATTTGATATTTTTCATTGACCATTAGGGATGGCTGTCAGAGTACTCTTTCGCACAGAACCCGTCTCAAGCAGGTAGTCGTAGCCCTTGCCGGAAATGACAAATGAAAGATGTCAAATGAGAAATGGAAAATGGTCCCGTCTTCCATCCCCTGAGGCACAGCCTCACTGATCTTAATCAAAATCGATCGGCAAGCCGGCGGTCCACCCCGCTTCGCTGCGGCTAACGCCGCCGTCATTTGTACTTCTAATCGCCCTCTCAAAAAAATACCAGCCGCACAGACTCGACGATTGAACCCGAGCCGCTCTCCTCAGCGTCAAGACTAAAACCGCGGGCGCGGATCAGGATGTTTTGGCCGGCAGGCAAGCTCAGTCCGCTAAGAGCGAAATTGCCAGTGGCGCCGACGCGCGTGCCGTTGCCCAGAAAGGTGTAATTGAGGCCGCCGTTAGTAGACTGCTCGAAAGTCACGCGAGAAAGTTCCGGACTCGCGCCACTGCGGGTCCAGGTAATAGTGTTTTGCGTCGCTGTCAGATTCTGAAATGCGGCGGTGCCGTTCGAGAGGTGCGCGAAATGATTGCGCGTCACGGCGGGTCCGCCATTTGGCGCCAGGGTGACAAACTGACCCCCAATCAGAACTTTTCCGTCCACCTGTATCGCAATTGAATTGACATCGGTCCCTAACTGGCCGGCGTTGTTTGGGTTTGGATTGAAGGCATTCAGGGTGCCGTCCGCATTCAGGCGTGCGATGTGACTGCGCGTCACCGCTGGGCCACCGTTGGGTGAGAGTGACTTGAAAAATCCGCAAATCAAAATCTTTCCATCGGCCTGGATTACGACGCAGTGAACCCCGGCGTCCGAGTTCGGATCAAACGAAGAATCGACCGTGCCGTCGGTATTTAGCCGAGCGATGTTGTGCCGGGTGACCGCGGCTCCTCCATTCGGTTTGAACGTGGTGAACAACCCGCCAACCAGTATTTTTCCGTCCGCCTGCACGGCTAAAGAATCGACCCCGCTGTTTGCGTTTGGATCAAACAAAGCGTCGACCGTGCCGTCCGAATTCAAACGCGCGATGCGATTGCGCGCCACGGGTGCTCCTCCGTTGGGTGAAAGCGTCCCGAACACACCACCAATCAGGATCTTGCCATCCCCTTGCACTGCAATCGTGAAAACGTCGAACTTCGCATTTGGATCAAAGACGGAATCAACCGTGCCGTCCGGATTGAGGCGAGCAATACGGTTGCGGGTGATCGCCGCTCCCCCATTTGGCGAGAGCGTGGTGAACTCGCCGGCAATCAGGATCTTCCCATCCGCTTGCGTTACGATCGATGTGACCTCCAGGTTTGCATTCGGATTGAACGAAGCATCAAGCGTTCCATTTGGATTCAGGCGCGCGATGCTATTGCGCGTCACGGGCGCTCCGCCATTTGGTGCGAGCGTGACGAACTGACCCCCAATCAGAATTTTTCCGTCCGCTTGCACTGTAATTGAGTGAACATCGTTACTGGCATTGGGATCGAACGAAGCATCCAGCGTTCCGTTTGGATTCAGGCGCGCGATGTGATTGCGGGTTACGCCGAGCACCTTTATAAAGTGGCCCCCGATTAGAATCTTGCCGTCAGGTTGCACGGCAATCGCAAGAACAAAGCTGCCGAGACCGTCAACAGCGGGGATGTTGAGATCACTGAGCGTTTGGTCCAACGAGCCATCGGGATTCAAACGCGCGATGCTATTGCGCGTTACTGCCGCTCCTCCGTTGGGTGAAAGCGTGGCGAATATACCTGCAATCAGGAATTTCCCATCGGGCTGTTCGGTGATTGAACTAACACTGGCTTGGGGCACATCCTTTGCGGTGGGATTAAATGAAACATCAAGTGTGCCATCCATATTGAGCCGCGCAATGGAGCTTCGCGCCACCGCTGGACCGCCGTTGGGTGAAAGGCTGGTAAACACACCACCGATCACGATCTTGCCGTTTGTTTGTACCGCGATATTTTCGAGGCCCTCATTTGCATTCGGGTTAAACGAACTGTCCAACGTGCCGTCTTTATTCAGACGCGCGATGCGATTACGCGTTATTGCAGCTCCGCCGTTCACCGCGAGCGTGGTAAACCAGCCTCCGATCAAAAGCTTTCCATCCGGCTGCACCGCAATTGAATTGACGAACGGCGATTTATTTGGGACGGGGGTCTCGACATCTACATTGAACGTGGTATCGAGTGTGCCAACCGACTGAACGCGCGCGATGTTGTGGCGCGTAAATGTCGCACCGCCATTTGGTTTGAGGGTAGTAAAAAGTCCGCCGATCAGAATCTTTCCATCTGCTTGCACTCCGATTGTATTAACGCCGGTTACGCCGCCGGGCCCGCTGGTTAGATTCGGATCGAATGAATCGACGGTTCCGTTTGGATTCAAGCGCGCGATGCGATTACGCGTCACGGGCGCGCCGCCATTGGGCGAGAGCGTGCCAAACGAGCCCCCAACCAGGATTTTCCCGCCTTTTTGGAAGATGACGATTACGACAATGTTGTTTGCATTGGGATTAAATGAAGCATCGAGCGTGCCGTCTGAGTTTAGCCGCGCGATCCGATTGCGCGTGACCGCGGGCCCGCCATTAGGGGAGAGCGTAGTGAAGTGGCCACCAATCAGAATCTTCCCATCATCCTGCAGCGCGATCGATCGGACGCCACTGTTGGCATTCGGATTAAAAGAGGTGTCAAGCGTTCCGTCTGGATTCAGACGCGCGATGCGATTGCGCGTCACGGCCGGTCCACCATTTGGCGAGAGAGTAGTGAAGAACCCGCCGATCAGCAATTTTCCGTCAGCCTGGATTGCGGTTGCCAGAACACTGTTGTTCGCGTTCGGGTCAAAGCCATCGATCGGCGATTGGGCATGCACCGCATAGGGAATGCAGAGAATCGTCGCCGCGACCGCAACGCCTAACCACAACGACAAGGGCAAACGATGACGAGAAAAATAACGCGGCCGATGCTTGAAGAAATGGATAGGGCGCGCTGTGCCAGTGGTAGGGAAACGCATCAGCTCCTCCTTTGAGCGGTAAGCGAGTTTTGCTTCACTTGCAGACGTTAAGAGTATGCGGAAAGCAACTCCTCGATGGAAAACAAATCTACCAGAAGTACTTTGAGTCTCAAGAATAATTGCGAGGTGTGCGAATTCTAGCATTGCTTGACGCTGGAAACGCAAGGGTTTCTAAAGAAGTCAGAAGCCCGACTGAGAGGCAGCCATCGAGGATCGTCACATTCCTTTGTAGTCAGGTCCGCCGCCACCCTCGGGAGTTACCCAGTTAATAATCTGATAAGGATCCATGATGTCGCAGGTCTTACAATGGACGCAGTTTGAAAAATTGATTTGCAGACGGCGCTGGCCGTTGCCGTTATCGGCCATTTCATAGACGGCTGCTGGGCAGAAACGCTGACACGGGTTGCCGTATTCTTCCGCGCACCGTGTCGCACAGATGTTCGTGTCCAGAACGTGCAGATGCGCCGGTTGATCTTCGTTGTGGGCCACCGCGGCATGATAGACATCGGTTACTTTGTTGAAAGTAAGCTGGCCATCGAATTTAAGATCCCGGTAACGCTGGGCTGCGTCGTCTCCGCGATAGCCATAGGCGGAAAGTTTCCGCATCGCTTCATGGCCGGGCTCCTGATGGACGCGATCGAAAATCCCCCACGCGCGGCCGCCGGTGATGTACTGCAATCCGGCATTCGCCATTCCCAACCAGCGCCCATGACTAAACGCCGCGTGGAAGTTTCGATAGCGGCGGAGCTCCGGCGTAATCCAACTCTCTTTCACCCGGCTCTCAAATCTCTGCAACGTACTGGCTGAAAAGTTTCCGATCACTAACGCGTCAAAGATCGTTTCGGCCGCCAGCATGCCGCTCTTGATCGCCGAATGAATTCCTTTCAGACGCGCCGCGTTAAGAAAGCCGGCGCTGTCTCCTACAATCAATACACCGTCGGCATAGAGTTTCGGCATCGCATGCCACCCGCCGGCTGCGATCGCCTTGGCGCCATACCGAATCATCTTGCCGCCCTTCAGCAGCTTCGCCAGAAATGGATGTGACTTGAAGCGCTGAAATTCTGCATGCGGATCAATTAAAGGATCGCGATAATCAAGGCCCGTGACGTATCCGAGATTCAACACGCGGTTTTGCATTCCATAAATCCATCCGCCCCCATACGTCCATTGGTCAGAAGGAAATCCGAGCGTGTGCGTCACACGTCCAGTCGGATAGCGATCGTCCGGAAGCTCCCAAAGCTCCTTCACGCCCAGACTGTACACTTGCGGCTCGCGTCCTTCGTCGAGACCAAGACGCGTGACGAGCTTCTTGGTCAAAGATCCACGAACACCTTCGCCCAGCACTGTGACCTTTGCGAGCAAATCAACGCCAGGCTCAAAGTTGGGTTTACGCTTCCCTTCCTTGTCGATTCCCTTGTCGCCGGTGCGCACGCCAACGACGCTATCGTCTTTGTCGTACAGCATTTCCGCTCCCGGAAATTCCGGAAAGATATTGACGCCGGCCTCTTCGCATTTCTCGCCCAGCCACGCGGTCAAACGATTGAGTGAGACGATGTAATAACCATGATTCATCAGCGGCGGCGGCGTGATCGGCGAGCGAATCGCGCGCTTCGAAGTGAGGTAAAGAAAATGATCTTCTGTGACCGGCGATTCGAGCGGCGCACCCGCTGCGATAAAGTCCGGTATCAGTTCAGCCAATCCGCGCGGATCCATGACCGCCCCGGAAAGAATATGTCCGCCCACCGCCGAGCCTTTTTCGATCACCGCGATTTGAATTTCACCGAGAGAATTTCCTTCCCTGGTTCCGTTGGCGATCGCGTCGTTGTGTTCGGCCACTAAACGCGCCAGATGCAGCGCGCCGCTCAGGTTCGCCGGCCCCGCGCCCACAAACACAACATCCATTTCCAAACTTTCGCGTTCCATAGGCTCCTCAGTCGTCCGCTTACTCAGAAAATGAATGACGATTCAGTTTTGAAGAAGTATAGCAGACCGGGCAGCCACGTTTCGACTGCAGCATGTACGATTGGAGGGCGTGTTGAATCTTGGCGGTCTTTCTCATTAGCACCGTGGCTTTAGCCAGGTGATCAATGATTGGGTTAGGTAGGGAATTCGTTTTTAAACGGTTTCCGGTTTGGTTGTGTATCGAAATTCACCGGGCTAAAGCCGCGGTGCTAATGAGAAGGTGAGGACTAGTTGAATCACCTCAGCTCGGGATGAACTTTTTTTGAATGATCTGTTGATGTACACTTGCCCCCTTCCAGTAACGCCGCATGAAGCAAGCGCTATCGAGAAAATTAATCCTATTCGTGACGGGTGCGACCATACTCGTCGCTTCGGTTGCCTTTGGAATAACGAAAGTCCGTTCGGTTATGAACGGTCGTAAGGCAAGCGCGACGCGGCTGGAACGTCTGCCGCGGGTGATGTTGTGGGCGTGGGAACGGCCAACCGACCTGCGCTTCATCAATCCCGAAGAGACCGGCGTCGCCTTCCTGGCGCAGAGCATTCGACTACGCTCCGGCGAAGTCGAGATTCGACCGCGACTGCAACCTTTGAATCTACCGGAAGGGGCTCGCGTCATGGCCGTGGCGAGAGTCGAAACCGAGAAGCCTCAACTCTCTACGCAGCAGCGCGAGAAGCTGGCCGGGGCGATAGCTAACATGGCCAGGCTCCCAAACGTCTCGAATATTCAAATAGACTTTGACGCTACCAAATCAGAGCGCGCGTTCTACCGCGACGTTATTGTTGACGTTCGCCGGCGACTGCCTGACACAGTCAGTCTGTCGATGACCGCGCTCGCTTCGTGGTGCACTTACGATAATTGGCTTTCTGATCTGCCAATCGACGAGGCCGTGCCGATGTTGTTTCGGATGGCCGGTGATGGAAAACAGATCGCCCGGCGTTTGGACGCCGGCGATGATTTCATTGCTCCCCCGTGTCGCCATAGTTACGGGATCTCTACAGACGAGCCGCGCTCGAGTCTTTCTTCGGCGCGGCGCCTTTATGTTTTTAGCCCTGACCCGTGGACCGAACCAGCGGTCCGCGCAATTTTGGAGTCCAGAAAATGATTGCAGGAAAATCGTGTAAGGCACTGCTAGCCTTAGTACTGATCCTTTCAGTTTCGTTCATGCTGCCGCAACGTACCCAGGCTTGCGGACCCTTCTTCACTGACGCGATATTCGTTTATTCCAAGCATCCCGATTTTCCGTTGGAAAACTTTGCGGCCGGCAAACTCGGCATCTTACGAACGAGTTGGGCGCGATCATATTTGGTCGCAGCCTATCGCAACCTGGCCGGGGATCGCCTCAGCGAAAGCGAAGCCAAGGGCATCAAGAGCCTCTGGGATGATCGCTTGAATAACAGTTGGGAATCCCACGACGACCAGTGGATAAAAACCTGGACCGAGGCGCGCAAGAAAGTTCCTGGATTGGCCGAGCCTCCTAAAATCAACGCGTATCGCAATCGTGAGAAGCCTCACGAGTACGAGAGCTTCCTGAACTGCCAGGAGGACGCTTTTGAAAACGCCGAAGCCACTCTGAATGAGCGAATCAAACGGTTCGGGGCTGACAGCGCCGCCGTGCGGGAGTGGATCGGCGCCCAGGACAAAGTCTTCGGCAATTGTGGCGATGGTAAGCAAATTCCGGAAGCAGCGCGTGCTGATCAGGACTCGCTGATTCGCGCGGATCGCGCCTACCAAATTGCTGCCGCGAACTTTTACGCGACCAACTTTGACGAAGCCAAACAGCAGTTTGATTTTATCGCGCAGGATAAATCATCGCCGTGGCGCGACAAGGGCGGATATCTCGCCGCTCGCTCTCTATTGCGCAAAGGAAGCCTGGCCGATAAGGAAGAAGACGGCCAGCCTGCTCTGGCTGAAGCTGAAACTCGACTTAATGCTTTACTCAAAGATGGCTCGGCTGCAGCCTCGCATCCCGCATCCAAAAGGCTCTTGAACCTCGTGCGTCTGCGCCTGCACCCGCAAGAAAAACTTCATGAGATCGCCCACACTCTGGTCAAGAAGGACACGAGCAGCGATTTCAAACAAGACGTGTGGGACTATACCGTTCTGCTGGACAAGTTCCTCGGCGAAGGCGACGAGGCCACCAAGCCAAAACTTCCCGCGGGCTTAACCAACGATGAGCTTACCGACTGGGTGATTACTTTCGAGGATTCGTCGACCGCGACGGCCAGTCATTCACTCGATCGGTGGGAAAAGAGCAAGGCTTTGCCCTGGCTGGTGGCGGCGATTTCCAAAGCAAACGGACAACAACCGAAAGCGGCTGCTCTCTTGACCGCCGCGGCCAGCGTCGATCACAGCTCGCCGGCCTTCCCGTCTCTGGCATTTCACATTGTGCGATTGCTGATTGAAAGTAACCGGGCCAGTGAAGCGCGGACGACACTCGACAGGATTCTCGCAGTTGATCGTCAGAACCTGCCCCCTTCAACCGTGAACCTCCTGTTGGCGCAACGAATGACGCTGGCACAGAATCTCGAGGCGTTTCTCCAAAGTGCTCAACGAGTGCCCGCGGGCTTCAGCGACGACAGCGATGGTCGCGAGATCCCCGACGAAGAAAGTTCGACTGCCGAGACGACCAAGGGCGCAAAGACATTCTTTGATCTGGACGGCGCGAACACTCTCAATAAGACGATGCCGGTTGCGATTATCGCAGACGCGGCTAGTAGTAAGACGCTAGCTTCAAACCTCCGTCAAAACGTCGCGCAGGCCGCCTTCGTACGGGCCGCGATGATCGATGACCGCGCCACTGCCGCTCGAGTTGCGGCCCTTCTAGGTGACATGTATCCGCAACTGAAAGATTTTCTTAGCGCATATCAGAAAGCCGCGACGCCGGACGCCAGGCGCTTTGCCGCGGCCTTCATGTCTTTGAAGTTCCCCGGCCTCAGACCATACGTGACGGCGGGTATAGGACGCACGAGCGCACTCGAAGAAGTCGATAGTTATCGGGACAATTACTGGTGCGCTGAACCACCCACGCCGATGTCTGGCGCACAGTCTGAGGGCGAAGGCGAAGCCGCTAAAACCAAACCTAAACCGATTCCCCCACCGGAGTTTCTGAAATCGTCGCAGACGCTGGCCGGAACCCAATTCGCCGCCCTGCAAGCGCTTGGGACGGCGCCAAACTATCTCTGTCGCATGGCCATAGCATGGACAGAGAAGAATCCGGCTGATCCGCGCGCGCCTGAAGCGTTACATCTGGCGGTGCGGTCGACGCGCTACGGTTGCACTGACGATCAAACCGGCCGCTGGTCCAAAGCTGCTTATGATCTCCTGCACAGTCGTTACCCCAATACGACGTGGGCAAAGAACACTAAGTACTGGTTCAAATGACGAGCTCAGAACCGCCTGCGATAGCGGACGGTTGAACGGAAACAACGAGTGCTAGACCACAAACACACAAATCATTTAATAACTGAAACCAGCCCGTACCTGCTTCAGCACGCGCACAATCCGGTTGATTGGTATCCCTGGGGCGAAGCGGCGCTCGGCAAAGCGCGCGACGAGAACAAACCGATTCTGCTCAGCATCGGTTACTCGGCCTGTCATTGGTGTCATGTGATGGAGCACGAGTCCTTCGAGAACGAAGACATCGCCCAGCTCATGAACGAGAACTTTGTGAATATCAAAGTCGATCGTGAAGAGCGCCCGGATCTCGATCAAATCTACATGAACGCAGTCCAGATGATGACCGGTCACGGCGGCTGGCCGATGACCATGTTTCTAACGCCTGAGGGCGTTCCCTTCTACGGCGGAACGTATTTTCCTCCCAGCGATCGCTATAACATGCCGGGTTTTCCGCGCATCCTGGCCAGCGTGGCCGAAGCTTTCCGTTCGCAACCGGATCAGGTGGCTAACACGGCGACGGCGATGCTGGGCGAGCTAAGACGTGTCGGGCTCGCTGAACCGTCTCGCGAACTTCTAACCAAAGAAGTGCTGGACAGCGCCGTTCGTAGGATCTCGGCGAACTATGATCAAACTAACGGCGGCTTCGGCGGAGCGCCCAAGTTTCCACCGGCAATGAACCTCGAATTTCTCCTGCACACTCACCATCGGTTGGGTAACAGTGAAGCTCTGGAAATGATCGAACATACCGCCCGCAAAATGTCTGAAGGCGGAATGTACGATCAACTTGGGGGTGGCTTTCATCGCTATTCGGTGGACGCGAAATGGCTCGTGCCACATTTCGAGAAAATGCTCTACGACAATGCATTGCTCTCAAGGATGTATCTGCATCTCTATCAGGTCACGAAGAATCCGGACGCGCGCCGCATCGCTGAAGAGACACTTGATTACGTAGTCCGGGAGATGACTGATGCCGGCGGCGGATTTTACTCCAGCCAGGATGCTGATTCTGAAGGCGAGGAAGGAAAGTTTTTCGTCTGGTCGCGCCAGGAGGTGCTGGAAGTCCTGGGAGAGCAGGACGGACTTGTTTTCTGCGACTACTTCGACGTGACCGAAGGCGGGAACTTCGAAGGACAGAACATTCTGCACGTAACGTCATCCATCGAAGACACCGCTACCAGGAATAGGATTTCAGTAGAGGAGTTGCAGACGAGCATCGACCGCGGCCGTCAAAAGCTGTTCGCGCTTCGCGAGCAACGAATCAAGCCGGGCAGAGACGAAAAAGTCCTGACCGCGTGGAACGGTCTGATGCTTTCCAGCTTTGCTGAAGCGTCGGCCATTCTCGAACGAACCGACTACCGAAACGTCGCGGAAGCGAACGCGCGTTTTCTCCTAAGCCACCTGCAAAAGGATGGCTTGCTGCTCAGGACCTACAAAGATGGTCAGGCTAAGTTGAATGGATACCTTGAGGATTACGCGTGTCTAATCGATGGGTTGATCTCTTTGTACGAAGCAACGGGTGAGCTGACCTGGATCGAGTCTGCAGTCTCGCTCGCCGATAAGATGATCGAACAGTTCTGGGACGACGGCGAAGGCGGCTTCTTCTTCACCGGGAAGAGTCATGAGCAACTGATCATTCGCTCGAAAGAGTTCATGGATAATGCCACGCCCTCAGGCAATTCAATCGCTACACTTTCACTGCTGAGATTGAGTCTCCTTACCGGGAACGGTGACTACCGCCGCCGCGCTACAGCCGTGCTGCGTTTAATGGCCGATCAGATCCGCAGATACCCATCGGCGTTTGGTTTTGCGCTGAGCGCGCTCGATTTCTATCTGGACTCGCCTCGGGAGATTGTGATTGTGGGCTCGCCCGGCGAGCGCTGGGATGAACTTTTCCGAACCGTCTGGCAGCCATACATACCCAATCGCGTGATAACGTTGTGCCAGGAGAATCACAATCAGGCTGCGTCCGTGGTGCCCCTTCTCGCCGATCGCAACACGCTTGCTACGCAACCTACGGCTTTTGTTTGTCAGGCTAACACCTGTCAAAAACCGGTAACTTCCGCTCATGATCTGTTAGACCAACTACTCCCCAACAACGCTCGCGCACCAGTCTCGGACCAGTAATCTGGCAGCGCCGACCGGAAAACCACAAGAAAATCATTGACTAGAATGCCCTCAGACGGCTATTCTTTACGCGGCCAACACTGTTGGCCCGTGTCAGGTCCAGGCCAACACATGATACTTCTCTTTCGGCTCCTCCTCCCGGATCAGGCCAAATCGCTAAGGAAACAGGCGCAAATCAATTTAATGCGAAAACTAAACTGGAAGAGTCTTTTGCTGGTCGGCGCGGTCGCCTCGATCGGCGCGGCAATCCTGATAATGGGAATCGCGTCCACGGTCCGCCTTCCCATCCTGGGCTGGCACGGTCTCGGATCGTTCCTCGTCCTGCTGGTTCTGACTCTTCTATCCGGCAGATTCACGGTCCCGGTGACGAATGTTGATGGTACCAGCCAGACTCATAAGTCCGTCGCCGACGCTTTCATATTTCTCGCGGTCATGATGTATACGACGGGACCGTCAAACAGCGTGGGACCCGCCCTCATACTCGCCGCGATTGTTGGCTTCATCTCCTCCTTTTCTTTATCCGAGCGTTGGCCCACCGTCTTTGCCGTCGGGACCTCGATTATTTCCACGTTCGTGGCTACGCTGGTATACAGGTTCATGGTTGTGACTCTCGCCGGCGGCGCTTTAGCTGGAGCAGAAACTGCCCTGGTGCTTGACCTGCTCCTTTTCCCGCTTTGCGTTTTCGGTTTCGTTCAATACGCCCTCAGCACGTTCGGAACGGTTGCCTTCAATTCCTTTTATTCGGGTCATGGGAAAGTCACAGTCTCCCAGGAGAGCCTGATTTGGACTCTGATTACTCAGGTCGCCAACGTCACCTCGGCCGCCCTCTTCTACTCTGCAATCCACGGCTCCGGAGTTGCTTTCCTGTTCGTCGGCGCGTTAATCATCGTCCTGGTTCATTTGCTTTACCGGTTCAATGAAAAGCGAGTCAGCGAAGTTACGCGCGCCCAGGCCGATAAGGTCCGCTATGTCGAAGAGATTGCCGACTTGCACATGAACACGATCGAGTCCCTGGCCATCGCGATCGACGCAAAGGATCAGACTACCCATGGCCATGTGCGGCGGACTCAAATCTATGCCACTGAGATGGGCAAGCTCTTGAAAGTGAAAGACCAGGAATTGCGAGCGCTCGTGGCCGGCGCATTGCTGCATGATATCGGCAAGCTGGCGGTCCCTGAGTACATCCTGAACAAACCCGGCAAGCTGACTGAAGCAGAGTTCGCCAAGATGAAGATCCATCCCACAGTGGGTGGCGACATTCTCAAGCGCGTTAACTTTCCTTATCCGGTCGAAGACATCGTGCGCTATCACCACGAAAAATGGGACGGCAGCGGTTATCCGAAAGGCCTTAGAGCCGAACAAATCCCGCTGGTGGCGCGCATCATTTCAGTTGTCGATTTTTATGACGCCACGCGCTGCGACCGCCCGTATCGCAAAGGAATGAAGCGCGAAGACTCACTTACCCTGCTACAAAAGATGTCCGGCTCGTCATTCGATCCCAAAGTGGTGGATTTCTTTACCAACCATGTGATCGAGTTCGACCAGCTCATTGATGCCGAGGACATTCAGGAGCAGGTGCCATCGGAAAACATCGACTTTCTCACCTCAGCCAGGCCTGACGCCGGGCTGGCCTCGGATATCATGGGCTCGCCGGACGGCAGCCTGGGCTTCCGCTCAATTACACAGGCCCAACGTGAGGTGTTTGCGCTACACGAAATCGCCCAGACAATTGGTTCTTCACTGAACATGCATGACACCGTCACCCTGGTGTCCAACAAACTGCGCGCGATCGTCCCGTTCGACACCTGCATCATTTTTGTCGTTGACGATCGTTCCGGAAAAGCGATCGCAGTGCATGTATCCGGTGATCATGCCGACCTCTTTAGTGCGCGACGAATCAGTGTCGGGGACGGCATCACGGGCTGGGTAATCGCTAACTCACGTTCGATGTGCAACTCGTCACCCGAATTGGATCTGGTGGGACTGCCCGACGACATCGCCCGCAGTTTTCGCGGCGTGCTGGTCTCGCCGCTTATCCGTGAAGACGGGGCATTCGGCGCGATCACGCTGTATTCCAAGGGCCGCACGTCGTATACGACTGAACATGTGCGCTTACTCGAATCTGTCGCCCAACACGCCGCTTCGGCGCTGAACAACGCCATCACCTTCGAGAAAACAAAAGAGAGCGCCCTTACTGATCCGCTTACCGAACTCCCGAACGCGCGCGGCTTCTACATGATGCTGGAGCAGAGACTGGCGGAATGTCAGCGTATGAACCGCGAGTCACTTTCTTTGATCAGTATGGACGTTGATGACTTTAAGAAGATCAACGACCAATGGGGACACGCCATCGGGGATCGCCTGCTGGCCAGTATTGCCCGGGTAATTCGCAAAGAGTTGCGCCAGATGGACATTCTTTGCCGCTACGCGGGAGACGAGTTTGTCGCGATTATGCCGATGGCATCGCAAGCGATGTCCGAGATGGTGGCCGAGAGAATCAAGAAAGCTGTCGTTGAACACAAGTTTTCAGTCAGAACCGGCAAGACCGTCGAGGTGTCGATCAGCACCGGTATCTCGTGTTTCCCGGAGAACGGTGAAACCACCGAAGAGTTGCTCACCACCGCGGCCCGGAACATGCAACGGGACAAACATACGCGTAAGAACCTTATTAGTCTTTCGACCATGCCGACACCGGCCCGGATTGATCACTACACCTGAGACAATCTAAAGGCCTTCTCGGCGCGCCATGCCCACCGCCTGGCGCGCTTTTTCTTTTTAAGTTTTGGTCTCACCGCGTCTCTCGCGTATAATCTCGTCAGTTCCATATGACACCGTTCGAGGCCAGCAGCAAGCTGGCCGATTCACATTAAGCGGGCACGCTTTACATGAGCAGCCAAACTACCGAGCGAAGAGAAAAATCGAATACTCCAGCGGGAGGCGCAACCGGCGTTCTTGACGCACCTGCCGACGCCGAAAACGAGGCCGATCATTCATCCGCGGCAATTGAGGAAGATCGCGAGACGCTCCTGAAGATCTTTCATCAGATGCTGCTGATGCGGCGCTTTGAAGAGAAGTGTGCCGAGTCTTATAGCCTTGGCAAAATCGGCGGCTTCTGTCACTTATATATCGGCCAGGAAGCAGTCGGCGTGGGCGCCATCTCTGCGCTGCGCGACGATGACTATGTGATCACCAGCTATCGAGAGCATGGGCAGGCCATTGCTAAGGGGATTTCGCCGGCAGCGGTTATGGCCGAGCTCTATGGCAAAGCCGGAGGCTGTTCGCATGGCAAGGGCGGCTCGATGCACTTGTTTGATAAGAGCGTTAACTTTCTCGGCGGCCACGGAATTGTTGGTGGGCAAATTCCGCTGGGAACCGGCATAGCGTTCGCTAGCAAGTACAGGGAAACCGATCAGGTCACGCTCTGTTTCTTTGGCGAGGCGGCGGTGAATCAGGGTGCTTTCCACGAATCACTGAACATGGCCCAACTTTGGAAACTGCCGTGCATATATATTTGCGAGAACAACCAGTACGGCATGGGGACTTCCCTGGCGCGCGCGATGTCGCTACAAAACGTATATGAGAAAGCCCGCGGCTATCAGATGGAGTCCGAATTCGTCGACGGCATGGATGTGCTGGCCATGCGCCGCGCCACCCAACGCGCGATCAAGCGCGCCAGAGAAAGTTACCTGCCGACTTTGATCGAGGCGCGAACCTATCGTTACATGGGCCACTCAATGTCTGACCCGGGCAAGTATCGAACGCGCGCCGAAATCGAGAAATACCAAGAACGCGATCCAATTAAGATCCTCACGGCAACCTTAAAGGGCAACGGCCTTCTGACTGACAAGGACATTGCCGGATTCGAAGCACAGATCAAAGAAGAGGTCGAGCAGGCCGTGCGATTTGCCGAAGAAAGTCCGGAGCCCGATCCGAGCGAGTTGTACACCAACGTCTACGCCAATCCAATCGAGAGCTAACCAATGTCTGTAATGACCATGCGCGACGCTTTGAACCTCGCACTACGTGAGGAACTGGCCCGCGACGCGAACGTCTTTTTGATGGGTGAAGAGGTCGCCGAGTACCAGGGCGCTTATAAGGTGACGCGTGGATTGCTCCAGGAGTTTGGCCCCAAGCGCGTGATCGATACGCCGATCACTGAACTTGGATTCGCCGGGCTGGGCGTAGGAGCAGCCATGGCTGGTTTGCGGCCGATCGTCGAGTTCATGACGTTTAACTTCTCGATTCTGGCGACCGATCAGATTATCAACTCCGCCGCCAAGATGCTCTACATGTCCGGTGGTCAGTTCAAAATCCCGATCGTTTTTCGCGGGCCAAGTGGTTCCGCTTATCAGGTTTCTTCGCAGCATTCGCAGGCGATCGAATCGTGGTACGCATACTTCCCGGGCCTGAAAGTGGTGATGCCTTCTACGCCGGCCGACGCCAAAGGACTTTTGAAGAGCGCCATTCGTGACGACGATCCCGTGATCTTCATGGAACAGGAACGTATGTATGGAATGAAGGGCGAAGTTCCGGACGACGATGACTTTACGATTCCGCTGGGCGTTGCCGAAGTTAAGCGCGAAGGCACGGACGCTACCATCGTGGCCCGTTCAGTGATGGTGCCAACCGCGTTGAAGGCCGCCGAAGAACTCGCCAAAGAGGGTGTGTCTTGCGAGGTGATCGATCCGCGGACGATTCGGCCGCTCGACATTAAGACCATCGTTGAGTCGGTGAAGAAAACGAACCGCGTAGTTATTGCCGAAGAGTCGCATCCGTTCGCCGGCGTTGGAGCTGAGATTAGCGCTGAGATTAACGAGCGGGCTTTTGACTATCTTGACGCACCGGTAAAACGCGTCTCGGGGGTCGATGTGCCGATGCCGTACGCCAAGAACCTCGAGCAACTGGCGATCCCGGACGTCGCACAAGTCATCGCCGCGGTGCGCGCAGTGTCGTATTTGTAAAGCTGTTTATTACCCGCTAACCAAAAACATGGCCACACAAGTTGTAATGCCGAAGCTTTCGCCCACGATGGAGGAGGGCCAGCTCTCGCGCTGGTTGAAGAAAGAGGGCGATAAGGTTTCGATGGGCGAGCCGCTCGCCGAGATTGACACCGACAAAGCGACCATGGAAATGCAAGCGCTGTCGAATGGCGTCTTGCGCAAGATTTTGATTAATGAAGGCGAGAGCGCGCCGCTGGGTCAGCCGATCGCGATCATCGGCGAGCCCGACGAAGACATTTCATCTCTGCTGAAAGAAACGGCTGGAAAAGCAACGAAACCTGCGGAAACACCCGCCGCGAAAGATGCCCAACCGGCAACGAAGGACGCCACGCCGGCGGACAAAGAATCTGAGCCGGCCGCGCCGGAAGCACAAACCGCGCTTCCTGAGACTTCAGTGTCATCTAACGAAAGCGAGCCACCCGCTCAACCTTCGCGAGGCGATGGCCGGCAATTGATCTCACCGATCGCGGCCCGCATGGCGGCTGATGCGGGTGTCAATCTCAAGTCTTTGCAGGGTAGCGGCCCGGGTGGCCGCATCGTCAAACGCGACATTGAAGCCGCGATGACGAAAAGGCCGGCCAGCGCCGCGGCCGCGCCGCGATTGCGTGGGGCGGGTGTGGTTCGACCGGATGAGAAGGCAACCGTCTATGGTCCTTCGGCATATCGCGATGAACCGCTGAGCGAGATGCGCCGCACGATAGCGCGCCGCCTGGTGACTTCTTTGGGGCCGGTGCCGCATTTCTTTCTTACCAGCGAGATCGACATGGATCGCGCGGCGGACATGCGCGTGGCAATTAACGAGTTATATCCCGATCTCAAAATCAGCATCAACGATATCGTCATCAAGGTGGCCGCAGTCGCTCTGATTCAACATCCGCAGGTCAACGCGTCGTTTCAGGACAAGACCATCCGATACTACGAACATGCAGATATCGGCGTGGCGGTGGCCACGGAAAACGGCTTGATAACACCGGTCGTGCGCGCCGCCGAATTGAAATCCTTGTTGGAGATCGCCAGTGAAGTGAGAGAGATGGCCGAACGCGCGCGGGCCCGCAAGCTCAAGCCCGAGGAATATATGGGAGCAACTTTTTCGATCAGCAATCTGGGAATGTTTGGGATCGATGAGTTCACCGCCGTCATCAATCCGCCTGAAGGCGCAATCCTTGCGGTCGGAGCCATGACGCCCAGGCCGGTTGCCCGAAACAACGAAGTCGTGATCAGGCAGACCATGCGCGTGACGATGTCCTGTGATCACCGGGCTATTGACGGCGCTGTCGGTGCGGAGTTCCTGCGCACATTCAAACAGATCATGGAGAACCCGCTTTATCTTTTCTTAAGCTAGTGACCGGATTTCAACTTGCTTTGATTTCAGATCGGGATGACTCCCGATCTTTTTTGTGACTGGAAGCCCTGAAGCAGTGCTCCGCAACCCTGGATCAAAGAACGCCGCGGCCCCTCATCTGGCCCTAATCGTGGTGCAACTCCTGTTCGCGACCTGGCCCATCGTCGGCAAGATCGCTCTCCGCACCGTGCCCTCAGTCGCCCTGGTGGGCTTTCGAGTCGCGGGAGCTGCGCTAACGCTTCTAATGCTCGCCCGCATTAGCGGCAGCCTGCAAACGATCAAAAGAACAGACTGGCCCCTGCTGATCGTCTCCAGCATGCTCGGCCTGGTGCTAAATCAATTGCTCTTCACCAAAGGCCTTTCCCTAACCACGGCCATCAACGCGACCCTGCTCAGTACTACCATCCCTGTTTTCACTTTGCTGGTGGGGATGATGCTGGGGACGGATCGCGCCACGCTTCGGCGTTTGGCGGGAATTGCGCTCGCCGCCGGCGGAGTGCTCTACCTGATTGGGCCAGGCCGCGCGCAATTCTCTTCCGCCACTCGCGTCGGAGATTTGCTAATCGTCTCGAACTCGCTGTGCTACGGAGCCTATATCGCAGTCTCGAAGGATTTGATGAAGCGATACAATGCGCTCACCGTGATCACCTGGATTTTTGTCGTCGGTTGCGTAATCACGGTTCCCGCCGGAGCTATTAGCCTGGCGCATGTTCCGCTCGCGAGCATTTCGTGGCGCGTATGGCTGGCGATTCTTTACATAATCGTTTTGCCAACCGCGGGTGCGTATTATCTGAATGGGTGGGCACTTGCGCGCGTGCCGCCGAGCACCGTGGCGGTTTACATCTACTTACAACCATTAATCGCTTTCATGGTGGCGCCGATTATTTTGGGGGAATCGCTGAGCGTCCATACCGTAATTGCGTCGTTACTAATCTTTGCTGGAGTGCTAGTCGTCACTCGACGCAGGTCGAGGGAGCCAGCCAAAGATGTGGGTGAGGATCTGGAGAAGGTCTGACATCAATTGGATCGTGAGGCCCTCGGACGCCGCCAACGCTTCTGGCAATCTCGCCAGTCGAAACGCTCGTTACAGAACCGCGAGCGGTAGCGACCGGATTTGAACACTCACTGCGTCCTACAGGTCCTTCCCCACGAAATTGGTGAATCGCAGGTTGAGCGTAGGATCCGGTCGCTACCGCTCGCGGTTCTGTAACTGTTCGAGTGAGGTCAACCTGGAACCAAGAGTATCAATTGGATAATATCGACCGTTCGAGGTAATAATGAGACGGACATGGCTTGGATAATCTCGATAACGCTGGCGCTATTCTACGTCCTCGGCCTGTTCGTGTTTCACGCAACTGGGCCAGTTCACATTCTTCCGTTTGTGGCTGTCGCCGTACCGCTACTGAATCGATTTCTCGTGCGAAGGTACAAAGCCCCCACGCTGATCGATCGCAGATCCAAATAGTCCAGTGGCTGATGTGAGAGGCAAGCTCAAGCTTGAACTCTGACCAGGGGTTACTTTCGCAGCGGTGTTCCACACGCCCGACAGTTACTTCGTCGTCGGGCATTCAGGGTTACGCACGACTCGCAGCGCACATACATTGCGCGGGCGAAGAAATGCATGATGGCATAGCTACCGCCGAGAATCGCGATAGCTATGCCGACATTTAGCAGCGTCTCTTTCAGGGATTATTCTCTTCGCACTTCAGGATTCGACCGAGCGTGAACGAGCCCTCCATCACATCCGGGCTAGGGCCCCAAATTTCGCTGGGCCTTCGTTTCGGTCGTGTTGCCTCGAATCATAAACGCGCTTATGCCGCGCGCTTGGAGCTCTTTTCATCTCGAGGTGCAGAGTAGGTTTCTATGATGAGCACGTGGTAGCGCTGGCCACGCTCATAGCCTTGCCGAAACGCCTGCGTCGCTGCGTCAGCACCATATTTTTGCTGCAAGCTCTCGCCCACGTCTTCCCCAGATTTTCCGCGACGGTCTGGATGCAATGCCGCCTCAAATCCGAGGCGATACGTGGCTTCATCCAGATTAAAATCTCCGCCCTGGCTCGTATAATGCTCCTGCTCTGCGCCACGCAAACCGATCCACCATTCCTCGCGAGCCGCATCGACCGACTCCGCGCCCGCGCGGGCCAACTCGGCACGGGCATTCTCTGCTAATTGATCGCCATCCGCAAACGCGATCACAACCGACCGGCCGCGACGCAAGGCGTCTTCATAAACGTAAAGTTCATCGTGTGGCAACCCATCCGCCATTGCCTTTTCCATCGCGTCACCCGCTAAAGCTCCGGCCGCTGCTCCTCCCGCTCCCAACAGGGCCGCGCCGAGTATTCCCAACGCCAGCACCGGCCCAACTCCCGGGACCAGCAAGGAAGCTGCCGCAGCTCCGGCAGTAGCGCCACCGGCTGCACCTAGCGCTGCTCCGACAGTTCCACCCATGGCCTGACCCATGCCGGGCTGTTCGGTATCAGTCGTTGGAATCTGTGCTTCAATTTCGGCTTCGGATGTGTGGGGCGAGAGTACCGTAATTCGGTCCTCTGCGATTCCCAACGTCCGCAGCATGGCCGCGGCGCGCTTTGCATCTGCCAATGAATTGAAAAGTCCTACAATGCTCTCCATCTGTTCAGTCCTCCCCTTATGGATAATCTTCCTGCTCGTGCCGTGCCACGATTGAGGGACCCAGGTGTCAGCACATTTAGTTAATCGAAAAGACACGCGAACGCAATCATGGATGCGATTCTTATCATCGTTGAGCGAAGCTACAAGCCTGTGTTAAGGTAACAGCGATCGGGAGAGACCAGTTCAAGACACGGAGCGATACACAAAAGTGTTCGATATCGTAGAGAAAGAATGGCCAATGTCGGAGGGTGATGGCAAGGCAGCGCGCAAGAAAAGGCCGCGTATCCTCGCCATTACTACTGATTGCTGCACTGGATGCGCAGGCTCCCCGGCTTGCATCGAATACTGCCCGATCGAAGCCTGCATGTTCTGGATCTCGGACGAGGACCACCCACCTTTCGGCCGTATCGAAGTCGATCCTTATCTCTGTATCGGATGTCAGAAGTGTACGAGTAAGGGTCCCGACGGAGCCTTCCTCGATGGTTGTCCGTGGGACGCGATCGAGATGATTCCCACCGACGATTGGGAAGCAGTTCACGGGATCGTTTTGCCGGACTTGCCTCCGGCACCGCCGCCCGCCACTGCCGCCGGCTAGTTCGCGCGGCTCTTAATCGCTTTTGCTGCCGCAGCAGCCTGCTGGACTATTTCACTACTGGTGTTGGCCTGCGCACACGATTCTACTGCCGGTAAGTCTTCTTTGGTACCAACATAAGCGAGCGCCTGCAGCGCGTCGCTGACCGTAGCCCGGTCCGGTGCTAGCCAGGCAATCGACTGTCCCCCGACAACCACTTCTCCTTCTTTCATCGCCAGTCGTCCAATGGCGCCGTCCACTGGTGAACGAAACTCCTGCACTGCGTTCGAAGAGTCGCGAATCCTGGCCAGCAAACCTCCAGCACTAATCTTCGATCCTTGTGGCAAGAGACTCACGATCGTGCCGGCCACTGGCGACTTAACTTCAAACGCTGCCAACATCGAACGCAACTCTGGTCTGCCGGAGCCATCGCCAAATCGGACGAGTTGCAGAGCGGCGTTGCGACGAACTAAGGGATAGTTGTCGGTGAGCAGAGAAACGAGCGCCTGATGAAACTCTTGTGACTTGTTATCCTGACCCATGACCCAGGCAGCGGTCTTGCGCACCTCGCCGGTCGGACTTTTGGCGAGCGCGATGATTTGCGGATAGAACTTTTTTGCCGAAGGGTCGCCTCGCTCAATTCGTTCTTCAACCCGCGACAATGCATGCTGAATGTGCCGCGGGTTTTTCTCGTCAGCCAGATAGGTTGCGATGTCCTGGTCCGAGAGATCCCTGCCGAACCAGGTGCCGTACCAGGTAAGGAACGGCACGATGATAAATAACGCTGCCACAATAATCAGGGGCAAGGATGCGCGGCGAGGCTTTGGCGGAGTTGAGACGTCGGCTTTGAAATTGTTTCCGTTACTGCTCATGCATTTGGAACCGTTACCTGGAACTAATGGGAAGGATAGAGGTGATACAGCATCAAGTAAACCACTACACCGGTGATCGATACGTACAACCACATCGGCAAGGTCCAACGAGCGATCGCCTTGTGGCGCGCAAAGTCTCCACGCATTGCTCGGCGCACCGTGATTATCACGAAAGGCACAATCACCGCCGCCAGAAACGTGTGGGTAGTTAGAATAGTGAAGTAGATCGGCCGGGCAATTCCCTGCCCCGCAAATCTGGTGGTTCCGTGGTGGGCGTGGTAGACGATATAAGAAATCAGAAACAGCACCGAAGCCGTCAGCGCTGCGAGCTGGCAGTTGCGATGCGCCAGGACTCGTTTTCGCCTGATGAAATAATAGCCGCTTGATAGGAGGACAAAGCTCGAAGCGTTCAGGGTTGCATTAAGATGCGGGAGAACCGAGTAGAAGTCAGTCATTAAAGCTCATTCTAAAAAGCGAGTCACATCGACCGCGGGAACACAGACTAAAGTCTGTGCTACGGTCACTCCTTGTCTTTGCCGGCTTTCATTTGTGAGACCATGCGGCTGACATCCGGCGGCATCGATCTCCCCTTGGCATCCTTTAAGGCTGGCACATTTTGAGCGCCGCCCAAACGAGGCGCAGCGGCGGCCCCGGCCGCGGCCAATTGCGGTTCAGAGCCGCCGCTCGCCGACTTTCTCTTCGCCAGCAGACGCTCCAAAAACTCCATTCCCGGCACAGCGAGGAATGCCAGCGCAAACACCAGCGGCACGACGACAAAAAACAGTCCGTCGGTGCTGATGATACTGCCGCCCGCGATCAGGTCATACGCGATGAGAGCGAAAAAACCAGCCGCGCCGAGCACGCAAATTAGATTCAGTAATGATTCTTCGCGCTTCATTTTGTCTTTTCGATCCACTCCGTTTAGAGTCGGGCTACTGCCCGACCGGCGGGCGGTAGCCCGCCTCTAAACCACGAGTCTCAGTGTTTCTTCGCAGGCTTCGGCGCCCGCTCGGACAGTTCCTCGTACCCACAGCGTTCGCACTGCCAAAGCGGATACACGGCGTTGGGATCGGCGGTGTTTTGATAAACCGCGCGGTCGGACGGGATAATCTTTCCGCCACAGACCGGACAGGCGCGTCCGCGTGTGGTTCGCTTCTCGACATCAATGTTTGTTAACTGGCTTTGGTCGTCCACTTTGATTCTCCGGAGTGGTCATCGTCGGCGTGTCTCTCAACCGGATCTGCGATGACGAAAAGCCAGAATAAAGATCGTGCAAAAGATCGAGACCGGCGGCACCAGCAACACCAGCACTCCAATGTTCAGGTTCCGGGCAAAGGCGCTGTTTGCTCCGATCGAGGCACGGCACATTACACACTGGGCCATCGCGGACTCTGATGACAAGACGCACAACGCCATAACGCCCAGGGCCGTTACTACTAAACGCATCATCGATTTGCGCGTTACGTTCATACCCGAAATCCTAGTGGGCCTCAACCGGTGTCTTGACCGGCGCTGGAGAACGAAGCTCTCTCGAGCGAAAACTGTCTGGGAAAAAGACCAGCAGCATAAGGCAGATGCAGATGACCAGGGCCGGCACAATCGTCAGAACCAGGTTCAAGCGTTCGAATCTCAGGTGCATAAAGTACGCCACGATTAGCGCTGCCTTGATTATCGATGCGCCCATCAAGATTACCAGCATGTAGGTGATCGGCAGTTGTATGTAACCGAGGAACACCTCAAAGCCAGTCAACAACAACAACCAAACCCAGACAGAAATGAACAACTTGTTACTGCCCGCAAAATGCTCTTCGGTTTCCGCATGTCCAGTCATTTCAGATCCTCCAACGGCTTCACAGATGCTTATCTCTCTGTAGCCGAGCTATCGTCGCGGACTCAAAATCCGCGCGGCTCACTTGGTCATGTCAATTGACAGCAGATAAATCATCGGGAACACAAACATCCAGACCAAATCGACAAAGTGCCAGTACAGTCCGCTGATTTCAACATCTTCGTGTTTCAGCTTGTTGACGCGCCCGGAAACAACCAGCAGATAGATGCAGCCGGTGGCAACGTGGAACATATGCATGCCCGTAATACCAAAGAAGGTGGCGCCGAAGAGCGGCGTCGAGCCCGGCCACTTCTCAGCCCACTCCGCGGGCAACTTAAACGGCGTCAGTCCTTCGGATATCAAGTGCCGCCACTCGATCATGTGCAACACGATAAAGGTCACGCCGAGCAACGCGGTGGCTAGAATCCACTTGCGCGCCGTGGACTTCTGCGCCCGCGCAGAGGCTGACACCGCCATCACCATCGTTAGACTGGACGACAAGAGCACGAGAGTCATGATCGACGAGAAAACTATGCTGGGATAAAACTTGAACGGCGTCGGCCAAACGTTAGACGCGCGCGCATAGGCATAGGCGATCAGCAGCGCGGAAAACGTCAGCGAATCGGACATGATGAAAAGCCACATGCCCAGCTTTCTGTGGCCCACGCGATATGGCAGTGTGCCACCCCCCCAATCGCTCGAAATAGCCTGTGCTTCAGTTGCCACCAGTCACCTCCAAAAGGATTTGTCCTGAGTTCGTTCCCTCTCCGTTTGGGAGAGGGTTAGGGAGAGGGCTTAGTGCCAGCTCCAATTCCCTCATCCCGGCCCTCTCCGAGAGGGAGAGGGGGGTCACGACAAACGAAAGTTTGCCGGACACTTCTACTTCCAAAAGAACAAAAGGAAAAACAGGCCGACCCAAAGTCCATCCATAAAATGCCAGTAAATCGTGGCCGCGTCCGCCGCGCCTGCACGTCGAAGCTCGCCTTCGACGGTGTTGCGCTTCCGGGTCGTGCGCAGCAGCAAATAAGCCAGAGCGAGAATTCCGCCAAGCAAGTGCAGACCGTGCGCCGCCGTAAACAGATAGAAGAAGGAGTTGTACGGATTGCTGGCCAGGTAGACGCCCTGGCGCACGAGCTGCCGCCACGCAAAAAGCTGCGTTGCCAAAAATGCCAGCCCCAGAACGACTGTCACTATCAACCAACGGCCATAGGCCTGATCGCGCTGCTGTTTCAACGATCGTCGCGAGACTTCCATCGTCATGCTGCTAATCAGAATCAGCGCCGTGCTCAACCAGAGCACTTTCGGCATCGCGATCGGCTGCCAGTCATTCGACGATGCCGAGCGCACAATGTAAGCACTGGTCAGCGCCACAAAAAGCATCAGAATGCTGCCGATGGCCACCCAGACACCGATGCGATAACGATCGGCTGAGAAGCGCAGAGAGTCGCCACTGTGACCGTTTCTGCCGCCGCCGTTCTTCGGAAAGCCGTTGCCTCCGCGCGAACGCGGGCCGCCGCCGACAGTGGTGTCGATTACTCGCTCAGTGCTTGTGACCGTTGCCGCCATTCCCGTCTGTCTCTCCTAAGCGTGCAGGGATCTCGGTACCTTCAGGTTCCGACTGCATAGTGAAATCCTTCGCTGCTCCCGGCACCGCGAACTCGTATGGTCCGCGATAAACCTCAGGCACGATGCCGGCAAAGTTGTCATGCGGCGGCGGTGAAGGAATGTTCCATTCAAGCGTCGTCGCTTCCCAGGGATTGTCGCCGGCCTTCTTGCCCTTGAACATGCTCCAGAAAAAG
>DATHHW010000072.1:0-6320 GCA_035317005.1 Pyrinomonadaceae bacterium | reverse complement strand
CCCGGCTGACCGATCGCGCCAGTCACGGCCGCGATGCGCCCACCGTGAAACGGGCCGATATTGCGCCAGCGGAGACCGGCAAAGAGGTCGTCGCCCGGAGCCATATTGACCTGGACACGACCATGAGAGTTAACCGCTGCGGTGAACAGCACGATCCCGCACACAGCAACGATCAAAAAAACGCGGTAATTTGTTCTCATTTAGGAATTGACCTCGGTTGGAGACTCGCAGTCCGGTAAGATCGCCGGCGGTAATCGACAACAACGGCAACGCGATCAAGGGCCGGCTACGGTCCCTAATAAACTTTCAACGATCCATGTCCTCGGGTTACATGTTGCGAAGCGGCACACCAAATTAATCTCCTGGGGATTCCGGGGGTCATCCAGCATTTGCCGCTACCTTAAAATCAATCACCGCAACTTATCACAGGAGACGAGGAAAGGTAAAAAAAGCATTCGCCTCGTGCGAATGGAAGTTTTTCTTTATTTACCTACTCTTGTCGCCCCCTCTCACCTGGGAGAGGGTTGGGGTGAGGGCTTAAGCCTAGTCTCCCTAAATTCCTTTTGTCTTTGAATGCCACGCTCCGCCCAACGAAGCACAAGTTTAAGAAACGGCCTCCGCCACAAGCCTCATCCCCAATGCTTCTCCCAAACGGAGAAGGGCGAAGGACAACTTAGTGTGACCACCCGGCGCGGCAACAACTGAATCGCAAAAGTCGCAGGCCTGGCCCCGATCTGGTTTCAACCAATGGATTCCACTCTCACCGCAGCTGCGGTAACATCGGCGCGCGTCTGTGCCAATCCGTCGCCTGCTCAAAAGCGTGAGCAAACCGAAGCACTCTTCCCTCGCCAAAGCGTGGTCCGGCGATTTGCAAACCGATTGGCAGTCCGGTGCTGGTGAAACCTGTTGGAATAGAGATCGTGGGTAATCCGTAAGCATTGAAAGGCCGAGTATTGCGCAGCCATACCTCGCCTGCAGGGTTTGGCGACATATTCGAAGCTTCTTCGATCGTTATCGGGGGCACGGGAGTGGTCGGTGTTATCAACAAATCGACTTTAGCAAACACATCGTTGACTGTGCGTCGCACGCATTCAAGCGCGAAACGATCCTCAACATATGCACCGGTGTCTGCCGTCGCTGCCTGGGCCAGTCGCTCTCGCATCCATGGGCGATACAAGTCAGGGGAGTTGGCATAGAAGTTTTTGTGGACGGCGTAGACTTCGGGCGCCTGCACCGCGGTCGGCACAGAAGGAAGATCGACCTCTATGACTGCCAAAGACATTTTGCGGATGACTTCAATGGCTTCATTTATGGCCAGCTCAATGTCTCTGTCGAGGTCTTCAAAGAAAGGCTGACGCACCAGGCCAATGCGGAAGTCAGTCTTCCCGCTCAAAGCTTTCGCGTATTGTTCCGTGGGCCAATCGACGCAGGTAGCATCCAGGATGTCGTAGCCGCCAATCGCTTCCAGCATGAGGGCCGCGTCCCTGACGTTACGACAGATCGGTCCGACGTGATCCAGCGACCATGAAAGAGGAAACACGCCGCGCGTACTCACGCGCCCGTAGGTTGGCTTGAGGCCTACGATGCCGCAAAAAGCTGCCGGCTCGCGAATCGAGCCACCCGTGTCAGAGCCAATCGCCGCGAAGCACATACCTGCTGCCACCGCGGCTGCGGATCCACCCGAAGAACCTCCGGCGATATGTTTGGGGTTCCAGGGATTGTGCACCGCGCCGTAGTGGCTTGATGCCGAGGTCCCTCCGTAAGCAAACTCCTGCAGGTTCTGTTTACCAATCAGCACTGCGCCCGCGCGCCTCAAGCGTTGCACCACGTCCGCATCTTCAGTTGGAACCCGGTCCGCAAATAAAGCGCTGCCGCAAGTAGTGCGAACCCCGGCCGTATCGATCAGGTCCTTCAAACCAATCGGAATGCCGTGGAGTGGACCGCGCCAGTTGCCGCGCTGAATCTCGTCTTCGGCCACGTGTGCCTGGGCCATCGCACCCTCATGGGTGACGGTGATGAAAGCATTGAGCAAGGGATTAAGACGCTCGATGCGATCCAGACAGGCCGTGGCGAGATCCACCGGTGAGATCTCTTTTTGGCGCAGCAACTCAGCCGCTTCGCTAATACTTATGTCAATCATTCGGTCGTCTTAGACTACGGTCTGGACGTTTTGCAAGCCTACTCTGCGTCTCGCATTCAAGGATGCCAGAGATTGTAGCGATATCAAGCTGAAGGCGTGAAATGCCCAGGTCAGTTGTTGGTGCTCAGCTGTACTTGAGTGTTGCATCCACCCGCTGACGTGGGCTAGTGACCCGAAATCTTGCGGTCTAATTGCTTCAAGGGCTGAGGCAGTAAATCGGGGCAAAAATACATCAAAACATGTCAGCCAAAAAGGCTGCTTAGCTTCACCTCACGAGGTAACCGACAGAGGCTGAGCGGTGTCTGAATAAACAGGAGTCAAAACTAAACATGCATCAAAAGTTTCCCCAATCCTCAATAGTTCTGCGTGTGTCTGCGCTGATTTTAGCTTGCTTCTTTTCCGGCGGGGCGGCGATGGCTCAGGAAAAGGTCACGAATGTTGAGCCGTCCGTTCAGCCGCAAGCTGCTGGTACAGTTGGGACTCCGGAAGCCCTCAAATCGACGCCTCCTGCCGCTGATTCTCTGCCCCGGAAAACAACGGCGGAGCTACCGCCGGCAGCCTCGGCGCCAGTGACGAAATCGAACGATAGTAAGGCAACTGCCTCAACGCCGCCGACAAAATCGAATGATGGCGCCGCGCCAAGCGCTACCCCCAGCGTCGCCCCAGGCACCGCCCCCACCGCCAACAACGCAGCGAACGATTACAAGAAGAGTCTCATCGACCTCCAGGGTCTTTACGAACGTGAAGTTCAAAAGCTGGAGCAACAGAATAATCAAATCAAAGGACTCTATCGGGACGGACTAATGGCTCGCGTAGACGCGGAAAAGAGTGATAAGGATTTGGCTGATGCGCGCGCTAAGGTTGAGGAAGCGCGGAACCAGATTGCCGAGGCGAACAAGCCGGCGCCCATCGTGCCGGCCGCAACGGGAAACCCTGTGCTTTCGAATACGGCCTGGAGCACGGGTAATAATAAAGTCGACACGCTGGTCCGCTTTTATGGGAACAAGTACGGTGTGGATCCTTACTTAATCTTCTGCCTGATGCACCAGGAATCCCGCTTCACCAGCATCGTCACCAGCCCGAAAGGCGCGCAGGGGTTAATGCAGCTTATGCCGGGGACGGCCGCGCGGTACGGAGTTACGAATCCATACGACGTTGGCCAAAGCATCATGGGCGGCACGCGCTATCTGAAGGATCTTCTGCAGATGTTCAATGGACGAATCGATCTGGCGCTGGCCGGCTACAACGCGGGAGAGAATGCCGTCATCAAGCACGGTTACGCTGTGCCCCCTTATGCAGAAACACGCAATTACGTCCGGCTGATTACCGCTCGGTATGCGATGAAGCCGGCTTCTTAGATGACCGCACCGGCTCTGAATGAATAACGCGCAACGATGTTCCCTCTCACGGACGCCACGCCGCGTTCGAGTTGAGCGGCGCGGCGATTACATTCAACCTTCGATTCAATAACGATTTGTTCGGTGTCGCTGACCATAAACCGCATCGAGTAAATACAGGTATGGAGTCCTTTGCGCTTCATGAAACGTCTTGGGTTAGTTCTTTTTCACCTTGAAGTCATAGTCTTTTCTGATTTTGTCTAAACACGAAGAATTAGGCGCGGATTTCGGATTATCAAAAAAGTTCGCGATCATTTCGCGCGCGCACGGAGTTGAGAATGCTGGACCGTGTCCAGCCCAGGGGACTTCAAAAAGAAAACTATTCTTCAGGTTCCTGGCTATCAATTGTCCCCAGGCGGACGGCGTATAGGCGTCGTATTCAGCGGTTAAAATCATTGTGGGAACGTCGCTCCGGATAGGTTTGTTTTCAATTTGCTTTGCCGCCGGAACTTTCCAGACGCGGCAAATGTCCGGCAGTGTCATCACTTCATAACCGTTAAGGCGCGAATAGCGAAAAGATTGCGCTTTGATTTTTTGCATATTTTCAAATGGAACTTCCTCGCTGCACCAGACCGAGTATCGCATCCCAAGTCCGCCGCGTGGGCCAAGTTTTGCTTTCGCGTAACGCTTGAATACTTCGTAATTGCCTTGAAAGGCTTGATTAACGACCAAAGGAACATCCGCGATCGCAGAAGCATCTACAGAAAGCAGGTAATCAACTATCCAGGTCACGAAGTCGTTCCCGTCAAGCTTTAGCTCGTTCGTTTTACCCGTTGTCTCATCTTTTACACTTGCCGAGATAGGCTTCTTATTCAGCTTGCCGACTACTTCGTAAAACTCACTTTCCAGATTCGGATACGCCTTTGCGCACTCGCCATCTACGGCACAATTCTTAAAGACTTGATTCAAAGCGTTGACGATGGCGTCAACACCGACTTCATCGTAATTAACTTCCGGTGGGAGAGGTGACTCCAAAACGACGGCGCGAATGCCATTCGGGTAATCGCGCATGACGTTAAGGATCAAACGTGAACTGTAAGAAACGCCCCATAGACTAATTTTATCCAGCTTCAAAACGCGTCGTAAATCTTCAATATCCGCGGCGCTCTCCGCGCTGTTGTAAGCTGCGAGATTATTGCCTTGCTTTAGCAATCGCTGATAACAAATCTTGGCCGCCTCGATTTCGTTTCCCCGCGCGGCTGCGACATCAAGTTCTGTTGTCACGCTGTTGAGATTTGCCTCATTAACTTCTGGACATTCGAGCGCCGGTTGGGCGTATTTCGTGCCGCGCTGTTCGAAGATAATCAAATCACGGTCTCTCAACCAGGGTGAAGATGGACGGCTCCTGACCAAATTCATGGATGACGAGCCGGGACCACCAAAAGTCCGCAAAATCGGATCAGGCTGGGGACTTGGATTTTTGCTCTTGAGAATGACTATAGGCAAACGGATCGTTTTGTCATTCTTTATTTTCCTGCTTTCAGGAACAATTAGATAACCGCACTTTACGGTTTCACCATTCGGAATCGGAACGGCGCAATCAGAGGCTTCAAATCGCGGAACGGAATTTTGCCCGAGAACATTTAAGACGCAGAAGAAAGCAAATATGGAAAAACAGGTAGCCAATCGAACAACAACACGGTGGAAATTCATAACATTCCTGCGATGAAGATGCTCTCGACGCTTCATGAAGGGCCAGCTATCCATTCCGTCAAGCGTATTTACTCAATACCTAAAATAATCATGAGGTTGATTCACTAGCGAGACACCCGCGCGCTCACCTGCAACGACTTGTCAGATTTCTTCCTTTCGATTGTCGTAAGTCCAGCCAAGTTCCATATCTGGAAAATCATGCAGTAAAATGCCGGCGACATGTCTTCTCGAACTGCGAACGGAGCCGTCGGGTCGCGCAACACAAGCCGTCGAAAATGAGTATCGAGCCGATGAATTAGAATCTGAGATCCACATTTGATTGTCCGCCGCGCGCGTGCGAATTTGAGCTAAGGCCAGTCCCTGAAGAATCGGTTTAGGTTTTCTCGAAATATTATGGCAAGAGTGAAACAGCAATTGGACGCCTTTCTTTCGGTAGGCCTCAAACAGGGCAGGAAAGCAAGAGTCATAACAGATTAGAAATCCGCACTTCATGCCGTTGATAGTGATGACCAGAAAGCCATCTCCAGGTGTGTACCAAGCAGGTTCTTTTGGCGCTAGCTTCTGCTTGTCATACGTACCAACAATTCGCCCCCGCTTAGAAATAACGTGAATACAGTTCGCGGGTTTTTCTCTATCCACAACTCTCCGGCAGGATCCCAACACAACCCATAAGCCGAGCTTTCCAGCCAGATTGGCAATCTCTTTCGTGTGCTCTGCAAGGGATTGCCAATTATCGGCGCTTAAAGGTTTGAAATTCAAGCGCTCATAGCCTGGTAGAGCAGTTTCTGGAAAGTGTACTACGTGAGCTGTAGCATCGGCTGCTTCCTTCATGAACCGATGGATAAACTTCGCATTGCTTGCAACGTTACAAGAAACAGGAAATTGGCAGATCGCAATTCGAAGTTTCATTGATCTGAAATCTAACGTCTGAGTTGACGCGGCGGCGCGAACCAAAGCACCCTTCGCCGGACCAAGCTAGTTGCGAGAGGCGCTACCGCCGCTCGCGTCCAATGGTACGATGAAAGTCGGGCTCATAAATTAAGCTCAAGTAGCAGATGTCTCCGGCAGGATAATCATCCTGTTTTCCCAATACCTGATTATTTAGGGAGGAGACATCTGCATGGAGATAG
>DATHHW010000071.1:0-21978 GCA_035317005.1 Pyrinomonadaceae bacterium | reverse complement strand
TAAACTATCTCCATGCAGATGTCTCCTCCCTAAATAATCAGGTATTGGGAAAACAGGATGATTATCCTGCCGGAGACATCTGCTACTTGAGCTTAATTTATGAGCCCGACTTTCATCGTACCATTGGACGCGAGCGGCGGGGGCGTGTTTCGCATCATGACTGGTCCGGCGATGCTTGATTGAATTCGCGCCGCCGCGTCAACTCAGACGTTGGGCGTTTCTTGTTGGAAATCTGTCAATCGTGATAGGAGTTTCTATGAATCATTTAATAGTCATAATTGGCGCCACGCTTTTTTATGCCGCCGTGTCAGCACCAGCACAGACATCAATTAAGCCCGCCAGCATCTACGACCAAGACGGAATAACCGTTGTGTCGCCTAATCAACCTGGATGGATATTACTAACAATAGGTAAATCGGAAACGGTCTTTGAGAAACGCGATGAGAGCGGAATCTTCAACGCGAGCGTCAAAATTATCCGAACAAAAACTTTTGAGACGGAAAAGGACCGGCTGACTGGTTGGGAAGCTCTTAAACAAGAAGAATTTAGTAAATTGAAGCAGGATCACCTTCACTTCAATTACACGAGGTTCAAGGGTGCGGTGTGCTTGCGGTATGACGCGATATTCCCGCTCGAGAAGACATCATCAAACAAATTTGCGCATTTCAACGTCAACGGCTATCTGCTTCCGCTCTCGAACGCTAAGGATTCGGCTGTTCAAATAGAGTTTTCCAACTACTCGAATACCAGAGGGTTGACGGAAGATCTATATTCTCTAGCCGACGAGTTTTTTGAGAAGCTAATATTTCCCAAGCGGCAGTAAGAATCACCCGTCCGCGCGTGAGAGCGAAGCGGCAGACGTAAGCGCAACGCACGCCCAACACGTCGTTGGACGCGAGCGGCGGGGGCGTGTTTCGCATCATGACTGGTCCGGCGATGCTTGATTGAATTCGCGCCGCCGCGTCAACTCAGACGTTGGGCATCTTCAGGATATTCCTGCAAACAGTCAAGAAGGAATTCATGATAGAGGAGACAAGATCTCGGGGAGTGATTCTAAATACTTGCGTTGGTGCGTTGGTTTTCATGCTCCTGGGAAGCCTTTGGGCAGTTTTCGGTCTCTGGTCGCTTCATGGCAAGGGCACTCTCATAATCGCAATTTCATTAGGCCTTTGCGCCTTGCTACTGTCTGTTGTCAGCATTGATTCTATCCGTAAAGTATTACGCCTGCCGCATGAAATTTTGAGCGCAGACAGACGTGAGCGTATCGCGCGCATCAAACGGCGATTTGGATTGGTTAATCTTCTTCAGGGAATCGCCATCGGCGCGACGTTTATATTGGGCTTCATTTTCCGTCATCCTGATTACATTCCGCCCATTGTTGCTCTGATCGTGGGGCTGCACTTTATCGCTCTCGCGCCGATCTTACAGATGCGCTTTGATTACATGATTGGAGCGCTTCTTTGTCTGCTCTCACCAGCGACTATGTTTATCCTGCCGGTATACATCAGCGTGAGTAACAGATCATCGGAGAACATTTTCCTATGGGGCGCGGCAATCGGCATCGGTAGCGCTATTGTGCTTTGGGCGGGAGCAGTCTCTCGACTTATTAATGCTCGTGCGGCTTTGCGCATGTAGCCGATAAGTGCATGTCGGGCAGTTGCATCCCTTCTGGTGAAGCGCCGCCCAACTTGACTGAGGGCTCCAAGTCAAGAAAAAAGGTTAAGCGAGTAACAAATTCACTTCTGATAGTCAGCGGCGAACTTGGGCAGCGACAATCCTTTCTTCCTTAAAGTCTCGAGATAGATAACCTCGTTGTAAGGGGTGCGAGACTGCCAGCACTTCCAGATAATCCGGATCCATTTGAAAGCCAGAGCGCGGATGGCTGCGTGGTGGGTCTTTGCCTTTGGCGCGCTGGCTGAAGTAGTAAGCGCGGGCCCAGAAAGAATCCTGAATGGACTGGGCGGCAAACTCATGAAAGGTTTGGCGAAAGAACTTGGTATGAGAACGCGATCGGGATTAGGCCTTCATACCATCAAGCCTGACCCTAGTTTCCATGATTTCCTTACCGGATGCTTGACACTCAAAGAACTCACTCAATATAGTTCGTCGCAAGAATGCGCAAGTGGTTTACAGTTTTGACTCTCGTCGCAGCCATGCTCGGTGGCGCGGTCGGCGTCGGTGCGCACGAGGGCGAAGGTTCGATGGCCAATATGCCGGATTGTTGTAAGAAGGCGCAGTCAGCAAGCAACACTCCACAAGTCTCGATGGCGCGGCTCTGCTGCAACTTGAATTGTTCCGAGCCGGGCAGTGGTGGATCAAGTTCTTCTTCCAGTTTTTCACCCCAGCAAGGCATGACTCCGAACGGAGCGGTGGCGCCGAATGGGGCGCCATTCAGCAATGTTGCTCTGCTGGGTCGCTATTCACAGACATCTCACCCAAACGACTCGAATCCTAAATACATTCAACATCTCGCACTCCTGATCTAGAAGACACAGGGCCGTAGTGTGTCTACTCGCCAGAGCACATTTTCTATTCGCGTGCGCTGGCGTTGCTCCAGAAGCCGCACCCGTGCGGGTTCATGACTGCAAACAGATTAGGAGAAGAGAAAATGAGACGAAATACTTTGTTGGCAAGCTTTGGTTTGTCCGTGAGGCCCTCCCTTACGGTCGGGCTTCTGACACTCATAGTGTTGTTTGGCAGCGCGGCCAGTTCGAGTGCTCAGGTAAAGCGCGTGCAGATGCACATCGCCGGTTACCTTTGCGGCAATTGAGTCTACAACATTCAGAAGGCCGTGAGCCGTCTAGACTACGCACCAAAACTCAAAGAGATTCAAGTCACTGACATTCAAAAAGGATTGGGTGTGTTTACGCCCAAGGCGGATAAGGCAGTGTCCTTTGCCGCGCTGAAAGCAACGTTGAAGAGCGCGGGTTATACACTCGATTCGGCAGACATAACCGTCGCGGGCACGCTCGCGAAAGATCGCCAGGGGTGGACAATCGTCTCGAAAGCGTCGGGACAAAGCTTTGCTTTAGAAGGCCCCGGTGTTAACCAAGCCTTGCCTGAGGCGCATGAAGGCGCGGTCGTTGAAATCACCGGCGATTGGAAAACCGTGGGTGCCGGAGCAACAGCGCACGAGGCGATCACTCCGGCAACCAGCAAAGCGAACGCGCGTCGGAATGAAAGTTTTTACGCAACCTCGTTCGCGAGATTTGCAGACGTAAACTTTGTTATTGAACACAAGGCTGAGCCGGCAAACGCGGTCCCGCCACCTTTGCCGCTTGCTCCTATCCGAGTGACCTCACCGGGGCTCACTGTTTACAAAGGAGGCGCGGTGACGCCGCGTCTCTACTTCATCAAGCAACATCTGGGGACTCTCGAAGTCAATCGTCAGGTGTTTGACTTGAGCGTCTCTTACACTCCCTCTCCGCGAGTTCAGTTGGAAGTTGAGGCGCCTTTCTCGCGCACTGCATACGACAACCGAGTCACGTCTGGTTCGGGGTTCGGATTGGGAAACACAACGGCCTGGGCGAAGTATCGTTTCTTTCGCAAGGTGAAAACGTATGGAGACAAACAAGCGGCACTGCGAGTGGGCCTGGAATTACCGACAGGAAAGAAGTCTGCTCCGAGCCTGGCCCAAATCAATGTGCCCGCATTTGTCAGACAACAACTCACACCGATCAATGGTGGACTGTCGCCACACTTGGATCTGGCATTCTCTCAAGCTGGAGGTCGATTCATCTTCGGCGGAAATGCTGAAGCGATCTTCCGCACCCAGCGTGACGGGTTTCGCATGGGTCACGAGCAACGTCTCAGTACCGACGTGGAGTATGTGTTGCCACGCGATCCTTATAAGCCGGGCGGTGAGTTGTTTCTGATCCTTGAGACAACGTTCGTCCATCGGGGCACCGGGCGTATCGGCGGATCGCCGGTAGCTGGAAGTCGGGCAACTGAATACTATCTCGCTCCCGGTCTTCAGTACGCCGCGCGTCCGCGATTCGTGATCGAGGGAAGCTTTCAGTTTCCAGTTGTGCGTAACACGGGTCATCTGGTGCTGCGTACGGACAGAAACATTTTGCTTGGAGTGAGGTATCTCTTCTGAAAACCCGCAACATACTAACGTTGCCGATCTTGCTCGCCCTGTGGTGCGGGCCCGCATTGGCCCAGTCCTGGCAGAAAGCACCGAGCTTATCTCTTAAGGATATTCGGGGGCGGCGCATTCGGCTGACTGATTACAAGGGTAAAGTTGTGTTACTTAACTTTTGGGCGACCTGGTGCCCGCCATGTCGAACCGAAATCCCTGACTTGATCAAGCTCCAAAGGGAATATCGCAATCAAGGCCTCAGAGTCATCGGGATAACCTACCCGCCGCAAACTCTTTCGCAGGTGCGCCGCTTTGTCAGAACGATGGGGGTCAATTACCCAATTGCCTTAGGAGCAAAGCCAACCAAAGCATTGTTCGACAAAAGCGAGGTGTTGCCGATCACTGTGATTATTGATCGCGAGGGGAACGTGCGTGGCGTCGTGCAGGGAATTCTTTATCCGGAAGAGTTTGAAGAAAAGATGAGACCACTTCTGATAGGGCAATAGCATATACCTCGCTCTTGCTGAAAGGTGCGAATTCATAGTAATAATAGCTGCGCGTCCTGGCCCGTTATGAGCTGAGACTAAAAACTCTATTACGGCTTAATAACCTCATGAAGGGGAAAGTCACCAGCCGACCTGCGTACTCGAAACGTCTTATCACTTCCCGAGTATTTTTATTCGGGGTGTTGGTCGTGTTGCCCTTGATTTTCCTCTCCTTCACGGGAGCGGCGCCGCCGCCAGCAAACGACGACACCCACAGACTGAAGTCTGTGCCACTTAAGACAAACTCATCGGCGCGTGAACCGCAGACTCAAAAGTCTCAGGCGAAATTCTCGAACGACGTGTGGACCTCGGCGGATCAAGCAGCGGTTGCGAGCGCTCGACAGCCGCGCCCGGATATCCGTTCCTATCGCACGGTAAGTCTTAGCCGGCCCGCCCTGGCGGCGATCCTCCAAGCCGCGCCGATGGAATTCACTGCCGCAGAGAAGCGGTCAGTGCTGACGCTGCCTGAGCCCGACGGTACCTTCGAGCGCTTCTCGATCGCCGAGTCTCCCATCATGGCGCCGGAACTCGCCGCGCGTTTCCCGGAAATCAAAACCTACATTGGTAGTGGGCTGGATGATCCGACCGCAACAACTCGCTTTGATTGGACCCCGCTGGGGTTTCACGCCATCATCTTATCCGAAAAGGGAACGATGCTGATCGAGCCCAACGGCCCCGGCGATGTTAAGGATTACATCGTCTACTTTCAGAAAGATGTAGTCGGCGGATCCGGGGAGTGCGACGTGACGGAGCAGGATCAGGAAGAAGCTCTGGCTCGCAATCCGAAACATTCTCAAGCCACTCCGGCAGCATTGTCCGGTACCTCACTACGCACCTATCGTTTGGCAGCGGCGGCTACCGCCGAGTACACACAGGCCTATGGCGGAGGTACGGTGCAGGGAGGTCTTTCAGCGATCACTACAACGGTGAATCTGGTCGACGCGATCTACGAACGTGAGGTGGCAATTCGCCTGACACTGATTGCCGGCGAAGACTCGATTATCTTTACTGACACGACGACTGACGGCTATACAACCGATAACGTCAGTGTTTTGATTAGTGAAAACCAGAACAAGCTAAACACAGTGATCGGGGCAGCGAATTATGACATCGGGCATGTATTCGACGGCCGGTTGTTAGGAGGCAGTGCATTCTCGTGGCAGGGCCTGGCCCAAATTGGCGGTGTTTGTGTTGACAGCGTTAAGGCCAGAGGCGTCGACATATTACTCATCAGGATTACGATTCATGGCATTCGATCCAGTCGCCGCAGATCTCGCGCGACGGAAAATTGATCGCGTATGCCTTCATGGCCCAGGACGGCGACAGTGAAATCGTCGTGCGCAACCTGGCCAGCGGCGCCGAGTGGCGTGCGCCGAGAGGTTACCGCGCACCCGCCCCGCCGCCTGATGATTCAATTCCAAATGTCGCAGAGATCATTGCTGCCAACGCGCGGCTGTCCAGGCCAAGCTTCACTGCCGACAGTCGATTTGTCGTCTTCAGCATCGAGCCGACCAAAGCCGAGGTGAACAAAGCAAAGAAAGAAAAGAAGAAGCCGGAGGAGATGCCTAAGAACGCGCTGGGCATCATGGATACATCTACCGGCCAGGTCGCGCGCATCGAAAGAGTGAAGAGTTTTCAAGTGCCGGAAGACGGTGCGGGATTCATCGCTTACCTGCTGGAACCAAAACCAGAACCGGCCAAAGGCACCAACCCAACCGCGAAGGAAAGCTCATCGACTCCAACCGCCGAGGTCTCGCCGAATGCCGCGACGTCACCAACCGCTCAGACCCCACCGACCGTCGGCAGCAGCTCGACCGCGAGCCAGCGGGGCAGTAGCCCGACCGTCAGGGAGGGCGCCCAATCCCCCGCACGCCCGGCAAAGAAAAAAGAGTACGGCAGCGATCTCGTTCTGCGAAATACGGCCAATGGAACTGATCGCACCTTTAGCGACGCACTCGATTACACCTTGAGCAAAGACGCGAAGACCCTGGTTTTTGCAGTCTCTTCAAAAAAGGAAGAAGCGAATGGTCTTTATGCGGTGACGACCCAGAGTGACGCTGCGCCGGCTGCGCTGCTGGCAGGCAAAGGCAAGTATCTAAAGCCAACCTGGGACGAAGAGCAGACCGAGCTGGCTTTCATCAGTGATCGTGACGACTCCGACGCGAAGCAACCAAAGTTCAAAGTCTATCTTTGGAATCGCAATGGGAACGCGACTGTCATCGAAGGCGGGGGCAGTAGCCCGACCGTAAGGGAGAGCGCAGATCGCAACCACGCCGCCGCGGCCATCACTAACGCCGCTGAGGTCGTTTCAACTTCCTCTCCGGGTTTCCGAAAAGATTTTGTAGTCAGTGACAAGGCCACGCTTGGCTTTTCACTCGACGGCAGCCGGCTGTTTCTGGGCGCCGCTCCACCGCCCGACCCGGAAAAAAATCCGGACCAGGAGACTCCTGCGGACGAAAAAGTGCTGGTCGATCTGTGGCACTGGAAAGACGATTACGTTCAGCCAATTCAGAAGGTCCGTGCTGAGCAGGAACGCAACCGATCCTATCGGGCCGTCTATGTCGTCAAAGACAGGAAGTTCGTGCAGCTTGCTAACGAGGCAATGGAATCTGTCTCGCCTTCGAACGACGGCCGTTATGCGATTGGCTCCGACAACCGCGCCTACCGAGTCATGAGCGACTATGATCCGGGACTGTCTGATTACTATCTGGTGAATACGGATGACGGCACGCGCAAACCTCTGGGACAGAAGCAGCGATTCGGTGCTTCCCTTTCGCCGGGCGGAAAATACTCACTTTTCTTTGACGGCAAAGATTGGAATTCGTATTCGATCTCTGATGGCCGGACTGTGAACTTGACGAAGAGTTTGGGCGTGAAGTTCTTCGATGAGGAGAATGACGAGCCGCAAACACCTACGTCCTACAGTTTGGCCGGTTGGACCAAAGACGATCGCGAGGTTCTGCTCTACGATCGTTATGACGTCTGGCAGGTTGCTCCCGACGGCAGCAACGCCAAGAACCTGACTGACGGCGTTGGGCGTCGCGACAAGATCGTTCTGCGTTACGTGCGTCTGGATCCGAAAGAGCGCTCCATCGATCCGGCCAAGCCGCTTCTGCTGCACGCCGAAAGCGACGTGACCCGCGACTCTGGCTTCTATCGCGATCGTGTCAACGGAGGCTTGCCGGAAAAACTCGTCATGGGCGCGAAGGACTTTAACAATCCGACCAAAGCGAAAGACGCCGACGTGTTGATGCTGACCGCTTCACGCTTCGATGAGTTCCCCGATATCTGGGTAACCGGGCCTGGCTTCAAAGACCTTAAGAAGGTTAGCAACGGCGATGCTCAGCGCGCGCCGTTCAATTGGGGCAGCGCGGAATTGATGAGCTTCAAGAACACGGACGGCGTGCCTTTGCAGGGCCTTTTGCTCAAGCCCGACAACTTCGATCCGAAAAAGAAGTACCCGATGATCGTCTATATCTACGAAAAGCTGACGCAGGGCTTGCATGCTTTTCGTAACCCGGGACCGGGCACTTCGATTAATCCGACCTACTATGTCAGCAACGGCTATCTGATTTTCATGCCGGACATTGTCTACACGACTGGCTATCCGGGACCGAGCGCTCTGAAGTGCGTGCTGCCGGGAATCCAGGCCGTTGTCGACAAAGGTTTTGTGGACGAGAATGCGATCGGAATTCAGGGACACAGTTGGGGTGGCTATCAAATCGCGTACATGGTGACGCAGACGAATCGCTTCAAAGCCGCTGAGGCCGGCGCCGCCGTCGCAAACATGACCAGTGCTTACAGCGGAATTCGTTGGGGCACGGGCCTGCCGCGGCAGTTCCAATACGAGCATTCACAGTCGCGTATTGGCGGCAGCCTTTGGGAATACCCGATGCGCTATCTCGAAAACTCGCCGCTGTTTCGCGTCGACCGCGTGCAGACGCCGCTGCTGATGATCAATAACGACGAAGACGACGCGGTGCCCTGGTATCAGGGCATCGAGTTCTTCTTAGCGCTGCGACGCTTGAACAAAGAGGCCTACATGTTCAGCTACAACGGCGAGAAGCACGGCCTGCGAAAACGGATTAATCAGAAGGACTACACGCGCCGTTTGCAGGAGTTCTTCGATCACTTCCTGAAAGGCGCGCCCGAACCGGAGTGGATGCAGAAAGGCATTCCGTATTTGCAGCGCGAGAAGGAAAAGGAGAAGTATCGCGTGGCGGATGGAGACGAACCACAACGGTAGTTCTCAACAGCCGATCGCGCGAAGCGTGTCAGAAGCCCGACCGTCAGGGAGGGCTCGTCATCCAGGCAGTAGCCCGACCGTAAGGGAGGGCTCCGTTACGGAATCGCTAGCCGATAGCTCCGCGCGTGACGTTGACGGAGTGACTTGGTAGAGTTTATCTATGGCTGAGTTTATCATCGATGCCTAACGGGATGAGGGATCGATGTTGGCTAGCCTTCAAAACAAAACCCACGCCAAGTTTGTCGGAGAGTAGCCGAAGAATGAACTATTAAGAAATCATCACAATCGAACCCGGTAAACGCGGCGGGCGACCGACTATTCGGGGAATGCGAATCGCAGTCGCGGATGTGCTCGGATGGTTGGCGGCAGGAATGACGCACCAAGAAATCCTCAGCGACTATTCGGAACTTACCGGAGAAGACATCCGCGCTTGCCTTGCTTATGCCGCCGATCAGAAGCGCAGGCTTGTCACTGTTTCCACTTGATCGATATGAAGCGGAGCCCTCCCTTACGGTCGGGCTACTGCCCCGCTCCGCTTTATGACTACACGTATCACTTGCCTCGCCCTGTCGCCTTCGCAGGTTTGCTTTCCAACGCGGCTCGAGCGATAGAGATAGTCACCAACGCGCGTGGCCCATCACCAGTGAACGTTTTGCCGGCGTCGACGGCCTGGTAGAAATTCTCTTCGGCGAGACTGGCAAAGACGTCGGGCAAGGTAGTAGGAGTCACCAGTTCGGTACCCATCCGAATGCTGAACTTCCCTTCCAGGTTTACGGAGGTGTGTCCGTTCTCGCCGGTAAAATCGGCGACGGCGTTGGCGGCCTTGACTGCTTCGCTTAGTAATTCCCAATCCCGGGCCTTGTCCAATTTCGCAAACTGCGCCAACAAAGCTACTAAACAATAAGCGCGTTCCGCTGTGCCGGCATCAATCCGCCGCGCCTCAGTTAAAGCCTCGCCGAGAAGTTCCATGGCCCGGCCGCGGTCGTCTTTGGCTACGATCGCTGCCGCCTGCGTGATGAAGTGAGTGCGCAGCGTATGCGGCAGATCCGCTTTGCGAGCGAGCAGCAGCGCCTCGTCAATGCGCTTCTTCGTAATCAAAGTGCCGATGTATTTATAGTTGACGAAGGTGCGAACGCCATCCCGAGTGTCGCGGTCTTCAATCTTATCGACCAGATCGCGGGCCCGAGCGTCGCCCTCGTCAGCGGCGCGCATCGCCGCGAAGGCATAAGCGCGATCGCGCGCGTCCGCGCCTTGCGCGCGATCCAAACGATCCCTCAGCTCGTCATCTATTCCTTCGCGCCGGCCGTCGCCGCTCATGCCGCGATTGACGGAGCTGGCGCCCGCCTCCGCCGTGCCTCGTGACGCCTCGGGTCCGAGGGCCGCGAGTTGCGCGCTGATTGCCGACGCCAAATCAGGAGCGAACTGCTGAAACAGCGGCAGCAAACGCATGGCGATGAAGTAGGTGCCGGCACGGCCCGCCGAAGATTGATCCAGTTGGGCGAATGGGCGCAGCAGAATGTTCGCCGCTACTGAAAAAAAACTCTGGCGCAGCGCGGGCGGCAGATCGGGCGCGGGCCGCGGAAGCGTCGAGAAACTCGACGGAATCCCGCCCGGCGAAACAGCCAGGTATATCGAAGGAGTGAAGGCATACGAAGTGAACAGCGAAACTGTGTTTGCGTCTGACGCCGGATCGACCAGGGCCATCGAGAGCAATGCGGCGAAACGCTGGTCGGCTGCGACGGGACTCTTGTCGCGCAACGTCGACAGGAACTGGATCGATCCCGTCGTGGCCCGCACCAGCGCCGGATCGGCGAACTGCAAAGCTCGCTCGACATTATCTGATGCCAAAAAAAGGTTGGCCAGCCTTAGCCTCTCCGCCATCTCGGCCGCTGACACCTCGGGGCGGTTGGTTGCTGGATCGCTGGTTCGCAGTGCTTCGTCCTTCGCCGTTAACTTCGCCAGGAATTGTTCACCCAGAGCCGGGTCGCGGCGCGCGGCCAATTGCAGAATTTCTCTGCGGAGATTTGTGCGCGGGCGAGCAGGCCGGCTGGCGGCCAACCTTCCGGGAACGGCATTGACCGCGTCTTGGGCGGCGTCCTTCTCGACAACTTCGGCAACCTCCCAGGCCCTGCGAAAAAGGCTACGCGCATTTTCCTTGTCCTCGTCCCAGAGGGCGTCAGCAATCCGCGCTTGCACGCGGGCGCGCAGAGGTTCATCGCGATAACTGCGCGCTTCGATCGCCAACGATTGAAGCAGAGACATGGCGAGCGAGCGGCGCTGGAGGAATTCGGGGTCGACTTCCTTTTGCGCCGGCGGCGTGGCAGTGGTTTTCTTCTGGGCAGGTGCGCTGGTTTGAGCATTAGCCAGAGCGCACAAAAGCAAAACGGACAGTGCCGCAAAACGGAGGTGATTCATTGGCGTCTCCTGTTTGGCTGAGCTGAAACGGGGAGCCTGCATTTCTCGCCGCGTAGTCTACTACGAATCTCGCCGCTGATCGCGAGGACGTGCCGGTGGCTGAGTCCGCGTTAGGACTGATAAACCTACTTTTGTGCAAAGCCAGGCGCGAATGAGAAAGGCGGCCGGTGATGGCCGCCTTCGAGTCTTACTGAGCCCTCCCTGACGGTCGGGCTACTGCCCCGTTTCCTAACGGTCGAGGCCACCGCTCACTGCCCACTGCCCGCTGCCCACTGCCCACTGCTCACTGCTCACTGCTCACTGCCCACTGCCCACTGCTCACTGCTGCGCCACGAAGTTATAGACAAGAGTTCCGGTCACTCTCACTGGCTCGCCGTTCAAGCGAGTTGGTTTGAAGGTCGCCTGTCTCGCAGCCTTAACTGCCGCGGCCTGCAACAACGGATGACCGGACACCGCATGCGCATCGATGACGTTGCCTCCCTCATCTATCATTATCTGTACATTAACCGCGCCCGATGCTTTAGCTTGTCTCGCAATCAGTGGATACACCGGTTGGGGCAGAACGGTCGCGCTGCCATTCAACACGCCGCCGGAGACCGATCTCCCCTCGCCGCGTTCCATCGCGGTTTCTTCTTCCCGGCGCTCTTCTTTTTCAGTCTTCAGAATTTGGCCGTCGGTAGCGCTGACCCAGACATAAGTGGTGGTGCTCTTATCGCCGTCACCGCCGATGATCACGACGTGGTAGAACGTCTTGTCGCCATCGCGCCCGAGGCTGCACGCGAGGACCTTGCCGGGAACCTGGCTGGTAGCAATCTGAATCGCCCGGTCCATCGAAAGCGTCGCGCCCCGAACCAGCTCGGCCTGCTTCCGCACCCGTTCTTCACCTCGGTCTTGCAGGTCCTTCCTTCGCGTCATCTCAAGACCCAAACCGAGTTGGGCCTTTGCGCGTTCTTCGATCTCGCGTTTCGCGCGGTCTTCAATCTCTCTTTGCAGGTCTCCAGGCCCCATCTGAAAATGCATTTCAATGCTAAGCGTCTTGGAAACTGGTTGGCCATCTTTCATCGCGGGTTCGAAACGCATCTTACGCGCAGCTTCAATTGCGCTCTGATCAAGCGATGGATAGAGCGGGCGGATGACCTGTACGTTCTGTGGCAGGCCCTGGGCATCAACCGTTAACGTCAACACTACCGCTCCCTCGATCTTCTTTTCGCGGGCGTCGGGCGTGTATTCCGGCTCAACGCGATAAATCACCCTGGGCTTCCGGTCGGTCCGGGTCTTTTGCATCTCCCCCATGACCTGTTGCACTTCGCGCTCTCTTTCCGCAGTGGAAAGCCTTTCCATCTCGGCGATTTTCTCGCGTGCCTCTTTCATCCGAGTTTCGTTCGCCGGACGGTTCTTTTCCAACTCGGCAAGCGTCGCGCGTAGTTCTTCGATCTTCTTTTGCTCTTCCTCGCGGGTTTGCTGGTACCGTTCCAGGGCTCGTTCCTGCAATTCCAAATTCTGTTGCACCTCGCGCAACCGCGCTGCGAGTTCCGGACGTTGTGATTCCGGCGCTGTCAGCGCTTTTTTCCTGAGATCATCAAGCGCGCGTTTCAACTCTTCACGCACGCGCTGCTGAGCTTGGCGATCAAGTTTTTCAGCGGCGATCTTTTCAGAGGATTGCGGTGCTACGCTCGGCTCTGCCCGATCGATGTCGAAAGTCAGCGCGAATGAAGTGGCCGCCACGCAGGGAGCAGCCAGCAGCAATGCCGCCATGATTAGCAGCAACCTTTTGCGCCGCGCGGTTAGCTTTGGTGTCTTGAGCAATGACATGATTCTTACCTCCAGAATATCCGATTCGCTGATCCCGATGGTCGTGTCCACCGCCAGACGGCGCGCGAGTGGCGCCGCACCGATCAGACGCACCAGTGAACGAGCATAGGTTTCAGCCCTGAGAAGTTTTGACGCGACTGCTTCGTCACAACAGAGTTCGCGGGTCTGCTTAATCCGCCGGCGCAGCAGCGCCGCCGCCGGATGGAAAGACAGCGGCAGGTAGATGAATTCGTAGATTAGATTGGTGAGATAGTCGCGCCGCGCGACATGCACTAATTCATGGCCAATGGCTGAGGTCAGCACTTCTTCATCGACGTCGCGCAACAGGCCCTCGGGCAGTATGATCAATGGATTCAAGATACCGACAGTACTGGGCACCGGCACTGATGTCGAACAAAGAATGCGAACCCGTCTGACGCCGATCGCTGTCTGACACTTCTCAACAATCGTTTTGACCTGGGCGGGAAATTTGCACTCGTATGCGCTCTGAACGATGGTCTTCGTTCTGCGCCAGGCCCGCACCAACTGACCGGTCCGGTAAAGCAGGAATAGTCCGTACAAGGCCACCAGCAGCGTCGCGATACGCGCGTTCAGATGAATTCCCGACGCCAGGAAGCTGCGACGAGCTTCGACTGCCGGCGGCGCAGACGAGCTGGCCGGCGGTTCCACCGAATCAAGATCGGGTGAGTAGGTCCAGGTCACAAAGACGGGCGCCGCAGCGGCTTCGACAGTCAGCGGTTTTGATCTCAAGAGGAGGGTCCTGACCAGGCGCGCGGGACCCAGCAATGGAAGGACAAAAGCCAGAGCGAGTGCCGCAATCCACAGCCCGTGACGGTAACGAGCCGCCGTTCCGCGCAACAACCAATCACAGGCTGCGGCAAATGCGACGACCAGCGCGATCTGCCAGGAAGCATTCAACAGAAATGTCAAAAGCAGTTGGGCTCCGACTCTCATTTCTTTCCTTCTCGGTTTTCTTCCAGCAGCTTGTGCAGCCGCTCCAGCTTTTTCGGTGTCAGATGTTTTGTTTCCACCAGGCTCATCACCAGACTCTCGGCCGATCCGCCGAACAAGCGCTCGACGATGTCGCTCATATGTTGACCGACGACCTGGCTGCGACTAACTGCGGGCTTGTAAAAATAGGCGCGCTCCTTGAGCGTCCGCTTCGCTTTGCCTTTGCGATGAAGAATATTGAGCATGGTCTGGACCGTGGTATAGGCGAGTTCGCGTTGTAGATGCTGCTGCACGGTCTGGACATTGGCCGCCCCCACTTCCCAAAGCACATGCATGATCTCCAGCTCGAGCGGTGTTAGATTGTCAGTTTTTCGTCGCGCCATCAGAGTTCGACTCCTAAGAGCTTAGGAGGATAGGCGAAGGTTGCCCGAGTTGTCAACTAAATTTTTAGGAGTGTCAGAAGCCCGACCGTCAGGGAGGGCCATGAGACATTAAGGAACTGTGCAGAAGGATGGGAGCCCTCCCTCACGGTCGGGCTTCTGACTTAGAACTCGATCACCACTCCGCGGTGCGGCGAGTATGCCTACGCCAGTGTCAAGAGTCCAGGTTTCACAGCAGCGTGCATTTTGATGTGGCACGCGCATCTTGCGCGTGATTCACGGGCGGGACGCCCGCGCCATTCGTTCAAACCACACCACTACCCACGGCAGCTAAGGGTGCTTCTCTTGCACCAGGACCTGAAACGAAGCGGCCAGTCCATGAGCCATGATCATTTCACGCGCGCCAATGCTCAGGCGCAAAGCTTCGATCGGATCCTGGGTGTGCGTGACCATCTCGGAAAGAATTCCGAATCCTTCACCTGCCAGAAACTGATCCAGGCGCTCAAACCTGATGGGTCGCAGCCCGGCGCGCTGGCCCGCTTCCTGGATCTGTGTCCAGTCAATCGTCGTGGTCAGGTCTTGCTCTCCTGGTCTGGCAAATACGTTGTCCTTCATCTGATGACGATGAAAGGCCCGCAGTGTTCCTGCAAAACGATGCGGCGAGTCCAGCAATTCACTTCGCTCAGCGCCATAGTCCACTGTGACCAGAAAGCCACGCTCAAACAATCCAGCGGCTCGCGAGATATATTCTTCAGCTTCGAGATTGACCTCTACGATCCGGCCCTCTGAAAGTCGTAGTTCGGGGCTCCGGCAGTATTCAGCGACGCGCGGTTCGGGATCACATTCGACCCAGACGAAATCGTTCTGGTCAAGTCCGACACAAAGCTCGCTCAATCTTCCATTGCGCATGATCACTCGATGAACTGGAAACGCATCGATGAGTTCATTAGAAAAACAAACACCCGCAAATGCCGGCTTGTCGATCTCGGCAAAACGCTGAAAAGTCACGCGCTCGGCAAATTCAGAGAGTCGCTCCTGCGCTCGTCGGCGCGTAGCTGGACTGACTTCGTCGATTACGTAATTGGTGGCCAGGAAGACTTCGGGATAATTTTCTCTGAGGCTGTTGAGGATGCCGTAGGCGAACTCGCCTCCACCGGCGCCGGCTTCAAAGATGGTCCACTTCGGAGGCGAGTGAAGTTCAAAAACCAGCTCCGCAAACAATTTCGAAAAATACCAGGCAAACGTCGCGGCAAACAGCGGACTGGTTTCCGGCGCAGTGCGGTAATCGCCGGTTCGGCCCTGTCGCGGCGGGCCCGAACGGCAATAATACCCTTCGCGTTCGTCGTAAAGCGCGGCCTGCATCCAGTCGTGAAAAGTGATCGGCCCTTCGCGCTCGATCCGCGCGCGCAGACGTGCAGTCAACGAATCATGTTTGATTTCTACCTGATCGGAGTCGGCCATCGAGCATGATTGTGCCCGCGAGGAAGGATTTGGGCAAAGGTGATGGAAGCTTTGAGCTTTTCAAGCTCTCCACGTCGCGGAGCGTTATTTAGAGGGTCTGTCAGCTTTCACCCCGTAGGGCTGAGATGTCTATAGTACGCGGCGCAACACCCGGCTCCAGGTTCCCTTCGAAGGAGCGGAGTGATTCTCGAGTGGTAAAAGTCTAGTTCGTCTTCCGCTCCTTCGAACGAAGCCAGTCATCAAGTAGTGCTCGGGTCTATAAACATTTCACTCCTACAGAGTGAACGCTCTCCGTGCGCGCCCTCGCCCCATCGCCTTCAGAGGTAGGAAGCATGTTTGAATTACAAAATGAAGGTGTCCTAGTCCTTCCCAGGTTCAGACTTTTCCAGGAGCCGGGTGGTGTGATCCGTCACACTCGGCGGAGCGACGATCTCAGCCGTCTGAGGTCGTGTCCTCCAGCCAACAGTCGGGGTGGCGGTGGCTTGAGGCAGAGCCGTAACCCGGACCGGCGGCGGGATGGCCGGAGGCGCGTACGCAGATGGCGGGACGAATTGCCGAGGCGGTGCCCCCTCTTCGAACAATGCCGCAAAGAGCATGCGCAACGGACCACCAACGAAACAAAGGACGGCGGCAGCCGCCGCAAAAAATTCGAAGGCTGTGCCAATGCGGTTCGGCGCATAGCTCGCAAATATTGCCAGCAGCGGCACCAGCACGACGCCAAATAGAAACAACAAAGCGCCCTGCTTTACGCCTTTGCGGCGCGCCGAGATTTTCGTCTCGCCGACCGCTGTTTCATAGCGCGGCAGCATGCCGTTGTGGGCCAGCAGAACCATCGCGCCTTCCAGCGGAAATCCGCAGCGCGCGCAAAAGCGCATTGAATCACTAGCCTGTTGTTGACCGCATCGTGGGCAATACATGATTTCGGTTCTTAGCTTCCAGTTGGTGTCGCTGCTCGCAGAATTTCTAACGTCGCCCAAGCTCGGCCCTGATGATGCGCTGCGCGCGCCAGCGTGTCCAGCAACAACGGCAACAATTGAGTAGGCCCGGACGGCGCCATGATTTCCTTCAAAAGATCCGCGTCACTTTTGAAAAGCTGGAAACCATGCTTTCGGGTCTTTTCGACTTCGTCAAGATACCCGGCAACTTTATCCAAGGTCGGCAAAGTTTCGGGCAGCGTCCACTCGAACGGATCGTCCCAAAGATTAGTTGTAATGCCGCCAAAGGTCTGCTCGACCACCGCCGCGCTGCGCAGAATTTGCTCACCACATGAATGAAGCGGCAAGGATTTCGAGATCCCAGGCGGCTGATAGTAGAGCAGCTCGGGCGAGATCGCTTCGATCAATTTGTGCGCATCGCAATGGAGCTGAGCAAATTGACGGTCGAGACCCTGGATGAATTTGTCCATTGACTCATTGAATCGATTAGCTGGTCGCGCATTCTATCAATGACGAGATGTGGAATGAAACCTAAATGGAACGGTCGATACTCAGTGTCAGAAGCCCGACCGTGCGGGAGGGCCCGCAGGGCCATGAATCGGATGGGGCCCTCCCTCACAGTCGGGCTTCAGACACTTCACGCTTCCGCGTTCTCTTCGAAGGGCAAATCTTTTTTCTTATCAAACGCCCGGTCACGCGCGGCGACATAGAGACGCAATGCTCCCATCAGAATTCCAAACGCGGCTAAGATCCAGATGATTGTCCAGATGACGGCTGGGATGCCGGTGGCCGCAGCCATATTCGCCGCATCCGTATGGACAGCCGGGGCCAGGGGCGACGAAAGAAAGAACACTGTTTTCAAATCCAGCAGAGCGTTCAGCACGCATTGCACGGCCAGCAGGCTCAAGACAAAAGTCGCGACGCGTGGGCTGGCAAAACGCGCGACGGCGACCAGCCCAATTGCCAGGGCGATGCCCGCGAAAAAGGTGAATGGAATTCCGGTCAGCGAGCCCCAAGATCCGGCCACCATTGGTTTGATCAGTCCAAAGACAGTCGTCAGGATTAATATCAAGAGAGCCGAACCAGCGAGAACTATCCGCGCGGCCACTGCCTTGCGAATCAACACCAGCAAGAGCGCGCCAAAAGTCATGGCGCCCAAATAGCCGGCACTCGAAACCAGCATCTGAGCGAACATTCCACCCTGGGTCGTATAGGTTTCGCCACTGGCGTTCATCGCCACGCTCAGGCTCTGCACCGAGTTGCCGGTCAAGAGCGCCGCCACCGCGTGTCCGCCTTCGTGAATGAAGGTCACAAAAATGCGGAACGGATAACTTAGAATTTCGGCAAAAGGAATGAACCACAACGCGATCGAAAGTCCCGCCGCAAACAACAGCGTCTTTGCTTGAGGGCGAGCATCCTGGGACAGTCTGTATTTCATAATTGAGCCTCCGCGAGTGGCACAGACTTTCTTTTCTCCCTCTCCCTTTGGGAGAGGGCCGGGGAGAGGGCTTGTCTGGTCAAGTTTCCCTGACCTAACCAAAGGGAGGAAGAAACCCACTCATATTTCAACCAACTTGATCAGACGTTCCGAAGTCTGTGCCACGATCAAGAACGTACAATCTGCTTAGCTTGTTCCCGACTGATTTGCTTCGCGCCGGTAGTCGCCGGATTTCCCGCCCGTCTTGAGCTCGAGCCGCAGGTCGGTAATCGTCATCGCTTTGTCTAAAGCCTTGCACATGTCATAGACCGTTAGCGCGGCTACCGAAACGGCGGTCAAAGCTTCCATCTCAACTCCGGTCTGTGCCCGCGTGGTTACTTCTGCCTCCAAATGAACGCCCTCGTCGAAGAGTTCCGCGCGCACCTCGACGTGCGTCAGCGGCAACGGATGGCATAAGGGGATAAGTTCGGCTGTGCGCTTGGCGGCGACAATTCCGGCCAGGCGAGCGGTTTCAAGTGGATCGCCCTTCGGCGTGGTGTGATCGCGAATTGCGGCCACAGTCGCGGCAGACATCAAAACCCGAGCCGAGGCGATGGCCCGCCGTGTGGTGATCGCCTTCTCGCTGGTGTCGACCATCCTGGCGCGGCCGTGTTCGTCGATGTGGGTTAGTTCACTCATCCTCTAATGGATTGGCGCAACGATCAGATTTAAACGCAAAGGGACGCAAAGGTTCATTAGAGTTTGTTCAGGATCCTTCTGATCCCGTCTTTCATGTGGACGACGTTGAAGTTCAATAAGAGAGCCAGCCGGAGATTAGACAACCTGAGATAAGTTAGAACCTGAGCAAAGTGGATTTCAGCGAGCGCTTCAATCGATTTCACTTCTATGATCAACTTACTCTCAACCAGCAAATCCACTCGATAGCCGCATTCGAGTTTCACGGATTCGTAAACGAGCGGAAGTGGTTTCTGTGCTTCAACCTTAAGACCAGACTTAATCAACTCAAACTGCAAGCACGCCTCGTACGCAGATTCCAACAAACCCAAGGGCAGAATGCACTCGCATCGCACACCCGACGACCAAATGTGAGAGTTCATTTTCAGTCACTCCACGTACCTCTTCCGAATTTCCTTTGCGTACCTTTGCGAAATCCTTTGCGTATCTTTGCGTTTAAATTCCGCTCTGAATATCGCTCAACCTGGCATGAACAATCAACGTATTCCCGCCCAACAACACTTCATCCGACGCCAACTCTTCAGTCCAGCGTTCGCTTCGTTTTGCCGCGGGCGTTAGCCGGGCAATCAATCGAATCAAAAGCACGATGGGCCAGTAGAGCCAGGCATTCGACTTGGGCTTATCACGATGCACGCCCGCGATTTGAAAGCCGTACTTCTCGAGAATGTAACGCAGCTCGGAATAACCGATCGGATTGACGTGCGCGGCGATCTCTTCGCGGTCGTCGTAGTCAGCGCGCAGGCGCTCGACATGCGCGCGCGTCATTGGCTTGAAGTGAGAAGTGTAGCCATAGAGCAGCCATTTCAAACGTTCTTCGATATTCAGAATGTTCGGAATGCTGACTATCACCTTCCCGCCGGGACGCAGCACCCGCGCGAACTCGCGAATTGCCTGTTGTGGATTCTCGATGTGCTCCAGCCCTTCGAGACAGGTGACATAGTCGAATGACCGATCAGCGAAAGGCAGCTTGCCGTTCAAGTCACCCTGGCGGATGCTGACACCGTTCAGGCGAAAGATCTCCGGATACAGATCACAGCAACTCACCTCAAATCCGGCCGCGATTAGACGGGCCGCCAGCGCCCCTTCCCCAGCGGGCACGTCCAGCAGCGGGCCTCGCCGCTCCTTTTCCAGAATGCCCGCGACCGTGTCATGGATCGCCTGATGGGCCAGCGGCGCGGCCTCTGGATTTAGGGTATTTGCGGGAATCTCGCTCACTATTGAAGAGGTTGCAGTAGACGGCATCAGGTTAGGAAATTATTCCGGTTTCTCTCGTCCCGGCACGCTTTTGAAAAATCGTAATGCACAGCATCAGCCCCGCTAAGATCTGATTGCTTTTCGGCGAGCATAACAGAATAATCCACCGTCGAAAATCCGTTTGCCGGCCCGCAATCGTAAAGTTACCGATTTTCAAGTTCATAAGAGTCTTCCCTGGGAGGCCTACGGTGTTCGAAACAGATAAGGAAGTTCTTGATTGGTACGAAAAACAGCCACGCGCTTTGACCAGGGAGTTCGTTGACAGCATTCCGTGGCGCGACGTTTCAAGCTATGCACTGAATCCTGCTTTTGTCCCGGTGCTGATTTACATGCGGGACGTCGAGTATTTCACCGACATCTATTACCGCGAGCTGCTGAGAACGCCCACCGGCAGGGATCCCATCATCAGGAAGTTTATGGACCGTTGGAGCGTTGAAGAAAATCAGCATGCCGATCTGTTAAATCGTTTCTTAAATGAAGCGGGGATTACAACTCACGAGAAATGGCAAGCCGAAGCTAAGGACAAGATACCCTGGGCCTATTCAATCAATGCCTATCTTCTGTATTGGGCCGTTAAGCCATTCGGAAAATATTTCCATGGCGCTCACATGGCCTGGGGAGCGATCAACGAGATTACGACCTTGCAAGCATATCGACGCTTATCGGAGCTTGCCGACCATCCAGTCCTAACCTACTTGTTGACGGCAATCATGCAGGAAGAGTCGATTCATTCGAATTTCTATTGGAGCATCGCCAAGCTAAAATTGAGTCAGGCCAAATTTTCACGCGACCTGGCACGCTTCAGTGTTCGCAAGTTTTGGGCGCCGGTTGGTCAGGGGCCCAAGCCTGAAAACGATACGAATTATGTGGTCTCGACTCTGTTTCGCGGGGCCAGCGGTTTGGAGATCTTCAATCGCACAGTGGCGAGTAGGATTGCCCGGCTACCAGGGTTCACAGGATTCACAGCTTTGAGCGAGAAGCTGGCGCCGATTGTGCAGGCGTGAGTAGCATGGACTTCAGTCTGTGATTAGATTGGAGACACAGACTGAAGTCTATGCTACTCGTTTGACACTATCCTGGAAGTCTAACTATCTTCACCGGCGATCCGGCTTCAATCATTTTTATGTCCGCAGGCACATCGATTAGCGCCGTCGCACGCGCGAACGCTACAAAGTCCGACGAACCGCCCCACTTCAAAGGCTCAGCCAGCAAAGTTCCCTTCTCGTCCGTGCGCAGGATTGCCGGCAGATAGCTCTCGCGTTCAAACGATCCTTTCAGATCACGCGCGAGTACCGCCATTTCGACGATCAGTTCTGGTTGTTTCGCCCCCTGCATTGCACGCAAGGCCGTGCGCGCGAACAAATTGAATGTGACAGCAACTGAAACGGGATTACCGGGAAGCCCAAACACCAACGCATTGCCGAGCCGGGCAAAGACGGTCGGCTTACCTGGCCGCAAGGCGACTCGCTCGAAAAAAATCTCGGCGCCAAGTTCTTTCAAGGCGGCTTTGGTGAAATCGTAGACACCCATGGACACTCCGCCTGATGTGACCAGGACATCAGAACGTGCGGCCGCGTTAGCAATCTGTTTCTTCAATCCTTCAGTATCGTCGCCGGCCAGCGGCAAGCGCTCGACAATCGCGCCGGCCAGCTCCGCGTACGCGGCCAGCGTGTAGTTGTTTGAATCCCGAATCTGATCTTTGCCAGGCTTCTGATCTATATCGAC
>DATHHW010000070.1:0-16631 GCA_035317005.1 Pyrinomonadaceae bacterium | reverse complement strand
AAGATCATCGGCGGAGGAAAACAGACCGGCGTGTCCGGCGACTCCGCTCATGCGGAACGACGTAGGATCGTGCACCTGCCCGCGCAGCCACTGCTCACCTTGTGGCCCGGCGTTCTCGCCACTGTCACCGAGATAGTTCATCTGGCCGCGCCGCTTTTCGGTCGGCGCGATTCTCGACCTCAGGCCGGCGTTGGGATTAAAGCCGGTATCGCGCATGCCGAGCGGCACAAAAATATTTCGACGCGCGAACTCGTCAAGCGTTTGTCCGCTCGCTCGATGCACAACCTCACCCAGCGCTATGTAGTTGATGTCGCTATAGACAAACCGGGCTCCGGGTTGATTGCGCAACGGCTCGCGATACAGTCGCTTGATCGCCTCGTCATACCCGGTCCAACGCTCTCGCAAATCGAAATCAGGAGCGAAGCCGGCAGTGTGAGTCAGCAACTGCTCGAGAGTGATCGCGTCGCGGCCTCCGCCCTTCATCTCGGGAATAAATTCCACCACCGGATCGCTCAGACGCACTTTGCCTTGCTCAACCAGAATCATAATGCTGGTCGCGGTGGCGACGATCTTAGTGAGACTGGCGAGATCGAAGATCGTATCGAGCGTCATTGCTTCGCGCTGCGGTTCGACGGCCCGCGAGCCGTAAGCCTTACGCCAGGCGACGCGGCCGTGACGCGCAACCAAAACTACTGCACCGGGCAGTTCTTTCTTCGCGATCGAAGCCTGAATGACTTGATCCATTCGGGCCAGACGTTCGGCAGACATGCCCAGCGTAGCGGGCGCACCGGACGGTAATTGGATTGATACTGCCTGGTGAGCAAAGGTGAGAACGAGGAGGACGACGATGACCCGAGAGCGCAGCGAAAGATGAGTCATCTGATCCTGATCTCTCAGTTGGAATTTCCGTTGCGGTCCCATCTAACGATCTCGATTAAGGCATCAAGACGTCCAGAGGTATGTATCTGAGCCTTTGCTAGCTCGTTCAATGACTGGGAAAGCTCGGTATGTGACCGGTCGAGAGACTGGGAAAGCTCTGTATGTGACCGCTCGATAGCATGGGAAAGCTCCTTACGTGACTGCTCGATTGACTGCGACATCTTAGCAAACCGATCGTCATGCTCTATCTGGTTATTTATGATGATATTGATCTTCTCGTTCTGATCTTTCATATTTCGTCGTGCCCGCAGTCCCGCACGGACAAATAACTTAGCAATCCGTTCCAGACGGTCAAGGCTTTGTTCGCTTGTCATCATGTAAGCCTCCGCTGAACACGCGGATTCTACCAAAACCGTTTTGATAATGCTTGTGCTATTTCTTGCTAGCCGGCAACTGGATCCCGGTGCCGCGAGGATACAGACCCGGCAGTGAAATCGGCAAGCGACCGGTGATGTCACTCTGTCCCAGCAACGCCTGGGCCGCGGCTTCCTGCAAGCTCTGCATGTCGCCATAGGCGACCAGGTAAGTTTGCAGTTTCGGAAAACTGCTGAGCAGGTAAGGATTGCCAAAGCTGATTCCAATTATTGGCGCCTTCCGATCAATCAAGGTCTCAAGAGTCTTCGCGCCTGGACCGGGCAGGGCGACGCTCCGCGCCTGGCCTGAACGCACTCGGCCATACAACGAGGCAATCACCAAATCCGCTTTGCCGGCCAGGTCGAGGGCCTTTTTCACTTCTTCCTCAGACGAGCGGTCATCCAGGACGATCGTGACAACCTTTCGGCCTGAGCGCGTCAGCGTGGCCACAAACGGCTGTGTCACAAACAACCGATCGTCGCCGTTTGTGATGGCGAGATTGAAGATTGTTGATTTGGGCGCGAGATTAAGCGGCAGCAGCTTTGCATCATTGCGCACCAGCGTGATGGCATGAGCGGCGATCTCATTAGCCAGGTCTAAAGTTTCCTTACCGCCGACAATCCGATCGATTTCATCCAGCGGAGTCAGGCGCTGGTGCATTAATCCCAAATCGTATTTTGCCGCCAGCACCTTTCGCGCGGATACTTCGATTCGCTTCTCAGTCAACCTCCCCTGTTTGACTGCGTTGCGCACGCCGCGAATCGCAGCCTCTGTATCGGCAGGCTTCAAGAGTAAATCTGCGCCTGCCTCCAGGGCGCGCACCGACGCCTCTTCCTGAGTGAAGTAAAGCGTGAGGCCGCTCATGCTCATCGCATCGGTTACTATCAGACCCTCGAATTTCAAATCGTTACGCAAGATGCCGTTCATTACCGGCGAGAGAGTGGTCGGCATGGTTCCTTTCTCAACCACAATCTCACCAGCCTCGTCCGTCTCGATCGCTTTTATCTTAACGTCGCGAGGCAATGGAGTGATCGCCGTCGGATCGATCAAAGGCAAGCCGATGTGACCGTCCATTACTGAGCCGACTCCGGCGTCGACCGCTGCGCGAAAGGGAACCAGCTCGACGGAGTTCAAACGCTCGCGCGTTACATCAATCTCCGGCAGGCCACGATGTGAATCAGTGGCCGTGTCACCGTGTCCGGGAAAATGTTTAGCCGTCGCTATCACTCCGCCGTGTTGAGCGCCCTGCACAAACGCGGCGACCATTTTTGCCACTTCTGTCGGGTCCTCGCCATACGAACGCACATTGATGACTGGATTGGCGGCGTTGTTGTTTACATCGGCGACCGGCGCGTAAATCTGTTGAATGCCGAGCGCTCGTGCTTCGCGCGCGGTCAATTCGCCTTGCCGCCGCGCGTACTCAGGATTAGCCGTCGCGCCCACCGCCATGTTCCAGGGGAAGTTCACTGTGTCATCGAACCGCATGCCCGGACCGGCTTCAAGATCTGCCGAAATCAGCAACGGATATTTTGCGAGCTGCTGCATGCGGTTAACAATCACGACGGATTCATACACCGGACCGTGGAAAAGGATGATGCCGCCGACGTGATTGTCGACGATCTGATGGCGCAGATCCTTGAAGGCCTCACTGTCCTGGTTCAAGTACGTCGCGTTCAAACCTACGGCCACAAGTTGGCCAATCTTCTCGTCGAGTGACATCCGCTTTAGTTCTTTGTCTGCCCACTTCAAAGCGTTTCCGGAAGGGTGACGCGAATATGGTTTGGCCGAGTTGTTGATCGGCCCAGCAGGAGCTACGTGGGAGCCGGTAACAGTTCGTCCCATTCCCGCGGGACCCGCGCAGAGCGAAAGCACGAGGAGGAGCGTCAACCCACGAATGACTTGTCGATCGGGAAGTTTTATCATTTCAAGATTTGAGCCTTATTGAACAATCAGATTTCAGCCGAGCCTGATTCTGCTCTCGGGTTTCTGGTCAATATACTGGTTGCATATCCCACCGCGCAGCAAATGGTCGTTCCAATCAGCACGTACCATGTCCAGGCTATGTTGGTGTGAGTGGCCAACCAATCCATCCACGGAACCGGCTGCGAGTTAAACTTCATTGCGGCCCATTGCAGGACGGGGCCGTTAAACTTGATGAAAATCATCACCGCCAGGGTCACCGCCATTCCTACCATTACTCCAGTTTGATTGGCTCGTTTCGTTAGTACTCCCAGCAAAAATGCCCCCAGCATCGGGCCATAAACCAATGACGCGATCGTCAAGCCGGTGGTAAAAACCGATCCCCAACTGCTGGCCAGAATGGCGATCCCAATCAGTACAACTCCCCAGGCCGCCGTGAGCCAGCGCGAAAGGTTCAAAAGATGTTCGTCGCTCGCGTCAGGACGGAAGAGAGGCTTGTAAAGATCCAGTACCGTGCTCGACGAAAGGGAATTGAGCGAGCCGCTCAGGTTCGACATGGCGGCGGCAAAAATTGCCGCGATCACCAGACCGGCGACCCCGTGCGGCAAGCGTTGCACGATGAACATCGGAAAGATTTCGTCGTTGCTCGCCAGCTTCGCCGTCAACGGATAAAACTTATAATAAGCATAGAGCATCACACCGATCGTCAGAAACAATGCGAACTGGAATAGAACCACAAAGCCGCTGAGAATGAGCGCCTTCTGACTCTCGCGTTTGTTGCGACAGGTCAGCAGACGCTGCACGAGCAATTGATCCGTTCCATGTGACGCCATTGTCAGGAAGGTTCCGCCAAACAGTCCAGCCCAGAAAGTAAACGGCACGCTTAGGTCGAACTTGAACGAGACAAGTTGGAACTTGTTTGCGGCTTGCGCGTGCGCGGCAATCGAGCTCCACCCGCCGGGAACCAGGTGGAGTAACTCGTACGCGGCCAGAAGGGATCCGCCGATGTAGATCACCAATTGGATCAGGTCGGTCCAGATGACCGCTGCGATGCCGCCTTCGAACGTATAGATCAACGTCAGCACGCCCACAATAATGATCGACCAGAGCCACAAGTAGGGCAGACCGGGCAGGCTGGCGCTAAGCACCGCGCTCAACACGAGCGAGGCCGCGAAAACTCGAACACCTTCCGCCAGGGCCCGCATCACGAGAAAGAGCGACGCGGCAAAGTTCTTGGTCTTGGTCCCGAATCGGTTCTTCAGCAGTTCGTAAGCGGTCAGCAGGTTGCCGCGAAAATACGCCGGAATGAAGATCAGACTGATAATGATCCGGGCCACGATATACCCGAGCACAACCTGGAGGTAAGTGAAGTTGCCTCCCTGCTCAGGTCGCGCATAGTTCGCATAGGCCAGGGCCGGTACGCCGATGAGGGTGAGGGTGCTTGTCTCAGTCGCGACGATCGACAAACTGATAACTACCCACGAGGTGTTTTTGTCGCCGAGAAAATAATCTTTGACGGTGCGCTGCGATCGCCGAAACATCACTCCAAAGACCGTGATTCCGGCGAGATAAAGGAGCAGAACCGCGTAATCGATTGCTGAGAAACCCATGTGGAAAGTTGTGCGTTCGGTCGATAATGATGCAGTTTTCGGCTGCTGATCCATCAGCACCGTGGCTTTATCACGGTGAATTTAGTGTCCGACACAAACCAGAAACCGTTTAAGCGGTTTCCATTCCGAAAGGGAACCACTGATCGATCACCGGGCTAAAGCCGTGATGCTAATGAGAAGGGCTGGCAAGACTCAACTGTTCATTTACGCTCGCGCGGCTCCTTGATGGATGCTATTGCTTTCGCCAGTACGCCTCGCGATGCTTTAAGCGCCAAATCCGCCTCACTTCGCGAACAACCTGTCCGGCTCATCACCAGCGCTATTGGTAAGTTGCCGTCCGCCGCATCGAGGATCTCCTTTGAGCGTTCCTCGTCCAAGCCTGCTTCCGCGGCCAGGATCCGTTCGGCACGCGCCCGCAACTTTACGTTGCGTGTCTGCACATTCGTCATCCGATTGCCGGTGACGTACCCGAGACGAATCATGGCGGCCGTTGAGAGCATATTAAGCACCAGCTTCTGCGCGGTCCCCGCCTTCATCCGCGTAGAGCCGGCGATCACTTCCGGCCCAACCACCGGCACGATGCTGATCTCGGCAGACTTTGTAATTACAGATCCCGGCACGGAAGTAAGAGCAATCGTGAATGCGCCGAGTTGTCTGGCGTGCTCAACTGCACCCACCGTGTATGGCGTGCGGCCCGATGCCGCTATCCCGACCAGCACATCTTGTTTGGTAAAGCCGCGCGCCTCAAGGTCATCTGCGCCGGCCGCGGCATCGTCCTCGGACGCTTCGACCGCGCGATAACAAGCTTCGTATCCGCCGGCAATGATCCCCTGCACCATGTCCGGCGAGACGCCGAACGTGGGCGGACATTCAGAAGCGTCGAGCACGCCCAGTCTGCCGGACGTTCCCGTGCCGATATAGAAAAGACGACCGCCCTGATCCAGCCGCCCGACTATTCCATCGGCGGCTCGCGTAATCTCAGGCAAGACCTGCGCGACCGCGTCCGTCACTCGTGCGTCTTCTTCGTTCATCAGACGCAGAATCTCTACAGTTGGTAACGAACTGATTTGCGCGGTGCGCGGATTCTCTTGCTCAGTTAGTGGAGTAGGCTCAGCAGCTTCAGGCATGATCGAGAAAGGCAACCAGCGGACAGGCAACGTAGAGCGCTCTCAGGTCGTGCCGCAAGTTTAGAGTTCAAGCTTCAGCTTGCGCTTTCGATCGGCAACCTAAAGGTTGAACCCTAAACACTCAGACTGCAACCGGCAATCCTTGCAGGTGCTCCTGCGCCAGGCGGCCGGCGGCGACTGTGGGTGAAAAGTGGGGCGGGGCTATGAAAGCCTTCTTGGCCACGCGCGCGATTTCCTCTTGCAGAGGTGCGATCACAAATTCACCCGCGGCGAAAACTCCTCCGACGAAGGCGACCTGAAAGCGCTCCGGCTCCATTTTCAGTCTGCGAATTACCGTCGCCGCTGCTTTGCCCAGCTCTGTTCCGGCTTCGATCAAAATGTTCCGAGCCACCGCGTCACCGCCCCGCGCCGCTTCAATCACGTGTTTGCTAAAGCCGGCTATGCGATCGTTCGTGATCGTCGGAGCGTAGATCGCGGTTGCCAGATCGTCCGCTGCAGCCACTTGAAAGTATTCGCAGGCGGCTCGGGTCAACGCGGTCTTTGGCCCACGCTCATCAGTGGCGTGCGCCACAGCCTGCAGCGCGCGCCGTGCGATCCAGGATCCGCTGCCTTCGTCGCCGGCCACCGGACCCCAGCCCCCCGCAAAGACATGCCTGCCCTGGCGGTTAACCCCGACACAAATTGATCCGGTTCCTGAAATTACGACGATGCCGGGCGCGCCGTCGGTGGCGCCGTATAAAGCGATGTCGCCATCGCTCATTAACTCAATGTTCTTGATTTTCAGCGTCTCGATCAAAACATCGCGCATTCGGGTACGGATGTCTTTGCGTCTGACGCCGGCCAGCCCAACCCCGGCGGCCACCAGGTCGTCACGATCGATCAAGGCTGCCGCGCACGCTTTGTCGATCGCTTCGCGGATAGCCGCGGCGCCGTTGGCAATCCCAACTCTCAGCGGATTTGATGGACCTGAGGTGCCTTCACCCAGCACGCGATCCCCATCAAGGATGACCGCGCGGGTTCGTGTGCCACCGCCGTCAACGCCCACAACCAATTTGCGCAGCGGGGCCAGCCGCCGCGGCAGAATATCCACTGTTGTTTGCGTTGCCGTCATGTAAGTTTTCGATGCCTGCTGAAGTTATAAGGGTTTCTATTCTAGGAACGGCCTAGCTATAATGGAAACTAAAAGATCTTATCCACGTAATAATCCACGTTGATGCAGGCGAGATTATGGATATTAGACAACTAAAGGCGTTCGTCGCCATCGCGGAAAGCGGCACTTTCACCGCCGGGGCAGCACGGGTCCACGTAACGCAGGCGGCTATCAGCATGCAGATCCGGCAACTGGAGACTGAGACACACGCGCAGCTTTTCATTCGGGCGCCGCGCCGTGTGATCCTGACAGAGGCCGGCGAGAAACTGCTCGAGCGCGCCTACACGATCCTGCGCGAGCATAATGCTGCCCTTGAGGAACTCGCGGCGCTGACCGGCGCCCATCGCGGCCGGCTGCGCATCGGTAGCGCGTCAGCAATGGTCAACGCCGATCCTTTGCCGCAGATTCTCAGAGAGGTGCGACAGGCGCACCCGGGCGTCGAGACCTCGGTCGTCTCGGGCACCAGCGAGTCGTTAGTGAAACAAGTTTTGGCGGGTGAACTCGACGCCGCTTTCGTGTCGTTGCCAGTCGAGGCGCGCGGAGTGCAGACGGAACTCTTGAATGAAGATTATCTGGTAGCGATCGCTTCGCCTCGCCATCCACTTTCAAAACAAAAGATAGTCAGCGCCTACGCGCTGGCCGGTGAGAAGCTGATCCTCGGAGAGCGCGGAGGAAATACTCGGCGATTGATCGATCAGTTTTTTGCTCAAGCGGGAGTAACGTTGAAGGTCGCGATGGAGTTGAGCCGGCTGGCGGCCATCAAGCGCATGGTGGAAGAGGATATGGGCGTTGGCATTGTGCCTTTGCAGTCAGTCGGGGAAGAAGTAGGGAAGGGAAGCCTGGTGCGCTGGTGGATCGAAGGCGCGCAGATCAACTGGCAACTCGGCGTGGTGCGTCTGGTCGGTGGTTACGAATCGCCAATTCATCAGAAGTTTCTACAGCTTTGCCGCGAGCATTTTGCCAAAACTGCCACGCGTCCCCCGTCGCGCGCAAAACCGAAGTCTAAGAAAAAAGCAGCCGTCAGTTGAGTAGCATAGACTTCAGTCTGTGATCCAAATATTCCTCTCAAGAAAAAAGGTGACACGTCGGTGATCCGAGGTAGTCCAAAGCTCAATCACAGACTGAAGTCTATGCCACCGATTCACCGGCGAGTCTCATTCATCCCCGCAATCAATCTCTCAATATCCTCTTCGTTGTTAAAGAAATGTGTCGCGACTCGAGTGCCTTGCCGCTTTTCTGTGACTACGACTCCGCGGCGAAAGAGATGGCGGACGACTTCATCCGGGTTGTCGACTTTGACCAGGGTTTCACCTGAACGCGCGGTTTCGTTTTGCAGCGGCGAAAGGACCTGCCATCCGCTTTCGGCGAGCCGGGAGGTTAGCAGACTATTTAGTTCCAACACACGCGCTTGAAGATTGGCAGCGCCAATCTCGTTCATGAGATCGACCGATGCTCCCAGCGAAAAAATTCCCGCGAAGTGTGGGCAGCCCAGCTCGACGCGCGCGGCGGTGTCGTGACGCGGGCGAAACTCGTCGTTGCGCATCTCGAATGGATGTTCGACACTCAGCCAGCCGATTGCTCTGGGCAAGGATTGATCGAGCAATTCACGGCTGAGATAAACAAAGCCCGACCCGTAGCCCGACAGCAGCCATTTGTGGCCGGTCGCGCAAAATGCGTCAATCTTCATTCGCTTCACATCGATTTCGAACGCGCCGGCAGATTGGCTCGCATTGATTACCAGAGCGTGTTTGCCTTTTATCTCACCCAGTCTTTCAGGCTCAATTCGAAATCCATTTGAGAATTGCACGTGGCTGAGCGCTATCACGCCCGTGTCGTGCGTCATCGCGCCCTCGACGTCTTCGATTCGCACTTCGCCATCGACCGCCGGCAGCAGGTGAACCGGAATGCGGCGATGCATCCATGGTAGCGTCGTAACCGGAAACTCAAGTTCGCTGGATATGACTTCGCCGCGATCTTCCAGCGCATCGACGATCACATTCATCCCTGACGAAGTGTTAGTGGTGAACGCGATCTCTTCGGGCTCAGCATTAATGAACCGCGCCACCTTTTGACGAATCGCTTCCCGCTCCGCGAGCCAGCGATTCCAATGCACATCGCCGTCACGCATCATCTTGTCGTAGTAACCGGCGGCGGCTGCCTGCGACGCGCGCGACACCGGTCCCGCGGCGGCGCTGTTGAGGTAAGCGAGCTTCTCAGTTACCGGAAAGTGCTTGCGGATATCGGTCCAGTTGGTCATGCAAAGGCGAAGATACACGATGAGGCGAACGGGGCGGTAGCCCGACCGGAGGGAGGGCTCAGTTCTTCACGCCGAAAGCGTGAAATAGAATAGCCCAGGGCAAAGCGCGAAGCGCGACGCCCTGGGTATGAATCGCCATCACGAATCGGTCGCCCTGTAGGGGCGAAATGAGGTCGCCAGTACTTAATTGCAAAAGATTCTATTTCGCGCCTTCAGCGCTTTCGTGGTGGTAAGCACCGGTTACCTGGGGCGTTGCCCCAGGCTATTGCATTGCGCGGCCTTCGGCGCTTATGCTTTGCGTCAAGTGAGTAGATTGTTCTCTCGAGCCGGTAGTGCCATATGGGAATTGTTGCCTCAGTGAAGATTGGAAATGTCAGGGATGATTCCATGAGTGTCATCTGTGATGCATTGGTCGACACGGGAGCACCGCACATGGTTTTGCCTGCGGCATGGAAGGAACGACTCGGACGATTCGACTCAAGTAGAACAATCGAGGTGGGAACGAGTACCCAACAGATAATAACAGCCGAAGTATGTGGGCCGGTACGCATTCAAATAGAAGGCTTTCGTCCCATCTTCAACGAAGTCGCCTTTGTTGATATGAACCTCGCCGACGGTGAATACGAGCCTTTGATCGGTTTTATCATCCTTGAGCAAAGCCAGGCCGCCGTCGACATGCTCGGTCATCGCCTGGTTCCCATCAAGCACATGGATTTGAAGTAGACTAATTCAGTCCTATCGAATCGAATTGTGGAGTATCCCAAGAGAACATCTCAGCATGTAAAGGAGTCTCGTTCGTTTAAGGCTTTGAACGCAGGCTTACCGAATGAGTGGATTCTCCGTTACGTTACTGAACGAGACTATGGCTTGGATTGCATTATCGAGATCCCACTCGGTGAGCAGGTTGTCGGCTGGCTCTTTGGCGCGCAAGTAAAGTCTACAGCAAAGATGAATTGGCGGGAGGATGGAACCGGCATACTAACCGGTATAAAGTGTTCCACCGCCAACTACTGGCTGGGTCTTCCCTTTCCAATAATTCTTTTCTTGTACGTTGAAACCGAAAACAAAATATTTCTGGCCAATGCGCGCCAGCAGTGTCGTCGTCGATACGACGATCTTCTTTGCCAGGCTACAACCAGTTTCAGGTTCACAAGACGAATCGATCTCGGCGACGATGACGCGGCGGATTTGATCGCAATAATAATGTTCAAGGAACAGTCATTTGATAGATTTGCCTCGGCATTGCAGAGCCTACTCGTCTCTGTTGAGACTCACGTCGACTTCATCGAGCGACACTGGGAACGAGACTTCTTCCTAGAGGTGTCATTCGAGGCATTGGTCTTCTTCTCCGCGTTTTGCGACTCACTAAGCGCCGTTGCGGACTTCGTCGCTCTGAAACAGACCTTTAAGAGCTCCGTGCCTAGGATTGAGATGCTAATCAAACAGGATCAGTCGGACTTTCAGCATTCGTCATGGTTGCTACATGAAGGAACCCTCGCACGCTCGTTGCGCCTTCTCGCGAAAGAATATGTAGAGATTCTCCGCTTGGCTCGCAAGAATGTCGCTGAAGAGGAGTTTTCGTTTTGGCTTGCGCGCGACTCGCTACTCGCCAATTACTGTACAAGGAGCGAATCCCAAGACGCTATTGACCTCGCTTGCAAGAGAATCGAAAGCTTGGGATGACGTAGTCAAGCTGAAGGCCCTTTAGAATCCTAGTTCACGGTCCTTTGAGAAGCTATGGATGATCTCCCCTCCCCTCAAACCACATCGTGGCCAGCGGCGGCAGACAAATCTCAGCCGAATAATCCAGCCCATGCGCTGGAACCATCTCCGCCTTAATACTCTTCACCACACCAAACCCACCTCCACAATACTTTTCGTGATCGGTATTGAGTAGTTGCTTGTACGTGCCCGCGCGCGGTAAGCCGAGGCGATGTGCTTCACGAACTACGGGTGAGAAGTTGCCGACGCAAATTATCTCTTTGCCGGTTGACGGCGAGATGCGGCGAAAGGCGACTACGTTTTCCGATGCGTTGTTGACTTCGATCCATTGAAAGCCGTTGGCTTCGTTGTCAGCTTCCCAGAGCGCGCCGTGTTTCCGGTAGAGCTTGTTCAGATCCTGAATCAACGACTGAACGCCCTGGTGAACCGGAGACTCGAGCAGGTGCCAATCGAGGCTTTCAGTCTCGTTCCATTCGCGCCACTGGCCAAACTCGCCGCCCATGAATAGAAGTTTTTTGCCCGGATGCGCCCACATGTAAGCGTACAGCGCGCGCAGGTTCGCAAACTTCTGCCATTCGTCGCCGGGCATCTTGTTTAGCAGAGAGCCTTTCATGTGCACGACTTCATCGTGAGAGAAGGGAAGGATGAAATTCTCAGTCCACGCGTAGATCAAACCAAAAGTCAGAGCATTGTGATTGCCGCTGCGAAATAACGGATCAGTCTGAAAGTATTTGAGCGTGTCATGCATCCAACCCATGTTCCACTTGAAATCAAACCCGAGCCCGCCGGCATAAACCGGATGACTGACTGCGGGCCAGGCGGTTGATTCTTCAGCGATCATCAGCGCGCCGGGGCACTCTCGATGAGTGACTTCGTTCAGTTCTTTGATTAAAGAGATCGCTTCCAGATTTTCACGACCGCCAAACTCGTTCGGCACCCACTCGCCCTCTTTGCGGCTGTAGTCGAGATAGAGCATCGACGCGACGGCGTCGACACGCAATCCATCCAGATGAAACTCGCGTAGCCAGAACAGCGCGTTCGCGATCAGAAAGTTTCGCACTTCGTTGCGGCCATAGTTGAAAATGTATGTGCCCCAGTCAGGGTGCTCACCTTTGCGTGGGTCCTGGTGTTCATATAGCGCCGTGCCGTCAAAACGCGCTAGCGCAAACGCGTCCTTGGGAAAATGCGCAGGCACCCAATCCATGATCACGCCCAAACCTTTTTGATGAAGATAGTCGACCAGGAAACGAAGATCGTCAGGCGTGCCATAACGTGATGAAGGCGCGAAGTACGCGCTTACCTGATAGCCCCACGAAGGCCCGTAGGGATGTTCCTTCAGGGGCAAAAATTCGACCTGCGTGAATCCATTCTTTAGAGCGTAATCGGCAAGTTGCGGCGCCATCTCGCGATATGTCAGAGGGCGATTGCCGTCTTCAGTGATGCGCCGCCACGAGCCTAAATGAACTTCATAAATCGACATTGGTTCGCGCCAGGCTTGTCGCTTCTTGCGCTGAGTCAGCCATGCACGATCGTGGAACTTGTATTTCGATTTGAAGACGATTGATGAAGTGTTCGGCGGCACTTCCATCATCAAGGCGTAGGGATCAGCTTTCAGAAACTTTTGGCGGCCGGCCTTGATTTCGTACTTGTAGAGTTCACCTTCTCGCAGGCCGGGAATGAAAAGTTCCCACACGCCTGAGCTGCCCAGCCCTCGCATCGGATGCTTTGCGCCGTTCCACTCATTGAAGTTACCCACGACGCTAACGGTTTTTGCATTGGGGGCCCAGACGGCGAATGCAACTCCTCGTGCGCCTTCATGGGTCAACACATGCGCGCCGAGTTTTTCATAGATGCGTTCGTGTTTGCCTTCACCAAAGAGATGCAGATCAAGTTCGCCGAGTGTGGGAGACAAGTCGTGCGGGGCCTTTGTAATGGCAGCTCTGCTTACGCGTTTCCTGGCCGCGGCGGCAGTCGTCTTGCTTTGCGCCTTTGCGCCTTTGCGTGAACTCTCAGCCTTCACCCTGGCGGGCGTCTGGTCGGCGTCGACGCCCTTGCTGGTACGCAGGTTACTGCCCCGATTTTGCGTGTTGCCCTTTTTCATGCGGAGATTACTGCTGTCTCAAGTTCACGATGCGAAGGCCCGCGCGGCTCAGCAAACCGTCGATAGATATCCGCGCCCGTTCCCATCTCATGCCGATTACTCTTCGCTTCCGCCAGGATTTCCAAAAACCGTCCGCGCACTGAAGGCAGACCCAACTGATCCATCAAGTCAATCGCCCGAGCAGCGTACTTCAAGATCTGAATGGTTTCGATTCCGGAAATGTCGTTAAAGAACCAGCCGCAACTGGCATACATCAATAACAACATACGCTGTAGTTCGAGGTAAGTCAGAGCGCGCCACTGTTCGTCAGTTGATAGCCCACGGCCGGCATGGTCGCGCAAAAACTCCTCGCGCGAATGATTCTGATTGAGGACCAGGTCGATGCTGTCATCGCGGGCCTGCCAGGGATCGACAAAAAGATTGCCGCGCGTCGCTTCAAAGCGCTTTGCATTCTCATCTCGCAATAAATCGAGTGCCTGCCTCAGAGGAGTACGCCAATGCTGACTCCATCCCCGCTCTCCTCCGGTGTGGCAACCGCAATCGCGAATCCAGCGGCCGACTCCGTGAGAGCAACTCCAGGAAGTTCCTTCCCCGTTCGGGCCATTGTTGATTTCAACTTCGAAGGCGGGCGGATGCTGGTCGAGATAATCTCCGTAGTTAGTAATCTGAAGACCGCGCGCCGGTGCTTCGATTTCAAGCGCGTGGGCCAGACAAACATCACCGAACTTGAAATGATGACCGTAAGTTTCGCCGTCAGTCGCGATGTTTAGGAACCCTCTGTCCTGGGCGGTTTGTGCAAATCGATCCACTAATTCACGGCTCGACCTCAACAGGTTTTCAAAAGCAATCGCCCGTGAAGTGGGCCCGTCGTAGAAAAACACGGCAATCGATCGACCCGAGCCATCGATATGAGAGTATCGATAGGGCAAGCTCGTATCGACGCTCTGTTCATTTGCCTTGCGCCAATCGTCGCCGCCAAACACGCGTACGCGGGCAGCCTGATGCGGCGCGAGAATGACGAACCGCAATCCCGCATCGATTAACGCGCCCAACACGTCGTCGTTGCAGGCTGTCTCTGGCAGCCACATCGCTTCCGGGTCGCGCCCGAAGCGATTACTGAAGTCCGCCAGGCCCCACCGGGTCTGGGTCTGCCGATCGCGTTCATTGCACAACGGCAGGATCGCATGACCGTAGGCTTGCGCGATCGCATTGCCATGCCCGCCGCGTTCGCGCGCGCTGGCTTGATCGGCATCGATGATGTCGGCATATGTATGGGGGTGATTGCTCTTGATCCAACTCAACAGGGTTGGCCCAAAGTTGAAGCTGATGTTCGCGTAGTTATTGACGATTCGCTGGCCGCCGGTAGCTGGATCGGTAATGCGCGCGCAAGCATTGGGTTGGTAACACTCGGAATGAATGCGCTCGTTCCAGTCGTGAAAAGGCGCAGCGCTGGGCTCAACCTCGACGACACCAGTCCACGGATTCTCGCGCGGTGGTTGGTAGAAATGGCCGTGGATCACGAGTGCGGGCATTGGTTTGGAGTGCGGCGACTCGTCGCCGCTTTTTTAATATGCAGCGTGGGAGAGGAAATTCAAAGCGGTGACAAGTCACCGCACTCCAAAGCCAGCCATGCTGCGCCGATTAATCCGGCATCGTCACCACGCTCGGCTCGCACGATTCGACATCGCTCTGCGGGTACATAGAAAGCGCGCCGCAAAACTTCTGCGCGCGCGGGCTGAGCGAACAGCTCCCATGCTGCCGACACACCTCCGCCGATGACAATCATTTCGGGATTGAAAATGTTGACGAAATTTGCCATCGCCACACCGAGATAGACGCCCGCCCGGCGAAATACCTCGAGCGCCAATTCGTCGCCGGCCCTCGCCGCACTACAAATCCTTTCTGAAGTTAGATCGCCGGTGGGAATTGAATGCAAACTGGAATCCGAGTGCTGGCTCAGCCCTTCGCGCGCCATGCGCACAATTGCCGTCGCGCTGGCGTAAACCTCGAGGCATCCAATGCTGCCGCACTTGCATTGAACGCCGCCGAAAGGCTCTATGCTGGTGTGACCAAGCTCACCCGCGGCGCCATCGACACCACCCCAAAGTTTGCCGTCGAGAATTATTCCACCACCAACCCCGGTCCCGAGGGTGAGGCAAAGGATCGTTTGATAGCCTCGTGCTGCTCCTTGCCACATCTCGCCGACGGTTGCGGCATTCGCATCATTTTCCAGCAGGACGGAACGATCGAGGGCGCTCTCCAATGCAGGTCCGAGTTTGTATCCTTCCAGAGAGTTGAGGTTCGGGGCATTGACCACCAAACCCGTCTCGACGTGGACAGTGCCGGGTACGACAACCGAAACGGATTGGATCTGCGCGTCGCGCTTCAGCGCTGCTGCTTCACACTCGCGCACCGCCGCGGCGACGATGTTTACGACATCTTCCGCTTGTACTGACTTCGGTGTCGGATTTCTTACCCGTTCGTGAATCTGACCGGCGCTGTCGATGTTGGCCGCGCGCAGGTTCGTGCCGCCGAGATCAACGGCACAAACCAGGTCTGGTTTCTCCCTCTCGCTCTGGGAGAGGGCCGGGGAGAGGGAATTAGGCGGGGCCAAATTGTTGGTTGAATTCTTTTCCCGCACCAGGCCCTCACCCTAACCTCTCCCAAAGGGAGAGGGAACCTACGCTCAACTTTTTCTTCTCCCGAACATATCAAAGCCAACTGCGGCGACCAGCACTCCGCCCTTAACCACGTATTGAGCCCAACTCTCAACATTTAAGAGCGACATGCCGTTATCCAGGCTAGCCAAAATCAGCGCACCCAGCACCGCGCCAAAGACCGTGCCGCGCCCACCCATAAGACTCGTGCCGCCAATCACGCACGAAGCGATCGCATCGAGCTCCATCAAACTGCCGGCGTCCGGTGACGCGCTGCCGACACGCGCAGTGTGCAGAATCGACGCGAGCCCGGCCAGCGCGCCCATCACACAAAACGCCGCGAGGATATATCGCCGCAGATTTATTCCCGACAGACGAGCCGCATCAGGATTGCCGCCAATCGCGTATAGGTAACGGCCAAAGGTGGTGTTCGCGGTCAGAAAAGAACCCGCCAGCGCTACCGCGAGCAGGAAGATTACCGGGATCGGAACGCCGCCTGCCTTATTCATCAGGAAGATGAAAGCCACGATGACGATCGACGGCACCAGGATGCGAGTGGCAAGCGCGCCGGCGCTAAGCACCTTCAAGCCGTGACGTTGTCGGGCCCGGTTGCGGCGCAGGTTCATCCAGACGATGGCGGCTACCGCGGCGACGGCCAGGCCGAGACCAATGCGCGGATCGATAAAGTCGCGGCCCAGCGAACGAAAGAAAGGCAACTCAACCGGAATGGTCTTGCCTCCGGTCAACTTCAAGATAATGCCCCGCCATGCCTGGAGTCCGCCGAGCGTGACGAT
>DATHHW010000069.1:0-4013 GCA_035317005.1 Pyrinomonadaceae bacterium | reverse complement strand
AATAGGAGAGTTTCAGGAGAGAGATGCGGAAGTGTTTACGGCGGGGCAAACAGCAATGTTGAGAATTGCCGAGTTGTCCGGCGGGAAAATCGGTTTTATTGAAAAACCGGAAGATGCGGAAACTGTCTACTCGGCCATTTTAAATCTCATCAATAATCGGTATGTCATCGGATATTACCCGACTAATCAAGGGCGAGACGGAAAACGCAGAGAGATGAAAGTTGAGGTGCGAAATCACCCTGAATATATCGTCACAGGACGGAAGGCTTATTTTCCTCAATAAGCAGCAAATGTTAAATGAAGGTGAACAGGTTCTAGCCACCACAAGACTAGGACTAAATAAAAGATCAGACCGTCACCGTCTCCCGATATCTACCAAGCTGCTTTGCAAGAAGACCGTTAGCGCGCGCCAGCACATCGGCGACGGAGTAAGGTTTTCTAATTATCTCGTGGATGCGCGCATTTTCGTAGTCTTCGCTGGCAATCATTTCCGCGAAACCCGTCGCGATGATCACCGGCAGGTCGGGACGAAACTGCTTGACCCAACGCGCGACGTGAAGGCCGCTCAATTCCGGCAGGCCGAGGTCGCAAACAGCGGCAGTGGCAGCCCCATGTTGCGAACAATGTGCAGGAGGAGGCGACCCGACGCTCGCGGCAATAGGCTGTCAATACGGCGGACCCTCGAACGAGTGCCAAGTTCACTGCCTTCTTGCTAACGCTACTGGCGATCCTGTTCAGATTGATGCGTGCAATGTCTGCCAAAACGATTGTAGGCAGAACGTCAATAGCTGCTATAGCCACTGCGTCTTTTGCTACTCAAATGGTGGCCCTGGCGGTAGTTGTAACGGGACAGAAGACTGTCCTGTAAATTACTTCTGTGGGGCAGATAATACGTGTCAGCAGTACTGACAAAGTTCTTCTGACAATCATGGACTTGAAGAGTCTCTGAAATCAGGCAGTTTCTGGGTGCGATTCATGTCATCCCAGTATTAGTGTCAGAACCGCGAGCGGTAGCGACCGGATCAAAAAGGGCGTTCGTACTAATCGGACCTTTTACATGATCCGGTCGCCATCTCTCCCGTTCTTAATTACATCGAAGTTGATGTACTCTGCGTGACAATTTCTTATTTTCGGGTGTAATTTGGGTTTCATGAAACTTCACTTAACAATTGTCTTTTTTCTCGCTGTGGCTTCCCTAGCGTTTGAACAAACCCCATCCCCATCGCCAAAGCCGACGCAATCAGCTTCACCGGAAAAAACAAGAGCAAAAACCTTCGGCTCCAGCCTTCAAAAATACAAACCCAAAGAGCTACGGGATTTTCACGATAGACCAAAGAGTAATGGGCCTGATGACGTCGAAACCATTCGGGTAACAACGGACTTGGTCGTCAATGATGTTCTAGTGAAGGATCAAAATGGCAAGATGGTCACCGAACTCAACAAAGAGGATTTTGTTGTAACGGAAGATGGCGCGCCGCAAAAGATTGAAGTCTTTTCGTCTGGCGAGAGCCTGTCTGTGCCGCGCTCTATGGTCTTGATTATTGATTGTCACTTTCTACAAGCACCTTATCTGAAGAACAGCATTCAAGCCGCAAAGATGCTGGTTGATAGACTCGCTCCGCAAGACAAGATGGCGATTGTCACGGTTGATGTAAAACTGGTGGTGGATTTCACCGCTGACAAAACCCTGCTCAAAAACAAATTAAGTTCGCTGCTGAAGGATCCAATTCTTGAGAGCCGTAAAGAACTTGAGGCTTTGCTCCCACAGATCAAAGATGACCCTCGGCTCTCAAAAGGAGTTTGGGACATTTGGGAAAAGTACATTGGACCCGGTAGAGAATTTGAAGCCTTGTTGGCGGTTTTAAATGAGATGTTCGATCGCGAAGATCGGCAGCGGATTGTTATTTTTCAGGGAGATGGAAATGAAATAATGCAGCTTAAACCGGATAAGGATACATCTCATCAAATCGCCAGCTCAGCCGGGGAAGAAGCGCGAACGAGATTTAACAGAGAGAAGGCCGCAAAGAATTTTGAATTCAGCGATATCAAAGAAGCCATCGAAAGATCACGAGCGACAATCTATTCAGTGGCTCCGGGAATTCGATTTCTTGGACTCTCAAATGAAGAGCAGAAAGCACGGGCTGAGTTTGCGCTTACGAATCTCTATAGAGCTGTTGGGGGACGGGGCGAAGCTCCTGCGAGGCTACTGGAATTGTGTCAGTCGCCAATTGCGGAACTGCTGTTAGCAGGGCAAACAGCCATGTTTAGAATTGCTGAATTGTCGGGCGGCAACCTCGATTTCATCGAAAAACCGGAAGACGCGGAAGGGGTTTACTCAAACATTTTCAAGCTAATCAGCAATCGGTATCTCATCGGATATTACCCGACTAATCAAGGGCGAGACCGTAAACGCAGAGAGATTAAAGTTGAGGTGCGAAATCATCCTGAATATATCGTCACAGGACGAAAGGCTTATTTTCCTCAATAAAGCCAGCGGCGTGAGATCAAAGTAAGAGTGCGTTCACTCAATCTAGTCGTGCTGGCACGCGACAGCTACACTTGTCGGCACAAACGGTAGAGGCACTAAATAAGAGATCAGACCGTTACAGTCTCACGATATCCATCAAGCTGCTTGGCCAGAAGAGCATGCGCCCGGTTCAGCACGTCGGCGAGGGCGTAAGGTTTGCGGATGACGTCGTCGATGCGGGCCTTTTGATAATCGTCTTCGGAAATCATTTCTGCGAAACCGGTCGCAATGATCACAGGCAGATCGGGCCGGAACTCTTTGACCCAGCGCGCGACGTGCAGGCCGCTCAATTCAGGCAGGCCGAGATCGCAAACCATCAGATCGAACTGGCTCTTGTCCAAATGCTTGAGTGCTTCGGCGCCCGTGGTGGCTTCCGTAACATCGTGACCTTCGGCACGGAACGCATCATTCAAAAGCACTCGGACGTTCTCTTCATCCTCGACCACGAGTACGCGCGCTGACTTATTGTTGGCGGCTTGCGCCACGGGAGCTGCCACGACGGGCGAGGCGGCTTCGTGCAACGGCAGAATGATTTCAAAGCGAGTTCCCTTGCCCGGCTCGCTGATCACGTTAATGTCTCCCGAGTGGTTCTCAATGATTCCATGCGACGCGGAGAGCCCGAGACCCGTGCCGCGCTCGCCCTTGGTCGTATAGAACGGTTCGAAGATCCGCGCGATCACTTCCGCCGGCATCCCGTTGCCGGTGTCGGCGATCCAAAAGCGCGCCGTCTTGCCTTCAACTCTCGTTCCCGCCTCGATCGTTCCACCCTGTGGCATCGCGTCGACCGCATTGAAAATCAAGTTCAGCGCGACCTCGCGTAACTCCGCCGAATCGCCCAGCGTGAACGCCGGCGCGGGAGCATCAATGCGTATATCGATGCTGCCGGTTCTTTCGGACGATGAGGCCTGCCATTTAGGCCGGGCAATCTCCACACTGGAAGTAATCAACTCGCTCAAGTCCACCGGCACCGGATGCCTGGTCGTTTCGCGTCGAGAGAAGTCGAGCAAGCGCCGCAAGGTTTGCGAACAGTCGCCGACAGCCTGGGTGATCACTCCCAGACTCTTCTTGCTTCCGTCATCACCGGTGCTGCGCATCATAAGCAACTGGGCGCGACCCTGAATTACGGTTAAGGAGTTATTGAGATTGTGCGCGACGCCTGCCGCCAGCTCGCCCAAAGCGCGAAGCTTGTCCGATCGCGCGGCCCGGGCCTGGGCCAATTTTTTCTCGGTGATGTCGCTCATGAAGACCATCACGCCGGTGATGCTGCCGTCACGCCACAAGGGCGAAGTGTGCGCGTCCATGCAGCGCACGCGCCCGTCCGTGCAAATGGTGCGCACCTCGAATTGTTTCTCTTCACCACCCAGAGTGCATCGCACAGCAGCGTTCGCTTCGTCCTCCGACTCGGCTGCGATAATCATACTGAAATCCTGCCCCAGCAGAACTGAGCGCGTCAATCCACTATCGGTCTCCGCGCGCTGGTTCATCC
>DATHHW010000068.1:0-25297 GCA_035317005.1 Pyrinomonadaceae bacterium | reverse complement strand
CGGCGGTAAACTAAAAACTAACAGTCTCATGTCAAAGAGCATTCAAACGAAATATCAACCAAGCCAGGCGCCGCGGCGTCCCGGCCGAAGTCTGGACTTAAAACCTCTTGACTTCGAACGCCGCTTCATAGATGACTTCATTACGGACGTCGACTCTAACTCTTACTCGCGTGCCACAGTGCCAACACTTCTCTCTCACGCTCCGGCTTAATTCCTGCTCGCAACGTCGCCTGTCGTTCGGCGGGTTGCTTTCTAAACCACTCGAGGGTGGCTTGCGTTGTCTCCGGAACGGATCGGAATGTTAGCCCCTTGCTCAGCGCTTTCTTAACGCTAATCTGGGAAAATCCTACTTCGTCGCCGCGCGGAGCCACCCACACGGGCATGTCCGACCATGGATGGACGTTGTGCGCGGCCAGAAAGTCCGCGTTGACCCAGGTGAACCGAGCGTCGGACTTCGTCGCCTTCTTAATACCGTCAAGCATTTCCTTGATCGACAGCTTCAACTTGGGACCAGTTGCGTTGTAAATGCCCGTGTCGCCTTGCTCGACCATGCGGATGGTCCATTCAGCCAGGTCGCGTGCGTCGATGAACTGAACCGAATCGGAAGGCTCGCCGGGGGCCATGACTTCGCCGCCGCGGTCGACGCGTACCGGCCAATAGGTAAAGCGATCAGTCTCATCACCGGGCCCGACAATCAGTCCGGGACGGATGATCAGAGCCTTTCCGGGGAACCATTTCTCGGCTTCCTTTTCGGCAAGCACTTTGAGCGGCCCGTAGAGTCTGTAATTGGAAGCGCGCAAAGTCTGGAGAGTCTCCTTCATGGAATCTTCGCCTGTGTACTTGGCCAGCGTGCCCGTCTCATCCATTCCCGGCTTGCTGTTGTCCGAGTACACGGAAATAGTGGAGATGAAAACGTATCGCTCCACATTCCCTTTCAAAATTTCCGCCACATCGCGCACCCAGACAGGAAGCGTAGTAGGGATGTCTATGACGACGTCCCACGTCCTGCCCTTGAGGGCGTCGAGTTGACCGTTACGATCGCCGATTAACTGTTCGGCTTCTTTAGGCAGTTCGCCCGGATGCGTCTTGCCGCGATTGAACACCGTCACTTTGTGTCCACGGCTGAGCGCATAACGGACCTGATGCGGACCCGTGAAACCAGTGCCACCGAGAATCAAAAGCCGCAAAGGCTTGGCCGCACGGCCGGTTGATCCAACCGTCCTATTGATGGCGGCCGAGAAGGATGCGCCAGATACTAACTCTAAGCCGACACTGCCACCCGCTATGGCGGAAAGCTTGAGAAAGGTTCTCCTGCTGGTTGACATTTATTTCTCCTGAAGAATTCGATTTGATCCCGAATGAGACCAGAGCACTCGCCATATTATTTTGCTGGTTGTAAGACATCCCGTCAGGGGATGCTTGATCGGAGGGGATACGCGCATCCGCAGAATATTGTTTCAACGGCGGACGAGCAGAAAATCAGTTAATCGAAGAATGAATCCACTCGTTTGGAGATGATTACGAAATCATGGAAAGCGATACAATGATCCCTCGTTCGGAGTTCCGCCTTTAGGCGATCTTATCATGAGCAGCAAGGCGTCGCCTGAAGGCGGAACTCCGAACGAGGCGGCAAAATTAATGAAGGCGGCCAGTCAGTGACCACCTTCATCTTTGCGATTAGTCCTGGTCGGAGTATAGATTAACTGGAGCCGGCTATCGGAGTTGAACCGATGACCTTGCGATTACGAATCGCACGCTCTACCAACTGAGCTAAGCCGGCCTGTTTCAGCATCTGACTATACGAACGCGTTGTTTGCGCTGTCAAGCAGGTCGAAAAAGCGTTAGTGTGCTCGGTTGGTTCTTCGTGCTTTCTTATGCGAGACCAGGAACCATCCACGAAATCACACGACATGGCACGAACAAAAACTGGTTCCGCTTTGGACGTTTCGTGGGGCTTCGGGGCAGTAGCCCGAAGGTGAGGCAGGGCGTGTTATTTTCTCGACAGCGACTTCCACATCATGTCGGTAGACTTCGAGGACAAAGAAGTTAGCCGCTTTACCTCGCAAGGAGTTTTCTCAAAATGGGACTAGCGAAACATCTTCGCCCGCGAGTGGGCTGGCTCTGTCTCTTAGTCCTCAGCTTTTGCGCCATCCTGACTCAGCCAGTCCCTGCCCAAACAGGCGCGACGAAGAAACTGCCTTCGGCTGAAAGGATCGTCGAGAACTATTTGAAGGCAGTCGGCGGGAAGAAACAGGCAAGCTCGATCCGAGACGCCACCTACGACTGGACAATTCAGCTCCGGAGCCAATCGATGGGCCTGGCGAAAACCCAACGCAAGACTCCGGCTTCGCAACGATCTGAGATTACCTTTGGCAATGGGCAAATCATCTCGGCGACGAATGCCAGGTCCGCCTGGGTCCGCGGGCTGACCGGCGAATTGCGGACGCTAACCGGGCCGGAAGCAGCTAACGCGAAATTACAAGCGGCGTTGGATGTCGCACATCTGGTCGATTACAAAAAAGCCAACATTCTTGCCCGCGTTGTTTCACTGGATAATTCCGCCGCGGCCTATGTAGTTGAGTTTTCGTCCCGCGGCGGCGCCCGCTTGCGATACCTTTTCAGTACCTCAACACGACTGCTGGTTGCCATTCAGGACGACGTCCGCAAAACCATCACACGGTTTGAAGATTACCGGACCGAAGGAAACATTCTCGAGCCGCACATACTGCAAATCAACCAGGACGGCTCGGGAGAACTCACCTTCAAACTTCAGCGAGTAGTTTACAATTCCGGCGTTGCTTTAGATGCTTTCGATCCACCTCGCGGCGCTGAAGCTCTGGATGTTATTGCTCTGCTGCGCGAGGTTTCTCGCAATCAGGATGAGGTTGAGAAGCGGTTTCTGGAATACTCGTTTCTGCGAAAGGAGACTGAACGGGAGCTTGACGACAAAGGGGTCGTGAAAAAAGAAACTGTGAAAGTGTCTGAGGTTTTTCCCCTCCCCAATCGTGGGCCCATCTTCAAGCTGATCAGCGAAAACGGTGTCCCTCTTTCCGGCGATCGCGCCGCCAAAGAAGACAAGCGCGTCTCTGAGGAGTTTCTGAAAGCTGAACGCGATAAAGACAAGGATGCGCAGAAGGCAGCAGAGCAGCGTGCGGAACGCGAGCGACAGAAAGCTGCCAAGAGCCAGAAGGGTGAAGACGAAGACCCGGAGATATCACAATTCTTCAAACACTGTGAATTTGTTTCGCCGCGTCGTGAACGTTTCCAGGATCGCGAAGCTATTGTTTTCGACTTTCGCGCCAAACCCGGTTTCAAGCCGAGCACGCGGCAGGAGAGTTTGATCTCCAAGCTCGTCGGAGTGGTCTGGATCGATCCCCTCGATAAGCAGGTAATCCGGTTGGAGGCCCGGCTGGCAGAAGGCTTCAAAATAGCCGGCGGATTGTTGGTTTCATTGCGACCGGGCGCCGCGTTAGTCTGGGAGCAGACGCGACTGAAGGAAGGAATCTGGATGCCACGTTTCGCGCAGATCAACCTGTCGGTCAAGGTGCTTCTGTTTGGCGGTGGTGACGTTAATCAGACCGTCGAGTGGAGCGACTATAAACACTTTTCTGCCGATGTCGATAGTTACAAACTCGGCGTGCCGAAAACTGAAGAGAACCCCAGCAAGAAGCCGTAGCGAAAATTGAATAGCATAGACTCTTAGTCTGTGACTGTTCGGGGATTAATTCAAAGACTGAAGTCTGTGACACAAGGAGGGAGAGAGTATGAAAGGCGGAACACGCAACATCGAAACGTTCAAGGTTGGGTCGACTCGGGTGAATGAACACGATTTTCATAAGCACCAGGGTGAGATGCACGAGCATCATGACAATCAGCAGGAGCAAGCCGGCAAAGTGCAAACCAAAGCCGAGCGAGTCGCAGAGGTGATGAAGCAGGCGCACGAAAAAGTTCTGCGGCGGAAGAAGCGCCGTTAGATGTAGCGCAAGTTGTTAACTTGCGTGCTGGTCATGACCGCGCAAGTTAACAACTTGCGCCAAAGTGATGAACGAAATCATTGTTATCGGCGGGGGGCTAGCCGGAGTCGAAGCTGCCTGGCAGGCAGCCAGCGCAGGCACGCACGTGCGCCTGTATGAAATGCGGCCTATGAAACAGACACCCGCGCACCGCACCGACAAGCTCGCCGAGATCGTCTGTTCGAACTCTTTGAAATCGGACGAGCAGGGCTCTGCTTCTCATCTTCTTAAGGAAGAACTGCGGCGCGGACATTCATTGGTGATGGCGGCGGCCGCGGCGACGCGCGTACCGGCCGGAGCGGCCCTGGCCATCGATCGCGAAAAGTTCGCCGAATACATAACTGAGCGCATCGAAGCGCATCCCCAGATTGAAATCGTGCGCGAGGAGGTCACTACCATCCCATGCGATGCCGTCGCTATCATCGCCACCGGTCCGCTGACTTCCGATTCGTTGACAGTGGAGATCATGAAACTGACGGGCGATGATCAGCTTTATTTCTACGACGCAATCGCGCCGATCATCGCGGCTGACTCAATCGATCGATCGATAGCTTTTCCAGCGGCCCGTTACGATAAGGGCGGCGATGATTATCTGAATTGTCCATTCAATCAAGAGCAATACACGCTTTTCTATCAGGCCCTGGTCGCGGCCAACAGTGTCCCGCTGCAGCGCTTTGAAGAAACACGCTGGTTTGAATCTTGTCTGCCCATCGAAGAACTCGCGCGTCGCGGCGTTGACACCTTGCGATATGGGCCGATGAAGCCCGTTGGCCTGATCGATCCGAAAACGGGGCGCGAACCTTACGCCGCCGTGCAACTGCGACAGGAGAATCTGATGGCTGACGCATACAGCATGGTGGGTTTTCAGAACCATCTGCGTTATGGCGAGCAGGCGCGCGTGCTGCGGCTGATTCCGGGCCTCGAGCAGGCAGAGTTTCTGCAGTTCGGCCAGATTCATCGGAACACCTATATCAACGCGCCGCGCGTACTGGCGGCAACCATGCAGATGCGTTCCGCCTCAAACCTTTTCTTCGCCGGACAAATTACGGGCGTTGAAGGCTACGTCGAATCGGTGGCCATGGGTTGGCTGGCGGGCAACAATGCCGCGCGGCACTTGCAGGGCGAAGAACTTTTGCTGGCGCCGCCGCGTAGTGCAATTGGCGCTCTGGCGCGATACGTTTCGGGCGCGCAAACGAAGAATTACCAACCGGTCAATATCACGTTTGCGTTGCTTGAGCCGCTCAGCCCCGAACAAGCGCGCACCGTACACCGCAAGCGCGAGCGGCATTTGCTGCAAGTTCAGCTGGCGTTGGCAGAGTGGGACCATTGGCTGCAAACCGCATGGAAAGAACGCGAACCAGTTCTGATGGCGGCAACATGATCGATGTCGGCAAATCTCATCCGCGCTCTCGGATAACTCGCGCGCCGGTTTTCCAGGCGCTGCTGATCGTCTTCGCATTTGTAACCGTACCCCTGGCCATCCAACCACAGTCGGGCCGGCAAAAAACCTCTGAGCCGGCAAACTCGTCGAACAGCAACACGCGGCCGCGGCAGACATCAAAACCCGTAAGCAAACAAACCAACTCTCAAGCTGCGAAGCCCGACAAGAAAGAAGACAGCTCGGACGATTCGTCCGATGTGGTGCGCGTCTCTTCGAATCTGGTAGCCGTGCCCGCCACCGTCGTAGATAGCCGCGGGGTAGCCGTAACTAATCTCAAGCTTGAAGACTTTGAGCTGCGCGTCGACGGTCAGCCAAACACGATCAGTGAAATCAGCCGCGCGGATACGCCCGTGCGCATGGCCATGCTGTTTGATAACAGCGGCAGCCTGAGTGAGTCGCGCGATTTTGAAAAACGTGCGGCCATCCGGTTCTTTCGCAATGTCCTGCGACCCGTAGATCAGGCGGCAGTTTTTTCCGTCTCAACCGATGTGGCACTGGCTGAGCCGCTGACAAATGACACGCGGCGGCTGGAATTGACTATCGACAGTTTTGGAAAACCCGAAGGGGCAACTTCTCTATTCGACGGGATTATTCAGGCCGGCGCGTATCTGCGACCTTACCCTGGCCGTCGTGTGATCGTAATTGTGTCCGATGGAGTGGACACCACCAGCCATGCGGATTTCGACACCACCCTGCAGCGCGCCCTGGCGGACGATTGCCAGATTTATGTCGTGCAGACAGGCCTTTATGAGAACGCGAACCTGCGCGCCCTGGCCGCCGAACGCCGCATGCAGGAATTCTCCGCCCAGACCGGCGGCGCTGTCTATATCCCCAAATCGGCCGACGATCTTGACGATGCGTTTGCGCAAATCGCTGCCGACCTGGCGCAGCAGTACATCCTAAGTTATTACCCCGCTGAGGATAAGCGTGACGGCAAATATCACCTCATCGCCGTCCGGGTGAAGACCAAGCCCAACGCGCGGGTGCGCGCACGAAAAGGGTTTCTGGTTAAGAGCCGCGACCGAGTGTAAACTATGCGTGAGGATTGGAAATGAAGTCATTAAAGAAACAAATTAGGATTCAGCGCCCTAAGAGGGAAAAGGTGAGCCGCGAAGAAGCCTTGAAGCGAGTCAAAGCTTTCCCTAAACGCATGGAGAAACTGATTGCCGCTATCAGAGAAGGTTCGCATCGAAATCTTCATTCCTGATTTGCCTGATCCAATCTACGGCAACATCCTTGAGCAACTTGGGAATGAACTCACCTACGCATACGGCGGCTCTACTACGATAGCGACTAACGGTAAGTACCGAACGTCAGATGGATTAAGTTTCCCGGACAAAGTCAACCTCCTTTTCTCTGATACACCTTTCCTCTGGGAGAGGGATCGACTTCTTGTAGAACTATACGCTGAGCGAATCCGAACCGTTGTGAAACGGGCTCTCGCGCTGGAGGAGACGGTCCTGGTGGCAGTGTATTCTGTCTACCACGCCACGTGAGTTAGGCGGCGCACGATGCTTGATCAACTTCTCAGTCAATTCCTCGACCACTTGCGCTACGAGCGCAACGTGAGCGCGCACACCCTGCGCAATTATGAGAGCGATCTTCTGCAGTTCTTCGAACACCTGGCGCCCGCGGATCCAAACAACGGAACGCGAAAAGAGCCAAACGTCGCTCAGATCGACCATCTAACAATTCGCGAGTGGCTCTCGACTCTGCATACGGACAAAAAGAAGAAGACCTCGATCGCCAGAAAGCTCGCCGCCCTGCGCACCTTCTTTCAGTTTCTGGTGCGCGAAGGAGTTGCAGAATTGAATCCGGCCAAGCTGGTCGCGACTCCGCGCAAAGAAAAGAAGCTTCCCGTTCATCTGTCCATCGAAGACGCCGTGCGCTTCATCGAGACTCCCGACATTGAAACCGATTTTGGCAAACGCGACCGGGCCATTTTGGAATTGCTCTATGCCACTGGTGTGCGCGTTTCGGAACTGGTACAACTCAATCTCCGCGACATCGACTTCAAGAGCAAATTGCTGCGCGTGTTCGGCAAACGCCGCAAAGAACGCATCGTACCGTATGGCGATCCAGCCGCTAAGGCCTTGAATGACTACCTCGGTGTGCGCGAAAGTTTCCTGACGAATGCGCCGGTAAGCAAGCGCGACGCCCAACCTCTGATACTGAATTATCAGGGCACGCGCATGACCACCCGCTCAATCGGCCGGCTGGTGGAAAAATACATTCGCCTCTGCGCCGGCATACACGACATCAGTCCACACGCGCTGCGCCATTCATTCGCCACCCACCTGCTCGACAGCGGCGCCGACCTGCGCGACATTCAGGAACTGCTCGGCCACGCGCGGCTTTCCACTACGCAAATCTACACCCACGTCTCGATGGAGAAACTAATCGAGGTTTACGACAAAGCGCATCCGAAGGCTTAAGAACCAGGCAGGCACTTTCACCGCTCTCCTTTCGTGCGTTATGATTCATGACGGAATCGCCTCAGCGATTCTTTGATTGCATGGAAGGGAAAATAAGCGAACATCCTCTGGCTGAACTGATTCGCGAGATTACGGCGGCGGGGCTGTCGGGTTCGCTGCGCCTCTCGCGGGAACGCGCCAAGGTAGCGATCTATTTCGAATCCGGACAGTTGGTTTTTGCCACGTCTAATCTGCGTACCCATCGCCTGCGCGAAGTCGTAAAACGCAACGGACTAAGCGACACGCACCTAAACGAATTTCCTGCTAAAACTTCGGACGAGGAACTCGCCGCCGCCATGATCGATCGCAGACTATTGAAACCAGAGACGCTGGCTGCGATTCGGGCCAACCAGGTCTCTGACGTGTTAAGGCTCGCGTTGCTGTGGATCGACGGCGCCTGGGAATTTGACCCGCGGGTCCGGCTCGCTGATGAGACTCGGGTCCAGATCAATGTGAGTCGTTTGCTGCTCGAGTGCGCGCGTCATCTTCCCGCCGGCTTCATCGCTTCGCGTTTAGAGCGACGCAGCAGCACGTATCTGAAAACCGACAATGACGTCGCAACCAACCTGCTGCCCGCCGAAGCCTTTGTTCTGTCGCGCGCGTCGGATTCGGTAACTCTGGACGAGCTGGCGGCGATCAGCGGAGCCGGCGAAAAGGAAGGCTATCGCGCTATCTACGCCCTGTCGTTAGCAGGTCTGTTACAGCGCAGCGATTGGGCGCTCGCCTTACGAGTTGATAGTTCTACTGTGTCAACCAAAGCGACGCGCGCCGGCTCGAAGGCCGCGGGTGCCGCAGCGGTTGAAATTGATGAACTCGCCGACGTCGAAGCTTTATTCGCGCGACTAAACATCGCCAAGGACCACTATGAAGTGCTTGATGTAGCGCGACTGGCCACGAGTGAGGAGATCAAGAGTGCTTATCACGCTCTGGCCCGGCGCTTTCATCCTGATCGCTTTCACCAAAGCGACCCCGAACTACGCAACAGAGTGGAATCGGCCTTCGCGCGCATTGCCCAGGCCTACGAAACATTGAGCGACCAATCCCTGCGCGCGGATTACGAGGCGAAGCGTTCACCCAAATCAGCGGCAACCAGCCGGCAGAAACCCGCGACTCCGGCTGTCGGTTCGAACGGCGCGAAACCTTCAGCGCCGCGAGCAGATGCGGACCGCGCCGAGACAAGTTTTCAACATGGCCTCGACGCCCTCAAGCGAAATCGCCACGACGAGGCAATTCCTTTTCTGGCAGAAGCCGCGATGCTGGCGCCGCGCGAGGCCCGGTATCGCGCGCACTACGGGCACGCGCTCATCCGGCAATCAAACACTCGCCGCATTGCCGAGACCGAGTTGCAGGCGGCGCTGGCCCTCGAACCTGAGAACACTACTTATCGCGTTATGCTGGCTGAACTTTATAAGCAGTTAGGATTACACAGACGGGCGGAAGGCGAGTTACAGCGGGCCCTGGCCGCCGATCCGAAAAACGAAGCAGCCCGTGCGCTGCTCCTGAGCTTGAAAAGCAAGAGCCAGAAATCATGAGCTCCGAATCGAATTCAGTTTAGAGTTCAAGCTTTAGCTTGCTCCTGGAATCGCAACCTAGAGGTTGAATTCTGAATCAATACTCATTTAGATCTTATGCCCATTGATACTATCGACAGCGACCAGCTTAACGCCATCGAGGTCTTCCGGGACCTGAGCGGCAGCGCCGACGAATTTGAAGGCTATGCAAATCCGCACGCGGGAAGAATCGCGGTGACTGCCGATCAGATTGGCAGATCGTTCAACCTGGGTGCGCGCGACCGCTTCTCGCTCCGCATCGCCGCGCTGGCACACGACCTGGGCGAGGTCGTAATGAACCGCGATTATATTCGCCGGGCCGGCAATCTGAGCGACGATGAAAGGATCGACCTCGCTCGTCACCCGCTGCTCGGGGAGCGTGAAGCGGCCGCGGCCGGCGCCGATCGCGGCGCGCAATTGTTGGTGCGCTGGCATCACGAGTGGTGGAACGGCAACGGTTATCCTGATGGTTTGCGCTTCGAACAGATTCCGCTGGGCGCACGTATCCTGCGCGTGGCCGACGCGTATGCATCTTTGACGGATGCGCGTCCCTTTCGCAAGGCCTTCACTGAAAGACAGGCGCGCGAACATTTGCTCGAATGGACAGGTCTGGAATTTGATCCGCGCGTCGTGCGCGCACTGTTGTCGCTTGAGCCCTTCAAAGAGCTCAAGGGCTATGCGCCAGAGGTCGAGGCGCCATTGGATCTAACGGCGATCGCCGACGAAATGATGGCCCGCGTGCAAGCGTTGGGATCAGAACTGTGAGTTTAGGTTCGTATGCGCACCGTGAAATTGGCGACTGGTACGGAACCGCGAGCGGTAGCGACCGGATGCGGGCACTCAACCTGGGAATATGGTCAAGACAAAGAACTACTGATTCGCGGGTTGAATGGCGGCATCCGGTCGCTACCGCTCGCGGTTCTGTACCAAATCGATTTTGCGTGATGTGTTATCGCTTCTGCCATTAGTTTATGCAAACACAGAACAGTCTAAATGCCGGCAGTATTGGTTGGCTCGGTTTTGAATTGAGCGTGCTTCGTCGTCTGAAGTTTCGTTCGGTGGCTTTGCCTCTGGCAGGCGAGCCAAACCTCGGGCTCTATTTGAAGCGTTGGAACGCCCGCGTCGCCGCTAACGATCCGGCGCAGTGGGCCTGGACCAAGTCACAGGCATTCATCGAAAACAATTGTGAGACGCTGACTGAGCAGGATCTCGACGCCATTCTGGATGACGCCTACGTGCCGCGAAACTATTTTCGCAACCCGACGCTGTTGACCTGGTTCAATGAAACGGATGCCTGGTGGTTCGACAACGTGCGCGCGAATGCCGAGCGATTGACCTCGCCATACAAGCGCGCGCTGGCGCTGGCCCTCGGCATGGCGGTGGGTGATTACGTCTTTTCATTCAACCTCGACACGCGCGATCTGCGTCAGCCCTTGTCGCTCTCGAACGTCTTTCGTCGCATCTGGCATACCGCCTTGCCGCCGTTCAACAATCTCCGCAAGAACACCAGCTCGAACCAATCGGCCAGGAGTTTTCTGGCGGAAACTCAGGACACTGACCTGCTCTTCTTAAGACTTCCCCGCCCCACCCGCGCCACCGACAGCCGCAACGCACGCGCCCTGACATGGCGCGAAGAATGGATGCGAATGGGCAAGAGTTTCTGGGGCGAGTTGGCCAAGGACCGCGCGGGAAGACTTGATGCTTATGTCGAAACCAAAGAGCAGTACCTGGGTCTGATCGAAGACCTTTTGCATACCGCGGCGCACCTGCCGCTGTGGGCAATCGAAGCCGTCAGCGATGGTTTTGTTTCAACCGACGAACTGGTGGAATGCGTGGGCAACGCGCGCAAGATCGACGCGATCTATACGAAAGACTTTTCCGAGCTGCTGGGAATTCAGGCCGTGATCATTACGGCCGCCGCGTGAGCCATCGGCCAAGATCGCGGTCAGATCGAGCAGCTTCCGATTTTCGCGAGGCTCACCTATGATGTAACGCAGAGTGAAGGTTCGGGAAGTTTTAAGGCTGCTTAGTGATGATGGTTGGTTCTTGGTTATGACTCAAGGAAGCCATCGTCAATTTAAGCACGCCACAAAGCCGGGTCGAGTCACCGTCTCTGGACACCCTGGCGACGATGTGCATCCGAAAACATTGAAAAGCATGTTGACTCAGGCGGGATTGAAGAAATAAGGAGCACAAGAAATATGCGTTACGCGATGATTATCGAACAGGGCGAACGAAACTATTCAGCGTATTTGCCTGACTTGCCCGGATGTATCGCAACTGGCAAGACCATCGAAGAACTAAAGCAGCGAATGAGCGAAGCAATCGAACTACACTTGCGGGGTATGCGAGAAGATGGGCTACCCATTCCTGACCCTACCAGTCTCGCGGAGTATGTCGAAGCCGCATAGCTCGCTAGAAAACTCACCTAGGTCCTTGCGTATTCCTATAAGTCAGGAATCCCTCACGCGCCGCGATTCTGCGCGCGGCTGGCACTGAAGCAATAACTACAGAGCACCGGCCGGCCCGGCTGTGGTTTGAAGGGCACGCTGTCCGGCTTGCCGCACTGATCGCAGGTGATCTCAAACTTTTCGCGTTCGGTTCCCCCTCCTTGTTGCGCCCCGCCAAAGTTCGACCGGCGCGCATCGCGACAGGGTTTGCAGCGTTTGGGATGGGTCAGGCCGCGCTCGCGATAGTAATCCTGTTCTCGCTCACTAAAAGCGAAGGCGTTTCCACATTCGGCGCAAGTAATTTCAAGATCTGGCATCGCTATCTCCCGGGAAATACAACTTGATTTTTATGGTTGTAAGCTTGGGCAAAGTTTACTCCACGAGCGTGTGGCTGTACAGCAAATGTTAAAGAAGTCTTTTGCTCTTCTCAGGTGTTCTTTCTCCCTCTCCTATTGGGAGAGGGCCGGGGTGAGGGTCTTATGCGAAGCCTTCTCTCTTAATATCGTTGTGTCCAGGGAAAGCCGCGTCTCAGCCATCCAACGCCCTCTCCGCAACAGGAACCCCTGAGCTTGTGCATCGCGAAGAATCAACCGCGCTGCAGCTCGCGCACGTGCGCCCGAACCGTCTCGCCCAGCGTATCGAGGTTGTATCCGCCTTCCATGCAGGAAATGACCCGGCCCGCGCAGGTCGCGTCGGCCCATTCCTTCACCACTCTGGTCATCTGGACAAAGTCTTCGTCGCCGAGCAGCAACTGTCCCAACGGATCGCCTTTGTGTGCGTCAAAGCCGGCCGAGATGATTATCAGGTCCGGCGTGAACGCGTTGGACATCTCTTCGATCGCCGATTCGAAAACGCCGCGCTGCTCTTTGGTCGGCGTCATCGCGCGCAAAGGCACGTTAAACGTGTAGCCACGGCCGCGACCATGGCCCGTCTCCCCGCGCGTGCCCGTGCCTGGATACCAGGGATACTGGTGCATCGAAAAATAGAATACCGAAGCGTCCTCGTAAAAAATGCCCTGGGTGCCGTTGCCGTGATGAACGTCCCAATCAAGAATCGCCACCTGCTCGATCTCTTTGTAACGCTTCTGCGCATAGCGCGCGGCGACGGCGACATTATTGAAGAGACAAAAGCCCATGGCTCGATCCGGCGTGGCGTGATGTCCCGGAGGACGCACCGGCACGAACGCGTTTTTCGCCGCGCCTTCCATTACCGCATCGATCGCCTGACACGCCGCGCCCGCAGCACGCAACGCCGCCTCGAGTGAATCGCCCGAAACCAGCGTGTCGTTATCAAGATAACCCTTGCCTTCGCGAACTGCTTCTTCAACATGTTTGAAGTGCTGTGGAGTGTGGCAGGCCTGGATGTCGCTGCGTCGCGCTTCGCCGGCTTCGATCTCGACGACGTCGGACCATAGCGCGGAATCCTCGCGCAAAGCATCGATCACCACGCGATAGCGCTCGGGTTTCTCGGGATGATCGGGGCCGGTGTCGTGCTTCTCAAAAACCGGATGATGGACTATGGCTGTCGGCATGTGCTTTTTTGTCGGACCTGTCAGAAGCCCGACCGTTAGGGAGGGCCAGCTCGCGATGTAGTGCCCTGACTTGAGTTTTTCCTCCGTATTCTCTCTGTCTTCCGTGGTGAATTCCTTCCCACAATTAGACTCACCACGGAGACACGGAGAGCACGGAGAGACAGAAGACTCTTCAAATTAGGGCACTACCCTCGCGACGTAGCCCTTTCTGAAGGTCGGGCCTCTGATACTGCATGCGCGGCGTGGTGAAGATTTGAGGCCAACCCCTAATTGCGCATGCTCGGCGGCGCAGCGTCGAATAGTTTCTTCGCCAGCGGCTGATCGAGCCGTTGCAGGATCACAAATTCAGCCTGCGCGCCCTGCTTATTTTTCTGTGCGATGTGGACCAGTCCCAGATAGTAATGGGCCAACGCGTAATCGCCTTTGAGCCGGACGGCGGTGCGCAAACTCTCCGCCGCGGCCGGCAGGCGTCCCAACTTGTAGTAAGCAAAACCCAGCTCACTGTGCGCGTCGTAAGCTTCCGGCTTCAACTGGATCGCCTCGCGCAAGTGAGTCGCTGCTTCCCCATAGCGCTCGAGATCGTTATAACTAAAGCCCAGGTTGTATCGCACCCTGACATTGTTCGGAGATATGCGAATCGATTGCTCGTAGGCGGCGACCGCTTCCTGGTACTGCTTCAGATCGCTGAAGTAGACATCGCCCAGCCCCGTGTAAGCGAGACCATAACCCGGCTTTAATCTGATCGCTTCACGATAGTTGCCGATGGCCTCGTTGTAGAGGCGCTGATTCTGCTGCGCTTCGCCTTGCTTGCGAGTCGCGAAACCCAATTCGACGAAAGCTTCCGGATAGTCGGCCTTCAGCGCAATCGCCTGCTTCGCTGCGCCGGCCGCTTCGGCATATCGATTCAACTCGTTATAGCACCACGCCAGATTGTAAAATGCCGTCGGGTTGTCGTCCTTGTAGCGCACGCCCTGACGATAGGCTTCCATCGCCTGCGGGTATTGCTTCGTCTGGTAATAGTAAGTATCACCCAACCCGAGATAGGCGCTGCCGTAGTCGGTCTTCATGCCCACGGCTGTCTGGTAAGCGGAGATCGCTTCCTGCGATCGAGTTAGTTTGTAGTAGGCGTAACCCAGCTCTTCGTAGGCTTCGGCGTAACTTTCCTTGAGCGCGGCCGCCTGTTTCAGCGGTTCGATGGCCTGGGCGTACTGACCCTGGTCGTTGTAGATCCAGCCAATTTGATAATAGGGCGAGGCGTAGTCTCGCTTGGCGGCAATCGCGCGCCGGTAGGTGTCGAGCGCCTCGTCGAAACGTTTCAGATTTCGGTACGAGTAGCCCAGCTCGTTAAGCACTACTGCGTCGTTCGGGTTAAGCCGCACGGACTGCTGCAGCGCCGGAACTGCCTGATCGTAATCGTCCTTGTCGTTGTAGATCCAACCAATGTGATAGTAAGCGAGGGCCAGCGGTTTTAGTTGCACGGCCTTCAGATAAAGTTCGAGCGCGTCGTCGTACTGCTTGGCCTCGAACTGTGCGTCACCCTGTTGATTGTATTGCTCCGCGGTGATTCCTCTTCTGACCGGCGCGCGGACTGGCGGGGGCTTGCGTACCGTGCTCGGTGTGGTGCGCGGACGTTTCACCGTTGTCCCACGACTGCTGGACTCGCCGCCGACAGCAGCGTCTTTGGTGCTGCCGCCGCCAACGTCATGTTGCGCCATGGCGACTCCGGCCGTTAATGAAAGCGCGCCCGCAAGCGCCAGACTGGACAAGGGACGAAAGATAATCATTGGGGTGAACTCCATGTGCTAAAGTATGCGGCTCGAACCAACTCGGAATGTGACGTTCAAGATTATAGAGTGAAGTTTGGCTGATGCAAGAGCGAAGAGCAGCAGAACGCCTGCGGATCGACCTCAACGCCCGCTGGGAAGCCTTGCGGACCCAGGGCCGGGGCGCAGTTTGTGATCTCAGCTCGCTGGGCTGTTTTGTTCTGGCCAGCGCCGAAGTTAAGCCTGGTCAATTGATTCGCCTCGAGATCAATTTTCCGCAAGACGTCGCCTCGCTTTGGGGCCAGGTGGTTTATGCGGTCGGGGAGATTGGCTTTGCGTTACGTTTTGCGTTCGGTAATGAAACCGATAAGGACTCGCTGGGCCGGTTGATCGAAAGCTTGAACCGCTAGTTTTCTTCGTGCGGCTTCGTGTAATTTCGTGGATCGTTTCTTCTCCGACCGAAAGAAAACCACGAAACAAAATCAGGACACCACTTATCCACGGCACGGTTTGACAGTGCCTTTTCCCCTACGCTACCGTAACTGGTTCGCGATCCTGACAATGATCACGACAGTGCGTCCCGTTCGTCTAGTGGCCTAGGACACCGCCCTTTCACGGCGGCGACACGGGTTCGACTCCCGTACGGGACGCCAATAATTCTGTTCTCGTTCAAGATGCCGGTGGGTATTGATTGATGTTAATAGTCCTGAACCACTCGGGAAAGAGCTCAGGTACTAACCCATGGGTAGTATCACTGCCTTCAAGGTCGATAAGTACGGGCCGAAGTAAGGGACGGCGAGTTAATTGGAACCACTCAAAGGGTACCTGTTTGAAAAATACGTCAGTGGTACTTCTGTAGCCCTCCCCCCACAACAAGACCATTGAAAAATAGAGGTTTCCGGGCGATGATTCATGGTCCACGCGTAGTCCAACCGGCCGGTTAATACAGGTATTAGCTGAAACTGCTTGTTTGAGTCGCCGCATGTCCATCAACGAACCTAGAGCTCCTGAATTGATCGCATCCCGCGCCAAAGCGGAAGCGGTAGTGAACTATGCGCTCGATTGGATTGCGGCACATGGCGATGAGTTTGCCTACCCTTTTGTACAGCGAATCATAAAAGCAACCCGGGATTTAACTCTTGCGATGCAGGGACGATCGATCTCGACGATCAATGAAAAGATTTCTGCGTTGCTAAAAGTGCAGCAACTCATGCTTGGGTCAGAAGGTCCGGCTGACCATGAGACACACGCAAGCTCTCAAATCCTTGACCCTGATCTTTACCGTTTACATCAAAAGTGGAGGGCTGACGATTCTTTTGCGGCCAAGACTCATCCGCGTCGAACAAAGTCACGACGAGAGGGTGCAGTGTTTGTGAGTTACGCTCGCGAAGATCGTCTTTGGCTTGACCGCCTTTGTAAGCACCTTCGCCCTTTGGTGCGGAACGGAAAAATTGAGATGTGGCATGATCAAATGATTGCGCCAGGAAGAAACTGGGTAGAGGAGATTGAGGGCGCACTGAATGTTTCCTCTGTGGCAATTCTATTGCTAAGTTCCGCATTCGTGGCCTCCGACTTTATTCACACTCACGAGCTTCCTCGAATTGCTAAAGGTGCATCTCAGGAGGGCGTAGTTATTCTTCCCTTGGTCGTTGGTCATTGTCTGATTGACGAGATTCAATACATCAATGACATTCAGTTATTCAACGATCCTGAGCAGCCGCTCAGCAGACTTGATGAATCGAGTGTAGAAAAGACTCTTGTAGACCTAGCAAAAACGGTTCGCAATTTACAGCGCGAAGAAAAAAGGGGAACCAATATCTAACCACGTGCTGGAGCGAACTGTTCTGGCTGTCAGACTGGCTGTTCCCGGCTGCAGGACTAAGTTCCGTTGAATTACAACAGGTCAGTTCTCTTTCACGGCGGCGACACGGGTTCGACTCCCGTATGGGACTACGGGACGCCAAACCTCGGCTTTTCATCTGGCTGGTTCATAGAGCAGCGCTACGATTGCCGGCAGCTTCGTCGAATTAGAGACTTTCAAGGCAGCATCCCACTTGGCGATCGTTCGCAAGTTCGTCGGGCTTGCTCGCATCAGCGCCGTTCAGCCTGCCTTTACCTTTCATATCCTGATAAATGTCGAAGCTCTTCTGGCAGGCATCTCTGGCAGCCCGACAGGGCTCGCTTTCCATTGCTCGGTGCCCTTTGCCGCCAGCACCTGCGTGAAAAGCACCGAGTTGGCTATTGCCAATGGTGAGATAAACGCTAAACCTATCCCAGGACTCTCCATGTTTGTTTCGCATGTGATGCGCGAGGCGCATGCGCAGGTTACTCCCGAGGCCGACGTAGTACAGCCCGATCCCCGCGATAGAGGCATACACACTCTGCCGCCCGCGCACATAATTCCGAATGATGTCCTGATGTTTCTTTAACGCATTGCGTGAGATGTTTTCGAGATGCTGGCAAACTAAGGGGGAACGCTTAGCCATAACATGTTCTCAACCTCTCAAAACAGCTAGGACAGCCCGAGGATTCTCTTTACGATTCTGTTTATGATCTGCTTCTCTTTATGAATCGATTCCTCTCCCGATGAAGCAGATAGTTTAATATGCGCTGATTGTGAGGCCTTTGACAAAATTGAATGACCACGGTTACGAGGATCGTATCGAGGTAGCGTAAGGTGACGAAATAAAGTTCCGACCTGAATTTTAATTGTAAAGCTATCGATAAATCGCCTTATCGGATCCGAGTTCAGCAATGCGCAAACGTAATGCGCATTAGCCCGTTTCTCGAAGCCGACGAAATACACCTTGTGATCGGGAACGATCGGCTTATAGCCGCCAACAAATGGTAATTCGGCTTCCTCAATCACTGCCGCCCGCAAACTTCCAGCCATCTCAGCCCAAACTACTTTGTACGGAGCGAATGTATATTCGCCAACATTGTAGATAGCGAAGTTGGGAACGTCTTCTTCTTCGATAAGCCCTCGCTTAATCAGTTTGTCATACTGAGGTCGCATCCGGCCTTTCCAAGTCGAGCGCTCGTCAAGCAATCCATGCGCATTAACCAAACTGAAATAATGGATCGCATCGAGATGTCCCGATTCTATCAAGTCCGATTTTGAGGGAATCTTGGATGGCGTTATCCGCTGATTTGGCACCAATACGTACAACGGGGATGTCGTCGCATAAAACTCACGAATGTTGCGTGCTCCTTTTATCAATGGGTATATCAAATCCGCTTCGATATCATGAGTAATGGCAGGTACGTCATGATCACCTTCTGATGGAAGATTGCGGCATCGAATAGAACGCCGTCGTTTTCCCCTGCCGATTAACTCGATGAAATACGCGCCATTCAGGTCCGTGAGAATACCCTTTCGTCCCTGTAGATTTGGATCCTCACCCGCTAACTTACTGAGCCTTTGGTACTCCGACTTCGGCAGGATGGCCCAGCGATGGCCTGCATCACTGAGGGCGTTGGCTTCCTTTTCAATTGCAAGTAACTTCAGCCGTGCTTCTGCTAGCGGCTCGTCCTCGGAAATGATAGCGTCCGCTTTCTTACTCCACTCGTAATACGGTACTGGATATTTTGTTGGCGATCCTTTCTTCAACGTAATTACAGAAGGTTTGTTTCCCAGCTTGCGCCAAGGTCTGACTCTAACGAAATCGTCAACGCGCAATACCTCCAAATCAGCGCCCTTGACTGTAAACCGGCGGAAACCACCAGACGACTGAGATTGATAATGTTGTTGCGGGATAACAAAAGATAGTTGCCCACCTTTATCATCGAGCCATTTGTCGGCTACTGAGTACGTTATCATTGCTGAAATATCGAGTTCGTTTCCTCCAAAATATTTGTCTTCTGAAAACATTTCATAACTCTCGCAAGTCGGTTTAATGCGCTCGATATATCGTTCCGGCAATTCCGACCACCGAACCCATGGCGGGTTTCCTGCGATGAACTGACACCTGCCGATAGCTATAGACGCGAAATAGTTACGTACTATCCTGCACCAAATTCGGTTCCAGTCGTAACTCTTTTCCAATCTTTCAATCTGACAAAACATGTCCCGAAGCGGTGGTTCCCACTCGAATTTAGTCGCATTTCGAACGTACTCACCTTCTCTCGAAATGTCAGCTAGAAAGCTGCTGATTCGGGCGCCCGCTTTAATCGCTGTCTCCATTGCTTCTATGATCCTGCCGAAGAGCCGTTCGCGAATAATAAGCGACTCGGGCAATTCCACGGTTATTATTTCCTTTCGCGTACCGATCTCGTATTTCCTGATTCGCGACTTACCGATCCTCTCAAGAACTGGAGCATAAACTGCATCCGCCTGGTAGATTGGAATTTCAACCTCAGAATGCGTTGCGATGAGGTCAGAGATGGCAATGAGATAATTGATTCGCGCAGTGAGAACGGCTAATGGATTCAGATCGAATCCTGCTATGTGAGCAATAACGCCTTTCAAAATTTGCTGCCTATTCCAACCCTGCTTCTGCGCTTGTTTCTTATATAGTTCGATCGCATGAATAAGAAACGTTCCCGACCCACAGCAAGGATCAAGAATTCGATTATCTAGAATCTTTTTTCCTCTATAACCAACGCGGGTTAACGTAAACTCAACAAGCCATTCTGGCGTGAAGAACTCTCCAATATTGTGACGTAGCACTGGCGGTAGTAGTTCTTGATAAATGCGTTTGATGACATCTCGCGTGCTGCTCAAGCTGAGGCCGCTCAATTTGTAGAGGCCCAAGCGATTCATAATCAGCCTGATAGCATTCGCCAATTCCGCGGAGGGCTTCACGAGATACCAAGAGAAGAACGAGCCCTCGACAAAATTGCTGATGTTTACGTTCCGAAAAAGCAGGGAGTCTTCGATGTCATTCTGTAGCGACTTGAAAAGTTCATCGTCAGTCAGCGTGGATGCAGCGAAACAGTAGTCGGATTGTGTACCGGGAAGAAGTGTGTTCGCGAGCACTAACTCCGCCGCAAGTAATTTGAAAACGAGAGCGTGGTACGTATGCAGGACAAAAAGAACTCCGGTCGGATTTGATCCCAGCGGAATCCCAATGCCGGGCAGATATCTATCTAGTCGTAAGCGTCCAATCTTTCCTAAACTCGTAGTCTGTTCAAACAAGTCGTTCCATTCGTCATACAGCATTTCCACTCGATTCGTTCGTGCAACAAATCCAGCATTCAAATCCTGCCAAAGGGCTCCAATTGTTTCCTGCGCGATTGTGGAGTAGGGCCCAAAATCGCCGCTAATGTTTTCAGGTGTGAGGCTTATTCGATTGTCTCTGTCGAGGGCAAGTACTAGTGCCTTAGCGGATGTATAGGTGAACTTTCGCAGGGATGTAGTGCGAACGCGGCCGTTGGTTTCAATGAATACGAAGGCGAAATCCAGTCCATCAAAGCACACACCAACATAATCGGAAGGGTCGTGGCGATCTAACTTTGCCTGTTTCGGAATGTAGTCTTGCGTTAACTGATTGCGTGCTTCTCGGAATTTCGCGCTCGTAACGGCTGCCTTAAAGCTGCCTTTGCTTTTGAATTCTACAATGATGAAATTGCGGCGGGCGTCCTGCCTGTTTCTTTCAAGTTTCAGATCGCGAATTCGTAGTTGGCTGACACTTGCCGATTGAAAGGCCGCGCGCAGTTCTTCTTCCGTAACTGCTGTACGTGTCAGATCGTTGAATTCATCGACAAATGACTGAACTCGATCGTCAGGCGAATTCGTGGTTGCGGCCATAGAAGCTAAAGGGTCGTTGATGATAGTACTCGACTATGACCAACATGCGACATCATACAACAGTCGTCAGTGATCAGAAGTCATAGGGCGCTAGCTTATGCTGACGACGTCACCGGCTTTAATTGTTTCAAGAGCAAGCAAGGTCTTCGGCACAAGCAATCTGAGTTCAGGGTATCGGTTTGGTTTCGCTATAAGAATTACGAGCGCCAGGTCCAGCTCGCCAAGATTCTTTTGAAAAGGCATCCTGCGATCGAGTGTGATTAGAACATCGACCTTCTCGCTGGCAGCTCGCAACAGCGCGCCATTTTTGACGCCCTTCAAACCAACTTCATCTACTGTAAAGGTCTCGTGACTACTGAAGTCGCGCTTGAGACGCTTGGGAGTGCATTCATCAAGCAGCAGTTTCATATTCGTTAAGGAGACGTGTGCGCAGTAGCTCAAGAACTCCCAAGGCCTGGTCGCGGGTTACGGTGGGAAAATCCTCGAGGAAAACATCCAGGCTGTCTCCGGCCTCAAGATAATCAAACAAGTGATTGATCGGCACGCGCGTGCCAGTAAAGCACGGGGCGCCGCTCATGCGCTCAGGATTAACGTTAACAACGTCTTTGATGTCCATGGCTTCTTCCTTGATGGCATTCTATCCCTTGACGTCAGGAAGTTCCATCACGAAATGATTTCGGGAACAGTGCCGCAAACATTGCCGCAACGATGTCCGGTAATGTAAGTGTCCTGACACTTGTAACCTAAAAGTACTGCATATTGCGTGTTGAGCGCCCTGTGTCATGAGAATTACGTAACAGGCTCGGACTGAAACAGATTGGATGATCTGCGAAGGTGCTTGTGAGGTTTTGGCTCGTGGACCGACAGTTATTGGACCTTGTTAAGCGCGGCTTCGAATCTCGACTAACGAAGTTTCGTTGTCTTCCTCGTTCTTCCAGGTCTCAAATTGATGGTCATCCACCTCCATCTGCTCGTGCCACAAGTCGGGCAAATTGATTCCCATCACACGCCCGTACTGGACGTACTCAAATGACCGGACGAAACGTCTGATGTCGCGGGGACCAACCTTAGCTGGGTCAATTAGCCGGAAAGCTTCCAGCACCTTCTTGGAAACCTTTGTGACATCGGGAAAAACCTGGCGGATCGTGGCCACACCTAGGTAAATCTGTTCGACTCTGCGTAGACGCTCCAAGTTACGTTCTTCGCCCCGCTCAGCTTGTTCTTCTGACCGAGGGTCACGGCTAAGATGCATCACCGGACGACTCAATCTCGTTTCGAAATCAACCGCCTTGTTAGACAAATGCTCCTTGCTTTTTCCTGCTGTTGGTGCTTCAGTTCCCGCGAATACCCAGAGACAAGGCCGGAGGTGAAAGGTCTTACCGTCATGGAGATAGGTCCCATCCTCCAATGGTTCAAGGAAGGCATCGTAAACGTTTTGGCCATCAGGCTTGGCGTTCATTTCATCAAAGAATACGATCAACGTTGAGTCGGCGCTTTCACTTTGAGCGGCCGAGATTTTCTGAAAGCAATCAGTCAGGTTGTCTTTTTTGGTGAGAGCCGCGATGTTGAACTTTAAACACTGCATGGCCAACGTCGAAGCCAGACAATCCATCAAAAAGCTCTTTCCAGACCCGGGTCTGTCTACGACGAAGAAACTCTTATGCCGCCGGTCTTCCTGAAGTGCGTGCTTGAGAGAGAGCCCCTCTCGCAGTAAAGTCAAGACGTGCCGCCGTTTTGAAGGAATGCAGGCAACATACCCTTGTATGTTCGTCATCGCTCGCCAAAGTTGAAACTCTTCCCTTAGGTTCCGCTTACTTTCATGGACGACTACAACCCCAATGTTCGAGAACGCCTGCCGCCATTCGTCTGTCAGCGTTCCCCAGCTAAACTCGCGCCACGACGGCATCTCACCGACGGAATCCTTATTGTCCAGAGAAAGGACCTGATCGGTCGTAGGTGTCCAGTTATCGATGACCGTTCTTTGTGCCTCGGACTTCTCCCACGCCGAGGTAAACGCGATCGCCTTCTGTAACACACCTAGAAAGCCAAGGTTTGTTCCCATCAGATAAGCTCCGACGGCTGGATAGAACACGCTAGCCATTGGAGTGAACGGTAATGTATCAGCGACGCCTGCGGTGGGCAGTACGTATCCACTCCCAGAGTCGCGGGCTATCACTCTCATTCCTTCTGGTAAAACGACAATTTTCGCAGCTCCGAACTGAGACGCCAGCGCAGCTACGGCCTTTATAGCGTCTTGAGACGGCACGCCACCCGTTGTTATCCAGGATGACGATGAAATCGCCCCTTTACTAATCGCGCGTTGAGCCGATTGTTGCGGAACTAGAATTAACCTGACATGACTTTTGGGTAGATCATCGAACCAATCCGGGTGCCAAGCCTTTGAGGAAACAAACCACGAAGCAGTCTTAAAGGTATGCTTAAGCCAGCGAATCAATTCCGCAGAGATGGCCCCCTTCAGCAGATCCTTCACAAAAATGTGGTCGATTATTTTGCCCGAGCTTCCTAATTCTTCCAGCGCCTTGCCTATGCCCTTGTGAATTTTAGCGAAATCGGATGCAGTCAGAGGTAACTCCCAGTCGATCCTCTGATCAAGTTGGACCTGATCACTTCGATGCCGATAGATTCGAATTATCCTTGTTGTTCCGGTCACTACACCCAGTTGCCGAGGGCTCAGATTATAGAGGCCGATATTCCCCGGTGATTCCAAGTTAAGGTTAGCGTAGTCGTCGCAGCCGAGCAGGTGCGGCGTTCGTCCAACATTGAAGCGTGGATCGAGCATGCGACGCAGTATCGGCTCGTCATCGGGGTGCCAAATACCAACTCCGTTGATTTGAAAAAGCGGTTGCTCATTAGATGTTGCTTGATGCAATATGGTGGCTACTTGTCCAGCGCCACACAAGGATCGGACAGAGCATGTTTCCCGATGAAGAGCGCGGGAGTGTTCTCGCCCTGTACGGCTACTTGAGAAGGCCCGATGCTTCCCGACCACCCAGTGTTCATCAACCATCCAATCTCCAACTACAAGCACGCCTAGCCTGCGAGAAGGCTCGAACGCTTTACTTAGGCCCTTTCGGCCGAGGGCGGTCGGTTGGTCTTCCAGTCTCTTCATAATTCTACGACCAGTATCAATCAAGTCAGTTTGTTGTGTTAGCTAGGCTGCCTCTGCCCAGTGTGCCCGGAAGCAGGACTCATGAGAATTCAGCCTTAATACAGTCGGACAGAACATATTCTCAAGGTTCGTGAAAGTCAACGGTCAGGGAACTGCGGAACCAGCAACTTTGGGGGTGGGCCTTGGTCGGAGGCTTGGTCCACCAGCCTTGCCTCTGCTGCACGGCGTTTTTGCTTGGAAGGCACCAATGACGTAGGCAATTCCGTTTTGGAAGGTTCACTCTTGATGAATGCAGTAATAAGGGACGGAAGGCGTTAACCGTCTGTCGTCGCTCTGTCAGGAGATTTAGGCAACGTGTACGCGGTGTCAGGAGAATTACGTAACGGGCTTGATCTGAAACGGACAGGACCGCTCCTAATATTTGCAACAGTTAACGAGCGCAACGTGTCAGGAAATTTGCGTAACCGGACAAACGATGAACAGAGTGCAAAGCGCAAAAGGCGAAGAGACATGAAGGAATCTTCATCGCACTAAGCGCTCACCAACCCCCTCCCAGAGGGAGAGGGAAAGTCGCAAGTTAACAACTTGCGCTACAACCATCGCGCCATTGCGGTTGCCGATTAAGCGCGCTTCAATTCTCGTGTTCCAGGCCGGCTGCATCGCCGAAGTAGCCGTCGAACCTGGTAATGAGCGCCTTCATTTGTTCGTTCGTCTCGGCGATTGTGACGTGGCTTTCGCCGGCAATCTTCACCACTGCTTCCATCCCGGCCATGAACTGGCGCAGCGTGTCGGCATAGCTGTGTAGTAGCTCGGTTGTTTGGTGATAGGAATTCAGGTTCGCTTCAAAGGACGTAGCGTAACTCTCCAGATAGGTTTCCATCTTGGTGAAGCTCTCCACCAGCATCAGCACCATAGTAGAAAACTGCTTGTGAATCGTTTCCAGCCGTTCGGCGGCGGCAATAAATTGGGGTTCGGTCATGGGTCCTCCAGCAAGTCTGTCGATAGTTAAAAGTTCAGAGAATACACTTAGGAGTGGAAAAACTTTACCTCAAGGGGGCTTTGCCCCAAAAGTAGATTTATCAGTCCGCAAAGCGGACGAGTGATAATAGCCCAGCAGTTTACTGCTGGGAAAAGGCACGAGAGGAATTGCAGTCCGTGAAGCGGACGGTTGAATGATAACCACCCGATCCTCTAAT
>DATHHW010000067.1:0-35426 GCA_035317005.1 Pyrinomonadaceae bacterium | reverse complement strand
CAGCCCGGATAAGAATATGCGCTGGGCCTGCATTAGTTCGCCGCGGCGCGTACGTTCGGCGCGTTGCAGATCGGGCAACTCAGTAATCACCGCTTTGCCTTCGATGTCGCTTGGTTTGAGCTCTGTATACGCAGCGGTATTGCTGAAGTCAATCTTCACGACCGGTATGTCGCGCAAACTCAGCGCGCCGGGAAACAGGAAACTGACTTGACCGGGTTCTGCGCTGACAGTTTCGCCGCCCGACCGGATCGAAAGAGAAAAACTCCGCGGATTGCGCACCGGCTGTACCCAGTTCGCGGTCTGAAAGTATCCGTCATCGCCGGGCGCTTCCAGGCCGGCTTTCTTAAACTGTGCAGCGATGTAGTCGGCCGCGCGGTCGAGTCCCGTAGATGGGGTGTTCCTGCCCTGGAGTTCATCAGACGCGATGAATTTCAAGTGCTCGCGCATCGAGGCGGGCGAGATTCCATTCACGGCCTTTTGCACCTCGTCCGTCAGCCGAAAGTCTTTCGACTGGCCTCGAATCGCCAGCGGTGAAGATGACAGGCCGAAAAGCAGAAGGAAAACTACGACAAATCGATGGATCGGCTGTTTGGTTAATCGCATTGTCTGAAAGCCTCCAGGGTCGAGAGTGTACCTAATGCGTTGCCAATCCACACGTGGCTCCGCCTTCATGCCCCCTCCGCTTTGTGTTACCCTTCGATTCACAGATGACACACGTTGCTCTCGAACTACCGGAAGACATTGCGAGCCGCTTCGGCCGGCAAGATGAACTCTCGCGCGTTGCCTTAGAGGCGTTAGCGGCGGAAGGCTATCGCAGCGGCAAGTTGACTCACGCTGAGGTGCAAAGGATGCTGGGCTTCGCTTCTCGTTGGGAGACAGACGCCTTTCTTAAGCAAGCCGGCGCTTATCTTGACTACACCGAATCAGATCTTGAGCGCGATCTTGAAACGTCCCGCCAGCTCTCCCGAACGTAATGGTTGTCTCGAACACTTCGCCTCTTAATTATCTAATCCTACTTGACGAGATTAATGTGCTGCCGCGACTTTATGAGCGAGTAAGCATTCCTCAATCAGTGTGCGAGGAACTGCAAGCTGCGGAAACGCCTGAGGCCGTGCGCACTGGATTCTAAATCCTCCAGACGGGCTTGAGATTCTGTCCGAAACCAGATCGCTGGATTCAGACCTGGCGGGTCTTCATGCAGGTGAACGCGATGCGATCTCGTTGGCTCTGCATCTTCAGGCTGACGCGGTGCTCATCGACGAGCGTCGTGGACGTGGTGAAGCGGAAAAGCGCAAGCTGAAAGTAATCGGCACGATTGGCGTGCTCGCTTTCGCCCATGAGTGCGGCCTGTTGAATCTCAGGAACGCGATCGGTCGACTTCAGCAGACTACCTTCCACCTCTCGCCGAAACTGGTCACGTCAGTACTTCAAAAGTACGAAAGCACTCTCGAATAGCTGCCGATTAGGCAAATGATGGCGGTCCCATTGGCCTTCCTCTTGTCGTGTGCTACCCTTTTTCCCATCAACTCCAAACTGTGAGTTTCTATTGTTAAGTTAGGCGCTGACTTCTGGTCTCTGACTTCTGACTTCGATTTTTTCATATGCCCTGGTTTCGTAAAAAGAAAGGCAAGATCGAGCCGGTGCGCGACTCTGAGCGCGTCGTCCGGACTGAGAATGTCTTTGTGCGCTGCGAAGAGTGCGGCGAGCACCTTTACAAGAAAGAACTGGAAGAGGCGCTCCAGGTGTGCGTCCACTGTGGTTATCATTTCCGGCTCGGCGCTTACGATCGGCTGGAGAAACTTTTTGACGATGGTTATTGCGAAGAGTTGGACGCCGACGTGGTCTCGACCGATCCGCTGGAATTTGTGGACAGCAAGCCCTACGTCAATCGCATCGCGCAGGCACAGCGGGCCACGGGCCTGCCCGAAGCAGTCATCACTGCGCGCGGAAAAGTCGGCGGCCATCGAGTGTATGGCGGCGCGATGGACATGAATTTCATCGGCGGCTCGATGGGTTCGGCCGTGGGCGAGAAAATCACGCGACTGATCGAGTACGCCATCAAAGACCGCGGCGCAGTGATCATCGTTGCCGCCTCAGGCGGAGCACGCATGCAGGAAGGCACGCTCTCGCTGATGCAGATGGCAAAGATTTCCGCGGCGCTGGCGGCCCTGGAAGAGCGGCATCTTCCTTTCATCTCGGTGCTGACCGATCCTACGACGGGCGGGGTAACGGCGAGCTTTGCCATGCTGGGTGACTTGATCATCGCCGAGCCGAAAGCTCTGGTAGGCTTTGCCGGCCCGCGCGTTATCGAACAGACGATCCGGCAGAAGCTGCCGAAAGATTTTCAACGATCCGAGTTTCTCCTGAGTCACGGAATGATCGACGCCATCGTCGACCGGCGCGAGATGCGTCCCTACATCATCAAAGCTTTGAACTTCATGATGAATCCCGACATCACCAGCGAGAGCACGGCGCAGCTTTCCGGGCTGAAGTTTCAAGTTTCAGGGTCATCCGGCTAATTGACCTCTGCGAGTCTCTGTGGTTCTCTGTGCCTCTGTGGTGATAATTCTTCGAAGAACATTCACCACAGAGACACAGAGGAACACAGAGGTTGCACAGAGAGGCGATGGATGAACTTCGATGAAGCGCTTTCCTATCTATTGAGTCTGGGTCACGAGACCCTCACCATCAAGCTTGGGCTCCGGAACACGGAAACACTCCTCACGGCGCTCGCAGATCCGCACAAAGAATTTCCTTCAGTTCAAATCGCCGGTACCAATGGCAAAGGCTCGACGGCAGTGACGCTCGATTCGATCTGCCGCGCCGCGGGAATCCGCATCGGGCTCTTCACTTCACCGCATCTGATTTCAATAACTGAACGGATCAAAATTGCGGGAAAGGAAGTTTCCGAGACAGACTTTGCGAGACTTACTTTGCAAGTCAAACGAACCGCGGAAGAATTGGTGAAGCAAGGCCGGCTGGAGACGCTGCCGACCTTTTTCGAGCACGTGACCGCGATTGCCCTGCTCGCGTTTCGCGAAGCGAAAGTCGATCTGGCAATTCTCGAGACCGGGCTCGGCGGACGGCTTGATTCAACCACCGCCGCTGGGGCCGAGATTGTCGCGATCACTGCGATTGCAAAGGATCATGAGGAGTATCTGGGACACACCCTGGCGGAAATCGCCGCAGAGAAAGCGGCAATCATTCGGCGCGGCGTGACTGCGATCGTTGCTCCGCAAAAGGAAGATGCTCTCGAAGTGATTCTTGATAGGTGTGAATCGGTCGGCGTCAAACCGCGATACGTTGAGCGGGCGCGCTACGAAAGCATCTCGACGGGTTTGCGCGGCCGGCACCAGATCGAAAACGTCTCGACAGCGATTGCTCTGGCCGAGGCTTTGCGCGAACGCGGTTTCACGATCAAACACGAAGCCATCATTCGCGGAGTTGAAACGGTCACGCATCCGGGACGCTTGGAATTGTGGGACAGCCAACCGCAAATTCTCTTTGATGGCGCGCACAATCCGGCGGCCGCCCTCGCCCTGCGCTATTACCTGGAAGAGTTTGTCAAACAACCCATCACGATGATCTTTGGAGCGATGCGCGACAAAGCATTATCCGCGATGGCTGCGATGCTGTTTCCGAAAGCTGATGAACTGATCCTTACTGAACTCGATAACCCTCGGGCCGCCACCGGCGAAATATTGTTATCAGCTGTGCCTGCCGACTTCGACAAGGCAAGGGTGCGGGTCGCATCATCCGTGAAGGAGGCCGTGCAACTCGCGAAAAAAGTAACCCCGGAGGCTGGTCTGATTTGCGTGACAGGATCCCTGTATTTGGTTGGCGCAGTCCAGCAAGTCCTAAATGAACCTTCGGGCGTTGCTCAGGGGCGACTCGGACACTAGACTGCCCGTGACACAAGCCGCAAGTTAACAACTTGCTCTACATATTATGTCTGAATCAACAACACCTGAGTTTCTGGATTCCAAAAAGGTCTTCGCGGGACGCGTCTTCGATGTCACCGTAGACACGGTGCGCGAGGGCGACAAGACTTATGTACGTGAAGTCGTTCATCATCCCGGCAGCGCGGTCATCCTTCCAGCCTTTGACGACGGCACCATCGCCCTGGTGCGTCAGTACCGGCACCCGGCCGTGCGTTATCTGCTGGAGCTCCCGGCCGGCACGTTGAACGACAATGAGCGTCCGGAAGAAGGCGCCGCGCGTGAACTGGAAGAAGAGCTGGGTTTGGTCGCCGGAAGAATGGAAAAGCTCTCTGAGTTTTTCGTCTCGCCCGGCTTTTGCGAAGAGAAGATGTGGCTGTATCTCGCGACCGATCTCACCGCCACGGCCCAGCGCTTGGAAGACGATGAAATGATCGAAGTCGTTCGGCTGCCGATCGACCGCGCCTTGCAAATGATCACCGACGGCGAAATCGAGGACGCGAAGACGATCATCGGATTGATGCTGGCCGCGCCGCGGATTGGAATCTCGGCTTTCGCACCTGATTATCCGGCGGTATGAACCTCGTTCAGAGTACCCGTCGCGCCTGGATTGTTGCCGTTGAAAAAAAGCCCAACTAAAGTTGGCACTCTAAACGCCTCTCTCCGCGGAATCGCTTGTCGTGGTAACGACGAGTAGAGTATCTTGCTCACTCAGTCCACCGTTCGAGCCCAGGAAAACTATGAAGAAACTGACCTTTCTCGCTTTACTCTGTGGCGTCTTTTTCGCTGCACCGGCAATCGCTCAGCAGTCGATCGACGGCATGCTCGATCGCGAAATTGCGCAACTCGTCAGCACTTACAAAACGCTGCACGCCGCGCCTGAGCTTTCGCATCATGAAGAAAAAACTGCAGCCTTCGTGGCGTCGCAGCTGCGGGCCCTTGGCTTCACAGTCACTGAGCGCGTGGGCAAGTATGCCCAGGCAGAATGGACCAGTTACGGCGTCGTGGCGGTAATGAAAAACGGCGCGGGACCGACGGTTCTGGTGCGCACGGAACTAGACGCGCTGCCGGTCGAAGAGAAGACCGGCCTGCCCTACGCGAGCACGGTGAAGGCAAAAAACGATGCCGGACAGGAAGTTAGCGTGATGCATGCCTGTGGCCACGACATTCACATCACCGCCTTTCTGGGTACGGCGAAGATCCTGGCCGCCTTAAAGGATCAATGGCACGGGACGCTGGTCATGATCGGACAGCCTGCGGAGGAAACGGTCAACGGCGCCGGGGCCATGCTGGCTGATGGTTTGTACACGCGCTTTCCCAAGCCGGACTTTGCCCTGGCGCTGCACGACAGTTCCGATGTCGCAGCCGGCACAGTCACCTGGTTTCCGGGTTATGCGATGGCTAGTGCAACCTCGGTCGATCTTGTGATTCGTGGTCTGGGCGGCCACGGCGCGAGACCAGAGGCCACGAAGGATCCGATAGTCCTCGCTTCGCAGATAGTCGTGGCTTTGCAAACCATCGTCAGTCGCGAGAAGTCTGCCCTCGACCCGGCGGTAATTACGGTTGGCTCGATTCATGGCGGGACGAAACGAAATATCATCCCTGACGAAGTAACGCTGCAACTCACAATTCGCACGTACAAAGAAGAAGTGCGCCAGCAGATCCTGGCTTCGATCGAGCGCATCGCGAAGGGAATGGCTCTGGCCGCGGGTGTTCCGGAAGATCGAGCACCGATACTCAAAGTGATCGAAAGCGAGAACTCGCCGGCGACTTACAATGATCCGGCATTAAGCGAACGGATCGCCGCGGCGATCGGAAGGACGATTGGAAACGACAATGTCATTAAGGCGCAACCGCTAATGGTCAGTGAAGACTTTGGTTATTTCAGTCTCGATCACCAGATTCCGGCATTCATGTTCTGGCTGGGCGCCGTCGAGCCGGCGAGAGTCGAAGCGGCCAAACAATCCGGTAAGCCGCTGCCGTCGCTGCATTCGAGTTTGTTCGAGCCACTGCCGGAACCAACTCTGCGCACCGGGATCAAAGGAATGACCGCGGCAGTGCTTGAGCTGATGAAGAAGTGATCTCGTCCCGCGCTGGTCCGGGTCCGTTCATCTTATGGGCTCAGGACCAAGCTTGGGTAAAGGTTCGGTGCTCCGCCAACCTCGACTGACCTTTCTTTTCCCTCGCGCGAGCAGCGCATCGAGTGACCACTGGCCCGGTCCCGCAAGAAACAGGAAGCTCACGGTCAGCAGTTGCGCGTATTCGGAACGAATTTCGTGCAATACCGCCCAGAATCCGATCTGCGGTGGGACCGGCGGCAGTGGCAACGGCGAGGTTCCCAGGTACAAAGGAATTTTGGTCGAAGCCATCGCCACCAACATCTCGATGATGAACGGAACCGCAATCGGACGCGTCAAGAAACCCGCCAATAACAGAGTACCGCCGATAATCTCGAGCCAGGCGTCTGCCGTGGCCGTAAAGTGTGGCGCCGGAAAACCGAGTTTCGTAAAACGTCCCACCCCCTGATTTGGGAATACGAACTTCATCAAACCCTCCCACACGAAAACGGACCCCGCCATTAACCGAATCAAGACGGTGGCGCGTGGCCCTTCCACCGGCGGATTTAGAAACCACTCAATCAACTTATTCATTTGTACTCTCCTCTGGTAACAGATGTCCGACTGTACAGACCCGTTCGTTCGTGTAAATATTCCCGAACTCGCGCGGTTTGTTGCCCGGGAATAAAAAAGCGATGGCAGCGGTCTTAGTAGAAAGACCACTGTTCAAGAAGCGAGGCAATTGATTGGGAGACAGCAAGGTCACGCGTTTTGAACAAACGGTCTTGCCGCATCTGCGCGCGGCCTATAATTTAGCGGTTTGGCTCTTGCGAAACCGGGCCGACGCCGAGGACGTCGTGCAGGAAGCTTACCTGCGGGCTTTTCGCTTCTTCGCCGGCTATCATGGAGGCGACAGCCGTGCCTGGCTGCTGACGATCGTCCGCAACACTTCCTACAACTGGCTCCAAAAAAACCGATCGCGCGAACTGGCCGAGCCGATTAATGATGAGATCGATCTGATCGAAAGCGGTGGCCTGGATCCTGAAGCCTTCCTGATCCGGACCGAGGACACAGAAGCATTGCGAGGGGCCCTGGATGACTTGCCCATTGAGTTTCGCGAGGTTGTCGTGCTCCGCGAGTTCGAAGATCTCTCCTACAAAGAGATCGCCACGATCGCCGACATTCCCATCGGGACAGTAATGTCGCGATTGGCGCGCGCACGCAGCCGTCTGCAACGGCAACTTGCTACGCGGATGAACAAAGGAGATTCAAAGTGAGCTGTCAGGAAACCATTGGGCTGATTCACGCCTACCTCGACGGTGAATTGGATCTGGTGAGAAACATCGAGGTCGTCGAGCACCTGCGCGGCTGCAATACCTGCGCGCAGAATTTTGAAAGCTTGCGCGCCCTTCAAGCAGCGACGAGAAATAGCGCCTTTCGCTTCGAGCCTGCCTCTGGATTTGAGAATCGTGTACGTTCAGCCGTACGCCGAGAGGCTCGCGCCGACAGCCGGCCCCTCGCGACGTCCTGGCGCTGGCTGATTGCCGCGGTCGCGCTGGTCTGTCTATTGGTTCTTATCCTTAGTCTGACAATGTTCCGCAGAGATCAGCCGGCAGATGAACTGATGGCCCAGGAGGTAGTCGCCGGTCATATTCGCTCGCTAATGCCCGGCCATCTGACCGACGTCGTGACATCGGATCAGCACACGGTCAAGCCCTGGTTTGACGGTAAGTTGGATTTCTCGCCGCCCGTAAGAGATCTCACTCAACAGGGCTTTACTCTGGTGGGCGGGCGGCTGGATTACGTGGATCGTCCGGTCGCAGCGCTGGTCTATCAACGCCGTCAACATCTGATTAATCTTTTCGTTTGGCCATCCGCTACGGGCCCGAATGCAACAGAACGGGCTTCGGTCCGACAGGGCTACAATCTGATCCATTGGACGAATGCGGGCATGAACTTTTGGGCCCTCTCAGATCTAAATCTAACTGAACTGCAGGAGTTTGCCCGGGATTTGCAGGATCACCAAAGATAAAGATGGATTCTCCCGCTTAAGCTAAAGGAAAAAACTCGTTCTGAAACGGGAGCTTCACCCGAAAGTCGTTGACTTCTAATTGGGGTTCAGCGTAAAAGTGAAGGCCTTCCGTCAAACGATACTTAGAACTTTCAAAACCAGTCACAAGGAGCGTCGTTATATGGGCAAAGGTGATCAGCGTTCGCGGCGCGGCAAGATCCATCGCGGAACTTTCGGGCGTCGTCGACCCAAGCGAAGCAAGAGCGTCTCGAAGCCGGTCGTCGCGGTAGAGAGCACGCCAAAGAAAGCGCCGCGGAAAGAAACCGCAGCCACCGAGTAGACGTAACGATGAGGTTGTTTGTCACGCGCGCATCGGGGCGAGGCATGACTTCGCGGCCTCCGCATTTTGAGCTGGGCCGTCGCGGCGAAGCGCTGGCCATCGAACACCTCGAGCACTCAGGCTATCGCATCGTGGCGGCAAACTTCAGCGTGCCGATCGGCCGCAATACGCGGGACGTGCTGGTCAGTGCCGAAATTGACGTGGTGGCTTATGACGGCCCGACGCTGTGCTTTATCGAAGTGAAGACCCGCGCGTCGGATGAATTCACTGCCCCGCAGGCTAATGTCGACCTGCGCAAGCGCAGGCAGATTGCGCGGGCAGCTCGCGGCTACCGCAGACTGCTCGGTCTGATGAGTGCGCCGTATCGTTACGACGTCGTGACCGTGCTGCTACCTACAGAAACCGAAAGCGGTGCGCACGTCGAGCTACTTAAGAATTTTTGGACCGATGAAAAGCTTCGCAAGCGAAGCTGGCACGAGGCCCGTTGGGATTAGTCTGGGAGTGAACGGAGCGCGGACATCCTGTCCGCCTGAGCGCGAAGCGCGAAACTCTGAGCGCGCTGCGCACGCTGTGCGGACAGGATGTCCGCGCTCCGAAAAAAGGTAGCCATGAACACCCGCGATCGTTACATCGGTCAAACTCTTGACGAGAAGTACCGCCTCGAACGTCTGCTCGGGCAGGGCGGCATGGGGGCAGTCTATCTGGCTACACATCTCGGCACGGAACGTTACGTCGCCCTGAAACTGATCACTCCGCAGTTTATGCGCAACGAAGAGTTCGTCGAACGCTTCAAGCGCGAAGCGCGAGCGGCGGGCCGCCTCAGACATCCGAACGTAGTCGACGTGACTGACTTTGGTTTTGCTCGGGTGGGCAAAGAGAGCGTGGCCTATCTCGTCATGGAGTATCTTGATGGTTGCACGCTCAGCGATGTGCTCGCTGAAGAGCAGCGTCTGCCGCTCTACTGGGTGGTCGACATTCTCGAACAGGTTTGCTCGGCGGTGCACGAGGCGCATCAGCAAGGCGTCATTCACCGGGATCTGAAACCTGACAACATCTGGCTGGAACCAAACGGCCTCGGTGGTTATCGGGTCAAGGTGCTCGACTTCGGTATCGCGAAACTTGGTGAAGTAGGCAATGCCGCCCTGGAAGGAACGCCCGTTAGTCCTCCCCTTAGTCCGCTTAGTGAAAGCGCCGACGAAACACCCACCATCCACTTCTCTGAGTCGCCACTTGCGGCAACGGCTGCCGTGGGTGCTTCCGAACTGGAACTGACCCGAGTTCCGCTCGGCAGGATCAGCCACCTCGAGTCAGAAACCTTGATTCAGCCGACCGCTAAAGATGAGGAGGACGCGCAAAGCACGCGTTTGATCAAAGACGACGTGCGAAGCACCCAGTTGGGCCAACACAATGCCCGCGCGACCCAAGCCGTCGACGATGGCGACCAGACGCGCCTGTTCGCAGGAGCGGCGCAGAACACGGCTGCCGCTGCGGGCCCGGAACATCGAACGACTAACCAGTCGTCGACGGCGGCTACTTCGGGCTTGACGCGTGTCGGCGCGATTCTGGGAACACCGCTGTACATGTCGCCCGAACAATGCCGGGGCGAAGCCCTGGACGCTCGCTCTGACATCTATAGCCTGGGCATCATCGCTTATCAGATGCTGTCGGGGACTCCACCATTTACTGGTGACACGACTTCGGTCATGCGCGCTCACAATGAGAGTCAGCCGACACCTTTACGAGAGCACGATGGGAAGTTGCCCAAGCGAGTGTCGCGTCTGATCATGTCGGCCCTGGAGAAAGATCCGGCCGCGCGACCCCAAACGGCAGTCGGTTTTGCCAACGCGATGCGCGCGAATGCCGATGGACTGGGGACGCTTTACCGCCGCGCCTTCGCTCTCTATAGTGAATACTTTCCAAAATTTTTTAAGCTGTCGCTGCTGGCGCACCTTCCGGTAATTGCCGTAATCCTGATGACGATCGCGCTGCGACTGGCGGAGCCGCGAATCAGTAAAGTGGCAACGATCGCTCTGGCGATCCCGATCGGTTTATTGCAAGTAGTGGCCAGCATGGTAACTCCCATCATCATTTCCAGCGTCACCGCGATCATTGTCACTCAACTGGCTGTAGCGCCCCTCAAACCGGTTGAGCTGCGTCCAGCCTTCGCCGTTTTGCGACGACGCTGGCGACCGTTCGTAAAGACCGCCATCCGGTATATGCTCCGTATTTGTATTGGCTTCATTTTGTTTGTAATTCCGGGACTCGTAATGATGGTGCGCTACTCGCTGTGGGGGCCGGTGGTGCTGATGGAGGGATTGGAAAAGAAAGCAGCGCTGATGCGCGCGCGCGCGCTGGCGGCGCGTTCCTGGCGCACCATCATCCTGGCTATGCTGTTTCAGTTTTTAGTGCCGGCAATAGTCGGCTCGATTGTCGGGGCCTTGATCGGGTCAACCAGCAAAGGGAAAGGCGTCCACGTCAAGGCATTCTCACCGTTGACGCAACTGGTGAATATCTTTGTCCTGCCGCTAATGTCCATTGTGCCGGCGCTGCTTTATTTGAAGATGCGACAGTTTGGTGGTGAGACGTTGAATGACGTGATGGCCCAGTTCGAAGAGGAAGGCGCGCGGAGCAAGTGGCAACAACGCATGCGCACGCGCCTGACCAGTGTTAACACTCCTCACAGCCGAACCTAGGCAGAAACTCTCTTGGAATGCGGCGGCAAGCGTAGCGCGAGTGGCAATTTGGATCAAAGTAACAATACGTAGATCCTAAGCGCCTGCTCTATTTGAAGATGCGACAGCTTGGTGGTAAGACGCTGAATGAAGTGATGACGCAACTCGAAGAATCAGAAGGCAAGCGCAGCCGATGGCAAGAGCGCAGCGCAAGCGCCTCACGATGAATATGGCCGAGACACGCGGTTGACTTTTGAAGTGAGAAAGATACGCAGTGGGCCAGCATGTCAGCGGCGCAAGGCGCTAATCACCTCGCTTTCGCGTTCGGGTGACAATTTGCCGACCCAGGTCTGAGTTATCACTCCTTTGTTGTTGACCAACAGCAACGTGGGCGTCCCTCGAACACCAATTAGTTGCAAGTCGGTTTGTCTGATCTCATCCACATCAACATTTTCAAGGTTGAGATAGACCTGACTGTCGGGCAGCGATCCGGGCAGCGCGGCGATAAACCTAGTCTTCTTTCGCACTGCGCCATCATTATCAAGCCGGCGGTAGAACTCGGCACTATCAGCGCAGAAGTGACAGTTCTCCTTCAGCGCCATGACGAGCGTTTGGCCGTTTTTCGCCCAGTCGATTCCACGTAGTGAAACCCTCGCGCCAACGAGGGAGGCTGGAGGCTTGACTGCTGGTGGCTCAAAGCCCTTCAGTAGTGCGAAGAAGGAAGAGAGAAATCGATCGTTCGACTGGGACAACATCTCAAAGCTTGAGCGACTGGTTGCTTTAGATTGGCTGCTCTGGGTAAGTAGAAACAAATCCCAAGCCCAGCGTCCGACTTTCGAGTGCTTCGCGTCACCCACCTTCGCGCGATAACGGAAGCGATTTCCATATTGATCCGTCTGCTTCGACTCCTTGTAATCAAGCGAGATCGATTCGAGGCCCAGTTCGGGCAATGCATGTAGCTCTCTTGGTTCGGAAATGCCGTTATGGTTAACGTCTTGCCAGAGCCGCAATCTCGTAAAGACTTTATCGCGCCTGTCAATCACACCATCCCCGTTGCCGCCAAGCACGGGCTTGTCGTACAGAGCCAACGCCAAGAATCCATTTCTCCTGTCGCCTGCAGGCGCACGCGATTGCGGAGTGAGGTTTCCGAACAGCTCTTTTCCATTGTCAATCGTGCCATTGCCATTGCGGTCGAGGACCAGCCAGGCATCGTCTGAACCCGTAGCGGTCCATGACAGTTGTTGCGGCGTGCCAGTGCCTTTGAAATCAAACGCTACTCCGTGGACGGCATTAGTCATCTGAAAACCGTCGCCGTTTACGTCAATAAGGATCGGACAGGAGGGCCACTCGCAGGTTCCAGGCCACCCAAAATTCGTGTTGCACTCAAGACGGCACTCACAGTCGTTCTCGCCATAGCATAAAGAGCCCTCTCCCCACTCACCACAGCCACCGCCGTCATCGTCCCCGGGTAGGCATATTCCTGTGCTGTTATCACAGTTGCCGGAGCAGCATTCATCAACGGGACATGGTGTGTAATCTTCGAAACACCCATTGCAAGGCTGGTAAATCTCGTCAAAACAATTGCAGAGTGCCTCATCCCACTGGCAGTCTGAACCGCAATCGTGATTGGTTTGGTTGCACTGGCAGCAATTTGAAGAATTGCCCCCTACCGACGCGTTCGACGCATAGGGCGGACATCCCGTTCCCGGATACTGATTGAAATCCGCGTAGACGGTTCCCGGGCCACAGTGGCTTTGGCAATCCCAATCGTAAATATCACCGCTAAAGACACACTTGCAGTCTGAATTCGGAGGACTACCTTGACAATTCGATGATGACGGTGCATTCGCCGCGCAGTCGTTAATGATAGGGATCACACAGTAAAAACCGCCCGCGCTAGAGCACCATCTGTTTATATAGTCCACGAAATAACAGTGGCCGGCGTTGAAACAAGCAGTTTCACTGAAATCCTGGAAGGTCCCACATTGGTAACAATGTTCGTTAGTCGCGTTGGAGTCGATAAACCGCCATGATCCATATCGGCAGGAATCGTTCGCGCAGTTGCAATCTAATGCCGGAAAGGTGGAGTCGATCGAACTGAGAGCAAACAGACCTGTAGACTCTTGAGGAAAAAAAGATGCCGGCTGAAAATTGCCGGCATGTAATTGAGTCCAATTGTTTTGTGTGGTACTCGATTCGGCAGGACCGAACGCCCGCTCAAGTCTGTTTCCGTAGCCGCTTGGCGGCTGCAAACAAGCTCCCTGTGGGTTCGTGCCCCCAGGTCTTGGCCAGGGAGCGCCCGACGTACCCTCGAAACCCGTACCGTCACCAAAACTAAGATCTTGGAAAATTAATCTAACTCCATGTATGCGGTGGGGCACAAGCCCTTTCTTTCGTGCATCATCCCAGCCAAGTATTCCGGTGTCTTCAATCTTAAGAACAACGGTCTCGCCAGGTTTAATCGGAACATCTTCCGGCGTCGGCCTTTCTTCCCACTTAGATAGAGGAACTTTCCCATAGAAAATGCTGAAACCCTGGTAACTATCCGCAATCTTCGCTTCGGGCACGAGAAGATAAAAGAAAAGCCAATATATCGGCTTGTCGCCGGTGTTCTTAACTTCGAGTTCCAGATCGCGGGCCCAATTCTCGTTGTCAAGATCGCGGAAAGTCTTTTCCTTCTCTCGCTTGATCTTAACTTTGATCGGAAGGTGCGCCGGAGTTCTGTTCTCAAGTAGTCTAAAGTTTGGCGACTGCGAAGTCTTTTCCGGCGACTGGGCCTTGGCCGGATCTGATGTCTCATTGATCAAAAGGGCAGACGCAGTTGCGAGAACGACTAGCGCAAATAGAATTCTGACAAGTATAGAGAGTTTGTGTGAAGAATTCATGAGGCAATCTCCTTTTTTGGAACAGATGCCGACCCCTTTTTGCTTCCTGGTCTCGGCCAGGGAGCGCCTCCGTCAAAACCCGTGCCGTCGCCAAAGCTCAGGTCCTGAAGTACAAGCCTCACTCCATATATCTTTTTCGGCACTAAACCCAACCCTCGAGCCTGGTCCCAGCCGCGCAATTGAGTTTCTTCAATCTTCAGAATAATAGTCTCACCTGGTTTGATCGGAACGTCTTCCGGCGTGGGCCTCTCTTCCCATTTAGATAGGCCAACTCTCCCAAAGACAATTCCGAAGCTCTGATAGTCTGTCTGAATCTTTGCTTCAGGAACAAGAAGATGAAAGTAAAGAGCATAGATCGGCTTGTCCCCGGTGTTCTTGACTTCGATTTCGAGGTCGCGAGCCCAATTCTCGTTCTCAAGATCCCTGAAACCCTTTTCCTTTTCCCGTCGAATCCTAACTTTGATCGGAACCTGTTCTGAGATTCTGTTCTCAAGGAGCCTGAAGTTTGGCGACTGCGAAGTCTTTTCCGGCGACTGGGCCGTGGCCGGATCTGATGTCGCATTGATCAAAAGGGCAGACACCGCTGCGAGAACGGCTAGGGCAAATAGAATTCTGACAAACAGACCAACCTTGAGTGAAGCATTCATGAGGAAGTCTCCTTTCGTGCCAGAGATGTCGACCCGTTCTTGCTCCCAAGTCTGGGCCAGGGAGCGCCCGACGTACCGTCGAAACCCGTGCCGTCACCGAAACTGAGGTCTTGGAAGATTAGTCTAACTCCATGTATGCGGTTGGGCACAAGACCCTTCTGTCTTGCAACATCCCAGCCAAGTATTCCGGTGTCTTCAATCTTCAGAACAACGGTCTCTCCGGTTTGATTGGAGCATCTTCCGACGTCGGCCTCTTTTCCCAGTTAACAAATCTCCCATAAAAAATGCTGAAAGCCTGGTAACTGTTGCCGATTTTCGCTTCAGGCACGAGAAGATAAAAGAACATACTATATATCGGTTTGTCACCGGTGTTCTTCACTTCCAGCTCTAGATCACGAGCCCAATTCTCGTTATCAAGATCGCGGAACAGTTTCTCCTTGTCTCGCTTAATCTTAACTCTTATCGGAAGGTGTTCTGGGACGCGGTTCTCAAGTAACCTCCTTGTTGCGAGAACCGTCTTTTCGGGGGCTTGGGCCGTGGCCGGATGTGATGTCCCCCTGATCAAAAGCACAGATGCAACGGCGAGCACCAGCAAGGCAAACAGAAATCGGGCAACAAGAGCGGCGGGCTTTCGTCGAGAGTTCATGAGGGAATCCCCCTTTGCTAAGAATCTAGGGACTTAGGCAAGATCGCAACGCATCCATTGAAACCTGCGAAGGAGCCGGTTGATAGACGGTTTGTACTACTGTCCTTTAACGAAGTCAAGAACTTCTTAGGCTAAAGCCAGCACCCGCTAGTCTGTTGCGGCAGCAGCTTTAAATCCTCTTCCGTAGCTGTTCCGCGGCCACAAATAGGAACTCTTCTTATTGTTGCCAGGTCTGGGCCAGGGAGCGCCTGTGCCTCCGTCGAAACCGGTACCGTCGCCGAAACTCAGATCTTGGAACACGAGTCTGACGCCATGTATGCGGCTCGGAACTAGACCCGCCCCTCTCGCCCCATCCCAGCCACGCAGTTGGGTGTCTTCAATTTTCAGGATAATAGTCTCGCCTGGCTTGATCGGAACATCTTCAGGTGTGGGCCTCTCTTCCCACTTAGACAGCGCAGCTTCTTCCATAAGCAATCCCGAAGCTCTGATAACCGTTCGCTATCTTTGCTTCAGGAACATGAAGCTGAAAGTAAAGAGAGTAGATCGGCTTGTCGCCGACGTTCTTGACTTCAACCTCTAGATCCCGAGCCCAATTGTCGTTGTCAAGATCTCTGAAAAGTTTCTCCTTCTCTCGTTTGATTTTGACTCTTATAGGAAGGTGCTCCGGCACCCGGTTTTCAAGCAACCTCTCTGTTGCGGGTACCGTTTGTGTGCCTTGGGCTGCGACCGGACCTGATCTCGCTCTTCCTAAGAGCGCAAGCGCACCAGCGATAACGAGCAAGGCAAACAGAATTCTTATTAGTAGAGCGAAAGTGTCCGTCGAGAGTTCATGAGACATCCCCTTTCGTTAAGAACCGTTAGGGACTTAGGCAGGATCGCATGGCATCCGTTGAAACCTGCGAAGGAGCCAGTTGATAGGCGCTTTCTACTACTGTCCTCTAACGAAGTCAAGAACTTCTTAACCAAACTTCTTAACCAAAGCAAGAGCACATTACTCTGCCGCACCTGCTTCAAAGAGCGTTATCGAGTTCCTTATGAGGAGTCTTCTGAAGGAATTACTGCGAAGTCGCAAGGCTTCGCTTTTCTCGCGGCGGCGCGTTCTTTACGTACTTATCGAACCAGTTAATCCGTTCCGCCAGAATGTGCAGCAGCGTTTCCCGTCCCGCGTAGCCGTGCGCTTCAAACGGCAGCGTCACATACCGCACCGTTGCTCCCTGGCCCTTGAGCGCCATGTAGAAACGCTCTGACTGGATCGGGAACGTGCCCGAGTTGTCATCTGCTTCGCCGTGCATCAGCAGGATCGGATCCTTGATTTCGTGTGCGTACCAGAACGGCGACATCTTCGCGTAGAGATCGGGCACTTCCCAAAAAGTCCGCCGCTCACTCTGAAAACCAAACGGCGTCAGCGAACGATTGTAGGCGCCGCTCTCGGCAAAGCCGGCCCGGAACAAACGCGAGTGGGCCAACAGGTTCGCGGTCATGAACGCGCCATAGCTGTGCCCGCCGACACCGATCCGATCGCGATCGCCGATACCCATTTCAACTACCTTATCGATTGCCGCTTCGGCGCTGGCCACCAGTTGCTCAACGTAATGATCGTTGGCAGTTTCTCCCGGCCCCACGATCGGCATGGTCGGGTTATCCAGAATCGCGTAACCCGACAGAAGCAGAAACAGATGTGAGTAACCGCTGACGATGGTGAAGCGATTGGGCGAGCCGGTGATCTGGCTGGCCGAATCAGGATCGCCGAATTCACGTGGATAGGCCCACATAATCACCGGCAGTCGCGCGCCTGGTTTGTAACCGGGCGGAAGATATAACGTTCCTGCCAGTTTCACTCCGTCCTTGCGCTGGTAGGTGATGAACTGATGGGTGGCGGCGCGCAATTGCGGCTGCGGATCTTTGAATGCGGTTACCGCGCTCTTTGAATTGCTTTGCAGATCCCGAATGTAATAGTTCGGTGGATCGACCGGCGTCTCATAGCGCGTGAGTATTGTCTTGGCATCATCGCTGATCGGCGCGATGACTGTTTCGTAGACCTTCGCGTCGCTGCGGAACAGACGTTCGGTCGCGAGTGTCTTGAGGTTCAGGCGATCGAGAAATGGCCGATCACCTTCCGGAGATGAACCAGTTCCAGTGAGATAGATGAAATCTCCGGTCTGCATGATCACATTGCCGCCTCCACCGCCGAAGCCTCCGCCTCCTCCAAAACCCCCGACGCCTGTGTCGCGGCGGGTCACGGGACTCCCTGGGTTCTCGTAAGCAGCGTCCTGCCGGCGGTCCCACAACTTGCGCGGCGCAGCGCCCGGTTCGAGAATCCAGGTACGCGTGCGGCGCGTGGCGCGGTCGGATTCGCTCAAGAGCGCAATCCCTTTTTCGGTGAACGATACGTTGGTGAAGCGCCATTCTGTTTTGGCAAAGTCAGTTGGCGCGTCCTTGAACGGTGCTGCGAGCGCAAGGACCTTATCGCGGAACGGAACTTTGTTCTTCAGGTCGCCGCCGTCCAGCGCTTCAGTCCACATCGCAGTCGCCGGCTGATCCATCCGCCAACGATAGCCACGCGGGCCGGCTTGGACGCCGGCCAGCGGCACGCCTTCGCGCGAAGGCACATCGGCGATCTTGCGCGCGACTTCTCCGCGACGCGTCCAGATCTCAACGTCTTCAGGAAATCCGTTCAACGGAATCAAATGCGAGAATGGACGCTTGATCTTTGCGATGATCAGATATTCGCCGCTCGGAGATGGCGTGACACTGTCGAAGATTGCCGCACGGCCAATCAATGTCTTGCTTCCGGAAGCTATATTGATCGCGGCAAGCTGGCTGGTGAAATAGTATTCGAACAGCGCTTCATCGTGCCCGGTCTTGATCATGTCTTCGTAAGTCGCGGCGGGCGCAGCCTTCCCGCTGGTCTCCTGGATATTCGGCCCCATCGGCACGTTGGGCTCTGCGGGCGCGGGACCACGGCCGGCGGGCACCAATTCACAAATCAAGGTCGCGTTGTCATGCAACCAGTCGCAGGGATCACCGGTCGTGGCGTTAAGCCGGTCGGTGCCGCTCACCAACTTCGCGCGGCCGGTCGCCGTATCGGCCACCCACAACTCGATCCGATCTTCTTTCCGGTTCTGAAACGAAAGATGAGCGCCGTCCGGCGAGAAGCGCACGTTTGCCAGGTTCGCCTGCGGCGGAAGCGTCACCTTCACTTCACTGCCGTCGGCGATTTTCTTCAGAGTGATCGCATAGATTTCGGTCGCGCGATGCGGGCCGTTGTTCCGGGGGTTGACGCGCGCCCCCGCGAGCCGCAGCATCGGTTGCGAAAGTTCGGCAATCGTCGGCTGGGCCTTGCGGAACGTCAGCGCCATCATCTGCTTAGTAGGGCTCAGAATGGCCAACGGCAAAGGTGTGGCATCGAATGCATCGATGACTTCTTTCGGCGGCATCAGGTAGCGCGACCCTTCGGGCGTTTGCCCAAATCCTATCGCCGCAGCCGTAACGATTAGCAGAGTTGCAAATGCAAAGTTTGTCTTTCGCACGTCGGAAGCCTCCCGGAAGTTTCAGGCTGGTCTGCTGAAGAGAGCGGATTCTATCAGAACGGTAAACAAGGTGGAAGAAGCGTAGCGAGTAGCGGGCGATGGGACCGAGGTCGTTCGAGTAGCGGTGTTTAGAGTACCGACTTTAGTCGGGCTTTATCTTAAGAGAAAGACCCCAACTAAAGTTGGTACTCTAACGCCTCTACCCACGAACGAACTCATAAGTGATGTGCAGCGTCAGACCTGCCGGAGTTATTTCTGGACGAATTTCCCTGGCGCGCAACTGCAACGCACCTTTCGCCGGTTGGATGCTAACGCGCGTCGAGAGTTGCTCCAGCGTCAACAGATCGACGGGATTGTAGCGCCGATCGATGGCCGTCTGCACTATGGTCACCAGCGGTCCATTCGCGAGTGCCGGCACGTCGTTAAGGTGGATGTCGCGCAAACGAAAGCGAGCCACCAGGGCGCGGCGCTCGCTGTTGAATTCGAGATTGACTTCTGAATCCGCCCAACCGGAAAACTCTATGCAGCCCAGGTACGACGCACTGTACGCACCGGCAAACGCCAGCGGACCAACAATACGACCATTCTCGAAATGGACCGCGGTGCGCACTCCTGCAACTTCGCGCTTCAATCTGATCTCGCTGGCACATTCAGCGCTGGGCGCCCCACCACCGAGCGTCAAGGGCATCGAAGGCTCCTGCAAATTGTCGAAAATGGCGGTGAGAAAGGAATTAAGAAACTGTTCATTGACGGCTATCGTCGCCTCTGCTGCCGGGGCATTGCTGGTGCGGCGGCCACGAGTGGTTGATTCTTGTGCCAGGGCACCGGTGAAGGAACCCAGAAGAATGATAAGGATTAATACTTTGCGAACAGTAAAGGCCGGGCTTTCCATTTCATTGAACTCCCTCGATTGAGTGATGGCTAATCATTCTTTGACGCAAAGGGCGCAAAGGTGGCATAGACTTTTTAGTCTGTGATTCCCCGCGTAGAAACACAGACTGAAGTCTATGCCACTAGATAAGTCCTTTGCGTTTTAGTTCCTTCCAGCAATCAAAGCCCGCTGCGCACAATGTCATGCAAACGAATCAGGCCCACGCACAGTCCCTCGCCATCGAGCACCGGCAGCACGTTGATCTGCGAAGGTCGATCTTCCATCAAGCGCAACGCATCAAAGGCCAGCATTTCAGGATTCGTAACGATCGGGTTAACCGTCATCAAATCGTCGCATTTGATGTTGGCGAACGCGAGGTCGGCACTGCTGAGTCGCTGCAGCGAACGTCGCAAGTCGCCATCAGTGATGATGCCCGCCAGGCGGCCCTCGCCGTCGATTACATTAACAGCGCCCAAACCGTAGTGTGTGATCGTCGTGATGATCTCCATCCAGGCTGCGTCAGCCGCAATCGTTGGATTCTGTGACCCGCCATGCATCAAGTCAGCAACGCGCAGAGTCAAACGCTTGCCCAACTGACCCGCAGGATGGTTGTGCGCAAAGTCGTCTTCCGTAAGTCCTTTCGCGCTCATCAGCGTCATCGCCAGCGCGTCGCCGATAGCCAGCGCCACGGTTGTGCTGGTAGTTGGAGCCAGGTTGAGGGGGCAAGCTTCCTGATCCACTGAAGCATCGAGAACGGCATCGGCACGCTGAGCAATGGTTGATTTCAAATTGCCGACAATCGCAACCAGGGGCACGTTGCGTCGTTTGAGATAAGGCAGCAACTGCAAAAGTTCGTCGGTCTCGCCGCTGTTACTCAACATCAGTACCACATCTTCCGAGGTGACGATCCCCAGGCCCCCATGCAAAGCGTCAGATGGATGAAGATGGACGGCCGCCGTGCCGCTGCTAATCATGGTAGCTGCGATTTTTTGCGCGATGATCCCTGACTTGCCGACTCCGAGCAGCACAATCTTCCCTTTGCAGTCGGCAAGCAGCGCGATGACGCGGTCAACCTCCTCCGCTCGCAAACGTGAAGCGGCTTTAGCAATCGCTTCGGATTCCGCGCGCAGCAAGTCCACCACTTGTGAGTAATCTGATCTTTCGCCCATGCCGCAACCTTGATATACGAGTCACGAAGCAATTTGCAAGTTCATATCACCCTCTCGCTCTGGGAGAGGGCTGGGGAGAGGGTCTACGAAGCGCGGCGCCGCTCTCAAATCGCCCCCCGTCATATCCAGGGACAATATGAAGTTAAGGGTCGACTCCTGGTCAGGCCCTCACCCCAACCCTCTCCCAGAGGGAGAGGGAGACAAAGCATAGACATAAGTGCGAGCATCCGTTAACATTGCCTTCTTCGAACAAGTCCGATTTTCGAGAATCCCGGTAGAAATTCGCAGGAGTCCGCAAATGTTTGCCAAGCTGCTACCGCGTGAAGAACAGTATTTTTCCCTCTTTGCGCAGATGACTTCGTACATCAACGATGCCGCCACCACTCTGGTCGAGATGCTGGCGCAACCCGACGGCGACTATCAGCAATACGTGCAGCGCATCAAGGGCATCGAGCATGCCTGCGACGACCTGACGCATAGTGTCGCGACCCGTCTGAATCAATCTTTCATCACGCCTTTCGATCGCGAAGACATCTATATGATGTCAAAAGCGCTCGACGACGTGGTCGACCTGATTGACGGCGCGGCGCGGGCCGTGGTGATGTACGACATTCACGAAAGCACCGAACCCGCGAAGCAACTGGCCGGCCTAATCCAACGCATGGCCCTGCAACTGCACGAAGTAGTATCGATGCTGCAAAAACCCAAGGGCGTGACCGAGCGTCTGGTTGAACTGCACCGCCTGGAACATGAAGGCGACGACATCTATCAACGCGCGGTGGGCGGACTGTTCCACGAGACGCGCGACCCGCTGACCGTGATCAAGTGGAAAGATGTTTATGAAAAGTTGGAAGCGGCGATCGATCGTTGCGAGAACGTCGCGAATATTATTGAAGGCGTGATTATCAAGCACTCGTAAAGAGGTGTTCAGAGTACCGACTTTAGTCGGGCTTTTTTGTCGAACTAAGAAAAAACCAAACTGAAGTTGGTACTCTGAACACCGCTAGCCCCGGTTCCCGCCGCTGTGCTATCGTTTCATCCCCAACACGTGCCCGCGTAGCTCAGTGGATTAGAGCGCTCGCCTCCGGAGCGAGAGGTCGCAGGTTCGACCCCTGCCGCGGGTACCAAAAACTCAAGAAGTCAGAGGTCAGAAGTCAGAAAACAAGACAACTGCTTTCTTCTGACCTCTGACTTCTGACTTCTGCCTTTCTGCTACGAGACCGCCGCGTCGGTGATCTCCAGTCCTTTGTCGATAATCGCGAACGCTTCACGCATCTGCTCTTCAGTAATACACAGCGGAGGATTCGTGAAAAACGTATTCCAGCGCACCAACGTGTAGAGCCCTTCCACACGAAAGAACTTGGCGAGCTCCTGCATCTCCGGCGAGGCGCCATTGAAGGGCGCCATCGGTTCGTTTGTTTCACGGTTCCTTACCAGCTCGACAATTCCAAAGAGCCCGATGCTGCGGGTCGCGCCCACCGACGGGTGCCGACGCTGTAAATCTTCGAGCAGGCTGCGCATCACGATCCCCAGGCTGCGCGCGTTCTCAATCAGGTGATCCTCTTCATACACTGCGATCGTCGCCAGCGCGGCGGCGCAGGCGAGTGGGTGACTGTTGTAGGTCAGCCCGCCCCAGAAAACATTCTTCTGAAAGTGATCGGCGATCTTTCGGCTCATTCCGATCGCGCCCAGTTGCACGTACGCGCTCGTCAGGCCCTTGGCCATCGAAATCAGATCGGGCACGACGTTCCAGTGGTTGACCGAGAACCATTCACCGGTGCGGCCGAAGCCGGCCATCACTTCGTCGGCGATCAGGAGGATGCCGTACTTGTCGCACAGCGCACGCAACCCCTGCATGTAACCGTCCGGAGGAATTAGGACCCCGTTGGTTCCGACGACAGGCTCAACGATGATCGCCGCGACGGTCTTCGGACCTTCGAGTTCGAGGACCTCCTCGGTTCGCGCCAGCACTTCTTCAGTCGTGTCCGATCCTTTCTGAATGCCGTGGTAGAAATCGGGGATGCGAATGACGCCGGGGATGCCCGGCTCCGCCGCCCAACGGCGTGGATCACCAGTCAGCGTTAAAGCGCCCGCGGTTCCGCCATGGTAAGAGCGGTAGCGCGCGGCAATTTTGTGACGGCCCGTGACGAGGCGCGCGATGCGGATCGCATTCTCGTTCGCCTCGGCGCCACCGTTGGTGAAGAAGAAGGCGTCGATGTCTCCGGGTGTGATCTCGGCAAGCTTCGCGCCCAGGCGCGCGCGCACGTCGGTGGCCATGAAGGGATTGGCATAGGGAAGCGTCGCGGCCTGCTCGTTGATCGCGCGAATCACCCGCTCGTCGCCGTGTCCGATGTTCACGCACATCAACTGGCTATTGAAGTCGATGAAGCGCTTTCCTTCCGGCGTCCAAAAGTAGATTCCCTTCGCCCGCGCGACCGGGATCGGATCCACCGCAGCCTGCGCTGACCACTCGAAAAGTGTGTGACGGCGACAGAGCTCGACGATCTGCTCGCCCGTCATGGTTTCTGCTGTCATAGTCATGGGCGCGATGCTACCCAAATCGCGAAGTTTTGACAACGTTGGGTTCCCGATAGAAGCAAATTCAGCGCAAAGAATCTTGTGTTATACTTTCGCTCATGGAGCAGCAAGAACTAATTGAGAAAATTAAGAGACTTCCTCAGGATCGCGTCGCTGAAGTCGAGGACTTTGTGGAATCCCTGGAACGTCGTGAACGCAGTCTCAATCGATTAGATCTGCATCAGGCACTCTCAAATTACGCAATTCAACACGCGGGAACGGCTGTCGACCTTGATTCTGATCTCGAGGCCGCCACGATCGATCACCTGCTCCAACAAGACTCAGAACAATGAAACGGGGCGAAGTCTACTGGGCGGATCTCGTTCCTCGTTCAGGATCTGAGCAACAGGGGCGCCGTCCGGTAGTAGTGATCTCGCACGACGCTTTTAATCAGACCCTGGGTTGGCGCTCAATTATCGTTGTCCCGCTCTCAACGTCAGTCATGCAAGCCGCGCGCGGGCCTTCCGCCGTTTTACTGCCTCAAGGCACAGCCGGTCTCAACAAAGACAGTGTAGCGCTCTGTCATCAGGTGACCACATTAGATCGCTCGAAGCTCAGCCAACGAATCGGCGAGTTGAGTTCAACTGAACTCAAACAGGTCGAAAGTGGGCTCAAGGCCGCGATGGACCTGCATTACTAATCGAGATGAGAGCCCACTTTCGTTTTGCTGTTGACCCGGCTCGTTCCTTTGTCATATGGTTTTTATTCACCCTTTAGTTTCGGGGTGCTCTTCTTGCCGATTCCCCACTAGTTACCGATGGATTACCAAACCGCCCAGGACTATACCGCGGAGGCTCTACGAACAATTCTGCTCGTGGAAGACTTTGACGACACGCGTCTGATGATGAAGTTGTGGCTGGTGAAGAACGGCTACCGCGTAGTTGAAGCCGAAACCGGAGAAGAAGCAATCAGTGTCGCCCAGCGCGAACTGCCGGATCTGATTATCATGGACATGATGATGCCCGGCATGAACGGTCTTGACGCTACGCAACGAATACGCGAGTATCAGGCTCTGCGCCGGACACCGATCGTAGCCGTTTCCGCTTATGGCGTTAACGAGTACCGGTCGCTGGCAATCGAGGCGGGCTGTAACGAATACGTCTCGACGCCGTTCGATCCGGGCGCCCTGGCCGAGTTGATTAAGAGTCTGATTGCAAAAAGGGAGTCTGACGGTCACAATGTCTTGCCCTCCGATCTGGAAAACTAACAGAGCCCCGTGGCTGCTCCTGCTCGCCGTATTGACCGGGGCCACTGCTTCAGCTCAACAGCGATCCTGCGCACTAAAAATCGATCAATTGCCTGAGTCAGTAGAACTGCGCGGCTTTCACGTGGGCATGACCTTCGAACAAGCGAAGGCACACGTGCCTCAAGTTCAACTCGCCCGTCCCGATCAATTTGGCGTGGCCAAGATCAGCATTAACCCATATTTCGATCCGAGTTTTGACAAGACGACTTTCGCCGACGTGCGCACGATTTCACTGGATTTCCTCGACGGCCGATTGGTCAGTTTGTGGATTGGATACGAGAGCACGTTCAAGTGGCAAACTCTCGATGCCTTTGTCGCCGGCATCAGCAAGTCCCTGAACCTTCCCCCGGCATGGCCGGCAAAACGAGGTGGGAGGCAATTGACTTGCGACGGGTTCACGGTGTTTGCGTCCTTGATTGCCGGCAGCCCCAGCATTCGGATCAGCGAAGATGCCGCGCAAGAGACAATCGCTACCCGTCGCGAAGAAGCGACTGCGGCGGCCGAGGCAACGGCCGCGGTCGTCATTGGCGACCAGCGGACAAAGCTTTACTACCCATCAGACTGTTCGGCGTTGTCAGGCATTCCCGAACTTAAGCGGATCAAATTTAAGGACAAGGACGAAGCCGAAAAAGCCGGTTTCAAACTCGCGAAGGATTGCGAGTGACTAGCATAGACTTTAGTCTGTGATCGACCTCAGGAATCACGGACTAAAGTCTATGCTACAAAGGAGGAAAACCCATGCTCAAAGGATTCAAGGAATTCATCGCCCGTGCAAACATAATTGACCTGGCGGTAGCCGTGATTATCGGCGTCGCCTTTGGCAAGATCGTGACGTCGCTCGTGGACGGAATCATCATGCCGCCGATCGGTTTACTGCTCGGCAGAATGGACTTTGCGAGCTTGTTCTATGTGCTCGATCAATCGAAAGGCGTGCCCGTTTCGCTCGCCGAAGCGAAAGCCAAAGGCATTCCCGTCATTGCCTACGGCGCTTTTATCAATGACATCGTCAACTTCGTGATAATCGCACTGGTGGTCTTCCTCCTGGTCAGGATTGTGAACAAGCTCAGAAAAACGGATCCCGCGAAGAAGGACTGTCCTTACTGCCTGACTGCAATTCCGATCAACGCCACTCGATGCTCGGCCTGCTGCGCTGAGCTGAAGGCTGCGTGAAAGCTGGAATATGGGTCGTGGTCTTATCTTGAGATATGCTCTGGCAACGTAAAACGATCCGCGAAATACACGAAGCAAAATCACTTTTTTGTTCGTGCGATTTCGTGTGATTTCGTGGATCGTTCTGTCCTGGCGGAACGAAAGCACGAGCCGAAACATGGGTAATCTCTGAAAGTTGTGTTGCCGGCTTCCTACGATTTAGGTCGCCTAAAATATGCAAGATAGTTTTGCCGTCGTAGAGGATGGTCACGAGTTCCCAGCCGTCTCTACCGTAGAGGTTTAGCAATGATTGCCCGATCCAGTCTGCTGACATCTCGAACCTATATTCCCATTTTTGCATGGTGTCTCCTTAGGAGGGGTTTGCTGCCGATACATGCACGTGCTTGACGCTCATCCGGGCGCTTCTTAGAATGAACCTGTAACCACAAAGCATCGTACAAGAGTTACCAAAGATTAAGGAGCACTATCTAAATGAGCACATCTTTTCAGTCGCAACCAGACGGATCGGAAAAGCCAGAAGGATCGGAAAAGAAAGAGGAATTGATTATGCACGAGGGCGAAGCAGAGCAGACCGACGAGCGGGCCAACGTCAGTTCGTCCATGCGGGACATGGCCGCGCGTATCCCGGAACAACTTTCGGCAATTGGCCGCGACATCAGCCGGACGATTGAACGAGCGATCTCGGCGAAGGATGACTATATGCTCGCCGTGAAGGTGTCGCAGGATGCGCAGCACAAGTTGGGCCAACTGGTCCAGGCCGGCGTGTTTGGTACCCGCGCCGAGGCGGCTGCATTTCTGATCGATGAGGGTATCAAGACTCAGGGACCGCTGTTTGAACGGGTCGAACAAAAGCTAGCCGAGATCGAGCGTCTGCGCGCCGAGTTACGCGGCATGGTTGGCGAGAAGAAAGAATAAGACCGCACCAGTGCCGGTTTAGTGGCACAGACTTCAGTCTGTGGAGTTTCATATATGCAAACCACAGACTGAAGTCTGTGTCACTTATTGTTTCCAGAAAATTCCGCCGGAGCGTCTTTGTTAATCAGGGCCATTACGCGGTAAACTCTATTCCCTAAGCTCTACAAATAATGTGCATATCAACCGCGCCGTGCGGTTTGGATCGAGTTGTTACGTGCAGAAAACTTTCCACGTTCCACACACCCCCATCGAACAATTCAGTCTGGGTAACGGCCTGCGCGTGGTCTTAAACGAAGACCATTCAGTGCCTGTCGTTTCGGTGGCTGTCTACTATGACGTCGGCTCGCGCAACGAACGTGAGGGCCGCACCGGCTTTGCGCATCTTTTCGAGCACATGATGTTCCAGGGTTCAGAAAACGTTCCCAAGGCCGCGCACTTTCAGTACATCTCAAACGCGGGCGGCACGATGAACGGCACTACTTCAAGTGAGCGCACCAACTATTTTGAGACTTTGCCTGCCAGCCAGTTACCACTGGCGCTGTGGCTGGAAAGTGATCGGATGCGATCGCTCAGCGTGACCCAGGAGAATCTGGACAACCAACGTGAGGCCGTCAAGGAAGAAAAGCGACTGAGGTATGACAACCAGCCGTACGTGAATGGCTTTTTGCGCTTGTTCGAGATGAGTTTTAAGAATCCAGCCAACGCTCATTCAACGATCGGATCGATGGAAGACCTGGATGCCGCAACTGTCGAAGACATCCGCGAGTTCTTTCGCATCTATTACGCGCCCAACAATGCCGTGCTTGCGATCGCCGGGGATTTTGATAACGCAGTCACTCGATCGCTGGTCGAAAAGTACTTCGCCACCATCCCCGGCCAGCCGGAGCCACCCCCGGTCGATGTCAGCGAACCTACTGAAGTCGCCCAGGGCAGGGATACTTTTCTCGACAAGCTGGCGCCGGTGCCGGCCTTCGCACTCGGTTGGAAGATCCCAGAGCGCCGCAGTCCGGACTTTTATGCGCTCTCTCTGGCCAGTCATTTATTATTCGAAGGCGAAAGCGCGCGGCTCTATCAGAAGCTGGTCAAAGGCGAAGAATCGGTGGTGCAAATTCAGGGCGGCATCGACGAGCGCCGTGGACCTTCAGGTTTATTCATTGTCGTGATTCCCAAGCCGACCAGCGAAGGTGGACAAATCCGCGACGCTATTCTTGCCGAAATCAGGGACCTCGCCACGCAGGGGCCGAGCGACGAAGAGATGGAGAAGTTGCGCAACAACCTCTTCAACAGCGCCGTCCGCAGCCGCCAGTCATCTTTGTTTCGCGCGCAGCAACTTGCCGAATTCGCGCTGTACGACGACGAGCCGGAATTATTCAATTCCGATCTCGCCAACTACTTGAAAATTACAGCCGGCCAGATTCGCGACGCGGTGGCGAACTATTTGGACACCGACAATCGTGTGCTGCTGGAAATTGTGCCGGCGCCGCAGGAGGCCCCGGCCGCTGCACCCCAGGGGCCCGGCGAACCCAAGCAACCGACTGCACCCCTGCCGCAAGTGCCTGCCGCCCCTGATGACCCCGTCGCGCCTGTCCTGGCGCAACACGCCGAACCGGAATCAAATCGACTTGATTCCTAACTGAATCTTAGTAACTCAAACAGAAGAACGGGCCCTGACATGACTGAGACCGAAGCCTTTCGCCGCCAAATGCCGCCGCCGCTCGCGCCCAGGCCGCTGAATCTTCCTGAGCACATCGAGACGACACTGCCGAATGGATTAGGCCTGGTGGTGGTTGAAGACAAGCGACTGCCGCTAATCAGCTTTCGCCTGGCGTTTCGCTGCGGTGACGCGAATGATCCCACGGACCTCCCGGGTTTGAGCGACATAATGTCGAGCCTGCTGACCGAAGGCACGGCGCGGCGAAACAGCAGGCAGATCGCTGAAGAGGTCGAGCGTTTTGGGGCGACGCTGGCAGTGGGATCGAGTTCCGATTTCACGACCGTGGCGGCTTCGTCACTCTCGGTTTACGCCGACGAAATTCTGGATTTGATGGCCGATGTCACTTTGAATCCTGCGTTTCCGCAGAACGAAGTCGACCTGACCCGAGAGAACACCAAGCAGTTGCTCATCCAGCAACGAGCTCAGCCTACGTTTCTCGCTTCTGAACGCCTCTCGCAGGTCGTGTTTGGCAAGCATCCATATTCGCGTCTGTCGCCGACACCGGAAATGTTGGACTCGATGACGCGCGATGATTTGGTGAGATTTCGCGCCACCACGTACATTCCGAATAACGCGGTGTTTATGGTTGTCGGAGACGTCAACCGCGAGGCAATTCTCGCGCGCATTGAGCAAATGTTTGGCGATTGGAAACCCGGCGCTTTGCCAGAGCTGAATCTTCCCCCACTGCCCACGCGGCACGCGCGCACAGTTTACGTGGTCGATCGTCCAGGCTCAGCCCAGTCCAACATTGTAATTGCCAACGAAGGAATCACCCGCACCAGCCCGGATTATTTTCCGATGCTCCTGATGCACACGATCCTGGGCGCGAACGCTTCGTCACGTCTATTCATGAATCTGCGCGAGGAAAAGGGCTACACCTATGGCGCGTATTCAAATCTGGACGCGCGGCGCCTGGCCGGCACCTTCCGGGCGACCGCCGAAGTGCGGACTCCGGTAACCGGCGCTTCCCTGCACGAGTTCTTTTATGAGCTGGGGCGAATTCGCGACGAGGCGGTGACGGCGGAAGAACTCAAGAACGCAAAGTCTTACCTTTCCGGTGTCTTCCCCATCCGCATTGAAACCCAGGACGGTCTGATCGATCAGCTCGTGAGCATCAGGATGTACGACCTGCCGGACGACTATCTGGAGACTTACCGCGAGCAGATCAATGCAGTTAGCGCGGACGATATTCAGCGAGTGGCGCAAGATCATGTCACTCCCGATCGCGCCGCCATCGTCATCGTGGGTGACGCCGCCGAGATCAGCGAGCAAGTAAAGCCCTATGCTGAGACGATTGAGATCTACGATACGGATGGGAAGCCGAAGAAATAGGACGGCAATAGGTCATAAAGGACCGATACTGATTACGCCGCGCCCTGCAAGCGCTCCACGTCCAGCACCCCGGAGACGTTCTTGATCGAACTCATCACTTTGTCCAGGTGCTTCACGTCGAATACTTCGACGGTAACTTCGATACGGCCTTTTTGATCCGGCCCAACCGAAGCGCGTGCGTCCCGAATTCCGGTCTTCATGTCAGAGATCGCGCCGGTAATCCCGGCGATCATGCCGGTGCGGTTCTCAGTGACCGCCAAGAGCTTCACTGCGTAAGCTGTTTTCTCAGGCTTGGAGGCCCACTCGACGGTGACGATTCGCTCGGGATTGATCATTAACTGCTTCACGTTCTTGCAACGCGCGGTGTGCACGGCGACGCCCTTGCCGCGCGTGATGTACCCGATGATCTGTTCACCGTGCAGCGGATTGCAGCAACGGGCGCGATTGACCATCAGGTCTTCCACCCCGCGAACTACGATGGCGTCGTCGCCGGTAATCAAACGCTTCACCGCGCGCACGCCGGTGCGCAGGCGAGAAACTTTCTGGTTGTCCAGAGCTTCAAACTTTTCCGGCCCGAGATACTTCGCGATTATGTTCCGCGGCACAATTTTGCCGTAGCCCATCGCCGCCAGCAGATCGTCGGTGCGCCCGTAGCCATATTCACCGGCGATCCGCTTGAGATCGCCGTTGCTGTCACCGAGCATCTTCTTCACCGAAAGCTGAAAGCGGCCGGCTTCCTTCTCGAACAGTTTGCGTCCGATTTCGATTGATTCAGCGCGTTGCTGGTCCGCTACCCAGTGGCGCACCCGATTGCGCGCGCGCGAAGTCGCCACGAAGTTCAGCCAGTCACGAGAGGGGTGGGAATTGGTGTTGCGGATAATCTCGACCACATCGCCGTTTTGAATCAGCGTTCGCAGGGGCACCATCCGGCCATTGACTCGCGCCCCGGTGCAGGTGTTGCCGACCTCGGAGTGGATCATGTAAGCAAAATCCACCGGAGTCGCGCCTTTCGGCAACTGAATCACCTTGCCCATCGGCGTAAACGCATAGACGTCCTTCGGAAATAGATCGAGCTTCAGCGCGTCGATGAATTCGCGCGAGTCTTCCACGTCCTGCGTCCACTCGACCAGCGAGCGCAGAACCTTAAGCGCCTCGTCGTCGTCGCGCGCGCCGCGTTTCCCTTCCTTATACTTCCAGTGCGCCGCCACGCCTTCCTCAGCGGTCACGTGCATCTGTTCGGTGCGAATCTGCACTTCGAAAGGCTGGCCCTTCGATCCAATGACCGAGGTATGCAACGACTGGTAGAGATTATCGCGCGGGGTCGCAAGCCAATCTTTGAAGCGGCCGGGCACGGGCTTCCAGGTGGTATGAATCACGCCCAACGCCGCATAACAGTCTCGAATTTCGTCGCGGGTAATCACCCTGGCCGCCACCAGATCGTAAACCTGATCCAACTCAATCGCCTGCCTTCCCAACTTTTTCCAGATTGAATACAGACGTTTGACGCGGCCTTCGATGCGCACAAACGGAACCCCTGCTTCCTCCATCTTCTTCTGAATTGTCGACGTGACATCGTTCAGGAATGCTTCATTGGTGGCCCGGCGCTTTTCCATCTGGGCGGTGAGTTCGCGGTAATCTTCCGGATGCAGGTTCTTAAAAGCCAGGTCTTCCAGCTCGCCACGCAGTTTGCCCATTCCCAGGCGGTGGGCGATGGGCGCGTAGATGTCCATCGTTTCCTGCGCGATCCGGCGTCGCTTTTCGGGGCTGAGATATTCCAGCGTGCGCATGTTGTGCAGGCGATCGGCGAGTTTCACCAACACGACGCGCACGTCGTCCACCATCGCCAGCAGCATCTTGCGCACATTTTCCGCCTGTTGCTCTTCGCGCGAGACACTACTGATGTGCGCAATCTTGGTGAGGCCCTCGACCAGATGCGCCACTTCATCGCCGAAGTATTCGCGAATCGTAGCAGTATCCGCGAGCGTGTCTTCCACTACGTCATGAAGCAGGCCCGTAGAAACCGAGACGGCGTCCAGACGCATATCGGCCAGAATGTTTGCGACTTCCAGAGGATGCACCAGGTAGGATTCGCCAGAGGCGCGCTTTTGACCCTTGTGCTCGCGCGCGGAAAAAAGGTAGGCCCGCCGCAACAAATTAAGGTCAGCCTGCGGATGATTGCGGCGGACTTTTTCGCAGATTTCTTCGATGCGGACCATAGTAGTTCGTACTTTGGTCTTTGTGCTTAGTGCTTGGGTTGGATCCAGCCAACTGGTGTGCTTCGGCGGAGAGTGCAAAGCACGAAGTACAAAGAACCAAGTTCAGAGTAGAGTATAACAAAATAGGTGACGCTCGACCCGAAAGCCCGCGTCACCTATCTCGATGTACGGTTGTTTAGCGCTGAGTGCGCTTAGATTACCCTCGTCAGGGTGTGGGCGAAGCCGCCGCTGCCTCGGCTGCCTCCTCTTTCTTGCGACGTTCCTCAGAAAGGGCCGCAGCTTTTTTGCCCGCTACGTCGGCTTGCTTTTGATACTGAGCCTTCATGTCGGCTTTGCCGTCCATCTCTGCCAGCTTAGCGGCCTCAAGCAAGAGGTTGGTCTTGTACGACCAGGCTGGTTCGCTGTTGGGATCGAGCTTGATTGCGGTCTCGGCCTGTTCGAGTCCGCGCGCTACGCATTTCTGTGCCGTGTCGAAATCCTTCTGATCTTTCGGCTTCTGGTAAACGACGTGCGGGGTGCCGCCTTCATTCGTGGTGACTTTCACATCGGGCAGTTCGGTAATCTTGAAAGAACAATCCCAATCCTTGCCGGCCAGGAGCGCGTATGCTTCAGCGCGTTTCTCGCTCGACATAGTGGAATCGCCGGCGCGCTTCATTATCCACTCGCGCAGTTTCGCATCGTCCTTAATGGCCGAGTAGAGCACTGATATTGCCTTGTAAGCCTCATCGTTGGTCGAGTCCTTTTCCAGGATATGTTTGTAGGCTTCAATGGCTTCGCGCGCCCTCGCGACATTTTCGGGGCTATCCACGCCGGGCTTGTATTGTTGGTGAATGATGCGGGCGAGGAAGATGGCCGCAGTCATGTTGTCCGGATTGAGGTAAAGCGCGCGCTTGGCGTGCGCCTCGGCTTCTTCGAAATGCCCTTGTTTGTAGGCGATGGCACTTTCGTTCAGCTCGTTTTTCGCTCTTACTTTATTGACGAGCCCACAGCCGGCACCGGCGACGACAAACAAAGCCAGGATCGCTGTCGCGCCGATCCTGGACCAAGAGAATCTCATTCTATTAGCTCCGTTTTTTAGTGAAAGATACCGCCAAACTTTCCGGTAAGCCGCGAAAGCCCTCCTGGCGGAAGAAATACCGGCGAATATCGCCACAGTTTTTACTAGGGCAGATCGTCAACCTGCAAACCGACCGGATTGGCGCCGGCTCCCTTGATTGCGTCGATCACTTTTACTACATCGCCGTAGTGCAGGGCGCGTGGCGCCTTTACGAACACGGTCTTCTCAATCCGCTGATCTTCCGAGACATTCGTAGCCGTTTCCATGCCGACCTTATAGGCGTGCTGTTCCTTCCGCTGTTGAAACGTCTGTTGCAGCTTGGCGGCCAGGTTGGTGGTATCGTTAACCGAGCCCATTGCATCCTGGTTGAGCTTGACTTGCAGATCCGGAGTGATCGAAACCACCAGCGTCAGCGGATTCGGCTTGAGATTCTGTATTTGTTCGTTGGGGTCTCGTTGTGTCGGGATATCCGCCTTGAAGCGGCTGGGCTTAAGCGGCGTGACCACCATGAAGATGATGATCACGACCAGCAGCACGTCGATTAGTGGCGTAACGTTGATGTAGGGAACAGCACGGTTGCTACCCCCGGTAGCCATTGCCATAAGATCACCCTCTGTTCGGACCAGCGAGCACCAGGACCTTCCGGATCGCCGCTCCGAGATTCTTTCCAGATTAGGTCGCCGGGGCCGCAGTAGCGCCGGCCTTCTTCTTCCTATCAGCAACCAGTCCTATCTTATCAACACCTTTTTCGCGGACGGCATTAATGACTTTGACGACTTCGCCATAGCTGACCTCGACGCCGCTCTTGATGTAAACGATCTTGTCTTCTTCCTTCTTGTTTGCGAGGGCCTTCTCGACGGCCGTCTTCAAGTCATCGAGGCTGACCTTCTTTTTCCCGAGGTAGTAATCGCCGTCCTTCGGGACCGAGATAATTACGGAAGATTCTTTGTTGATAGCCTGGTCTTCATCAGGGTTTTTCAAGTCGCGCGGAATTGCAACGGTGATTCCCTGCTGCAGAAACGGCGTGACCACCATGAAGATGATCAGCAGCACCAGCATCACGTCCACCATCGGTGTGACATTAATCTCCGATTGCAAACCACCGCCGCCGCCAGCAGACATTCCCATAAATCAATCTCCTTTGACTGACCATTCAGTCTGACGAACGGAGCCCCGGATAAACCGCACCTGGGCGTCAACCGTCAAACTCGCACTACGGATTCAATTGCTTCGTGCGATTCTTGATGAAATAGTCAACCAACTCCGAAGCCGAGTTGTCCATTTCCACGACGAAGCCATCGACCTTGCCGGTAAAGTAGTTGAACAGCCACACTGCCGGGACCGCGACTACCAGGCCAAGGGCCGTGGTAAACAGCGCTTCCGAAATACCGCCGGCCACGGCTGCGATACCTGCCGTCTCGGCGTTCTTCATTCCCCGGAACGCGTTGATGATGCCGAACACGGTTCCAAATAAGCCTACGAATGGGGCCGTCGAACCGATGGTGGCGAGGCCGGAAAGGCCCCGACGAAACTCGGACGTCTTGATCGCGATAGCCCTTTGCAGTGCGCGTTTGGACGCCTCGATCTCTTCGCCCGAAATCTCGTTTGATTGTTCGTGCGCTCGAAATTCCTGCAACCCGCTGTTAACAACCATGGCGAGGTGCGACTTGCGATGCTTGTCGCTGATATTAATGGCCTCTTCGATACGGTTGTTCTTCAGCGCCTGGGCCACCCGCGGGGCAAACTCGCGAGACTGCTTCTTAGCCGCCGTATATGTCAGGTAACGTTCGACCATGATGGCTATCGAGTACACGGACATAATCAACAGAATGATCACCACCGTGATTGCCACGGGGCCCATGTTCTTAACCATCTCAGTGAGCGTGAATTCAGTACCACCGGCAGCAGGACTGGCGGCGGGCGTAGCTGTTTGCCAGAAAACGAGAAGCAAGCCAAACGCTTTCGTTCCGAGGATGCTTGTCAAAATAGTCACGGTAACTCCTCCCAAAAGGTTTTGATTACATTGATTCCTGACCGGCAGTTAAGACCGAGCGCTGGCAGCTCTCGGTTTTTTCTGGAGCGAACCAGCGCGCCGGATTATTTACTGAGCTACAAAGTTGTAGATGATCACGCCGTTGACTTTCACCGGTTGCCCGGAAAGCTTCGTCGGCGAAAACTTCGATGAACGCGCTGCGTTGACAGCGGCTGCCTGCAGCAGCGGATGGCCCGAAGTTGCATGCGCTGCAACCACGTTGCCGTTCTCGTCTATCAACACCTGCACCACCACCTGACCTGAAGCGTGCGCACTCCGAGCAATCGGAGGATAAGGCGGTTGCACCAGGTGCAGCGCCCTGCCGTTGAGCACGCCTCCCGATATCGGTGCATGCGGCGTCGGCTTCGGCGGCGGCGGCGGCGGTTCGTCCTTAATCTCAA
>DATHHW010000066.1:0-13879 GCA_035317005.1 Pyrinomonadaceae bacterium | reverse complement strand
AGGCCCAGCGCACATTCTTATCCGGGCTGCAGTCAATGAAAGCGGCCCTGGTTCTTTCGATTGATCGAAACGGTGTTGCCGGAACCGGCTTCAGTCCGGGGCGTCTGATCGATCCTGACAATCGACCGCAACCTGGCGCCCAAACGCCGGCCCTGCCGGTGGTTCAGCTTATCGGCCCGAGCGGCGCCAAACTCTTCGATGCCCTCCCGATGGGTGCAACCAGCGCCGTGCTCTCGATCAACGTCGACGCTTCCACCGAGGCGCCCGTCAAATTGCGAAATGTCATTGGCGTTTTGCGCGGCTCAGATCCCGCGTTGCGCGAGACCTACGTGCTGGTGACGGCGCACTATGATCACCTGGGCGTGAATCCCAATGTGGAGGGTCCGGACAAGATCTTCAACGGCGCGAACGATGACGGCAGCGGGACGGTTTCGGTGATCGAGATTGCAACTGCACTGTCCAGGCTAAAACCGCGGCCAAGGCGCTCGATAGTTTTCATGACCGTATTTGGAGAAGAGAAGGGGCTGCTGGGCTCGCGCTACTATGGCCGTCATCCGGTCTTTCCGATTGAGAAGACTGTGGCCGACGTGAACCTCGAGCAGATCGGACGCACTGATGACAGTGAAGGACCGCAGGTCGGTACATGCGCCATGACTGGATTCGATTTTTCGGATGTCGGCGAAATCTTCAAAGCCGCCGGTGACCTGGTCGGGATCAAAGTCTTCAAGCACCCGACGAAGTCAGACACATACTTTGGACGCAGCGATAATCAGGCCCTGGCGGATCAGGGTGTGCCCGCGCACACGCTGAGTGTCGCGTACGAATATCCGGACTATCACAAGGTAGGCGATCACTGGGACAAAGTTGACTATGACAACATGGCGAAAGTTGATCGAATGGTGGCGGTCGGGTTGCTGATGATCGCCAACAGCTCGGTTGAGCCGAGGTGGGATGAAGCAAATCCGAAGACGGCGAGATACGTTAAGGCTTGGCATGATCACCATCAGAAGTAAGCATGAGACCATGAGCCCGTGAAGCGGGCGATTGATACAGAACCGAGAGCGGTAGCGACCGGATCCTAAACTCGATTTCCGAAGATGGTGGAATCGATGACTTGCAAGTGAATGCCAGCATCCGGTCGCTACGGCTCTCGGTTCTGCACCAGGGTGCCTTTTCAGTCGTCCGCTTCAGGGACTTATTGAGTCGTGAGACGCGAAGATCCCAGCGATGAATCGCTGGGCTATTTTCGGTTGTCCGCTGCGCGGACGATTGCCCTCAAAACTCGATCCCTTTTTGCGCCCGAATGCCGGTCTGAAACGGATGCTTCACCTCAGTCATCTCCGTCACAAGGTCGGCGGCTTCGATTAGTTCTTGGGGCGCGTCGCGGCCGGTGACGATGAGGTGCAGGGAAGGTTGGCGTTCGCGAGCGGCGCGGATTTCTTCCAGCACTTCCGCGACGGGCAACATGTCATAGCTCAGCACGTAAACGAGTTCATCAAAGACGAGCATGTCGTAGTCACCACTGCGAAGTTTTTCGACGCAGAGGCTCCAGGTTTCCCGCGCGGTCTGCCGATCCTGTTCAGGGTTCTTTGTGTCCCAGGTAAAGCCGTCGCCCATGGTGTGGACTTCGATGCCCAGCTTTTCGGCCGAGAGGTGTTCGCCATAGCGATCGTTGCGTGACTTCATGAATTGAATCATGCAACAGCTCAGACCCTGCCCGGCGGCGCGCATCATCAGGCCCAGCGCGCACGTGGTTTTGCCTTTGCCGTTACCGGTGTGGACCATGAGGAGGCCGCGTGTCTGCTCCTGATAATCCTCACGACGCCATTTGTATTTCTTTTCTTTGGTAGGCATCTTTTGAGATCGAAGATATTAACGCAAAGGACGCAGAGGTGGTCGCAAAGGGACGCAGAGGAAACTCTTTGCGTTACTTTGCGAAGACCTTTGCGTCCTTGGCGGTTAGTGATCGCGCGCTTCGACGCCCTCCCTCACGGTCGGGCACCTTTCAACGTTCCTTTCGTTGTTTAGCTAGCTTCTTCGCGAGGCGCTCATATCGGCGAGTAAATTGAACCAGCAGAAGCTGCGCGGTTACTGATGAATTGATCCGCCCAGCTCGAGCAAAGCGTCTTACATCAGCAGGAGTTTTACCAATTCCCTCGGCGACAAGTTTGAATGCCGGAATACCGAGTTCTTCCAACTCGCTCAGCGATGACTCCACTTCAGACGGGGCGCCGACCTTAATTGCCGCTAGCACCGCAACAATCTGGACGAACTTCTCATCGTCGCCATCAAGAGCGGCTGCTGCATCACCGCAGGCCGTGAATAGCGGTGGTATGTCTTCTGGTTTCCACTCTTTCACGAGCAGTCGCTGAGCCAGAGGAAGCGTCGTCGATAGTTGCCATGGCGAATCATAATGATAAGTGTCTAACTTGGCGACAAGCGTTCTCGCCCTATTATCGGAGCCAACCAACTGCGGAAACACCGCTCTAGCATGTTCCAATAAACGGTCGTCTTCCGCCCGCTTCTCAGCTGTTGTTTGTGCTAGCCCTAAGCCCGAGGCGAGAAGGAAGCATGTAACGAACTCGGCGATGTGAACCACTCGATGCTTCATGCTTGCGTCCAGCCTAGCCTACTTCAGGGCGTCCTCGGTCACGTCTTTCAAGCCGTTCGCGCGCTCGACGGCGTCGCGCAGCAGCGGCACGATCCGTTTTTCGATCTCGTCCCAGTCACCCCTCAGCGTGCAGCCGGCGGCGTTGCGATGGCCGCCACCGCCAAACTGTTCGGCGATCTTCGCGACGTTAACATCGCCTTTCGAGCGCAGGCTGGTGCGATAGACGCCCGGCGCGCATTCTTTGAAAAGCGCGGTGGCTTCGACTTCGCCCACTGCCAATGGATAGTTAACGAAGCCATCGGCGTCTTCGTCACACGCCCTGGTTCGCTCCTGCATTTCCAGAGTCTGCCGCATCCAGGCGACGTGGCCGCTCTCATCGCGCCGGGCCGTCGACAGCACCTGGCCGAGCAACTCGATCTTGGGCCACTCGTAACTGCCAAAGATTGCTTCGGCGGTCTTGGCGGGTTTGACCCCAATGCGCACGAGCTCTGACGCGATCTTGAAGGTGCGCTCGGTCGTGTTTGAATAATGAAACGACCCGGTGTCGGTCAGCAGCGCGGTATAGACACATTCAGCGATCTCTTTGGTCACGCGGACGCCCGTGGCTTTGCAGAGGTTGTAGATCATCTCGCCCACGGCTGAAGCGGTCGAGTCGATCCAATTGACGGTGCCGAAAAGCTCGGTCGTTGAATGGTGGTCGATGTTAACGACGAATTGCTTTTCGAGATCGATCAAGCCGGGACGGTCGATGTCTGAGCATTCGATGACGAACACGCCATCGTACTCCCGGTCCACCGCGGGCGTCACCCGAATAGCATCAGCGCCCGGAAGTTTCTGATATGAGTGAGGCGCGGAATCGCGCATGATGACCTCGACGTCTTTGTCGAGCGCGCGCAGGAGCCAGCAGAGACCCAGCGAGGAGCCGAGGCTGTCGCCATCGGGGCGAACGTGCGAAGTAATCGCAAAGCGATCCTTGTTTTCAATCAGTTCAACTACTTGACTAAGCATTACTAGACTGCGAATTTCGAATTGCGAATTTCGGATTGAACCGCGAATTCAGTTCGCAATCCGAAATCCGCATTTCATTCCGCATCCTCAATCCTTTCAGGGACGGGTTCAATCTTTTCAAGCAGGGAACTCACGCGTTCCGCTTTCTCTTCCACCGTGTCGCGCACAAAGTGCAGCGCCGGGGTATGCCGCAAGTTCAACGCAAAGCCCAGTTGCTTGCGCACATAAGGCGCCGCGTGTTGCAGGGCTCGCAGGGCGGTCACGTGTTCCTTTTCGTCGCCCTGCACCGTGACGTAAACGCTGGCGTCACGAAGGTCGTCAGCCACGCGAACTTCCGTCACCGTGACTAATATCAAGCGCGGGTCTTCCAATTCGTAACCCACGATCTGCGCAATCTCTTCGCGCAAAGTTTCGGCGATGCGCTCTGGACGATGCATGACAAAATCAGTAGGCAGTAAGCAGTGGGCAGTAGGCGGGAAAAACTAATACATGTTGCCGTCTGCTCCTGCGGTCTGCGCCCTATAACTCCGTCGCGGCTACCTTCTCGATCACGTAAGCCTCAATCTGATCGCCAACCTTGATATCGTTGAAATTCTCCAGGCCGATACCGCATTCAAAGCCTTCGCGCACTTCGGACGCATCGTCCTTAAAGCGGCGCAGCGAAATGATGTTACCTTCCCAGGACACCACGCTATCGCGAATCAAACGCGCGCGCGCATTGCGCTTCATGATTCCGTCAATGACCATGCAACCGGCGACGACCCCAATCTTCGGCACGCGGAAGATTTCGCGGACGGCGGCCTTGCCCAGGATTTTCTCCCGCTCAATCTTATCGAGCATGCCGATCATCGCGGCCTTAATTTCCTCTTCGACCTTGTAAATGATCGAGTGCAGCCGGATATCCACGCTTTCCTGCTTCGCCAGATCGCTGGTGCGAGATTCGGGACGCACGTTGAAGCCGATGATCACGACCGCGGTTGACGCGGAACCCGCTTGAGTTGCCGAAGCCAGCAGAACATCCGACTCAGTGATAGCGCCGACGCCCGAGCGCACAACTTTCACCTTCACGCGTTCGCTCGACATCTTTTGCAAAGTCGATTTCAGGACTTCGACCGAACCCTGCACGTCGGCCTTGAGGACCACGAGCAGTTCCTTGACGTCGGTTTCGCCGAGCGCTTCGATACCGCGCTTGGTGGTTTTAATCAGCGTCCGTTGACGTTCGGCTGCTTGCCGGTGACCTGAGATTTGCTGTGCGCGGGTCACGTCCGCGACCACCTGAAACGTTTCCCCGGCCTGCGGCACGCCCTGCAATCCCAGAACCTCGACCGGGGTTGCGGGACCCGCTTCGGCAACCGCTTCGCCGCGATCATTAAACATCGCGCGCACCTTGCCGAAGATCTGGCCGACGATAAACGGATCGCCGACGCGCAGAGTGCCTTGCTGGACCAGAGCGGTGGCGACTGAACCACGGCCGCGATCGAGTTTGGCTTCCAACACGACCCCGGATGCCAGACGCGTCGTGCTGGCGCGCAGATTCAGAATGTCGGAAGTCAGCAGAATAGTTTCCAGCAGGTTCTCGATGTTCTCACGCTTCTTGGCAGAGACCTGGACCATCTCGGTCTCGCCGCCCCACTCAACCGGATTAAGACCCTGCTGAGACAGTTCCTGTTTGACTCGATCGGGATTCGCGTCGGGCTTGTCGATCTTGTTGATGGCCACGACGATCGGGACGCCGGCTGCGCGCGAGTGTTCGATGGCTTCGATTGTTTGCGGCATGACGCCGTCGTCAGCGGCGACGACCAGCACTACCACGTCGGTGGCTTTCGCTCCCCGGGCACGCATCAGCGTAAACGCCTCGTGGCCGGGAGTGTCGAGGAAGACCACGCGTCGCTTCTCATCCGGATTATCCGGGCTGGGAACCAGCACGCTGTACGCGCCGATGTGTTGAGTAATGCCGCCGGCCTCGCCGCCGGCCACATTCGTCGTACGAATCGCATCGAGCAGGGAAGTCTTTCCATGATCGACGTGACCCATCACCGTGACCACCGGCGCGCGCGGCACTTCCACGTCGTCCGCGTCGGTAGCGACGAGTTCTTCGAATTCTTCCTCGGCAATCATTTCTTCGAAGGGCACAAAAGTGACTTCATAACCGAATCGCTGGCCGAGTTCGGCCGCCACTTCGTCTTCGAGCGCCTGATTGATGGTCGCGAAAACTCCGCGTTGGAGCAGCAGGGCCACCACGTCTTTCGGTTTGATGCCCAGCTTCTCGGCAAACTCCTTCACCGTCGAGCCCTCGACTAAACGCACGGGCTTCAATTCTCCTTCACCGGCGCCCACGTCCATGCGTCCGGCGATCCGCTGTTCCAGCGTGAGCGCTACGGGCGGTGCAATAAGGTCCCGATCGAACCTGCCGCCTTTTCCCTCGCCTGGCCGTTTGCCGCCACGCGTCGATCCGCGTCGCGATCGTCGCCGGCCGGCGTCGGGTGGTGGAATGTATGTCGTTTGCGGCGTTGCGGTCTCGCCGGGCGTGCCGGCGTATTCGACTCGTCCGCGAGGCGATCGCTCGCGGCCTCGCTCCCGCACGGCTGTGGCCGCGACGGCGGCTGCGGTTGGCGGCGGCGCGGGGGCGCGCTCTCCGTGACGAATGCCGGCGTTCAGCGCGGCGGCCGTCGGGCGCAACACCCGAACCTGATGCGCAGGAGGTGGCGGCGTGGCGTCCACTGTTGCCGGCGCTGCGGGAATAGCCTCGGCGCTCGATAGGGCCGGAACAGATTCAATCTCGATTACTGGGGGCGTGATAGTTGGCACCTCAGGCTCGGCCGGTTTTTCGGCGCGCATCGTCGGAGATAGTCTGCGAACTACGCGAGAGGGCGGAGCTTGAGTCACCGTGGCCGGCTCTTCGGCCTCTAATGGTTGGGGCTCGGCGGCCTCGATCGGGGCGGCGATCTCCTCGCTGACTTCCACCGGCGCGTCTTCCACGACGGGGCGGGCTGCCTTTTTGACGATCTTAACAGCTCGCTTGACGGCGGCGTCCTTCTTGGGAAAGTACTTGTCGCGAATTTTTTCGGCGAGTTCTTTCGAGATCGAATTTGAAGGCACACTGACATCCACACCTTCACGCCGGACCTCTTCGATCAGGCGCTTGGTGTCGATTTTCAGATCTTTAGCGAGATCGTATATGCGAACTTTGGAAGTGACTGCTGACATGCGCTCCTTGCTGCTTGCGAAAAGTGGTTGCCTTCGCCCACCTTCCGCAGGAGCACTTTAAGAGCGCCCTGCTACAGCAGGTGTCGGAGGCGAGGCGTACGTGCCCATGCACGCGCGCTACAAATATTTGGCCGCATCATCGGAAGCATCTCATTGCTTCTCGTCCTTAAAGCTCTCGTCCGTAGCGGCCTTCTCGTCGGATGACGATTCGAGAGCGGAACTTGTTTCGTTTGACGGGGATTCGGCTTCACCTTCTGCGGACGCGGCAACTTCCTCTGCTTCCGCGTCAAACGCTGTGGCCAGATCGGCCGCGCCCAGCGAAGTCACATCCGGAGCCGGTGTGATCACGTCCGGGCGCAGATCGCGTCCGGCATCCTGCAACAACAGTTCGTCCACAGTCATTGGATCGGCTTCGGTAAGAGCTACCGGATCGGCTGAGTATTCAGCTCGAATGGTTTCCTCGGCTGAGAAAGGGACGCCGTGCTCGACCGCTTCGTCATAGCCTGCCGCAGTTGTGTCTTCCGCCGATTCAGCATCGGGCTCCGCGACTTCTGCTTCGGGTGCGGTAGCCACCGCCTCATCTGTAGCTGTCTCGTCTTCAGCGGCCGGGGTCTCGCCTTCGGTTTCGGCCGGTTGCAGACTGCGCTCGCGAATCTCGATCACCGAGCGCGCGGCGGCGAGAATGTTCTCCGCCTCATCGAGACTTACGTCGAGAAAATCAACCAAATCATCGACGCTGGTATTGACCAGCCCGTCAATATCCGTGACGCCGTGCTCGCCGAGCGCTTCAGCCTGTTGCGCCGAGACCACCTGGATCGCGGCCAGGGGCACCGGCGCTCCGGAAGCAATCATCGCGCCCATCTGCTCGGCAACTTCCTTCTTCAATTCTTCTTCGCTGCGAATGTCGATGTTCCAGCCCACCAGCTTGGTCGCCAGGCGCACATTCTGGCCGCGCTTGCCGATCGCCAGGCTGAGCTGATCTTCGTTGACGATCACTTCCATCTGCCGGTTCTCGATGTCCGTGATGCGCACCTGATTCACCTTGGCGGGTGACAGAGAGTTCGCCGCGAATACCGAAGGCTCTTCCGACCATTCGATGATGTCTATCTTCTCTCCGCGCAGCTCGCGAATGATTGCCTGGACGCGCGAACCTTTCATGCCCACGCAAGCCCCGACGGGATCGACGTCACGCTCGTTGGAAACGACGGCGATTTTCGCCCGCTCACCAGGCTCCCGCACGCAGGACTTGATGACCACGGTGCCGTCGTAAATTTCGGGTACTTCCATCTCAAACAAGCGCTCGAGCAATTCCGGCGACGTGCGCGAAACTTCGATTTGCGGACCTTTTGATTCTTTCGAGACGTTGGTGATGACGACGCGAATGCGTTCGCCCTGGTTCCACTGCTCGCCGCGCGATTGCTGAGAGCGGGGCAGGATGGCCTCGAGGTTTCCCAGATCGACAATCATGTTGCCGCGCTCAAAGCGCTTCACGAAACCATTGACGAGTTCGCCGACGCGGTCGATGTATTGTTCGTAAACGTTGGACCGCACCGCATCGCGGACCTTCTGAAACAGAATTTGTTTGGCGGTTTGCGCTGCGATTCGACCCAGTTCTTCCATCGGCATGGGCAGCAGTAAAGCGTCCCCGACTTCAACTTCGTCGCCGCCGAGTTCGCGCGCTTCCTCAATCGAGAGCTCAGTTGAAGGATCGGCCACATCATCGACCACGACTTTCGAAGCCGAAAGTTCGAGGCCGCTTTCCGGACTCCAATCCACTTGGATGTCTTCGCCGCCCTTGAACTGTTTCTTGGCGGCGGCGCGCACGGCTTCCTTGATCGCCTCGACTACCAGTTCGCGATCAATGCCTTGCTCCTGACAAAGCGCTTCGATGTTTTGGGCAATGCTAGTGCTCATTAACTTCTTCTCATCTCGTTTTCGGAACGAGCGCTGTTCTCAATCAATTCCTTATCAAGTTCCTGACGGTCGTGCGCCAACCGAAACTCGCTTTCCACATCCGCTTCCAGATTGGCTTTGACTATGCCATCCAGGGGGATGTCCACCTGGCCGCTGGTGCGATCTGCGACAATCACATTGTCGTCTGCGACTCCCAGGATGCGGCCGCGAAAGTTCCGTTGGCCATTGATGGGCGAGCGCGCCTTGATTTTCGCGTGGCTTCCGGCGAAGCGCTCGTAATCGGCCCGTTTATAAAGCCCACGCTCAAGTCCGGGGGACGAAACTTCCAGAACGTAAGCCGAATGAATAAAGTCTTCGACGTCCAGGACGGTGCTCAATTGATGACTGACTTTCGAGCAATCGTCGTGGGTCACGCCCCCGGGCTTATCAATGAACAGACGCACTACGGGACTGCCTTCGGGGCCGGCGACTTCGGCGTGAACCAGTTCAACTCCGTGGTCGATGGCCGCCTGCTCGGCAATCTCGCGCACCCGCTCTGCAACCGACCGTGGGTCCATGATGGTGGCACAGACTTCAGTCTGTGCTTAAATCCTAGTCAGTCTCACAGACTAAAGTCTGTGCCACTCTCCCCCAAAAGAAAAAGTGGGCCAAAACCCACCGGACACATCCGAAGATCCGAGCAAGCTGTGGATTATACGAGAAGGATCGGGCGGAAGCAAGTTAGCATCAGTGCAGGCAGTTGGGTCGGTTTTTGACGGAGCTTCTGAACATCAGGATTCTTATTTCTCCCTCTCCCATTGGGAGAGGGCTGGGGTGAGGGCGTCAGATACCACGCCTCTCTCCTCAACCTCATTTTGTCGTGGGAACGAGCTTCGCATTCTCTCCAAAGCGCATCGTTCGAACGACATGAGGGCAGATCCATTAGCTCGTCGACAAGCCCTCCCAAAGGGAGAAGGGAGTCCCGCCCCGCGAATCACGGTTTAGTGCTGGGAGCGTAATCTTCGAGCAGTTTTTGCGCCCTGAACCCCGGGCTGATTACGGCGAGTTTTTGGCTCCAATCGTAGCCGCTGAAGACGCCGACAACCTCGCCCTGTTCGTTGTAAACCGGACTGCCGGAAAAGCCGTCGCGCGCGCTAATCTTCACCGACCAGTAGTCGACGCCCCTCAGGCTATAGGCGCCATAGAACGTGCCGTGGCTGATCACCTTGTCGCCGTGCGGCCGAGCGATCAGCATCAGCTTTTCGTCCTTGTTGAGATTCAATTGGAAGGAAGGCGAGCTGGTTTGCTTCGGCGTGCCGCAAACCTCCAGCAGGGCCAGATCGGCATTGACGTCGACTCCTAAAACTTTCGCCTGGCAGCCGTTAGTGTATACGCGGGCTTCGAGATCGTCGGTGCGTGAAAAGCCAAGGGCCAGTTTCTTGGATTCATCCAGGTCGCCGGACACCACGTGATAGGCCGTCATCACCAGGTGATTGCCCACCATGAATCCGGTGGCGTATCCATTGGGGCCCCAGTTGAGAAAGGAAATCACGCGTTGCAGAGCGTTCGGATTCTTCTTTGTGAACTCAAGGTCCAAAGATATGGTATTGCGTTCGTGCTGCTTGACCAGTTCTGAGGAGTTCTTTCCCAAAGCCTGGGCCGCGAGCAAACTGAGGGTTAGCGCCACGAACACTAAACTGCAAAGCTGTCTTTTCATCCGAGCCTCCTTGAAGGGAAAACGAAGGGTCACCAAGAGAAAACGAAGCGATCACAATTCGCACGACCACGATGGCCGGGCGTCGTCAAAGAACTGTTTCGGAATGGGAGTCCCGCGTATCTCAACGCAAGAGGTTCCCGGGCAAAGTAACTTGTCGCTGAATCGGACGCGTCCGCGATCCGGAGCCACACCGAGCTGTTGGGCGCTGGCTGCGGAGGCTGACGCCTCCAGGATGGCCCACCTTTTCTATCACAGAAGGGCCAACTTTGGAAGAAGTTTCCAGCATCCCGAAGTGCGATGCTCCGCCCTCAAAGCTGATCCTCCGAACATCCCGGTTGATACTCAGCAGACCACGGTTGGTACTGAGAGGACCACGGTTGATGCTCAGCAGACCACAGTTGGTACTCAGAGGGCCACGGTTGATGCTCAGCAGACCACGGTTGGTGCTCAGAGGACCACGGTTGATGCTCAGAGGACCACGGTTGATGCTCAGCAAACCACGGTTGATGCTCAGCAGACCACGGTTGGTGCTCAGAGGACCACGGTTGATCTGCCGAGCATTATCGCACGTTTGCGCAACTTCAGCTATTGCAACAGTTAATTTCTGGAGGAGCGTTTCTCATGGAGTCCGGGGTGTCCCAGAGTTCGGCTGGGCTGAACTCAATTTAACTTACGAGCCAGTGGTCAACTAGCAGGCTAGATCTGGCGGCATCCTGAGTCGGATCACCCCGCCAGCCTTTTTTTTACAGTTTCGCTGACGATGCGGCCATCGGGATTCTTGCCCGTCAGGAGCACCATCGTGGCCTTCATCACGGCGCCCATCTCCTTGATCGAGGTGGCGCCGGTCTCCGCTATCGCCGCCGCGACGGCTTGTTCAATCTCTGCGGGTGTGGCGGCTTGAGGCAGGTACCCTTCGATGACCGCGATCTCAGCGGTCTCCTTATCCACGAGTTCCTGGCGACCGGCCTTCTGGTATTGCTCGACCGAATCGCGTCGCTGCTTCACCTGCGAGCGCAGCAGCTTCGACAACTCTTCATCGTCCAGCTCGCCGCCCTTCTCGATCTCGCGGTAACTAATTGCCGATTTCAACAGGCGCAGGGTCGAGGTGCGCGCGGCGTCTTTGGCCTTCATGGCCGCGGTCATGTCGCCGATGATTTGTTCTTTCAGACTCATCTTTTCTCTCTCGCTTTAAATGTCTGACAACTTCAGTTCGTCGTTAATCGTAACTGCTACTCCAGAGAACCACACGCGACCGGCAGATGGAGATACTAACCGGACCTTCACGCAGCCGGCAGCCTGGCTTTACGGTTTGAGCGCGCCAGGTATTCCCGCAGATAGCGTCCGGTGTGCGACTGTTTCGCCTTCATTATTTCTTCCGGCGTCCCGGTCGCGACTACATACCCGCCGGCATCTCCGCCTTCCGGCCCTAAATCAATTATGTAATCGGCAGTCTTGATCACATCGAGGTTGTGTTCGATTACCAGCAGCGATCCGCCGGCGTCAATCAGCGCGCGGAACGCGGCGAGCAGTTTGTTGATGTCGTCAAAGTGCAGCCCCGTGGTGGGTTCGTCGAAGATGTAAAGCGTGCGCGCGCCGGCGCGTTTTGCCAGATGCGACGCCAGTTTTACTCTTTGCGCTTCGCCGCCTGAAAGCGTCGTCGCCGATTGCCCAAGGCGGAGATAACCCAAGCCCACTTCATCCATCACGCGCAGCTTGTTTACGATCTTCGTTATGTCCCGAAAGAAGGTGAGCGCTTCACGGATGGTCATGTTCAGCACGTCGTGAATGTTCTTGCCGCGATAACGAACGTCGAGAATTTGTTGCTTGAAGCGCGTGCCTTTGCACTCTTCGCAAATCAACTCGACGTCGGCGAGAAACTGCATCTCGACGGTCACAGTGCCATCGCCCTGGCAAACTTCGCAGCGCCCACCGGGCACGTTGAATGAAAAGTGTGAGGGATCGAATCCGTGGGCCTGAGCTTCGCGCGTGTTGGCGAAGGTTTCGCGAATTGCGTCGTAGACCTTGATGTAGGTCACCGGATTCGAACGCGGCGTGCGGCCGATCGGCGACTGGTCCACCAGAATCACTTCGTCAATGTGTTGCGCGCCTTCGAGCTTCTGAAAAGCACCGACGTGGCCCTGCCAATCGCCGCTCTGCTTTTTCAAACCGGCGTAAATGCAGTCGTGAATCAACGTCGATTTTCCCGAGCCGCTGACTCCGGTGACGCAAACCAGCATGTCGAGCGGAATATCGACATTGATATTTTTCAGATTGTGCTCGCCGGCTCCACGGACCTTGAGTCGCTTGAGTTGCAAAGGCCGGCGATGCTTAGGCTCCTTAATCTCAGACTCGCCGCGGAGATAGCGTCCGGTCAACGATTGCGAATTCCTGATCAACCCCGGAAAGTCGCCTTCGTACATCAGACGCCCGCCGAGTTCGCCGGCCGCCGGCCCGATATCCAGAATGTGATCGGCGGCGCGCATCATGTCGGCGTCGTGCTCAACCACCAACACCGTGTTGCCGATGTCGCGCAGATTGTGCAGCAGGCGAATCAAGCGATCGTTGTCGCGCGGGTGCAAACCAATCGAAGGTTCATCCAGCACATACAGCGCGCCGACCAAAGACGATCCCAGATTGGTCGCCAACTGGATCCTTTGCGCCTCGCCGCCTGACAAAGTGGAAGCCAGACGGTTCAGGGTCAGGTAATCCAAACCGACATCGACCATGAAGCGGAGCCGCCGCCGTACTTCGAACAACACGCGCTCGGCGATAGCCGACTGTTCAGGCAGCAGTTCGAGCGTGTCAAAGAAAATCGCAGCATTCTTGATCGACAAGGCTGACACTTCCGGCAACGTCTTGCCGCCTACTCTCACATCGCGCGCTTCCTGCCGCAGGCGGCCGCCTTCACAATCGGGGCAAAGCGTGTAGCCGCGATACTTGGACATGAACACGCGTACGTGCAGCTTGTATTTCTTAGTATCAAGCCAATCAAAGAACCCGCGCACGCCGCTCCATTCGCCCTTGCCGTTGACGATCGCGCGTTGCTGAGAGCGGGTGAGTTGATTGAAGGGTGCATTCATCGGGATGCGATCCGATTTGCAGAAGCTGCGCAACTCCGTTTTGGCCCAGTCATATTGTGGCTTAGTCCAGGGTTCGATCGCGCCTTCACTGAGCGACAATCCGGGATTAGGAATCACGAGATCGAGATCGAGACCGATGGTGTTGCCGAAACCCTGACAGGTAGGACACGCGCCGTAAGGATTGTTGAAGCTGAACAGGCGCGGCTCGGGTGTCGCGTAAACGGTGCCGTCGTATTTGCATTCGAAAGCTTCGGAAAAACGCAGACGCATCGGTTCGGCTGCCGCAGTTTCAATCACCGCCTGGCCGTGACCTTCACGAAAACAGGTTTCCAGCGAATCTACCAATCGCTGGCGAATGTCTTT
>DATHHW010000065.1:0-15159 GCA_035317005.1 Pyrinomonadaceae bacterium | reverse complement strand
CCAGCGGTGAGAATCTGGCTTACGTCATCTACACCTCAGGCTCCACGGGTCAGCCAAAGGGTGCAATGAACACGCACGGCGGTATTGTTAATCGTCTCCTCTGGATGCAAGAGGCTTATGCCTTGCAGGACGATGATGTCGTCATGCAGAAAACACCCTTCAGCTTTGACGTCTCGGTCTGGGAGTTCTTTTGGCCTTTGCTGGCGGGAGCACGTTTAGTCGTGGCCCGGCCCGGAGCCCAGCGCGACCCCGCTTATCTCCGAGACCTCATCATTGCTCAACACATCACCACAATGCACTTTGTTCCCTCGATGCTGGCGGCCTTTGTAGACGAGCAGCGGATCGAAGACTGCCGAAGCTTGCGGCGGGTGATCTGCAGCGGCGAGGCGTTGCCGCTTAGCCTTCAGGAAAGGTTCTTCGCGCACTTTGATTTGGTCGAGTTGCACAATTTGTACGGACCGACGGAAGCGGCCATTGACGTGACGTTCTGGGCTTGTGAACGGGAGAGCGGACGGCGGAACGTGCCCATTGGACGGCCAATCTCAAACACGGAGATCTACCTGCTGGATGAGGACATGCGATTAGTGCCGGTAGGAGTGAGAGGAGAGTTATACATCGGGGGAATGGGAGTCGGACGAGGATATCTCAATCGCGCCGGACTGACGGCAGAGCGATTTGTGCCGCATCCGTTTACCGATGTGCGAGGCGCACGACTCTATCGCACCGGCGATGTCTGCTGCTGGCAAGAGGATGGGCAGATAGAGTACGTGGGGCGTAAGGACTATCAGGTCAAAGTCAGGGGACACCGCATCGAGTTGGGAGAAATCGAAGCAGCCCTTAGGCGCTGCGGTGGAGTCAGAGATTGTGTGGTGGTGGCCGAGTCCGACAGGGAAAAACGGCTGCTGGCTTACATAGTTGGAGACGTGGAGCAAGTGAGCGTTGGCGAATGGCGCGCACAACTTCAGAAAGAATTGCCGGAGTACATGATTCCCGTGGTGTTTGTGAAGCTGGAAGAACTACCACTGACGCCCAGCGGAAAGGTGGATCGACGAGCGTTGCCAGCCGTCGAGACCGGCCGACCAATGCTGGGAAGCACATACGCCGCTCCTTGCACGCCACTTGAAGAACTCCTGGTTGTAATCTGGTCCGAGGTGCTTGACGTGTCCCCAGTGGGAGTTCTGGACAACTTCTTCGAGTTAGGTGGGGACTCGATTCGCAGCATTCAAATCCTTGCGAAAGCGCAAAAGGCGGGAATAACTTTCTCTCTTCAGCATCTTTTCAAGCATCCGACGATCAGAGACCTGGCGCGAGTCGCCCGTATTGACCAAGCCAATGAATCCGAGGTCTTCGAGAACAAGGAATTCAGCCTCATCTCTGAAAGTGATCGGCAAAGGCTGCCGGATGACGTCGAAGACGCTTATCCGCTAACGCAACTTCAGGCCGGCATGATCTTTCACAGTGAATACAGTCCAGCCACGGCCATCTATCATGACATTTTTGGTTTTCACATCCGGGCCCGTTTCGATTCCGAGGTTCTTCAAACGGTTTTGCGTGAGCTTCTGAAGCGGCATCCCGTTCTGCGTACGTCTTTCGATCTGACTCAATTCAGCGAACCGCTACAGCTGGTTCACCGCGCGGTCGCCGTGCCGCTGCAAGTGGATGATCTGATTGGCGCAAGTCCGGAGAGACAAAGCGAATTACTGGCGGCTTGGAAGGAGACGGAAAAAAGCCGAAACTTTGATTGGGCTCAGGCGCCATTGATTCGGGTGCATGTTCACCTTCGCTCCGAGGACTCTTTTCAATTCACGCTCAGTTTCCATCACACTATTCTTGATGGCTGGAGCGTGGCTTCGCTGCTGGCAGAAGTCTTTCTTCACTACGCTTCTCTCATGAGCGGTGAACCTACTCCGGCCCAACTCACACCTCCCGTGGCCAGGTTCGGCGACCTCGTGGCTCTGGAGCGGTCAGCTCTGGAATCTGAAGAATGCCAAAGATACTGGGGCGAGAAACTGAGTGATAGTCAATTCATAAAAATACCGCGCTGGCGTTCTCTATCTCGACCCTTTGATGCAGCGCAAACGCGCACACATCCAGTGCAAATTCGCTCTGAAGTTTCCAGGAAACTTATCGAAGTGGCCAGGGAGGCTTCTGTGCCCTTGAAGAGTGTTTTGCTGGCTGCCCATCTGCGGGTCATGAAACTGTTGAGCGGGCAATCCGATGTGCTGACCGGGCTGGTTTCCAATGGCCGCCCGGAAGTCACTGATGGCGAGCGGGTGTTTGGACTCTTTCTCAACGCCCTGGGGTTTCGTTTGCAAATGGAAGGCGGCACTTGGGCCGAGTTGTTACAAGCAACATTCGAGGCCGAACGAGAATTGCTGCCGTTCCGGCGTTACCCGATGGCCCAAATGCAAAAAGAACAGGGAGGACAGGCGCTTTTCGAGGCCGGATTCAATTTCAATCACTTCCATCTTTTCAAATCCCTGCCGAAATTTCCCGAGATGGAAGTAGTAGACGGCGATATCTTTGAGGCCACTAATTATGTGCTCACTGCCAACTTTGGCCTCGACGTTTTCTCATCCGAAATTCAGCTGGCCTTGTTCTACAACGCCAGCGAGTTAGCTGATGAACAAGTCATCGCCTACGGCAATTATTATGTTACTGCGCTCGAAGCCATCGCTAACAATGCATCTGCGCGATACGACCAGACGAATTTGCTCGCCGGGGACGAAGAGCGGCAAATGCTGTATGAGTGGAACGAGACGGGAGGAGCGTATGGATCGGAGAGCCTGACGCAATTATTCGAAGCGCAGGTGGAGCGGACGCCGGAAGCGGTGGCGGTGGTGTTTGGAGGAGAGGAGGTCAGCTATCGCGAATTGAATGAGCGAGCCAATCAACTGGCGCACTACCTGCAAAGTCTGGGAGTGGGTGCGGAGACGCTGGTGGGGATCATGATGGAGCGTTCGCTGGAGATGGTCGTGAGTCTACTGGCAGTGCTCAAGGCTGGTGGCGCATATGTGCCGCTGGATCCTGAATATCCGAGCGCGCGAGTGAGTTTCATGCTGGCGGATGCGGGCGTGTCGGTGCTGCTGACCCAGGCGCGGCTGTTGGGAGAGGTGGAGGGTGGAGAGGCCCGAGTGGTGAGTGTGGACAGCGAGTGGGCAGTGATTGGCGGGGAGAGCAGAGAAAATCCCGCGAGCACCACCAGCGGTGAGAATCTGGCTTACGTTATCTACACTTCAGGCTCTACGGGGACTCCCAACGGCGTGCTCGTTCAGCACAACAGCGTCGCTAATCTCATTCAACAGGCCCGCTCAATCTTTCAGGTTGATTCGGACTCGCGCGTCTTGCATGTCGCCTCCTTCAGTTTCGACGCTTCGGTGCTCGAGCTCTTTCTCGCTCTGAGCAGCGGCGCCAGTCTGTACCTGTGCAGCCGTGCGCAGCGGCTCTCGCCGGATGAAGTCAGCGCTCTGGTGCGGAGCCGGCAGTTGACGACTGCCGTCTTAACGCCTTCGCTTTTGAAAGTGCTGGACCATGAGCAGTGCCGAAGTCTGCGAACAATTAGCAGCGGCGGTGAGCGACTTACGGCGGACGTGGCAGAGCGTTGGAGCGTCGCCGACCGACGAATGTTGAACTGCTACGGACCAACAGAGGCGACGATCTTTGCCACCTACGCAAAGTGTGTCCCTGGTGACGACAGTGCCGCGTCGACTGCGCGGGCGCGAGAGCCGGCCATCGGGCGGGGGCTCGAAAACGTGCCGGTGTATGTGCTCGATGCGGCGATGGCACTCGTGCCGGTGGGAGTCATCGGAGAGCTGTACATCGGGGGCGCAGGAGTGGCAAGGGGCTACCTGGGAAGAGCGGATCTGACGGCGGAGCGCTTTGTGCCGGATCCTTACAGTGTCGTGCCCGGAGCAAGAATGTATCGGACCGGTGACGACGCGAAGTGGAGAAGAGAAGGCGAGTTGGAGTATGTGGGTAGACGGGATGAACAGGTGAAGATCAGAGGGCAGCGACTGGAGTTGGCCGAAGTCGAAGCAATATTGCGGAAGCAGGAAGGAGTCAGAGAATGTGCAGTAGCCCTGCGGGACGGCACGAGTGGAGAGCAACGTCTGATCGCCTACGTCGTCGCTGATAAACCGCTCTCGCTAAACCCGGGAAATGAAACAACAGGGAAAAGCGGCGTCCTCAGTGAGCGCCCCGAACTTTGTCCGTCCGTGGCCGAATACTTTGTTTATGACGATTACCTGTATGACACGCTTAGCCACGATGAAAGGCGCAATAATAAATACCGTGCGGTGATTAACAGGAACGTTAGAAACAAGGTAGTGCTCGACATTGGAACTGGTCCTGACGCCATCCTCGCGCGACTCTGTGTTGAAGGAGGGGCGAAGCGGGTCTATGCCATTGAAGTGCTTGAGCAGACCTATCGGCAGGCAGTCGCGGCGATTAAGAGTTTGGGACTCGACGATCGAATCATCTTGATTCACGGTGATTCGATGCAGGTGCAGTTGCCGGAAAAAGTCGATGTCTGTGTCTCAGAGATAGTTGGCTCGATTGGCGGCTCTGAGGGAGCGGCGCCGATTATCAACAACGCGCATCGCTGGTTAAAGCCTGACGGCGTCATGATCCCAGAGCGCAGTCGGACGTTTGTGGCAGCAGCAAGTTTGCCCGATGAACTCCTCGATAATCCCGGTTTCTCGGAAATGGGAGCGAATTACGTGGCCAGGATTTTCGAGCAAGTCGGGCATCCATTCGATCTCCGGCTGTGCATCAGGAACTTCCCTGAATCACACTTAATCTCTAAGACGGAGATCTTTGAAGATCTGAATTTTATCGAACAAGCCGCCACCGAGTACCGTCGAGAGGTTCACTTACGCATAACGCGCAAAGGAAAACTGGATGGATTGCTAGTGTGGCTGAACCTGCATCTTGGGGAAGGAGAGGTGATCGACGTTCTCGAGCCTGGCTACAGTTGGTTTCCTATTTACTTTCCCGTGTTTTATCCGGGGGTAGAGGTCGATGAAGGCGATGCGATCGTGGCGGCGTGTAGTGGAAGGCCAAGTGGCAACGGGATCAATCCGGACTATCGCATGGAAGGGAAGCTGGTCAGAAGCGATGGAAGCGAAATCGAGTTCGATTATCAGTCGGGGCATCATGAAACACGCTACAGGCACGGGGCATTTTACCGATTAATCTTTGGTGAGGACGGGGCCGTCCGGAAAAGAGAACAGACCGAGGTAACTAGTCAGAGATTGAGAACCCAGTTGAAGAGACACTTGCCTGATTACATGATCCCGCAGTCTTTTCTGATACTCGATCAGTTGCCGCTGACGCCAACGGGGAAGATAGATCGGAAATCATTGCCCGCCCCCGAGACGATTAGGTCTGAGATGGAGCGCCCGCACATCGCGCCGCGCACCTTGCTGGAGCAAAGGCTGGTAGATATTTGGAGCCATCTGCTCGGCATTCAACAGATTAGCATTCATGACAGTTTCTTCGACCTGGGCGGACATTCGCTGCTCTCCACGCGGCTCATCTCGCAATTACGTCAGACATTCGCCATCGAAATATCCCTGCGCCGGTTTTTTGAAATACCGACCGTGGCCCTGCTCGCTGTTGAGATCGAGAAGCTGAATAACGGCGGCGCGGGTATAAAGGAGACGGTCATCAAATCGCTCCCCCGTGAATCGCGACGCATGAAACGATCGGCGCTTGTTGAGGGCAACCCCTAATGCTTTGGAGTGCGCCGACCTGTCGGCGCTTTGTCACAGCGACCTGGCGCAGCATATTTGCGAAAAATGGCCCAACACAAACAGCGAAAGCGGTGACAAGTCACCGCACTCCGTAAGCCCGCAGTTCGAAAGATAGTTATATGAAAAATATTGGCGGAGCGACACAGCGCGAAACGGCCGCCGCAGGGCCGGTGGCTTCCCACTCTGAGGATTTAATTGTTGCCGACTGGGTGGAAGGCGTCGAGCGCTCAACCATGCGCGAGATGCTGTCTTTGGGAGCGCGACCGGACGTGCTCTCCTTCGCCCTGGGGCTGCCGACAACGGACTTACTCCCCAGACAGGGATATGCGGCGGCGTTGGTTGAATCGCTTGAGAACGATCAGTTGTCGCTGCAACTCGGCCCGCCTTTTCAGCCTTTGAAGCAACAGATCGTCGCGCTGATGGCGCAACGCGGAGTCACTTGTGATGAAGCGCAAATATTTCTTACCAGCGGGGCTCAGCAAGGGCTCAACCTGTTGACCCGCCTTCTGCTCAATGAGGGCGGGCAGGTCATAGTTGAAGATACGGCGTACACGGGTCTGAAGATGGCACTTCAGCCGCATCGGCCAAAGGTTTTGACGGTCTCGACAGACCCCCAACACGGCATCAATCTCGATGAAGTCGAACAACTGCTGGCCGGTGGGGCGCGCCCCGCTTACATTTTCGCGATGAGCGACGGACACAATCCGCTGGGGGTCAGCCTATCGCAAGTAAAGCGTGAAAGGCTTGCCATGATCGCCCGGCGCCATCATGTGCCCATCATCGAAGACGATGTCTACGGCCTGCTGAATTACGATCGCTCATCCATTCCGCCGATACGGGCTTTGGACGATCAATGGGTGTTTTACGTCGGCTCGTTCTCTAAAATTCTGGGGCCGGGATTGCGCACCGGATGGTTGGTAGTGCCGGAGTCTCTGATCCCTCGTTTGTCGATTGTCAAAGATCTCAGTGACATAGATTCGTGTACTCTCACGCAGCGCGCCGTCGCGATCTACTTGCGGTCCGAACAATTCCCCGGCCATCTCGCCGACATCCGTCGTGAGTTTCGAGAGCGGCGTGATCTGATGATGCGCGCGTTGACGGATCATCTTCCTTGCGCCAGGTGGGAGACGCCGACGAGCGGACTTTTTATCTGGCTGCGTTTGCCGTCCGGAGTAGACACCGCGGAACTACTAAAAATCGCCGTCGAACGAGAGCGCGTTGCTTTCATTCCCGGTAAGGCTTTCGGCTTTGACGAAAGCAAGCAAGCAAATGAATGTCTGCGGTTGAATTTCACGTATTGTCGACGGGACCAAATAGAAGAAGGGATACTGCGGCTCGCCCGAGTACTGGAGGGCGTGATCGGGTAATCCTCGCGCTCAAACATCATGGCAACATCTTATGATCAACTCCACCATAACCCGGTTGTCCCCGACGATGATGAGGTCATCGTGTTCCCGGTGTCATTCGCGCAACAGCGTCTCTGGTTTCTGGAGCAACTAACACCCGGCGGCTTCGCCTACAATATCCCTTTGGCAGTGAGGGTAACCGGCAAGCTAAACATTCCAGTGCTGGAGCGAGCGCTCAGTGAAATCATCAATCGCCACGAGACGTTGCGGACAAGTTTTAGCGTCGATCACTCGCAAGCCGTCCAACTTATCTCGCCTGCACGGCCCTTGCCTTTACCGCTCACTGACCTCAGCCAACTCACCACGACTGAGCGAGAGCAGGCGGTAGAGCGTCTGGCAAAAGAAGAGGCCGAGCGATCCTTCGATCTCACCAAAGCGCCCCTTCTGCGAGCGCGCCTTCTGAGGCTGACAAGCGAAGAGCACGTCCTGCTGTTCACGATGCACCACATCGTCAGCGACGGCTGGTCCATGGGCGTGCTTTTCAAAGAAATAGCGACACTTTACTCGTCGTTCCTTCGTGGGGAAGCGTCGCCACTCGAGGAGTTGGCGATTCAATATGCCGATTATGCCGTGTGGCAACGTGAACATCTTTCAGGCGACTTGCTGGAAGAACAAATGGACTATTGGCGCAAGCAATTGGCGGGAGTTCCCGCTGTGCTGCCTTTGCCGATCGACCGTGCACGGCCCACTGTTCAGAGCTATCGCGGCTCAGCAGTCAAAGTCAGCCTGGACGCCGAGACCGCATCGGCAATGCGGGAGTTGAGCCGCAGAGAAGGAGTGACCTTGTTCATGCTTCTGCTGGCGGCCTTTGACGTATTGTTGTGGCGTTGGACGGCTGAGACAGATGTGGTGGTGGGGACACCCATAGCCAATCGGACCAGGGCGGAACTGGAAGGTCTGATTGGGTTCTTCGTTAACACCTTACCCTTGCGCGTTAGTTTGGCCGGTAATCCGAGTTTCAGAGAATTGGTGAACAAGGTGCGTGAGGTTTGTTTAGGGGCTTATTCACACCAGGAGTTGCCGTTTGAGAAACTGGTTGAAGAGATCGCTCCTGAGCGAAACTTAAGTCATACACCGCTGTTTCAGGTGATGCTGAGCTTGCAGAACGTACCTATCGAAGAGGTCAATCTGCCCGGACTCAAATTGAGCATGCTGGAAACTGAGAACTCTACCACTAAGTTCGATTTACAGTTGGCGCTGGGCGAAACGGAAACGGGAGTTCATGGTTCGTTGCACTTCAATACCGACCTGTTTGAGCGGGCGACTGTTGAGCGTCTGGCCGGACACCTCGCGACGTTGCTTGAAAGCGCAATCGCCAATCCCGATCAGCGGATAGCTGAGTTGCCATTGCTGACGCCGGCCGAACGGCATCAACTCCTTGATGAATGGAACGACGCATCCCAGGAACATCCTTCGCAATGCCTGCACGAACTTTTCGAACGGCAAGTCGAGCGCGCACCCGATGACACGGCCCTGGTTCTTGCGAAAGAAAAGTTGAGCTACCGAGAGTTGAACTGCAGAGCCAATCAACTCGCGCATTACCTGCGAGCGATGAGCGTCGGTCCGGAATCGTTGGTGGCAGTGGTGATGGAACGCTCGCTCGAGATGATTGTCTCCGTGCTGGGCGTGCTCAAGGCCGGAGCCGCATATCTGCCCGTTGATCCCGCGTATCCGAAAGACAGAATCTCCTTCATGCTTGAAGATGCCGCCGTCTCAGTGCTCATCACTACAGATGCACTGCGCGGAATGATTGGTGAACAGGAGGAGGTGCGGATTGTCTGTCTCGATACCGAGTGGACGACTATCGCCTCTCATCCCGCCCATAACCCGCAGGTCGACGGGAATACGGACAATCTTGCTTATGTCATTTACACGTCCGGCTCAACCGGCAAGCCTAAAGGCGTGATGGTGAGCCACGGCAACGTGGTGCGTCTATTCACCGCGACTGAAAAGTGGTTCCGCTTTAGCCCGGACGATGTGTGGACGTTGTTTCACTCTTACGCTTTCGACTTCTCGGTCTGGGAGATGTGGGGAGCGTTCTTGTACGGCGGACGTTTGGTAGTTGTTCCCTATCTAGTCAGCCGCTCGCCCGACAGCTTTTACGAGTTGTTATGCCGCGAGCAGGTCACGGTTCTTAATCAGACGCCAACTGCCTTCCGTCAACTGATGCGGGCCGAGCAGGAGATCGAAGGCACGAAATCGCTTGCTTTGCGTTTGGTCATCTTCGGAGGCGAAGCATTGGAACCCGGCAGCCTGCGACCGTGGTTCGATCGTCACGGAGACCAATTTCCGCAGTTGGTGAACATGTACGGAATTACTGAGACAACCGTCCATGTTACCTACCGTCCGTTGCTCGCCGCAGATGCCAATGCGAATGGTCGCAGCGTTGTCGGAATCAGAATCTCCGACCTGGAACTCTATGTCTTAGACGAGCACCTGGAGTTGACCCCGGTGGGCGTTACTGGAGAAGTCTATGTCGGCGGCGGCGGGCTGGCGCGGGGTTACTTACACCAGGCTGAGCTGACTGCGGAGCGCTTCATTCCGAATCCGTTCAGTCGGGAAGCTGGTTCGCGGTTGTATCGGACCGGAGATTTAGCGCGCTTACATCCCGACGGCGATCTCGAATACCTCGGACGGTCGGACCAACAGGTGAAAATCAGGGGTTTTCGGATCGAGTTGGGCGAGATTGAAACCGTTCTTCAGAGTCATCCGGGCATACAGCAAGTAACCGTTGCGGCCAGCGATAGCGCCACGGGAGAGCAGCGTCTCGTCGCTTACGTCATCGCCAGCAATCAGCACAGCCCTTCGACCAATGACCTGGAACGGTACCTCAGGCAGCGGCTCCCTGAATACATGATCCCGGCAGCCTTCGTTCTTTTGGAATCGTTACCTCTGACCGCCAGCGGTAAAGTGGACCGTCGAGCACTACCGGCTCCCGACGCCAGGCGTCCGGCGGGGCAAGAGAGTTACCGCGCGCCGCGCACGCCGACCGAGCAGGCACTGGCGAGCGCCTGGGCCGAGGTGCTCGGGCTCGAGCGAGTCGGCATCAACGACAATTTTTTCAGTCTTGGCGGCGACTCCATCCGAACCATACAAGTCAGATCCAAGGCGCAGGAGAGAGGCATTGATTTTTCGCTCCAGCAACTTTTTCAATATCAGACGATCGCTGAGCTGTCGGATCAAGTAAGCAACTCGGCAGTCGTTTCTCCCCTAAACTTAAAGACGAAAACATTCAGCCTGGTTTCCGAAGCTGATCTGAAGCAGTTGCCCGCGGATCTTGAAGACGCTTATCCAGTCGCGCGACTGCAGATGGGAATGCTTTTCCATGCTGCCTATGATTCGCAGGTTACAATCTACCACAACGTAAACAGCTTCGAATTGCGGTCGCCCTTCGACCCGGAAAAACTTGAAACATGCCTGCGCCAACTTGCGGCGCGCCATCCCATCCTGCGCACCTCGTTTGAATTGGGAAGGTTCAGTGAGCCGCTGCAACTGGTCCATGAGACCGTCAGGATACCTTTACAGATAGAGGATCTCCGCGAGCTATCGGCAGGCGACCAGAACGAAATAATAAGTGAATGGTTTGCGGTTGAGAGAAGCCGGCCATTCAACATCAGAGAAGCGCCGCTCCTGCGGTTTCACATTCACCGGCGCAGTGATGACACTTTCCAGTTCAGCTTTACAGAACACCACGCCATTCTTGACGGGTGGAGTGTCGCTTCCATGCTCACCGAACTCTTCAGAAGCTACAGTGCGCTGCTCCACGGACGGGAGCACGAGATCGAGTCGCCGCTCAGCACCTTCCGCGATTTCGTAGCCAGCGAAAGGTTCGCGTTGGCCTCTGTAGAACAGCAGCGATACTGGGAGCAGAAACTGAAATCCAGCACGATGACGACTATGCCGCGCTCGCCCGCGCGGGTGCCACACTTTGTACAGCAGGCTGCCAGCCGGCCAGGAGACGAAATTGTGCGAGGTCGAACCCGGCACAATTTGGTCTTGTCACCTGAAGTTTCAGAAAGGTTACAGCGGCTCAGTCAGGACGAGGGCATACCTCTGAAGAGTATTTTGCTGGCTGCCCACGTGAGGGTGTTAAGCCTGTGCAGCGGCCGAACCGACGTCGTCACAGGACTGGTATCCAACGGCAGATTAGACGAACGGGACGGGGATCGTGTCCTCGGACTATTCCTTAATAACTTGCCTTTCCGGCTGGAATTTCGGGGAGGAACATGGTTGGAACTTGTGCGCCAGGCGTTCGAGGTCGAGAGGGAGGCGTTGGCCTTCCGGCACTACCCAATCTCGGAATTGCCACACGACCGACGACATCGTCCCTTGTTTGAAACAGTATTCAACTTTGTTCATTTCCACATATACGAGAGCATAACCGGCTCGGCAGATTTTGAGTTGTTGGGAGCCAGGACTTTCGGGGAAACCGAAGCCCCTTTTGTGGCGGATTTCGGAATGAATTCCGGGTCACGGCAAGTAGAGCTGCGCCTTTCGGGCAACGGCAACGAGTTCAGCGCGGCGCAGCTTCAGACAATCGGTCAGTATTATCTAAACGCGTTGACGGCGATAGCTCACGACCCTCACGACAGCTCCGATTCCCAAAAGCTCATGTCCGCGTCGGAATCCCACAAGATTCTTGTTAAATGGAATGATACACGGACAGATTATCCGCCACCGCGGACGGCTCACGAGCTATTTGAAGCTCAGGTCACACTGACGCCCGATTCGACGGCACTCGTTCTTGGGCAAGAACAGTTGAGCTATCGGGAGTTGAACGAGAGAGCCAACCAACTCGCCCATCATCTGCGAGCATTAGGGGCGCGCCCGGAGTTGCTCATCGGCATCATGATGGATCGCTCTGTGGAGACGGTGGTCAGTGTGTTGGCGGTACTCAAGGCCGGTGCGGCTTATGTGCCGTTCGATCCGTCTTATCCGCGTGAGCGACTTTCCTTCATGCTTGAAGATGCTGGCGTCTCTGTGCTCTTGACGCAGGATCGGTTGCGCGACCTGATGGCTTCAAGCCGAATTAAAATAGTTTGCCCGGATAGCGAGCGGGCGGTCATCGAGGAGCAGAGCCGAGATAATCCGCACATCGCTGTCAGCGGTGAAAATCTAGCCTATGTGATCTACACGTCCGGCTCGACGGGCCAGCCCAAAGGCGTCATGATTACTCACCGCTCGCTCTGCAACCTCGCGCACGCTCAAATTGCCGCTTTCCATCTCGCTGCCCACGAACGCGTTCTCCAGTTTGCGTCCCCGAGCTTCGATGCATCGGTTTCCGAGTTGTTCAAAACTTTCCTGGCCGGTGGCACCCTCTGTCTGGCCCACAAGGACGGACTATTTCCTGGCCCTGAACTGCTCGAAGTGCTGCAAGAGCAGCGAATCACAACCGTGACTCTGCCACCGTCAGCCCTCAGAGCTCTGCCGGTAATTGAACTGCCGGATTTGCGCCGGTTGATCCTGGCTGGTGAGGCTTGCCGAGCAAAAGAGGTCCAAGCATGGCAGCAATCGGGCCGGCGTCTCTTCAACGCGTATGGACCGACCGAAGCGACAGTGTGCGCGACGGTCTACGAGTGTGAAGGGGCAGCAGAGTCACCACCGATTGGACGGCCGATCGCGAATGTCGAAGTTTATGTGCTGGATGAGCAGTTGCAGCCAGTACCAGTGGGAACGACGGGAGAGCTCTACATTGGAGGTATGGGGGTCGCCCGAGGCTACTGGCATCGACCAGAGCAAACGGCGGAAAACTTCATTCCCCATCCCTATAGTCACGACGCCGGGGCGCGGCTCTACCGGACGGGCGACTTGGCTCGCTACCTTCCGCATGGAAACATCGAGTACCTGGGGCGAGACGACGAGCAGGTCAAGATTCGAGGCTTCAGGATCGAGTTGGCCGAAGTTGAAATCGCCCTGAGAGAGCATCCGTCGGTTCGGGAGTGCGCAGTGTTGGCGCCGCAAGATGAGACAGGAGAAAAAAGACTGGCCGCCTACATCGCACAGGCTGGCCCTCAGACAACGCTGGGTGCTTTGCGCCGTTACCTGCAGGAGAGGTTACCCGAGCACATGATTCCCAGCAGTTTTGTGATGCTGGACGAGATGCCGTTGACGGTGGCGGGAAAGATCGACCGTCGCGCTTTGACCGAGGCCGATGGCTTACGTCCCGAATTGGATGAGGAATATGTCGCGCCCGGAACGGATCTTGAGTGTTCGCTCGCCACGATGTGGCAAACGACCCTCGGTGTCGAACGGGTGGGCATCCACGATAACTTCTTCGAAATTGGAGGTGATTCGATCAGAGGGGCGGTGCTTGTTAATCGATTGCAGGAGGCGCTGGGCGAATATGTCTACATTGTAGCCTTGTTTGATGCCCCGACTATCGCGGAGTTGGCTGACTACCTGAACAGGCATTATGCAGACGCAGTGAGAAGAATGTGCCCGTCAGGATCAGCCAAATCAATTGAGACCGGGCAGATCTCGCAGGGTCCTGAAGGAGAGAGTGGCGAGACAGTCCTGGCCGCCAGGAAAATGAAGCCGATCGCACCGGCACCGCGAGATCAAAGACTACAGCTATCGTTCGCACAGCAGCGACTGTGGTTCCTCGACCAACTCGCGCCGGACAGTGCTGCCTACAATCTTCCGTTAGTTGTCAGGCTAACTGGCGCGCTCGACATTGATGCTCTTCGACAAACCTTGACGGAGATCCTGCGCCGCCACGAGACGCTCCGTACCAGTTTCGCAATAACAGGATCGCAGCCCCTCCAAGTTGTTTCTGCTCCCCATCCGTTCGACTTGCCGCTGGTCGATCTCTCTCACCTAGAACGGCCTGAACGCGAGCAGACCCTGCGGCAACTATCAGCAGCAGAGGCGACACAGCCCTTTGACTTGACCGTGAGCCCCTTGCTCCGAGCCCGTCTGTTGCGATTGGGCCCGGATGAACACGTACTGCTGTTCACGATGCACCACATAATCACCGATGGCTGGTCTATGGGCGTCCTCACGCGCGAAGTCGCCGCTCTGTACACGGCCTTCGCCGCGGGCGAAGTCTCGCCGTTGCCGGAATTGCCGATCCAATATGCAGACTATGCTGCGTGGCAAAGAGAACAGTTGCAGGGAGTGCTGCTCGAAGAGCAGTTGGGGTACTGGCGGGCACAACTAAGCGGCGCCCCGCCTGTGCTGAAATTGCCGACAGACAAGCCGCGCCCCCACGTGCAGAGTTACCACGGGGGAGGGATCAGAATAGAGATTGGAAAAGAAACGGCAGAGGCACTCAGGACGCTGAGCCGCAACGAGGGAATGACTTTGTTCATGGTGCTGCTGGCAGCCTTTGATGTGCTGCTATGGCGCCGAAGCGGACAGGAGGAGATCGTCGTTGGCTCGCCCGTGGCGGGGCGCACGAGATCAGAATTGGAGGGATTGATAGGGTTCTTCGTGAACACGCTGGCGTTGCGGGTGCGCGTGGAAGGCAATCTCACTTTCAGGGACTTGCTGGGAAGAGTGAAGGAAGCGGCCCTGGGAGCCTATGCCCACCAGGACGTACCTTTTGAAAAAGTGGTCGAAGAGTTGGCGACAGAGCGGAACCTGAGTCACACGCCGTTGTTTCAGGTCATGTTGGTTGTGCAGAATGCGCCGCACGAGACACTCGAGTTGCCGGGGTTAAAACTCAGTTCCGTGGAGATAAATAATGAAACTGCGAAGTTTGACCTCACCTTATCGATTTGGGAGACGGAGCGGGGAATTGATGGGCGCGTAGAGTACAACCGGGACTTGTTTGACCAGTCCACCATCGAACGAATGGTCGAACACTTACACGTGCTACTCGGCGGCATTCTTCGTAATCCCGATCAGGCAATCACGCAGTTGTCGCTGCTCAGCGCAGACGAGCAATACCAATTGGTCTCGGAGTGGAACCAAACACAACGGGAATATCCGTCTCGCTGTCTCCATGAGCTGTTTGAAGAACAAGTTGAGCGGGCGCCGGAAGCGGTGGCGGTGGTGTT
>DATHHW010000064.1:0-18624 GCA_035317005.1 Pyrinomonadaceae bacterium | reverse complement strand
CAAAGCCGATCGCGGCCCGGTTTCGCTGATCGGACGGCTCGAGATAGATGATAGTGTGGTACTCCGAACGATCTCCTTCGGGCCAGATCCTGAAGTCAGGATTGCCCGCCTTACGCATTTGTTCGATGACTTGTTCTCTTTGCTCGGGCTGAAGTTTGAGGCTGAAACCGATGCCTTGAATTCCCGGATAGTGATTAGGCAGATCGAGCTGATTAACGAATTTATGAAACTCGTCCGGCTCGACTGTGGTGCTGGCTGCAAACAATCCCGTGCCGGCTCGCAGCAAAGCGACGTGTGTATCCAGACGGTTTTGCAGCGTGGTGCTGACTTGCCTGACTGAATTCTCAAAGCGCGCGCGATCTTTGGCCTGGGTCGTGCGGTGGACATAGAGGGCGGCGACAAACGTCACTATCAACGCCCCGCCGAAAACGGCGTAGGGAATCCAGGAGCGTGACTTCAAAGACAAAAGTGGATAACGACCGGACTTCATGGAATCAGTCTGTGCAGCGCAAGTGTCTGATTGTGGCACGCGCATCTTACGCGTGATTTCACGGGCGGGACGCCCATGCCACTTTTTCAGCCGGCAGCGGGGGATTGCTGCGGTGCGAAGAAGATATAACTGCGGGGTAGGAAAGACAACTACTAATCGTGTTGGCGAGAACTGATCCGGATGCGCTCGTTTCCATTCGATCGTCCGCCGCAGAGCGGCGTCGAACGATCTTCTCGGCATAACCGAGTTGCCGGCGAATGCGGAGCAGCGTAAGACGGCGGACCGAGGAACTTTGCTCCACCTGGCAAGTTGCTGAAAAAAGGAAAGATAAGAAACTGATCCACGAACTCACGCGAAGTAACACTAAGTTCGCTTGCCTGATTTCGTGAAAGTTCGTGTGATTTCGTGGATCGTGCCCCCGACATTACCTTCACAGAACCTAAAAGAAAAAGCATCATCTAACACTGGCCAACGCCTTTCGTGGCAACTTTTGATCGCGCATCGCGGCGTTGTACACGAAAGATGCCGCGACTACGGCCGATTGCTTCAGATCGTCTGCGAAGACATGTTCATACACATCCATGTTCGTGTGCGCAGTCCGAGTGTTGGTCTCCATGAAATCCCGAATGAATTGGAAGCCTGGCAGACCCACTGCGTCAAATGAGTTGTGATCGGTTGAGCCGATACCGCTGATCGCCAAGGTCGACGCACCCATGTCCTTGAAGGGTGCGAGCCACGCGCCGAAGATCGATCTAACGCCTTCGTTTCCCTGGAGGTAGACGCCGCGGATCTTTCCGGTCCCATAGTCGAGATTGAAATAGCCGGAAAACTTTTCATATTCAGAATTGAACTGAAGTGGACTGCCTGGACCGTTCGGTCGCCTGGCAAAATGAGCGGCTACATACGCACGCGAGCCGAAGGAACCCTGCTCTTCCGCGCTCCACAAACCAATGCGGATCGTGCGCCGCGGTTTCAGGTTGAGCGACTTAAGCAGCCTGATGACCTCGATAGCAACTGCCGCGCCCGCCGCATTATCAGTAGCGCCGGTACCAGCGGTCCAGGAATCGAGACAACCACCGAACATCACCACTTCGTCCTTCAAGTCCGTCCCGGGAATTTCCGCAATGACGTTGGCACTCATCAGGTCCTGATCATGGAAACGCGAGTTGATGTTTACTTCCATCTCCACGGGGACACCGCGGCCCAAAAGACGAATCATGCGGTTGTAGTGCTCTGCGGCGACGACGACCTGCGGAACTAATCGCGGCTTGTTCGCATCCCACGGTTGCGGCCGTTGTTCAGAAGGAAGATCGACGGGCGAAGGAATCGAAGCGCGCGTGACGTAGACCACACCACCGTCGCCAGCTCCAGGTTCCAAAACGACGGCCACGTCTTCTGCATATAGGAACTGCCATTTCTGATAGTTCAGTTCGATCCGGGCCCGCTGTTCCGCGCTCATTTGAAATCTTTGAGAGCCTTCGGCTGCCGGCTTGGCGTTGGCGAGCTTCAGCAGTTCTTCGTCCGTTGTGCGTTGTGCCAGCGGCGCGAAGTTCGCCTCGACCGGTCGCGCGGGCGACAGCAGGACGATCCTACCTTTGAGTCTGCCCTTGTACCTGGCGAGGTCAGCTTCCGTCCTCACGTCCAGGTAAACGACTTCACCGCGCACTGCGCCATTCGTGCCAGGACTCCATGCTTTCGGATAAGCAATGAGAGAACTGAAGGTCGGCGCGATCATGTTGCAGTTGAAACCTTCCAACGACCAACCTCGACCGAAAGGTCCCCAGGGTTCAAGGTGAGCATTCGCGGCGCCAAATTCACGCAACCTGTCCAGCGCGTACGCCTGCGCCTTCTTGAGACCAGGTGAACCTGTCAATCTCGGCCCGATCACGTCAGTCAGGTAGCCGACTGTGTCCATGATTTGGGAGTGGTTTAGTTCTTCTTCCTTGATCCTATTGAGCACAGCCAGGTCAACCTTCTCCGGCGGAAGTTGAGCAAGGATCCGCGGGCTTTGACCAATGATTGTTAGGGGAAGCGCAAACAACAAGGCCCACACCTTCAGTCTTAGATAGAGCGGCCGAAAGAGAATTTTCATCTGTTTGTCTCCATAAGCGGGAAAGAGGTAGTCCGGGTTGTAGCTTAAGCGGGGCAGTAGCCCGCGCGTCAGCAAGGGCTCAGCATCAAGGCCGTTGAGCCCTCCCTCACGGTCGGGCTACTGCCCCGTTCTTACTCACCATTAAGTCATCGAGAGGAACGTTAGAAAACTTTTGATTTCAGGCATGCACTTGATTAGACGGAACGACTCTCGGATTCCTTCCAAATCAGTGAGGGCGAGATTCAGTCACGGGCAATTCCGCGGCAATCCAAATTCAACTTTTAGAGAGAAAAGCCCGGTCCCAGCACAAAGACAAATGCCGCAGCTACCAGTATTCCAACTACCAGCCACCTGACGCTGCGTGGAATCACAAAGGAATCGTGGATGGGAATCGTTCTTACCTGAATCCGCAGTGGTAAGAGTAAGAGCAAAAAGGTAACGCCAAACATGCTGCCGGAAATGAACAGTGCCCACTTCAAAGGAAGTGGACCGAACACGGCTGCGGCGATCGAAATGATCCCTCCGGCGAGATAGGCTGGAATGACCAGGGACCAGGCTGTGGATCGTGCATGCTTCGCCTCAATGCCAATCAGCTTGCTCATCTCACTACTGCAAAGCCGGAAAGACAGCCAGCACGCCAGGGCGCCCGCCACGATCATTCCGCTCCTCCAAAAGAACGGATGGCTGAGTCCGATGGTGATGCTGTACCAGTCACCGAACCTGATCACCGGCGAGACCAGCAGGTATGTGGAAGGAAGAAACAGATTGACGCAGGTCGAAAGCCATAAGAAGAAGCGTAGTGCCGGTGAGGCGCTCCGCCACGCCCGCAGTAAGCGCCGACAAATCAGCGCCACCAACCAGTTCGCCCCGCTGCCGGCGAAGGCGCCTATGCGAAATCTCCAGTCGTAGGATAGCTGCGGAGTGAAGCGAATTTCCGTGGTCGAAATGAAACTACACTTAGCGCCCAAAAGGGCCCCGGTTCCACAGTGACCGATGATTTCGTGGGTTATGTTTGCACCCACATACGCGAGTATCGCAATTGCAATCACGGTTAAGAGGTCGGAAGAAGGTGTTTGTTCTGTGACCATACAAAATTGATCCGGGCTTGCTGTGCTCGTGCTTGGCGACCTCAGTCACGCCGCGTTCGCACCTTCTGCCAACGCGCGCTGGCGTGCAAAGTGATCGACGATCTCTGCCGCGGTCTTGCCGCCGACAAAAGGAGTGAGTTCTTCGACGCTCGCTTGTGAGATCTTTTGTATTGATCCGAACTGTCTCAGCAAGCGTGTCTTTCGTTTATCGCCCACGCCGGGAATCGCCGACAGCTCAGAAGTGAAATCGCGCAGCTCGCGGCGCTTGCGATGATAAGTCACGGCGTAGCGGTGGGTCTCGTCGCGAATCATTTGAATCAGCCGCAGGATCTGCGAATGCGGATCGAGATAGATGGGTTCGTCTTCGCGACCCTTGACCAGCAGGTAGGCAACTTCGTTGTGGCGCAAGGGCGGTTTCACCACGCCGATCATCGGCACGGCTTCCAGATCGAGTTCGCGCATCGCTTCGGCAGCAGCGCTGAGCTGTCCTTTACCACCATCGATCATGATCAGATCCGGCAGGGCCTTTTCTTCGTCGCGGACCCTTCGATAACGGCGCAGCACGGCCTCATGCATCGAAGCAAAATCATTCGCTCCTTCGACTGATCTGATTTTGAACTTACGATATTCGTTGCGGTTCATCTTGCCGTTCTCACTAACTACCATGCCCGCCACGTTTTCAGCGCCCTGTATGTGAGAGATATCGAATGATTCGATGCGCGCGGGAAAGCGCGGCAGCTCCAAAGTCTCCTGCATCTCTTCCAGCACGCGTTTCATGTCGGGCTTCAGCACGCGAAAGCGTTGTTCGAAAGCGAGCTTGGCATTCTTCTCAACCAGATCGATCATGTCGCGCTTTTCGCCGCGCTGCGGCGCCTGGATGCGCACCCGTCTTCCCTTGCGTTCGCTGAGGGCCCGTTCCAACAACTCCCGATCATTGAACTCGATTGGGACGTGAATCTCGCGAGGCACATAATCACTCGAGTAATATTGCCCCAGGACTTCGCTCAAAAACTCCGCCGGGTTGAAATCCGTCTCCGGCAGATCTTCCCAGAAGAATTCGCGCCGCCCAACGATGTCGCCTTCGCGCATGGTGAACAGTTGCAGCGCCAGCCGCTTGCCCTCGCGATAGTAGCCAAAAATATCCAGGTCGCTCTCTCCGGTCGTCGCCATCTTCTGCTGCTCAGAAAGTTTGATGACGGTCTTGCGCAGGTCGCGATACTTCGCGGCCAGTTCGTAACGCATGTCCGCGGAAGCGTGTTCCATTCGGTCGGCCAATTGATCGGCCAGTTCTGTGTTTCGCCCTTCCAAAAGCATGCGCACGTCGCGCACGGCTTCCTGATATTCCGTCGGCGTGCAAAGACCTTTGACGCACGGGCCCAGACAGCGTTTGATGTGATATTCCAGGCACGGCCGCGGCGCTTTGCCGTCGATCTCGATGTCGCACGTGCGCAATTGAAACGTGCGGTTGATCAGATCGATTGTCCGGCGGGCCATCGACGCCGGCAGAAATGGTCCGAAGTAGAGGGCGCCGTCGTTTTGAATTCGGCGCGTAATGACGCACTTCGGAAAGGGCTCGTTGATGGTGAGCTTCAAGTGCGGATAAGACTTATCGTCTTTCAGTTTGTAGTTAAAGTAAGGCTGATGCTGTTTGACCAGCGTGGCCTCCAGGATGAAAGCTTCAACTTCGTTATCAGTCACAATGATCTCAACGTCGGCAATCTGCCTGACCAGTTCGCCGGTCTTGATATCGTAGCTGATGTCAGCGGTGCTGCGCCCCGACTGGAAGTACGACCGGACGCGATTGCGCAGGTTCTTGGCCTTGCCAATATAAATAATCTTGCCCGCCGCGTCCTTGTATAAATAAACGCCGGGCGACCGGGGAATCTCTTTTAGTTTTTCGTCTAAGGTCACTGCGTTGGAAACAGTCAGGTAGCGGTCTTACGCAAGCATTCTATCCCAGACCCAGCCATAAAACTCGATTACTTGCGCAAGACGCATTACAAGTCTTGACAATCAGCGTGGTTTCAATAGAATAGCCACCACTCGAACCGCTTCTTGGGTGTGTCACATCCCGTGCTTTTCCAGATGACCCACTCATTATTACATTGGCTCAAGTAGTACTCAGTAGACCTGAAGATAACAGGTCAAAAAAGGAGTCCCATATGAGATTGCATCTAAAGTCAAAACCCATCATCACAGGTCTCGCGCTGGTCCTGTTATTCTCGTCACTATCGTTCAAATGCAGTAGTGGCGGTAGTAATAATGGTAATGCTAACGTTGATCTGAACAAGCAGTTTAGGTCCGCGGCCAAAGCTTCGGATGACGTCGCCAAAGGCATCAGCGAGATGATCGATCTCAAACGTAAGTTGGCCCAGCAGGGAAAAATGTCGGCAGCCGAAGAAGGCAAACTTACCGACCTTCTGCTAAAGGTCAACACGGCAGACAAAGTTTTTGTCGCCCGAATCAAGGCGATGAGGGGGACGGCGCCGGACGCCTCCGGCAAGGCCAACCTGGCCAGTTTGTTCGCCGAGGTAACATCGGCGCTGAACGAGTTAAGTAATGCGGGACTATTGCCATTGGGCAATGCGGACGCGAAGGGCCAAATGCAAAAGATCCTCGCCCTCGCGACCGCCGCCGCGCAAATCATAGAGGCCTTTCTCAAGCCTTAAGAAGGATCTGCCCACGTGTGGCTGGAGCCTTGAAACCAGAGACCTGGAACTAACCAAAAACGGAGGTAGCATCTTGGACAAACTTTTAGAACTTCTCACGCAACTTACCCCGCTAGTCACAAGCTTTGTGCCCAAAGCGGAATCGGAGGCGGAACTCCTGGCAATCATTGCTCGCATGACAAAGTTCATCCACGATCAGGGCGGCATGACCACGGACGAGATTCTCGATCAGGCGGACACGACCCTCGATGACAATGAAAAGAAGTTGATGGCAGACAAGATACGTTTAGCCGGCGGCGCCCCATAAGTCGTTGCGACAGTCTGGCCGCAAAAGTTAACCCACTCCCTGCTTGCCTGCTCGCACGGGTTCAGTCGTGGGACGTTAATCCTCTGGATGACCTTCGGAGAGAGGTCGACTTGGGACCACCGTTTGTTCTGGTCTGGGTTGGGGCCATCATCCACGCTATATGAAGCCGCCTTCTGTGGGAACTGGCTTGAATTCCAGGGCCGCAGAAGCTTGTCCCTGTTTGGCAGTCGCACCTGCCGTTCGCCGCCCACACCCCGTCGCCCGCGGGAATGTCCGACACCGCAACAAGCTGCTAAACTCTCCCCGCCTCGCGTATCGGTTCTCATCGGCAAGAAAGGGCGAAGCGGGCTAAGAAAACGCCATGCGGTTTCCATTACCCATCCCTGGAGGACGAGACTTCGACGCGGTCGGCTTTGGCCTGAACGCGGTCGATCACCTCATAGTCGTGCCGGAATATCCGGCGTTCGACACCAAGGTCAGATTTACGGAATACGAAAAGTCGGCGGGCGGGCAGACCGCTTCGGCAATGGTCTCACTGCAGCGGCTCGGTTTGAAAACTGCTTACGCCGGCCGCTTCGGTTCCGACGAAGATGGACGGTTCGGTCTGCGCGCGATTGAATACGAAGGCGTGAATCTCGACTTTGCCGAAATGATCGACGGCGCTGACAATCAGATTGCCTTCATCATGATCGACTCGCGCTCCGGCGAGCGCACCATCATCTGGGATCGTGATGAGCGACTTTCTTATCGAGCTGACGAGGCGCCAATTGAATTGGCTACCCGCGGCCGCGTGCTCCATATCGACGCGTACGATCCGGCGGCGTGTGCGGTGATGGCTCGGGCCGCGCGCGATGTGGGAACGATCATCACCTCGGACATCGATAATATTTATGAAGGACTGCCCGACCTACTGCCTTTGATCGGTGTGCTCATCACCCCCGCCGAGTTCCCGCATCGACTCACGGGTATCAGCGACGAGCGCGCCGCTCTGGTCGAGCTCAAAGCCCGTTACGGTTGCGCGATTGTCGGAACGACGCTCGGTGCGCGCGGCGCGCGAATTTACTGCGAGGGACAATTCTTTGAATCTCCGGCCTTTCAAGTACCCGGTGGTTGTCGCGACACGACCGGCGCCGGCGACGCCTTTCACGCCGGATTCATCTACGGGATGCTGAACGGCGAAGACCTGGAGACGTGCATGAAGCTCGGCAACGCAGTCGCAGCGTTGAAGTGTCGATCGTTGGGCGGACGCGCGGCGTTGCCGACGGTGGATGAGTTGCGAGAGTTTCTTGAGTGGTGAATGAGTCTTCTGAGGCTTTGCCGCCTGATGTGCGGAAAGTTCTCAGTTAGGTCTCGCTCCGCCAGGAGCGAGATGTGTTGCCGGAAAAAGCCTTTACCACGACGACTTTCACATTACGCTCCTAAAGGAGCTCATGGAATTCTTTGGTTGCCGGGGAACTATAAACATTTGGCCCCTACGGGGCTAACAGCAGAGACCTGGCGCAGGTCAGAAAGGAAAGCCCCGGAGCCCAGGCCGCATCTCACACTGCCTCTGCAACTTCGCCCTTGGCATACTTGCCGCGATAAGCCCGCGCAAAATACACCGCCAGCAGGAACGCGACGAACTGGATCGCGGCGGCGGTCCAGAAGGTTCTGAGGATCGAAGCATCGCTCATATTCTGGGGTTTCAGATCGTAGCCCATGTGGGCCATTCCGCTATAAATAATTAGGGCGGCGATCGTGGGGCCGACTGCGCGCGCCAGGCTGGCTACTGACTGCATCACCCCGAGCACGCTCCCCTGCTCGGCCGCGCTGGCGCTCTTTGAACCCAGACTGGTCAGCGATGGACCCGCCAGCGCATTGCCGATCGCCGACAACGCGCAGATCGAAAGTATTCCAATCAAACCGGTGGACGGCCCTACGAAAGGACTGGCGGCCAAGCTCACTGTAAACAGAAACCCTCCGACGATGACCAGCGTAGGTTCGCCAAAGCGCTTGACCAACTTTCCGATTAGTCCGCCCTGGACCACGGCTGAGATGATTCCGACGAAGGCGAAGATCCAGCCGCTGTGCCACGGGTCATAACCCAGCCGAAACATCATGAACAGTGAAAACACCGTGGTCATGATCGAGAAAGCCACGATCGACAAGAAGTAGATCATCATCACGAAGCCGAGCTGCGGTTGGCGCAGCGCTTCGATCACTTGTTTCCAGCCGCGGCCGCTGGCGGCGGAAACCCGCGCGGGATGATCGGGCGTGACTGTCTCAGGCAGCGTGAAGTAGAGCAGGATTACGTTCGCGAACGCGAGGCCACCGGCAAACAGAAACGGCACGTTCGTGCCCCAGCGGCTCAGGATCCCGCCGATGGCCGGACCAAAAACAAAACCCAGCCCAAAAGCTGCGCCAATCAATCCCATCCCTTTGGCGCGATTTTCTTTGGTGGTGATATCGGCGATGTAGGCTTGCGCGGTCGAGATATTGCCGCCTGAAATTCCATCGATGATGCGACCGACGAACAGCATCAAAAGCGTCGTAGCAAAGCCGAGGATCACAAAACCAAGACAAGTTCCCAGCAGGCTGATCAGGAGAATCGGACGGCGGCCGTACTTATCGGACAGTCGGCCCAGCACCGGCGAAAAGATCAGCTGCATTACGGAATACGAGGCGAACAACAGCCCGACTTCGCGCGGCGTAGCGCCAAAGCGCGTGCCTTCGGCATAGTAAGGCAGCACCGGAATCACGATCCCAAAACCAACCAGATCGATGAATACGGTGACGAAGATGACAAGTAGAGGCGAGCGCTTCATGCGAAGTTTTGGGTTTGAATTTAGCGACTCAAAAGTGTGGATCGCGCCCGCAGCGCGAAGCGACGACGGCGCTACATGTCCGACAAACTTTTAGTTTGTCGTCGACCTTCGCAGTCGACTTAGTTCCAGAGTAAGCGCCAAACTGAAGTTCGTCGGACATCCAAAGCGGTGTCTCCCGATGTGTCGGGATTGCCACCGCACTCCAAACTCTTTTTTTACCGGCGTCCACTGATCATTCGATCGATAGACGCTTGCCCGCCGCCGCCAATCAGAAGCGCGAGCCCGCCGCTGAGCAAAGCGACCGGAAGCTCGATTCCGGTTGGCGCAAAAAAGGCCGGCCAAAGTAGTTTGATCGCCGTCAGCATTGTGCACACGATCAGAAACGCCCCGATGCGCGTAAGCAATCCGAGAAGGATCAGAACACCGCCGAGTAGTTCGCTAACCGCCGCCGCTCCCAACCACAGCGGGGTCGGCCGCATGAATGTAAACGGCACGGCCGGCGCCATGGCTGTCCACTTGGCCCAGCCCGGTCCGTTGAATGAGCCGAAGACTTTCTGCGCCCCGTGCCCAATGAAAATAGCGCCCAGTGCCAGGCGCAGCGGGACGGTCATCCAGGTAGAAGAAGTTGAAGTCAGTCTGCGAAGCATGACAGCCACCTTTCGATTCTCAGATTTGTTTGGATCGCCAGCAACTATAAATCCGTTTCGTCCCATAGCCTAGGAATAAAACCTGCGCGGCACGGGGAAATCATTGCCCGACGATAGTGGGTGAGTTTGAAAGTGGTACGGGCGTCCCCGCCCGTGATCACGCCCAAGATGCGCGGGCCACAATCAAGTGACCCACTCCCTGCTCGCAGGCATTCTTGACATTTGCACCTGACAGGAATAGTTTTCCGGCGAAAGCTGGTTCGTCTTCGCGCTCACGTAGACACCGAACCGTCTGGCAATTGAAACTCATTCTGGGCGCGTTTCCACGTCGGTTATAGTCGGCGTAGTCCCTCATACTGGAGATTGTAATGTCTTCCACTCAAACCTTTGTCGATGATGTTTTTATCAGCTACCGCCATCTGGACAACGAACTACTCGATGAACAAGGGAAGGGTTGGATAGATAACTTCCACGAGCGCTTCGAGAGCGTGCTGGGCGAGGCCCTTGGTTACGAGCCGAAGATCTGGCGTGACCCCAGATTGCCAGGGAACGCCTACTTTGCCGATGTGCTGGAGGAACGAATCCAGCAGACGGCAGTCGTGATCTCCATTCTCTCACCCGGTTATCTTCAATCGGACTGGTGCCTGGGAGAGCTGAGGGAGTTTTGTCGCCTGGCAGATCCAAATGGCGGTCTGCGCGTGGGTGACAGGATGCGCGTCTTCAAAATAGTTAAGACTCACATTGAGCGCGAGCTTCACCCGCCGGAGTTTCAGCAGCAACTTGGTTACGAGTTTTACGAAATTGATAAGACTACGCAGAGGCCGGTTGCGTTTGGCCAGGAGTTGGGACGCAGCCGCGACCAGCGGTACTGGAGCAAGCTGGACGATCTCGCCTGGGACGTCAAACAGGTTCTCTCCATCATCAATCCGCGCGCCAAAATCCCTGCTGCGGGCTCGGTCTTCTCCCGCGCGGTAGGGGCGGTTTACCTCGCGCAAACGACCAGGGACTTGAGTGGGGAGCGAGATCAGATCAAGCGCGAGTTGCAGAATCGCGGCTACGACATCCTCCCCGAAACCGAGCTTCCCTTTATCTCTCCCAACTACGAGGAGGCCGTGCGCGAGTGTGTCGGGCGCGCGAAGCTTTCGGTTCACCTCATCGGCGGGAGTTACGGCATCGTGCCGGAAGGCGCAGGCAACCGCTCAATCGTACGGCTGCAAAATGAAATCGCCGCCGAGCGCAACTGCGATCAGGCCTTCTCAAGACTGTTATGGATGCCCGTCGGGCTGACCCCGCAGGAAGACGTGCAGGCTCAGTTTATCGAACATCTGCGAACCGATGCGACCACGCAGCAAGGCGCGGAACTGCTGCAGGCGCCGCTGGAGGAACTCAAGAATGTCATCCAACTGCGACTGAGCAGCAACGGCCATTCGATCAAGGATGAACCCACCGGAAAAACGCCACTAAAGATTTATCTGATTTTCGACAAGCGCGATTTGGAAGGCATCATGCCGCCGAACGATTACCTCTCGGTCGAGAAAAACTATCAAGTGCTGTTGCCGCTCATAGACGACGAAGGCACGGGCGATACCGAAGGATTCGACATTCACAAGGACAATCTCGCGCAGTGTGATGCGGTTCTGATCTATTACGGCAATGCCAATCAAGTTTGGTTTGATTACAAGCGGCGCGACCTGAAAAAGATGGTGGGTCTGGACCGCAAGAGTCTGCTGGCGGCGGAAGCCGTCTATGTCGCCTCACCGAAGACCGCGCACAAGCAACTATTCAATAGCCCCGACACGTTTGAAACAAAATTGGCTACCATCGACACCTATAACTACCTGCGCGTCTGGCGCGCGCCAACTGACGCCAAGATCGTTGAGACAAAGCCCGCCAGGACAGCGAGTCTCTGGAGGGGATCCTCGGATCAATTGTCTCCGATTCTGAAGGCGATCGAAACTAACTCACGCCAGTAACACCAAACAGATCTGTTTCGTGAGTTCATCTGGGTCAGTGCGCATCGAACGTGCAACCGAGCGGGACATTCCGCTGATTCTTCACATCGCGGCCTTGCCGAATGCGAAAAGTGCCGCGACCTATCTGGAGAGCTTTTGGGTTAAGCCGTTGTGCTCGAGTGCCAGGATGCATCGCTGTCGATCGAGTGACCATTCGTAGTAACATCTCCTTGCTTTTTCTCCACAACGCTTTCGGAAAAATACTCTTCGGTCAGGTTGAGTTCAGAGTTCATCCTTAGGTTGCCTCTTTCGTCACGGCGCAAGCTAAAGCTTGAACTCTAAACCAAACCACTACGCGGAAAAATTCATATGCGTCGTTCCAACTATCTGTCAACGGCTGTCCTGCTTGCCTGCGCGATCCTGTTCGGAATTTCAATCTCCAACGCACAGACCGCGGCCCCAATGTCGTCCGATGTCTCATACACCGTGGCTATGTCCAAGCCCTACACCCACCTGTTCGAAGTAGAGGTGCGCGTGAAGATTCCGGCGAACCTCCAGGTTCCGAACGAAAGCGATCTGGTGATGCCGGTTTGGACACCGGGATCATATTTGATTCGTGAATTCGAACGACACGTGCAGGAGTTTGCGGCGGATGTGGACGGGCGCGCTCTCGACTGGACGAAAACAGACAAGAACACCTGGCGGGTAAAGACGGGCGGCGCGCGCCAGTGGCGAGTCACCTATCGTGTCTATGCGAACGAACTAACGGTGCGCACCAGCGAGCTGAATTCTGACCACGCGTTCTGGAACAACGCGACATTGCTGATGTACCCCGGCGGATACCTCAACGCGCCGTCGACTTTGCGTATCGTCCCGTTATCCGGCTGGAAGATTGCCACCGGCCTGCCCGAGGTCAAGGGTCAGCCGAACACTTTTCGCGCCGAGAACTTCGATGTTCTTTACGATTCTCCAGTTGAAGTCAGTAATTTCAGGGAGCTCGACTTCCAGGTAGGCGGCGTCGCGCACCGGATCGTAATTGACGGCGAAGGCAACTATGATCCCGAGCGTATGCGCAGAGACGTGCAGAAGATCGTCGCAGCCGAGACGGCGATGTTTGGTGGTATTCCCTATCACGACTACACGTTCATTTTGCATCTGCGATCGAACACCGGCGGTGGGTTGGAACATTTGAATTCGACCGCGCTCGGTTTCAAGCGTTTCGGCTTTGCCACCGAAGACGGCTATCGAAGATTCCAGGCGCTGGTCGCTCACGAGTTCTTTCATCTTTGGAACGTGAAGCGGATTCGCCCGGACGCGCTCGGGCCGTTCGACTACACCAAAGAAAACTACACGCGTCTGTTGTGGGTGGCCGAAGGGATCACTGAGTACTACGGCCAATTGATGGTGCGCCGGGCGGGTTTGATTTCAGACCAAATCTATCTCGATCACCTGGCCAAGCAGATTCAGGATTTCCAGGAGACGCCCAGCCGTCAGGTCATGAGCGCTGAAGACGCGAGTTTCGACTCGTGGATCAAATTCTATCGGCCGGACGAGAACACAGTGAACTCGCAGATTTCTTATTACGACAAAGGCGAGTTGCTGGGCCTGCTGCTCGATCTGGATATTCGCCGGCGGACGAATAACCGAAAGTCGCTGGACGACGTGATGCGTTATCTCTTCACAGAGTTTTATCAGAAAGGCCGCAACTACACGCCCGCAGATTTTCAGAAAGCGTGCGAGTTGATGGCCGGCGCCAGTCTTGAGGAATTCTTTTCGCGTTATGTGCGCGGGCGCGAGGATCTCATGCCAGTCTATAACCAAATGCTGGCTGGCGTGGGGTTGCGTCTGGAACAACACGGTATTGGATTGGGACTCGGACTCGAAGACGACAGACAGGTGCGACTGAAAGCCTTTCTTGGCGCTGACCTGGAAGATAAGAGCGATGGCGGCTTTGTGGTCATAAAGAGCGTTCGCGCCGGATCGCCCGCGTACGAGCAGGGCCTGAACGCGAAGGACAAGATCATCGCACTCGACGGTGCGCGCGTAGACAAAGACACGTTCGAGGCGCTCATCGCGGCGAAACGTCCGGGCGATATGGTGCGCATAATGGTGTTTCGCTTTGACGACGTGCGCACGTTCGACATTCGCCTGGCCGGCCGCGTGGATGCGCCCTATCGAATTATTCCAATCCCCCAGGCTAACGAGCAACAGAAACGGATCTATCAGGCGTGGCTGGGTAAGTAGAGTCGTTCCGTCGCTTAGCGCTTTTGCTTTTCCCGTCTCCCAAAGGGAGAGGGGGCAGGGGTGAGGGTGCGAAGCTTAGCGCAAAGTGTTTTTTTAATCATCCGTCGTCTCTACCAAAGACAACATGAAGTTAAGGAGGCTCGCCGTCAGGCCCTTTCGCCAACCCCTCTCCCAAAGGGAGAGGGAGAAGGATCGCAGTAGCGAACATGGGTAACCAAACACACCCCACTTTCCCTGGACTGAAACGTTGGATCGTTTACCTGGTGGCTCTGCTCACCTTCGGCCTCACTCTGTCTCAATCCTCGATTGCTACCCCGCGAGTCTCCGTACCGAGCGTCGAAACAGTTCCGTTCCAGAGCAAGCTAGTCAATGCGACGCTTCCTTATAACGTGATTCTGCCGGCCGGTTATCGCGCTTCAGGCACGACGCGCTATCCGGTGCTCTATCTGCTGCACGGCCTGGGCGGACATTACAGCGACTGGGTCACGCGCACGAACATCGCGGACTATGCGGCGCAGTACCGCATGATCGTGGTGACGCCGGAAGGAAACGATAGTTGGTATGTCGACAGCGGCGGCGTGCCGACTGACAAGTACGAGACCTACATCCTCAAAGAATTGATTCCCGACGTGGACAAAAGATTCCGCACCATCCAGGCGCGCTATGGCCGCGGCGTGGCCGGACTTTCGATGGGCGGCTATGGCGCGATCAAGTATGGTTTGAAGTATCCCGCGTCATTTGCCTTTGCAGGTTCAATGAGTGGAGCGTTCGGCGTCACGCGGTATACCGAGAAGGAGATGGGCGGCGCCAACTGGGAACCGTTTCTGAAAATATTTGGTCCGGTCGATAGCGAGACGCGCAAAGCGAACGATGTGTTTGAAATCGCCCGTGGCTTATCAAATGCACGCGTTGCATCACTTCCTTACTTTTACCTTGATTGCGGCACCGAGGACGCGGGCCAGCACTTCAACGTCAATCGTGAGCTAACACAAATCTTTCTGGAGAAAAAGATCCCACACGAGTATCGCGAACTGCCAGGCAATCATAGCTGGGCTTACTGGGACCAGCAGGTGCAGGAAGTTTTGAAGATTGCAGCAACGAGGATGCGCCTGCCGCATTCGTCGGTCCGGAATCGCTCGCGATAGAGTCGTGTCAAACCCAACTCGTGAAGTAACCGGAGATGATTTAAACGCAAAGGACGCAGAGGGTTTCGCAAAGAGACGCAAAGAAGCTTTCCTTTGCGACCTTTGCGGAGAACTTTGCGCTCTTTGCGTTTAAGCCGTCTAACTTAATGTCGCTCAAGTTGAGTTTCGACACAGCCTTGAACAGCGAGCGCGTGCTCCTCAATCTCGTTCAGAAGCAACCAATGATTACTGATTTCCGAAATTGAAATTGAAGTTAAACTGGCCACGCCGGTTGGGAGAACCGACGGGTCGCGTCCCGAGAAAGCTTTGCGCGATCGTTAATTTGGCATTCAATCTCGGCTCAACCATTTGGAACCGATCGGCAGTAATCCGAGCGCGGTCGAAATCCACGCGCGCCAGAGTCGCCAGTTCCTGTCCATAGCGCGATACCATGCCTACCAGGTCGTTAGTGGCACGGAGCGACATCTCGCCGTCTTTGAAAATGTCCACTTCGAAACCGTTGAGCACGGTGGCGGCGGACAACAGTTCGTTGAGCTGGGTGATCCCGCCTTCCAATAACTCAAAACTTCGCTTCGAATCGACGGCCGCAAAAGCGTCAGCCACCCTGATTTGGTCCTGGAAGTCCTGGTAGTTCGTGGCCCGTTTGCTGACGAGCGTTCGCGCATCCTCGAGGAAACGCAGCGCCAACTTTGGATTGTCTTTCTGCGTGGCCGTCGACAGATCGATCAGATACTTCACGCGTTCCGAATCGGAAGGCAGGGCGGCCAGCTTGGCTTTGATCTCGTTAAGTTTCTCGGTCGACGCGTTCGTGGCCATGTGCTTAAAATCAACTGCTTGCATGATCGAAGTCTTGCCGCGCTCGTCCAAATGATCGTTGGCAATTTGCAGCGCGCGATCCGTGTCGCCTTCATCAATCGCCTTTTGGGCGGCCTGTCGATAAAGCTGCGGCTGAATCTGTGGCGGCGCCGTGCTGGCTGCGGTCGCCAGGCTCTCGCTGGTACCCTGTTGCATCGCGGTCCGCATCTGGTTTCCGAAGTTCTGGTTGGCGTTGTTTCCCATGCCCAGGTCGGTCAACTTCTGGCGCACAGCCTGCGCGCGTTCGGGCAGATACTGTTCGATCTGGGGCAGCATGTTTTGCATGGAGGCCAATAGCACGCGGGCATTGAACTGTCGCGTCTGCGCTTCGTCGGGCGGACTTTGTTGATTGGTTTGCGGGCCGCGGATCATTCGAGCGCCGCCGCCGCCGCGCTGAGTGTTCCCAGGAGCAGCTGAGGTGGCGCTCAACGCCGCAGTGATCGCATTATCCATCAGATCGTGATACGCCGATTCATTCAAGATCTGACCATTCGCCGCGCGCGTAGTTGAAGTATTTGCTTCCGCAGGCGTCGGGGTTGCCGTCGTGGCAGCGCGCGGACCGCCCATCAGCAGCGATACGGCGAGGTTCGCAGCCTCACGGCTGCCAACCACATTGTCCGAGCCCAAGCGGCTCAGCGTCTTCTCGGCCAGCTTCTTGAACGCCTCCGGATCTTTCGCTTGTAGTTGGGTCAGCACTCGATTCAGCGATGTCGGGTACTCACCCTTGTCCAACGCCTCGGCGGCCTTTTGATAAGCCACTTTCGGATCGGTGCCGGCGATTGTCGCCAGCAGGCTCTGTTCCAGGTTAGCTGACTGATCGGGAATTACACGTCGGCCATTGAGGACATTGGTTTCGGAGTTTGCTTGCGGCTGCGTCGAACGCAACAGTTGATAACCAAGCTCGGCATCGTGTCGTCCGGCGGTGAGCACCAAATCCTGCCGGAGCTGATTCAAGGTTTGCACATCGTTCCGATCGGTCTTGTCTACATCCAGCATCATTTGACCGAGGATCGCGCCCGCGTCAACCAGTAGTCCGCGCGCACGCGGGACGCTGCGATCCCACAGCATGTCACCGGCCGCGATCTGCACACGGATCCGATTCTCGGGAAGCCTTAGTCCCTGTGCTTCGGTGACCACCTGCTCGAGCAAAGCCGCTGCCTTGGTCTCCAGCTTGAGCTTCTCTTCCTGCTGTTGTTTGGCGTCAGGCGGGGTGGTCGCTGATTGAGCGGTCGTGTCCTGCGCCCCGGCAAACCCGGCACATGCGAATATCAGAGCCGCCGGGAACAGAAAGGTCGTAATCTTCTTAGAAACCATTTTGTCTTTACCTCGAAATTAAATCGTGCGGGAAAGCGTTTGACGATGCTGTCTGAATCCTTTAGACGGCCAAAGACCGGATTTGGTTACCTAAAGCTCCCCGCCGATGTGCGCAAATCATAGCACTACTTTGGTTGAGCGGTGTTCAGAGTACCGACTTCAGTCGGGCTTTTGTTAAGCGAAAGAGAACCCAACTAAAGTTGGTACTCTGAACGCCGCTTCCGATTGGGGCCACTATACTTTATTTGAGGTCTTTGACAAGAAAAGCCCAATTCTAAGCCGGCGGATTTACTTGAGTATGCTCATGCGGTAAGTTTGGCAAGCCAAAAAACGATCTAAGCTTTTGGATGTGGAGACAAACGAATGGATCAAAGAAGCGTAACGCATCACCGTTGGGAGGACATGCCGAAAGAGCAGCTCTCGGATGTTTTAGAGCGGCGGCTGATCACCGGCGACCGAATGATGCTGGCGCACGTCTATCTCAAGAAGGGCGCCATCGTCCCCAGACATTCGCACGAGAACGAGCAGATCACGTACATCCTGAAAGGCGGTCTGCGTTTCTGGATCGGCAGCGATGAAGCGCAAGTGATCGACGTGCTGGCGGGCGAAGTCCTGCACATTCCGTCCCACGTTCCGCACAAGGCAGAAGCGTTGGAAGACACACTCGACGTGGATATCTTCAGTCCACCGCGACAGGATTGGTTGGACAAGACGGATGATTACTTGAGACAGAAGTAGGGCAAGTTGATAACTTGCGTCCCGGACGCTACCGAACGCGCTGATCGATGAGCCCGTGACGGTATGAGGTCATCTATGAAGCGGCGTTCGAAGTCAAGAGGTTTTAAGTCCAGACTTCGGCCGGGACGTTGCGGCGTTTGGCTTGGTTGATATTTCGTTTGAATGCTCTTTGACATGAGACTGTTAGTTTTTAGTTTACCGCCGGTGGCGGTCCTCAAGTGATCAAGGCTGACGAGCCACGATCAATCATCTATGCGGTCATCCTCCATGAGGTTTGCT
>DATHHW010000063.1:0-94877 GCA_035317005.1 Pyrinomonadaceae bacterium | reverse complement strand
TGATCCCGTTTCCAATGCCACGGGCAATGACGTTATTAATGACGCGAATCCGCTCACACGTCCCGCCAAGTTGTAAACCCCCGAGCGCCGCGCCGGCGGCCAGGGCGTTGTCCGGGTCGAGGGGGTTAATCCATTCGAATTCTCCCACGCGCCGTTTTTCATCGGCAACGCCAATCACGTTCTCTTCGATCAGAGAGTCTTCACCGATGAAGAAGATGCCGGGATAAGCGGTTGCTACGTCCTTCATCTCGATGCGGCAACGCCTGATGATGACGCCGTAGCCGACGCGTGCTTCGATAGCGCAGCGGGTCGCAGCGCGGATGACCAGATTCTCCAGCGTAATATTGAGAACAGGAGCGTCTTCGCCGTTCTTGCTTTCGATCACGATCACTTCCCGCGGTCGGCCTTCAAGGAGGATGCCGATGCCCGTCGGGGCTGCTTCGACAAGGAGCGATTGGACAGTGATGTTCTGCGATTCGACGATGTCGATAACGGGGAGAGCCGGAGGATTTTGCGGCGTCGGCGAGAAGACCCGCGAGCGCGTGCCGCAACCTTTGATGGTGATATTGCGCCGGTGATTGATCGTGATGTTTTCTTCAAAGTCGCCAGGCAGGACGCAGACTTCGCCACCGCTTGCGGGCAGATGGTTGATCGCGTCCTGGATGCTCGTAAACAATCCGAAGCTGGTCGTGCCGTCGCCGACAGTGTAGGTACAACAGCCGCGTAGCCGTGTCAGCGGCGGAAAAGTTTCGCGGCAATCATGAATGACCTTGCCGGTCGGGACGCCGGCGGTCACCGTCCATTCAATCACTGCCAGCGGGGCATAAAACCTGCGGTAGCCATGCGGGCTGCGCCCCGCTTCGAGTAGCCAGGGCACCACGCGGTTCGGTGATTCGGGGCGAGCAGCGATGATCCAGTGGTCGCCGTTCTGCCGGTCGGTGCCAGTGATCGTAATCTTCAGTCCCGTCTGGCCCAGGGTGACCGCGGTCCCTGTCACGAAAGGAATTGCCGGCGCCGAGACCGTGTCCGAGCCACGGTTCCACACTCGCAGGTAGAAGAACTCTGGTCCAAGTTGGGCTGCGTCTGGTCGTGTCTTCCAGCCGTCACCAAATCCGGCGGGCACATCGGCGGTGAGGGTGAACACTTTTGTGTCCGGATCATACGAACCGTCGACGCGCGTGAGAAATCCGCCGCGCCCGGCAAGTTTCTCTTCGTTGGCCAGGACTGCTGACCACGGTAGCAACTCTACTATCTGACCAGTCAACGGCCAGTGAGCTTGATCCTTGGGTTCGGTCGTCATAGTAATGACGCGCCTCTGGCCGGCCCCGTTGTTGCTGACCTGGAGTCGATAGAGTGGGGCAGCATTGTCAAAACCCCAGGTGAAGTGTGTGGAGTCTGTTAGCTGCACCCGGATCGCCTGGTTTTCCGCTCCCAGATAACCGCCGGCCACGGGCGGTGAGCAAAGATCTGCTGGATTCGATGCCGGTTCAAACTCGACTTTCAATTTGGTATTAGGGACCAGCTCGTCCTGGCTGTTGAGCGTGCCCTGGTTGCTTGCCGTCCAGCCGGTCACCAGAGTTTTCCAATCCTTGCGACAATCGCCGGTGGCCGTGTTCGTGACCAGGCGCACGCGCCGCATTACGCGCATCCGGGTTGACGTGTCCGGACCCGAGAGGGCCACTTCAAACAACTCGTTGTCTTCAACGGCTGAGACTGGTTGCAGCCAGCTCTCAAGAAAGACCAGGTCGAATCGCTTTCCCGCGTTAGGTGGAGAAGGGAGAACTGCCCCGGAAAACTGTAGCCAGTCCGATTGAACCTGGAACCGCTCGAGCTGATCCAACTCAAGATGCAAACCGCCGAGATAGAAAGTACCGGCGGCGATGTCGAAATCCACCTTGCCCCCAGTGACTCTGGCGTTTGAGATCAGAAAGCCGCTGTCTGGGGTACCAGCCGGGCCGATGATGTCAACGCGTGCTCGTCGATCGTCTTCGCCGTGAAGTCGTTCGTTCTCGTTGTAATCATCATCTACAAACACGCGGCCCTGTTGCGCCCGCACACTCTTGTAGTGTTTGCGGAAATCGGTGGCCGAACGGGAGAGGTCAATGGTAGCCATAAGAAACTCCTACGTTTCAAAGATGAAGACGGGGATTAAGCCAAAGGGCATGTACTCGTCCACTTTGGCTCGCAACCCGTCGAAACGGATCGGACTAAGCAGGCTGCTGAAGGCTCCAATTTCCGAGCCGTTTTCCGCGCCCCGCAGCAGTCCCGGGGGAGCCGTCAAGCTGAGTTGGGCATAGCCCGGCTGTCCGAAGCGTCGTGAAGTGAAAAAGTGATTGGTGTCTTTAATGAAATAAGACTCATAAGGATGGGGCACGCGACTGCCTTGCAGCGCGGCACTAAAACGGAAGCATCCATCTTGGGTATCGGTAACGTCAGCCAGCCCCGTGATCAATGCTTCGGAAGCATTTAGCCGATCGACATTGATGCCGCCAAAGACAGTCGTGCGAAACATGTCTACGGCAACGAGCGGCATGTCAATCGCCGGAAACAGGGGATTGATCGACTGCACAATTGAGTCGCGGACTATGAGTTTCTGAACCACCCCGGCCCCCTGAATTCGAATATCAGCCGTGATGGAACGATCTATCAAGAGCTTACCCACCGCGCCTTCGACCACGAGGCTTAGAGGACGGATGGGGTTTCCTTGCGCGTCAACTCCGCCCGGGTCGAGCGTGCAGTGGCGAATTGTGACTCTTTCATAGTCTCCACGCAGGACCAGCGAAAAATTGCCGGTGCCGCCCAGCCATAGACCCTCGAGGGTCAGGAAAGCTTCCAGACTGGCCCCTGTATCCAGGACCCAACTGGAGCCCATTCGCAGATACGGCCGCTCAAGATCCGCCGCTCTGATAATGGTGTTTTGAATACCCGTCTTGTTGCTTACGGGACCAAAAGTTGAGCTGTCTCCAATTTCAGTGGCCCCGATGACGTTCACGGTTCCCACGTCAATATTCGCCGCAGTGATGGCCGCACTATTCGTCAACACCGGGGGAGTAGGAGCCTGAGAGAAAGCGCGACGGTCATAGTCGTCGGGGTAGTTATCTTCCGGATATCTCTCGTTAGGTTTGTAATTGCGACGATAATAGGCGCTACGATCGAACGATCCAGCGCCGATATCTCCAGAGAAGCCGTAGTGGTAATCGACTTTCAGAGTAGCGGGCGGCGCGGCGCCGAGAAAAAGCATTCGCCCGCGCTCGGGATCGATGATGAGACGTTTACTTGCCGCTGTTCCCGTAAAGCTGCTCAGGTTTCCGGAAGTGATCTGGTCACTGGTGACTTCTACTCCCGCCGCCGTTTCTACGCGAATTGATTTAGGTAGCCCCGAGCCCGGCGACACATAACTGGAAAGCAATACACTCTTGCCGCAATCCTGGACCAGCGCGCCCTGAAGGATCGCCTGGATGACGGGACCAGCGAGCAGTGCGGCACTGTTCGGCAAGGTCGCAATAGCATCGCGCAGTCTCGCTTCGCTGGTGAACGTGATACTTCGTAGCTGGCGCAGATCGTTAGCGGCCGCGTTGTTGAGACCCAGGTTGTTAATTAGATCGAGCACCAGCGCCTCGCTGATCAGGTATTCGGCGTGCCCCAGGACTCGGCAACGCATCGGCGCAGGCAACTCCCACTCGCGCAAAGAGCGCCACTTGTCCCAGTCAAAGCTTTCGAGTCGACTGCGACGCATGAACAGGGGGACGTCGCGACCGGAAGGATCAAAGGTGAAGGCCTTATTGTTTGGACCCTGAAGCGGAACGACGCCGGTTAACCTGCGCGCAGGAATGCGATACAAGTAGAAGCCGAGCTTAGGAATGTTGTAACGGCCATCCGTCCCTCTCTGTTTCCGAAGATCCGCGGAATGAGAGTATTCGTCAAACGGTCCGTCGGTTAGTTCCGACCCGCGCGGACGGCGCAAGTCAGCCCAGCCTCCGGGAGGAGTGTCCGTGAACCGGCCGGCGAACGGCCCGGGCGCGGGATCCAATCCGTGAAATGTTCGCGCCAGCCGGCGAAACTCTTCGTTGACCACTCCTTCCCAGCCCGCGATGTCACTGATCAGTTCCTCGAGGACGCGCAGAGTTCCTTTGCGACGCCGATAGTAAAGCGTCTTGGCTACGTCAATACGCTGGCCGCGCTGGTTAAGGCTGGAAACAAGACGAGTGCCCACCAGGTCCGCGATATAGGGAATGGCCCATGAACTACAGAGGTCGATGAACTGATCGTCCCAGAGATGATCGCTGCTGCGGCGCAAATAAGTCGCCTGCTCGGCCACAATCTCTATGATCGAGCGCAGCACGCCGGGATTCTCGGCCAGCCCATCCTCGTCGCGGTAGAACGCCGGGATCATCTCCCAAAGTTTTTCCGCGAAGTAGGTCTGGAAGTTGTCGTTTGCCGTGTCAGCCATTAGCTATCGACACCTGTCTTTCCATTCAAAAGCAAAGTTCCGTTTTCAAAGTCAAAATATTTTCCTGCTCCAGGCGAAATCCCATAGGGGTCGAAGGCAACGCCATTCAGCAGCAGCCCCGTGACTGCGACTGTGCCGGGCACGTCCAGCACCGCGTCAAAGATGCGACTGCGGAATAGGGGCACTCCAATCCCAATGAGCTCCGGACACAACAGTCCCGACTCAGTGTCCATCAACGCCGTCCTCACCGCCGCCAATACGTCCGGCTCGAGGTAGCGAGGGTCGATCTCGATCGAGATCGACATCGAGGCAGGGACCGCTTGCGCCTGGTCTACCTCAATGGGTGTCGTGGGATCCGAGAGTCCGCGCAGTTTCTGCGAGACAGTAAGTGCCACACCGGCTGCTCCGATGTACCAGATTTGCACCAGGGGTCGCTGCCGGAGTTGGTTCCAACGCCATTCCGCACGCACGGCGCGCACGCCACCCACACTGGCCGCCGCAGCTTCCATATCCGCGACGGAAATCGCGCGCCCCAGGAGTAGCGCGGAACGCGGCGCATACGTGCGCAGCCCGCTAGCCGGCTCAGCATCGTCGCCGCCCGAAGCCGGCACTGGATTGCGGACGCTCCTGATTCCTTTCACCGGCTTGCCGAGTTGATGAATCGAGCCCGCCGGCGGGCTGGCTATACCAGCCCCGAAGCGATACATGGCGAGTACGTTGTTAGATCCGGTCATCAGGCGGGAGCCACGAATACCGTCGCCAAAAGTGATGCTGGATTCTTCGTCGTCATTCTGTCTGACAATGTAAACCTGCGCGTCAGGGGCCGCGCCGTAAAACGTCGGCACTTCCGCCCAACGGACGCCGCCGACGTAGACCTTCAACGTACTGGCGACGCCGGTTTCGTTTCCCGCGGTAGCCGACGGCGTGTAGGTGACCGGGTTCTTTTTCAGTTTGAAAGTTTGGTTGGCCGCCGAGGCGTCACCGCTGCCAAGAATCTCCGCCAAAACTGTTTCGCCCCGGCTGGCCTTCACCACGTTGCCGAAGACATCGACTGGAATAGTCAAAGGTTGAGAGATCTTTGAAGTTTGATCGAGAGTCAGTCTGCCCGTCGTGAAATCAATTCCGCCAGTGATCTCATCGCCAAGATTGTTCTTGTCTTCCAACAGGAAACGATTAGGCGACTTCCCGTCTTGCGGCATTTCAAATGGAGCCGCGAGGTTGAGCGTATCTCCGGGGCTGAGAGTCGGGAACGCAGGCGCGACCACAGTGCCGGCGCTGGTGAAGCCGTAGTTGATTATGAAGTCGGTAAACCCGGTTAAAGCAAAATCCGGCGCTGAAGTTAATTTGTGCCCGGCGGCATTTACGAAAGCGTCGAGCTCGACGATGGTAATCGGCACATATATCGTGGGAGGAGTAACAGTACTGGTGACCGACCCGGTCTTGATTGTCGTGTCGCCCGTGGGCGGTAATGAAATCCGGGAGTCGACAACTGCAAAAGCTTTGAACCACTGGAAGACCCCGCCCTTCTCGATCACGATGCTGCTCCCGGATTTCAACTGCCGGTAGAGAGCATCGAGGAGGAGGAAACCCGTGCCCCAATTGACGATTGGATACTCAGACGTTGTGCCCGCCCAAAGTGACGCGATTTGCGTGGGCACGGTAAGCTCAATTTGACTGAGAGGAGTACTCCCGGCCACCGTTATTGGCCCATCCCAATCGACCTTCTTATAGGTGGCGCCGTCGCTCGCTAAGTAATCGGTGATGCTCTTGACCACGCGCGCCTGCATCGCAGTTGGACTTCCCAGGATCTCGAAAACAAGAATCTGGCCGGTCTTGAGATGGACGGTTGCCGGCGCAAGCAAAACCGAAGAGAGAGTCACCGTGGCCAGATTCTTACCGCCGTCGATGGTCGCCGGCCGGTTGGGAATAACCTGCCACTTATTCAGAAAGGGATGGACGGTGGAATTCGCATCAAGCTCGAAGACCTGCGGCGCGCTGCCCGGAAAAGCGCCGGAACGAAAGGCAGTTCCCGCCGGAACTGAGATGGGTTGGCGCCCCTCGGCCAGGATCGCGAGATCTACGGTGGCCGCGATAGCCGGGCGTGGGATGTATCCCAAAAGTCCGACCATCTTGCGTAACGAGGCTCGTTGCTGGGCCGTGCGCAGGTAAGACTCGTTGGCGATGACTTCGTCGTAGAATGAGATGCTGTCGCAGACATATGACCACATCTCCAGGAGCATGATGCCAAAGTCGTCGCTGCTGCGCGCACGCCAATCCCTGAGCGGGGCGTGCTTCCCGATCGCCGAAAGCATCGCGGCACGAAACTCCGGAAAGGTCGCTATCTGACGCGGCAGGGTCGACAGACCACCCGAGATCCACAGCAACGGGGGGAACTTTAATTCATCACAGGGACAATTGAAGTTCATGCTCCCCCTTTCATGTAGAGCTTCACGGAGCCGGCTTCAGGAAGTAACGGATCGTTTTCTACTCGGACGACTTCATTGTCGGCAACGCGATAACTGAGGCTGCTAAAGTTGCTCCAATCGAACCAACCGCGACGCCTGATGCGCATACCTTCAACGGCGCGCACGCCGGGAACGTCCTGGATCACGGCCTCAAGTTGCGAACGCTCGAGCGGCGTGCCAAAGGTGAAATTGTCGGCTGCAAAAAATCCAGGGCGCGGGCGCACGCCGCCAATACCACAGAGAACATCGAGCACGCGCTCTTTCACGTCACCGCGATAAGCGAATGGCTCGACGCAGACGGTGATCTCCAGATCCAGATTCGCGTAACGCGGATTGAGCGTATAGGCCGGCCGGCCGGCTTGCCGGAAGCGATTGATTTGATCGTTTAGTTCAGCAGCCTGTGCTTCAGTAACGAAGACCGCGCCCTTTGGATCAGGTGTCACGTAAGCAGTCAGCCAGCTTCCTGTCCAACGGAAAGCAGCGCCCGCGCGCTGTACCCACGGCAACCGCTCAGCCGCTTCCGCGTAGTCTTCCGGACGAACGGCGCGGAACGTCGTGGCTCGAAATGCGTCAGGCGCGAGTTGCCTTACCTGTTGGGGCGTTTCCGGATCGAGGCCATCGCGGGCCGGCAAAGGGTTAGTCACGGACACGCCCGCCAACGCGCATTGCGTCAAGGTACCGGCCGCGACATTTCCGCGCGCGCCGTTGTCGAGCCGGTAGGTAACTTGAAAGGTAGTGTTAGGGGATGGCACTTCGCCAAATTCTCCATCGCCAAAGCGAATGCTTTTTCCGAGGTCGGAGGCGTAATCCTGAAACACAATCTCTTTGCCGATGCGTTGATAACCCACCACGCGCCGCCACATGCCGTCATCGAGCGTGAAAACCTGATCGCCCGATTGCGCGGATTTTGTTCCGAGCAATGCGGGGCTCCAGGTCCATTCGCCATTCGGCCTCACGGTCCAGACACCCGCGACGTCTCTGACCTCGGTCAGGCGAATTTCCGGCGTGGCATTTTCCGGCGCCTCGCCCAGCCAGACCAGACTCTTTTCATCTGAGTCGACCAGACTGCTGACATAGGCGACGGAGCCATCCGCTCCTTCACGTTCAATCGCCGCCGGGCGATCCGCTTCGCCGCTTGACGGACCAATAGTGAAGCGCCGCACCTCGGTCTTGCCGGCCGTGGCCGGCACCAGATTGCCGTGCACTTCAAGCACCGTGAGGTCCATTTCGAAAGTTGTCGCCTGTTCGGGCTCCCAACGAAGCAGCGTTATGTTCTGAGTGAAAACAGGATCGACTCGGTTCTCGATCGTAATCAGTCGAACCATCCAGGCCCGCGCAGCTATGGCCGCGTTAGGAGGCTTGGTTTGCAGCAGGACCCACTTGCCCGGCTCTTTACCAGGCGGCGTGTCATCGAAAGGAAGATTCGCTTTGTGATGACCGTTGATATAGATCTCAGTAGCACCCACGGGCAGACACAAATCGTCTTCATCCCACTGGTGCGGCAGGAAGAGGTTGCGGACAGAGTCAACTACATATTTCTTCGGCAGCGCGGGAGGAATGGCGAAAGACTCTGACAATCCTCGTCCGACTTCAAACTGCATGCGCGTGCCGGGTTGCGGCAACCCCGTGCCCGGATCGACTTTGCCGGGCTCGACGACCGCCGTTCCCGCCGGAATATTCTGGGGACCGGCTGCAACCTTAAAGTCGAGCCAGGTCGAGGCGCCCAGTCCGTCATGGATGTTGTAGTCAACCAGTCTCGCCAGGCGGCGCAGGGACCGGCGCTGCGTCGCGGTTTCCAGATAGGCTTCGCGCGCAACGCGATCCTGATAGTAGGCAAACTCGTCGCCGAGCGCGCTCATCACTTCTACCAACATCACACCCACGTCCGCTTCCAGACGGTCTTGCCAGCTTGGATAGCGTGCGGAGGCGAAGTCGAGCAGGGCGCGCCGGAAGCTCCAGAAATCACGCGCTGTGTAGTCAATCGGAAAATCTACGACGGGTTCTGGCGGACACTCGTGCGCCGGCGGAGCGCAATCGAGATCGCTTTCGCAATTCGCCTTGAAACTGAAGTAGACATCATTGAAGAAGAGATCGATTCGCGCATCTTCGATATGAAGACGATAACGTGAAAAGTCGCCCGGGTACTTTGCGGTGACCCGCATCACATCACGCGTGTCGACCACGACCCATTGAACGTTGGTCACGGGGACCTCAGGCAAACGCTCGCCACCCGAAGGGCTATAGATGTGAATGGCAGCTAAATTTACGTTATTGACGAGCGGCACGGTCAACGTGGCTGGGGCACGCAGAAAGAAAACGTCGAGGGTTGTCTGATTGGGCTGGACGTAGACAAAGTCGATCCCAGTCACGACGTTCTGACCCAGAAGAGTTTCGAGCCGATCCGGCACTGCCATTAGATCGTCACCTCCAGATTCAGATACCGCCGCTCCTGTCGTGCTTTAAGCAGATAGACAATGCGAATCTCCAGCTTTTCATTAATCGCTGTCACCTTGACGTCGTTAACGGTAATTATCGGCTCCAGCCAACGCTTCAGAGACTCGAAGATCGTGACCTGCGCGAGGCTCGCTGAGATCTCGCTATTAGGAGCGAAGACCAGACGTTTCACTCCGCAGCCGAAGTCGGGCCGGTCGATGCGCTCGCCCGGACTGGTGAAGAGCACTTGCCGAACCAACTGGTCGACGTGCTCGGCATAGTCGGGTTCCTCCTGGAGCCGGCCCAGGCCGGCATTCACCCCGATGGGATAACGGATGCTGGTGAAGTCTTGCTTCGTCATTGGCTCTTTACTTTCGCTTGCTCGCTGACGATTGAAACTGGTCCCTGCGGAATCTGCGCCCCACTGAGACAGAGTCCCTGGCTCGCGCTGCTGAGTGTCAAACTGCTGTTGGCCTTGACCCGCATGTCGGTGACCAGCCATTGCACGGTCAAACATGGACTCGGAGTGGGCGGCGTAGTTGGCAGTTGAAAAGGACAACCCGCAATCGTGAAAGTGTCTGCCATAGTCGCAATCGACGCGGAATCTGCCTTAGCGCGCATATTGCTGCTTACGATTGTCACAGCGCCGCCGTGAGGACACTGCAAGGAACTCGCAGTTGTCAGGCTATTGCCCGCCATTAAGTCACCTCCAAGGCTCCACTGTTAACCTTCACCGACGAACTGGTTACTTCCACTTTGCCAACGCCGCCCTGATCGCTGACGACTCCGCTGCTGCCGACGGTATGCGTCGCCTGGCCGCTTTCAGTTTTCACGTCTGAACTGAAGGTGATCTTGGAATCGCCGTTGTTCTTGATGAGGATTTCGTCCGCATCGTCATCAAGCCGCAGCGTCAGCGAATCAGTTTTCCAAATCTTGATCGCCGCTCCTCCTGAATCCGGCAATTCACCGTCGCCCCAGAAGCACCCGGTCCAAACAGGATAAGAAGGGTCGCCGGCCTCGAACTCTATCCACACGCCTACGCCAACGGCGGGCAGGCTATAGAACCCCACCCCATTGCCGGCATAAGGAACGCACGGCATCGCCCACACCTCCACGTCTGCCAGGACTGAGGGCACCTTGACTTTCAACCGTCCGCGCTTTGTCGCGTCATCAACGTCGGTAACCGTGCCCCGATACAACCCGAAGTAATGGCCCCGGACCCAATCGAGCAGGGTTTTGATCCCTTCATTCGACGTTGCGTCGTCCATCTCAACTCCCCCAACCGTTGCTAATCAACTCCACGTCCATGCGATGCGCGGTCGCGTCGATCTCGTGACGCACGCCGGAGACGAGATATTTTCCGCTGAAGCGAGTTCCGGCCCCGCGCAAATTAATCACGGTGTGGGCCCGCACCAGAGCATTGAGTGCGTTGACCGTCGTCTGGCACGTAGCGCGGATGAACCAATTTGCTTCGACCAGAGTTCCCTCGCCGCGGCTCTGTAGGTCACCGGCGTCATCAACCGGCGCCACAATGTGAATTGAGCGCGTGTCGGCGGCAATCGCGCTGAGCGCTTCCGCGTTCAGTGAAGTCAAGGGCGATTGGGCCACCGCGCCGTCAATATCGGACTTGTCGTTAAGATCGAGTTGCGCGGCGACCACGCTGGTAGGTCTCTCAACGTCCCAGTTAATGTCGACCGCTTCCAGCGAATTCGAGTCCAGGTTAATGATGAGATCGCCTGCCGGGTCGCCATCGAGGGGCGGGCGCTTAAAGTGAGCCGTCTCGATTCCCATTTCGTCGCAATCGATCCAAAAGAGAAAACCGTTGCGACGCGCCAGCCGCTGCACAAACTGAAGATCGGTGTCGCGCTGAACCAGCGTGTGCTTGGTTTCGTAGTGTCCGGCCGCGGTCGAATCAACGTCCGGCGTATAGCCGTACTGCCCCAGGATCGTAGTTACCGCATCGCTGTCGGTAATGTCGGACCAGAGCGTGGTTTTCGTTTCGCGATCCATGGCGATCGTTGTGTCCGTACCCGAGACTTCAACGAATGAGCCCGCGCCACCGTGCGCGAGATGAATTTTCTGTCCCGTCACGGGACCCTTAACGAGATAGTTGTTTGCGCCGTCGATCGGAGCAATGACCGCTAACTCCGAACCTGGGCCAATGCGTTCGTCCACCAACATGGGAAAGTCTCCCTCAACAACGTCTATGTCGTAACGAAGGCGGTAAGTTGTCATCTCTCCAATTCGTTCATGAACTTCAACCAACGCAGCCGCCGCGAGTTCCTCATCCGGCGACCCTCCCACAGCGATAGCGATTCCCAATCCCATGCGATCACTTTTTTCGCTAGCGGCCCTTGCTCGGAATAGCGATCTCTCTCGTTTCCGTCAAAGCTTCGGCCAGCATGACGTCGTTCATTTCGCAAATCCGCCAGAAGCCGGCCGGGTTATCCAGATATTTCTGCGCCAGGTGATCCAATCGCTCTCCCTGTCGCAGCAGGTGTATGCCCAGCAGGTTCTGGACCGGTGCTAATGGGACGGGCACAACGGCAACTTCGCGGCCGCGATGGTCCTTGACCGTGTATGTTTCCAGAGTGAAGTAACGACTTTTCGGATCAAACATAAGTTCTCCTAAAGCGGCAGCATGCCCATGATTGATTCCACGCTGTTGGCGACGTTAGCCAATGCCAGCAGCTCCTTCTGCGCCCGCGTGAACGTGTAACAAGCCTTGGCGATTTTCACCGTGGCGCTGTCATCGTTACCAAACGCCGCCGCATCGAGTATTTTCAGTCCCAGCGTCGCCTTCGCGCGGATCGGGTAGAGAGTCGGCGAGTAGGCCTGCTCATCGATCGAGAAACTGGTGATGCGCACGGGCACAATTCGTCCCGGTCCCCAGAAGAAGAGCACCACGGGAACTGTTTTTCGGGGTACCACGTCCACCGCGACCGACGCCCCAAAAGCACTGCCAATCGCGCTGACGAGGCCGCCCAGGGCGCTGTCCCCCGGCGGATAGAGCAGCATCTCAATCGCAGCTATGCGATCGGCGACTCCAAAGACAGAGGCAACTGGATGAGTGTCCGGGGCTTCGAGCGCATCAGCCGCATCAAGCTCGAGACTCAAGCTGAAAGTCTCCCCAGGATCGTAGGGTTGGGCCAACGCCGCTTCGACTTTAGGGTCGTCGCCTCCAGGGGGCGGCGCCGGCGGCGCCCAGGGCGTCAGCGTCCGTGTCATCTTTTCAGGGTTGTATTGAAAGATGATGATGTTGGGAATGGGAACTAACAGCGGCGCCGAGAACTGAATGATGGCGCCTTTCAGGAGTCTTGGGCTTTGTGAATATCCGTTTGCCATGGTGGTCTAGTGTTTAGCCGTCTCGATGCTCGCTGGCTTAGCACCCGTTTCGAATGCGGCTACCTGTGATAGATTCCATGTTGCGCGAAAATTGGGGGTCCAGACGCGCGACTCGAGATTCGTCTTTCTGGTCCCTCAGATACTTGCCAGTATTCCGCGAGCAATCTCTTGTAACTTTTCGTCCGATGCGTCCTTAACATAGCGTTCGAGAATATTTCTGCAGTCTGGCGAACCAAGCTCGCGCAATTGGACCAGCGCCTGCCATTGGACGTCGGTATCCGAATCCTTCAAGGCGCGCTCGAACAGGCTGCATAAATCTATTATTTTACCGTCTGCATCTTGCATCCCCTGGAAGCGCGCGAAAAAATAAAGCTGTTTACAAGCCAACATTCTAATTGCGGGAATGTCGACATCGAAACATCGGACGATAGTCTTGAAACCCTGGGGATCACCCAGTTGGGCGAGGTATCCGGCGGCGATTGCCGGAGAAAGATAGGCATCCACTGGGTAGTCCAGGCATTCGACCAGCGCCTCTTTTCCTTCAGAGAAGCCAAGACGTGCGAGCGCGTAAGCTGCCTCGACTTTCACGAGGTCCTCCGAACTCGCCACTAGTTTTTTGAGTATCGAAATTGCAGCTCGACTTGAAAGACTGCCGAGTGTGTGTACCGCGGCTGCCTGTACGATATTGGTGTTTTCTCTTAAAGCGTGGATTAGCTCGGCCTCCGACAATGAAATCCCGTTAGCCCTCAGGATTTCGCGATTTCGAAAGTCCTCAAATTCCGAATAGGCCATATCGCGAGGCGGATCCGGAATATCCAGATTCGGCATTTGGTATTTGAACACGTTCTCTTCGGAATCTCTTGGAGGCATATTAATCTCCTCGCTCGCTTGTGCTTGAACAAGGAACCCGACAATCAACCCTGCTGCTGCGCTCATTTGCAATACTCCTAACTTGCGCGCGCCGCCTCTTCGGATTAGGGATACCCGGCTGCATCCCCCTTCTTCTTAATCGCGTCCGCCCTGGCCTGATACGAAGGGGCACCGTCGTCGTATGCGCGCTCTTCACGGCCCGGATATGCCATCGCCGCACTCACCGTAGCGGCCACTTTTGCCGGCACTTGGCCCAGCAGCGCATTTACAGCAGCAACGCTTCCAGCCGTCTGTGTGTTAAGCCAGTTCTGGGCCAATGTCGTTCCTGAGCCGCCGTATTTCACATCTTCTGTCGCGTGAAAATTTTCATGCTTGATAGTCAGGTCTTCGGCCCAAAAGCTGTTGCGCGGAGGGCGACCCTTAAGGTCAGTCAGATTGGGAGTAAGATCACTAACTACGGTTGGATAGTTGGTCTTAGTGATGTCAGCATCAGTGTCAGACGAAATATCCGGACGCGTACCGCCGTCGACTTGAAATGTAATCGGGTTATCGACCGTAGCCGCCACTTGATAGGTTCCGGCCGTGAGTGTGACGGATATTCCTGACAACGCATGGGTATACGGTAACGTGGCACCAAACGGACTTGGCTTGGCACCTGATTGAGTGATGCTTGAGTTGTAGGTGAGAGCACTGGCTATCGGGTCCGTTTGTTCGATCACCGCCGTGGCTGGCATTACGATATCGGGGAGTTGAACCGTTTCGCCGTCTTCAGGTTCGCGTATCGATCCAGCGTCTGGGACCACCGTCTGGGCCAATGTTGAAGCCATGTCTATTTCCGTTGTTTGCTCGTTGCCTGGCGTCGCGTCGTTTTGGTAAGGACCGCGCCCCAGGTTGATCGCGCCTCGCGCCGCAGCCGCAGCGTAGCTACCCAGGCTCGCCGGCTTTGGCTCTTCCACGCGGCGTATGGAAGCTGAGAAACGATGCCGATGGTGTTCAACGGTCCTCACCGGATTTGCGCGCGGTGCGACCGGCATGGCCGAAGCTTCACCTTCGTAAGAAATCCGACGCGGGAAGGACTGTTCATTCTTTTCATCCCGCCCGACGTGCTTTGCGTCGTCGTCCTGGCGCTGAGATTGTTCGGCCGCAGTTTGCGCCTTAATTCTCGTGTGGTTGCCGGCAAAACCGCGGACGCGTTTTGCATTGGCACACGATGACCAGGCGGATTTCGCAGTGGCCGGTTTGGCCGCTTGGAGGCTTTTCACTTTCATTGTAGTTTCTCCAGAATTGACTGTGCGATCAGCCTGGATAGCTGATCGCCGGGCGTTCCTTGCTGAACGCTCACGCGCATATCAACCGCGCCCAATTGCTCTCTTCTCCCCTTTGCAGGAAGAGATTCTGAAATTCGTTGAGCGACGTCCTCGCCCATGCGTTGCGCCTCCGCCCGGCTCACGCCTGGAATACGCAGGCGGAGTTCTCCTATTTGGACTGTGTTACGCGCCATCTTTGATCATCCTCTTTCGGTCGCGGCCGCCGAGAGACCGGCCTTCTTTCGCCAACTCTCGCTCCAGTCCGCGAAACAGATGCGCAGTTTCGAGGGGTTGGCGCGCGCGGCGGGCGATAAAGATAGCGCCCAGCACGGCGAACTTGATCTGGGCTCCGGTCACGTCGATGCTATCTGCGAGCGACTTCAAATCATCATGCATCGCTTCGACTCGGTCGGACCCTTCCAGGCCCCCTATTACTTTGGTCCAGATGTCTAGCCGCTGCGCTGCATTGGGTGGTTCGAAAGCCAGGACGAAGCGCAAGCGACGGATGAATGCCGGATCGATGTTGTGCTTCTGATTCGTCGCCAGAATCGCAATACCGGGAAATGATTCGATCGCTTGCAGCAGGTAGGCCGCGTCTGTGTTGGCGAACTTGTCTTGTGCATCGCGGACTTCGTTCACCCGCTTGCTGAACATGGCGTCGGCTTCGTCAAACAACAGCACCGCATCCATTTCGGCGGCACGCGATAGTATTTTTTCGAGATTCTGAGATGTCTCGCCCACATACTTACTGACCACGCTCGAGAGGTCGATGCGAAATAGATCGTGCTGAAGGCGGGCGGCGATCACCTGTGCGGCCATGGTCTTTCCGGTTCCGGGTGGACCGCTGAACAAAGCCATCAGGCCGCGCCCTTGAGGAAACATGGAACGAGCGTTGTCCTGCTCCCAGAACGCTCCGCGATTGCGGGCCTCAAACACGATGTCCTTGAGCGTCTCCTGCAAAACATCGGGGACTACCAGGTCGTCCCACCCAAAGGGGCACTCGAGTAACTGCGCGAGATTCCCCAGCCGCGCTCTCGCCGATTGACGGACTCGCTTCACTGCTTCTTCGGAATCGGCGACGCGCGCGCGCGCAGCATCGGCAATGTCGCCGACATGGACGCGATAGGTTTGCGCCAGAGAATCTAAGTCTCCCTTCGGCCATTTGCTCGAGCCCGGCAGGTACTGGCGCCAAAGTTTCTCGCGCTCTTCGATTGCAAGCGGCGGTACCTTGACAGTCCGCTCAACCAATTCGGAGATGGGTGGCAGCTCCTGGCCCACTTCGCGAAACGCGAATTGCAGCGGAAAGAACGGAATCGCCGGCCACAATCTTTTTGAGAGGCTCTCGCCAATCCAACCGACGGCGCGCCGTTCCAGGAATGCCTGACGCTGAGCGCGCAGAAATATTTGCGGCCAGGCTGGCTCGTCGATTTGATCCGCATCGATTACCAGCAGCGGAAGCCCGACGGCAGCGCTGATATTCGCCGCCAGCGTGCGGCGCCCACTGCCCCGCGCACCGGTGATCGTTACGCGTAAGCGGCTGGAAGAATCACCATTCAGAGCGCGATTGATGAATTCGACGGTTTCCTGGATTGACCGTGACCCGATTGGTGACCGCGGTTCGCAAAGACGCGCGGCTTCGACCAGCAATTCATCTGTCCGGCCCCTGCCGGCCAGCCAGTCGCGAATATACGGGTCGCAAGTGATCGCCCGCGGCTCAGCCGGGCCCATGTCCTTTGTGGATATCAACTCCCAGCGAAACAACGGCGACTCTTCGCCCCAGACACTCGAACGGCCGTAATGAAATATTCGCGCGGCCAAATCCTCGGTCATATAAGCTCGCCCGGTGTGGTCCTGTAGGTAAGCGCACACGCGCGCAAGCGAGGGATCAAGGGCCACCGCAAGGCATGCTTGAAGCAAGTCTGAGTCTTCTTTGCTGAGTCCGAAAATCTTATTGATCGCCGCCAGTCGCGACTCGTCGCCATCGATTGAGCGTTCGATCTTGTTGAGCGACATGCGATACCGGCCAGCCCACTTGTCTTTTTCGAGCCACAACGATTCAGCAGCCGGCGAGTCGCGATCGGCGAGATTGGTTTCGATCTCACCGCGACTGATAGTCTCTTTGGCGCTCGGCGCCGCTTCTTCGCCCCACAACTTCTCGAGCCAGCCCAGCCGCAGCGTTGCCAGCAGGCGAAAGCGTGCCAGCAGCATTTCCAGCTCTGGCGACAATCCTTCGGCAGGTGCCAGTCGCAGCCGTGTAGGCTTCTTTTTTCTTGCGCCCTTTGCTCGTGCTGTCATGGCGCCACCACCCAGTTGGGAGCGCTCTCGGCTCCATTAATGATCAATCGAAGAGGAAGAGTCTCGCCGGGATTGATTCCGACAATCGGATATCGAAATCGCAGAGTAGTTGCATTGACTACTTCAAACTCACCGGGGTTTAACGGGATGCCGGCTTTTAAGGGAATCTTGTTTGCACCCACGAATACTTCGACTGCTTCAATTGAGATGGCTGCGTCTTGAAACACCGCGCCTGTCACGGTGACGATGCCGGCGGCATCTGGGGCGCTGATCGCGTCTATTCGCGGCGTCACTACGAAGGGTGTCTCGTTCGAAGTCTTCACAAACGTCCGCAGCTTATTGTCCGCACCCATTTGGTGAGTAGTTACTTTCGCAGCCGCCGAGTACATACCCGGCAATATCTTTGTCAGGTCTGCTGTCGGATAGACGACGGCAAAAATCTCGTCACCCGTGGATGTGACGCCCCAGTTGAAACCAACCTCCACCGGCTCGGGAAACAGCGTGTTCTTTATCAACAGGGTCGTTTCGTCGCCTGACAAATCTGAGCCAAAGAAAACAATTTCTCCTCCCAGGTTCGTTGTCAGATTGCGAACAGACGCCTCTGCCGGCTGTATCTCGACCTCGCGCGCCGTGGTCTCGGCAGGAATTGTGAAGGTCACGGTTGAGCGGCTGCCGTCCAATCGCGGCGCGCCCCGGGTGAAGGTGAACACGCCATATTTCAGCACGCGGCCCGCACGCAGTCTTGGTTTTTCCGGTTCCAGCAACGCTACAGAAACTTGATAGTAAGTCGAAAGCCTGAGCAACTGTGCGCCGGCCGTGGCGTAGTTTATCGCTTCATTGTGAACCACCGGTGTGAGCCCGATGCGGAAACGATTGTCGGCATCGCGAAGATTCAGCGGAAACACTTTTACTGGCGGCGCACCAACCAGGGTTGTGTCGTCAATAATCGGGAAGTCTCTTAGCGCCTTCATTGCCAGACCCATCAGCAGTTGTTCCTTGTGAATGCCGGGATCAAGTGCCGTGTCGCTGTGTGTGTTGAGCTGGTAATAAAGATTCAGCCCCATCGGTGTGTAACGCAACGGCGGAGTATCGGCGGACGTGCCCGGGAGGTTCTTGAAGAATGCGTCTTCCGCCACGTGATAAAGATAAAGTCCCACGGTGCTGTCACCAGTCAGCTTATCGCGCTGCTCCGAGGACACTTTGAGGCCGGCGATTCCCGGGCCCTCCGGTGACGCCCTGATGTATTTGTCAATCAAATTGACAAGTGCCTCCGTGACGAGAGAGAGGTTGAGCAGCATGCTTACATTTGCCCCAAACCAAATCGTAATTTCGAAACCGGACTGGCCGGGAAAGGCCGCCTCGCGCCGGTCCCACTTTGCGCCACGCGCACAACTTCTCGTGTTTCAGTTGGGCCAGTGGGCAAGATATCGACTCTGAGTTGCCCAATCACCAGCCGTGGCTCATCTGGAATCGGGGTTTGCCGAATCGGATCAGTGCGGGGCGGCTCGAGATTTGGAATGGCGCGATCGCTAACTGCCGCGCCGATTTCCGTTGGCGTTGGAGCCAGGTGTTCAATTGCCTGAATCGGAGGAGCCAATCGCCGCAGGAAGTCCTGGGTCAGTTGTTCCAACCGGGCGTACTCATCGTTCTTGCTGGGCCCCTTTTCGGTGTTTGGCAGATCAACCGAGTGCGCCGGTGATAGTTGCGGAGCGCTATTCTCTTCCGGCGTCTCGCGGCGAACTTCCATCTTGCGCGTCGGTACCGCTTCAACGTCGCGACGCGGCTCGGTGATGCTTCTCTCGGAATCGCCCGGCGTCTCTCGTCGCGGCACTGGCACTTTTTGCGTCGGTTCCGCTTCAACCTGACTGTGCGCTTCGATGATGTCTCTCTGGGGAAGCTCTCTCTGCCTGGCCGGCGTCACCTGTTGAGGCGTCACACTTTCCTTGCCCGCTGAACGTGGTTCAACCGCAGCGGGCCGCTCTTGATGCGCGGCTGCGGGTAAGGTCAAGTCCTGATGGGGCGGACTAATTTTGGGAGTGGCTTGAATAGACGGCTCAACTATTCTGGTCGCGTCTTCAGCAGGCTCGTTGCGCGGAATGTCCGCTGAGGTCTGTCGTGATACAACAGATGATTCAAAAGATGTCTCTTCCACCAAAGACTCGGATCTCGCCTCACGAGTTACTTCACTGCGGATTGTGGGACGAAGTGGAGGCGTCAACGAGACACCTTCAGCACGCTCAGCCAAACGCTGTAGATAAGTCTTCATGGAAGATGACCAGCCGTCAGGAGAATTCCGCTTCGATGAATTCCACGAAGGCTTTTCGCTGGCTTCGGGAAAGACCCAGGATCTCGTTTAGACTCCAGCCATAAGCGACCGCCAAACGATGCACCTCGCGCGCGATCTGCTTCCGTTGCTGTTCAAGTGCGCGCAACAGATAGAACTGAACATCAAAACGGACCGATTGTTTCGCGCCACACTCGGGACACTCCGCATTGAGATCAACATCCAGGACCGGCGCGAGGTCCGACATCGCCTGCTGCACCGCCTCAGGATCGATGTCTTCTTCGGAGTCCAGCACGCATCGTTTCAACAACACCAACTCCGCCTCTTTGAGGGGCAGCCCAGCCGCCGCCAGCTCGTCGGCGCCAGTTGGCAAACGAAAGCGGAGGCCGCCCGGCAAGCGAAAGGCCCCATCCCGCTCCGGCGTGGCGGTCGCTGTCGATGACGAAGACGGGTCGAAAGCAGCAAGCAAACTCTCAATCGTAAAAGTTAGATCAAAAGGACTCTGGCAAAGATTGCAGTATGACGTGCTCTCGATCCTTGGACCGAAGGTTTGCTCATACACACAGGCCAGCAGCCGATCCCGCTCGGACGCCGTCAAGTTGATGGCTTTGAAGTCTTCGGAAACGGAACCGGCTCCCCGCATCAACAGCCGGTCGAGCAAGCTGATCGCGGTTGCCGTGTCTGTCCGGCAAACCGACTGCTCGTCGAATCCGTTCAACTCGCGAAGTTGGACACGAAAGGGCCAGCGGGCGAGTTCCGATGACACTTGATCCGCAGACATATGCATCGCCTCGCCTTAGAATTAAGTTTCTGCGGGCTCAGTCGCCGACTCGTCACGTTCCCAGCCTTCGTTCTGAAGCACGAGATGCTCGATCGCGATGGCGTGCGCGTTCGCGTCGAGTTCCGGCAGGGCCTGATATTCCGACACCCAGCAGCGATAGACCTTGTATGACTTTGCGATGTGGCCCTGCTCATCCAAAAAGTCGATGATGAGGTCTTTACGGAAGTTCTTCAGCGAGATATCCGCATCGCCATTCGTGGTGTAGATCAGGTTGGCCCATTTCTCGAACTCCGCATCGTGCGTGACGCCGCGCTCGAGGGTGATCGGCTCGAACTTCCAGACACTTGGAGAAACACGCGAAGTACTGGGATCGCCGCCTTCGCGGTGGGTGACCGCCTCAGTCGAGCGTTTTAGCGCGCTGATCTTACTAACGCCTGCGACATAGTTGCCGTCCCACTTGATACGGAATTTGAAGTTCTTATAAGGGTCGAACCTCTGCGCGTTGACTGTGAATTGTGCCATCGTTTAGCTCCTCCGCCTTAGACTTCGATCTGTCCGGCCATCTGTTGCAGGTAGAGAATGACAAACTCGGCTGGCTTGAGTGGAGCGAAGCCGACCCAGATGTTCACGATCCCCAGATTGCGGTCATTCTCGGTCGTGGTTTCCTTATCACACTTAACAAAGTATGCATCCTTCGGTGTTTGTCCCTGGAAGGCGCCTTGACGGAAAAGGTTGTGCATAAAGGCGCCGACGTTGAGACGAATCTGAGCATAAAGCGGCTCATCATTCGGTTCGAAAACAACCCACTTCAATCCGCGGTACAAGCTCTCTTCCATGTAAAGAGCCAGCCGGCGAATCGGAATGTACTTGTATTCGCTGGCGAAACCGTCGTCGCCGTCCATCGTGCGCGCCCCCCAGTTCACGATGCCGTTGGGAAAGATGCGAATCGTGTTGACCGCCCTGGGGTTCAAGATACCGTTCTCGCCATCCGAAAAGGCCTGCTCGAGACCGATTACGCCGCGCAGGTCCGCTTCGGTGCCAGCGGGAGCTTTCCAGACACCGCGCGTGCCGTCAGTGCGGGCGCATAGTCCGGCAATTGCTCCGGTCGCACCGATGTTCAGCTTCAGGCCATTGTTGTCAACCGTAATCCGTGGGAAGAAGATCGCGCTGTAATCCTTGACGAGTCCCACCCGCAGACCGGCAACACCGGTCGAAGCTATCTGCGCGCTGGTCCAGCTCGTCGGCGGATCCATCAAAAGGAAGGCGCGGCGCGCCTGGCAGAAAACACTGGCGTTGCCATAGATCATGGTCATGGCAACCGCAGCGTCAGGCGGTAGGACCATCAGATTGAACAGATCAACCTGACTGTCGATGATCAGAAAGGCGCTATCATAGTCGGCGGCGGTTGGAGGATTGCCATCCGAAGCGACCAGGGCGGCAGAGGTCTGTTGCCCGGTGCTCGCACCTCCGATGCCGACGGTATAGAGATTTACATTCAGGTTAAAGTTACCGGCGAGACCGGCCGGTGTAGTGGTGAAGTTAGCAGCGGCGGGAAGAAAATTGTCGGGGACGCCCGTGGGCAGAATTGCGAGCCGGTATCCCCAGACCTCGGCCTTCCATTGCAAGGCGCCTGCCGAACCTGCGGCCGCATCATTGATTCGCTGGGCTATGATCGCGAATTTCTCGCGCACGCCATCGCTATTGCCATTGGAAGACGTGGTAGCGGCGTCCTGCATCATCAGCGCACCTGCCGCCGCTACGGTCACAATACTTGGCGGCGGGACCGGAGCAGTCATGGATATCGGCGCCGAGATCGCGAATGTTCCATTTGGCTGCAATGCATCGAGGGTCATGTCGGTGAAAGCAACCTGAGTGAGATTGGCAAAGAAATTTAATGACGCAGCATCCTTTCCCTTGAACGTGATGCCATTCGGAGCGGGGCGTTGTAAGGCGCGCCCGGATACTTCCAACCCACCTTGCGCCGTGCCTAACATCAAAGATGCCGCCAGATCATTCACGGCTCCGGGACGAATAAAGACGTCCCCGGTCGTAGGCGCGGCCGGATCGATTTGCAGTCGCCGGGAGGCCGCGATATGCCCCGGTGGGAAAGTCGCGTCAACCTTAATGCCCACAATGCCGAGAGCAGTGAAGCGATCTTCAATAGCTTTCTTTACGGCTGTCTCAGTGGCGGCCTGGTTGCCCACGGTAATGGCCGATAGATCAACCTCGACATAAGGGCTGCCGCCGACGCTGATCTGAAACTTGTTCGTTTTGGCTGCGGCCGGTTTGTCGCCGAAAAGAGGTTGCAATGCTGCCTGGAACGCGGCAGCGTTGGCGACTGGAATCGATCGTCCGGAGAGCGAAAACCCATCGATCGCTGCCGGGATCGCGCCGCCCGGAGTTGCCTTAACCAGCTTGGAATTCTGCGTGATGAAATCCACAGCATACAAAGGCGATGCCGGATCCATCGTCAGCCCTTTCCAGCTTTCGGCTTCCTTTTTGGTGCGGTTGCCGGCGGAATCAATCTCCCACCGAAAGAGATCGACGTTGAAGGTCACTTCCGGCTGCGCTCCGCTGTAAGTAACCAGCGCGCGAATGTTCTCGCCCGCGAGGCCGACATCTTTCGCCGTCAGCACCAACACTTCGGCTCCCGCTTCGTTTTTCAGCGCGACGCTGGCGGGAGTCGCACCATTGGCGATACGCATCACGTAACAGTCTGAGCCCCCGTTCAGGAAGAACAGCTTCACGTAATTAACGAGTTGGCCGCCGGTGCTGTCGCCGGAGAAGGTGCGCACAAAATCGGTATAGTTCGTGCAACGCACAGGCTCGTACATGGGCCCTTTTTTTGCGGTTCCTATGAACATGCCGATAGAAGTGCTCACACCAACGATCGTGCGAACTCCGCTGGGGACCTCTTGAACATAAACTCCCGGGTAAGTTGGTGTCACTGGCATCGAAACGACCTCCTCAAAGTAATTTCAGCCTCACCGATCAGGGGAGGGCCGAGTGTTAATAACCGATCGCTTGAGATGTGAAGGCTCAGACCGAATTCTCCGTCGCTGGCTTGAGGCCAATCTCGATTCAAACCGTTCTCGCAGGTCTCCTAAACAGGTGGCCTAACATCGCATTGGTTCGCTGGGACTAGCTGATTAACTCTCGAACCTCTTTCATCTTTCGATTGTTGATTCGATAGCGAATTCTCGAATCTTCAGATTTGCGAGTGGTGATCAAGCTTTGCGAAACCAGTTCATCGAGAGCAGCTTGCACTTCCTTTTTGCGGTGCTTGACCGGTTCTTCTAATAGCCACCAGTCGATAATTCCCTCGATTGTGTCTTCCGCTTCAGAATGCGCCAACAAGTAACTCAGTATGACTTGAGCCACTGGATTCCTGGCGGATGAACTCATAGCTTAACTTCGAATCGGCCGCTATCTGCGTAGCAACTTTCTGGCCGAATTCGATCAGGCGATTTACGTTGGGTAAATTTGGTTGAGGTGGGACTTTCTCGTCCTGGCAGGCGGGATGTCGTGGAGTGGATTTCTAGCGACGGCTAAGTTGTAACTGGTTCCCTTCAGGGTATGACGATTTTGTCATAGCAAGGCCGTCAAATGTCCGACCTCTCGGGACCTGAGTTTGGCCTGAAACTGCTGACGTCAATTTTATGCTTGCGCACTAGTTCCCAGAACGCGCGCCGGTTTTTTTTCGCTGCCCGGGCCGCATGCGTTATGTTTCCGCGGTAGGCGACCATCAAATCGCGAATATACGATCGCTCGAACCTGGTGATTACTTTCGCTTTTGTTTCTCGAAAAGACTGTATTTCAACAGGCAGGTCGCTATCCGGCGGTATGATTTCAGAGCTGTCGATGCTTTCCGTGTCAGTGAGCAGTACTGCGCGCTCAATGGTGTTTTCCAACTCGCGAATGTTGCCGGGCCAATCGTAGAACATCAATTTTTGCATGGCAGCTTCGGTCAATCTCTTCACCTTGCGCCGGAACTCGTGACTGAAGTTTCGCAGAAAATGCGCGGTAAGAAGCGGTATATCTTCGCGTCGATCGCGAAGTGGAGGTAGATTTATTCCGATAATATTGAGCCGGTAGTAGAGGTCCTGTCGCAGTCGTCCCTGTTTGACTGCTTGACCCAGGTTGGCATTTGAGGCAGCGATTACCCGTACATCAGCCTGGAGCGACTTCGATGCTCCCAGCGGTCTGTACTCTCCTTCCTGGAGAAAGCGCAACAACTTGGTTTGCGCTAACAGGGGCAAAGCGTCGACTTCATCCAGGAAAAGAGTCCCATTTTCAGCCTCGCGAATCAGTCCTGGTTTGTCTGAGTTGGCGCCAGTGAAGGCACCTCTCACATGACCAAACAATTCATTTTCAAGAAGTTCTAACGGAATGGCTCCGCAACTGACAGGGACGAATGGATGTCCCATGCGCGGGCTCAGGTAGTGAATTGCGCGCGCGAATAGTTCCTTACCCGTGCCGGTTTCTCCTAAAATGAGAACGCGACCATCGCAACTCGTCAGCAAGGGAATCTTCCGCGTCTCCCTCAGGAAACTCGGCGCTTCGCCAACCAGGCTCCTTAACCCGATCATCGCCTTGTGGGAATGGGTCGAATCATCTCGCGAGGTTGCCTTATGAAGAAGTCGCCAGATTCGAGGCACTGTAGTGGAAGTGCTTACAGGCGGGATGATGAAATCCGAGGCGCCTAGTTTCATCATCTCAAACATCTCGGCCGCATCAAATTCTTCGGTTATGACGATGATCCCTGAGTCGTGCCTCCTGGCTTTGATTCTGTGGATGAATTCGCCGGCACGCTCAAACTGATTACTATTAACAATCAAAAGAACGACAAGGGGCTGTGAGTCTTCCAGCGCCCTCAGGAAAGAGTCCTGAAATTCAGCATTGAGTTCATTAACGCTTTGCGACTGAAGATGTTTTTCGAACGAACTCCTGAGTATGGTCGCGAGCGTCTCATAAAGCCGCCCGCTGTGGCAAAAATCAAGTAGATATAGACTAATTGGCTGGTCCATCTGGCGACACGGTTCGTGTAGACGCGATTCTTCAAATCTGCTACGCGCGATCGAGGGCGAAGTGTTGTCGGTTGTCAAAGAGAATCGTCATTCGTTCATCGCCCGTACTCTCGAACTGCCCGGCTACGCCGTAGAGTTTCTGGAGAAGCTGCCTTGTAGGGAAGTTCTGTTCCCAACACTGAAAGCAGGGCAACCGGGCTTCCAATTCAACCTGGAAATCGAGTGGGCTGGATCTAGCGAGAATGCGGGGAAAAGCCGGCGCGTAGGAGGCAGCCCAACCTCAAAGAAACGGGCGCACAATATTCTGTTTCACACATAATGTCAATGACTTTTGCCTTTAGCTAGCTTAGCACGACGACATGCATACTAGCCGCCAATGGTCGGAAATTTCCCGCTAAAGCGATGAAACTAGGCGGATTCTTTCTCTCTGATCGAGGTCGGAACTGAATAATTCTTACAAAATGCGCAGGTCTAGCTTGCTCAAGATTTCTTCTCGGCTGTAGCTAATTGAAGAGGGAGGAGAAATTGGTAGCGGGGGGCGGGATCGAACCGCCGACCTTGGGGTTATGAATCCGGCAACGTGATAGCGCGCCTATGACGTTGTAACCACATCAACCAACGTTTACGCGGATCGCAGCCCATTTCACTTTGCGCCTATGCGCGCCTAAATCAGCCTGTTTCAGTTCAAGACCGACACAATTTTCCCCACAGTCAAAGACCTATGGCCCTGGGAGTTTATCACCCACGGTCGCTCAATCAGTTCAAAAACCGACGCAGTTTTCCCCACAGTAAAAGACTTGGCGACCTTGAGAGTTTGTCACCCATGGTTGCTCAATCTGCCAACAACCCCCGCGTTACCAATTCTTCTCTAAGCTCGTGCCAACTGACAATAGGCACGTCCTGATAAGTATCTCCCAACAAACCTAAATCAGAATCCTCAGTTGTAAGAAGATGCGCTCCACCGTCTACCGCACAGGCCAGATAAACTGCATCGTCGAGATCGCGCTCAGCCGCGCGCGGCGCTTGCGAGATGCGACGACGAGCATCGCGCATAGTCTTGACTGACACAGCGACGGCTGGTTCAAGTTGCAGCGCGGCAAGCAGTAGTTCAAATCCAGTTCGATCAAATTCGGCGCGTCGGTTGATTCGTTCGTCGCTTTCGACCGCATTTGCGCCGCGCTCATAGTCGTTGATGATGTCAGGACTCCACAACCAGCGAAAAGTTGGTTGAGCTAGGAGCGTCAGTAGTTGTCGCTTAGGCGAAGCCGCATTCGGACGATCGCGGCGCGTGAGAAACATTGCGAGGACAATTTGTGCATCGACAACGATGCGAAATTCATTCTCAATAGTGTTCGTCTGATCAGGAGCAGAAGGCATGCTCAGCCGCGCGACACCTTACGAGAAGATTTACCGTTTCGCCTTCGCGCCTTCTTAACCGTGTCTCCGACCAACGCTTCTAGTTCTTCTTCGCTGGACGCAGGAACGTCTCCCCTTTGAGATCGCGCGCGCTCCTGAGAACGCTCAAGGCTTGATCCCATTTCCTCAACGAGCAGATGCAAGAGAGCACGTCGCATATCTTCGAGCGTAGTGAAAGGCACGACCGCCGCCGCCGGCTCGCCGTGGGTTGTTAGAACCACGCTGCCCTTTGCAGCCAGTTCTAGAGTGCGACGCATCTCCGCCCGCGCATCCCCCACCGGCATAAACTTCTGCGGTCGGCCAAGATACGAGGCCACTCGCATCAACGCCGCCGCTTTGTCGCCTGTTGTAGCTTCTTGTCTCATACGCCTCGATAAAGTTTATTGTACAGATTTACGTACAAAAGGAAAAGCCGGTCACGGCGAGAGCTAGGTCCAAGGTTAAGCCGATGTCGCCATGACTTTCCGAAACGCTGTGGGAATGACTCCCTCACCAGCAAAATTAAACGTACGCTGGCGCACCTTAGAGCTATTCAAATGCTTCATGAAAGATTCCAGATTAAGGTAATCGGAAGCTCGCAACCAAGGATATTTTCTTTGATTGTATTCAAGGAAGGGAAGAAGCTTACCGTTTAAGTCCTGCAAATCCCAAGCCTGCCCGCCTTCTTTCTTTTGATCGAACAGATACTTCTGGTGTTCGCGAAACAGGATCGAACCGGGCACGGGCGTGAACAGCATTGGCACAACCGAACCGACCTTTTGCGAGGCATACAGGGCGGTATTGATTACAGACTGCAAATCCTCGTCTGGAACGCCGAAGATAACAAAGGCGTTGACGTCTTGGCTACCGAGTTTCCATCCTGCTTTGGCGGCAATATCTACGGCCTGTTCAAACCGCTCAATCGTCCCCTGCTTACGATTCCATTTACGCGCGATGTTATTGTCAATCGTCTCAAGCGCAAGATGCAATTTCTGGAAACCAGTTGCGCGCATCTCCTTGAGCAATTCAAGTTCTACCAATCGAGGTTCGATTCCTTCGGGCGCGTAAATTGTGATCTTAAGGCCGCGTTTTCTAATTTCTTTTAGGCGCTCTAAGAAATCTTCGCGATTGAACAGAAGGTTGTCCTCGTAAAACGCAATCTCGCGTACGCCGAACTCTTTATGCTTTTGTTCGATTTCGGCACCAATGTCTTCGGGCGTTCGATTTCGCACGCGACGATTATTATTATTCAAGGTCAACTGCGCGCAATACGAGCAATCGAAAGGACATCCGCGACTACCCGTGATAAGGGCATAGCTGGGCGGTGCGCTATAAAGCGGATCCTTATAGAGAGACAAATCCGTCCAAGCGTTGGCCGCCTCATCGCAAATTTCGCCATCCACGACGATGACATCAACCCCCGCCTGTTTGCCCAGATTCGTATCAGCATGCTCAGGAAACAGAGTTGGATATATCCCGCCAACCAAAACACGAGGCGTGTTATTCGGAAAGACTTTCTTGATTATGTTAATGACATCTCGGGTGCTTTCCCACCAATAAGTCATGATGGATGTTATCCAGATCTCATCAGGACGAAAGGGGTTCTCGCGAAGGTGTTTTTCCAGTTCGGCCAATGACATGCCGAATTCCCATAACTGGTTGGTAACGTTGTCACGCTGAATATGGCGGGTGCGCCTCCGGCGCACTCGCCGCTTTTCATTCGTTGCTAAACAATCGATCAATCGAAGCTTCTCGTATCCCTTCTGGCGTAACCATGATGCCACCTTTAACAAACCATGCGGCTGGCTCCAATAGGCCCAGTACTGGGTGTCGTATATTGGTGGATTGATCAAGACCGCGTTCTTTGCGCCAACTACAATTTTGGCTGGTTCGTCACGAATAATCATAATTCAATTCTTTGTTGGCAAAACCGGCAGTGACCGTTTCAACTTCGGTTTCCACGACTCTCCAGCAATACTTGTACGAATCATTTCCGCGATCCCGTCATTGCCCATAAAATCAAAAGTTGTGCTTCGATATTTGCTGTTTAGCAAAACGCCGAGGCGAATCAAATCTTTATAGTCGGCAAACGTCGCGCCATTGAGCGTGGCAAATGGAAAGAGTTTACAATTCTGCATCTCCAAAGGCATTTGATCAAGGTACTCGCGATGCTGTTCATAAGAAGTAGTTCCTGGCGTCGGTTGGAATTGAACAAGATTTACGGACCCTACAATATGTGCGACCTGTGTCAACCGCTCAGTGACCTTCTCGAGGTTCTCGCCTGGTGCGCCGATTACGACCATCGCTGTTACTTCTCCGCTACGTGGCCGGAAGCCCCCGTGTTTGTGAAGTAAATCCGTTGCACGTTGGTAAACGCTGAGGTAATGATCGGGAGACTGGGCCACTGACGCGTCGTCACGCAAGAAGACTTGTCGGTATCCGGCCTCTCTCATCTTGACCACCAGCGCCTTTGTCAACGAACCCGCTGAAAGATTCCCCAAGGCCAGAAGCCTGATATTCAGTTCTTGTTTCCGAATCAGGTCGAGAACTTTCTCAAAGTGTGCTGTACTTTGGCCCGGCAGGATGTTGTCAAAAAAAGCGAACTCCTTCACACCAATTTGCGCTTTATGCCTAATCTCACTAACGATCCGCTCTGCATCACGGGAGCGATGTAAGAAAAGTCCTGCAAAGCGCGGCGTCCTCTCATACAGCCTTAGATCGGTCGCAAAATTCTGCGCACTCTTTCCAGCATGTGATTGCAAGTGGACGTTGTCGAAATTCTCCCTCGCGTGTGCAGGACATAAGGAAGGATATACACCGCCCAAAAAGACCGGAGTCTTAGGGAACCACTGATGAATCAATCGGACAAGTTCATGCGCTGCCTGCCACCAGAAGGTCATGAGGCAAGTGACATAAACGGCATCCGGACGCCATTTTTCGTCTTTCAAGTTCTGAATGGTGGCTTCAATCTGATCCCAACTCCACCCGAAGTGCCAACGAGGTAGACCATCATCTTCAATGGTGATTGTTCCGATCTTTTTCTTCGGAATTCTTTTCGCTTCTGATTGTAAGCAATCAATCAGGCGAACGTCTTTTCCTTGCTTACGTAGGAAGGCTCCGATTTGAAGTAGACCACACGGCTGATGCCAACGTGCCCATTCAAATCGAATATCATAAATCGGAGGATTGATCAGTAGGACGCGTTTATGTGACACGGGCAAACGAGTGTTGAGTATTATTAGATCTTTGCGCTGTCAAAATCGGCATGGCGTCGTAAGTGCGACCGTTCAGTTCTCTTCCTGCTATGTGCTTTCTTACACCGCCCCATTGCTTGAAGAAAAAGGGGACGTGACGCGTTCGGCACTGATTCAGAATGGAATGCACCCATTCCTCTTTCATCGGCCGCGCGCCGGGTCCCGATTCACCGCCAACAATAACCCAATGGATACCATTTAACGAAAGGTTATTAAGCGGCCCAATCAATGGCTCACAAGACAGGAACCGCACTGCCGCAGGCACGCACTTGAGGTCTTCAATGCGAAACAAAACATGCTGATCCTCGACACTGACCCCCATCCAAACATTTGCCGGCCAGGGTAATGAGGTCGCAACCTCTCTCAGTCTCTTGCTTCTCTTCGTGAGAATCTGGAAAGTGTGCTGAGGACATCGGGTCATCGTGTCAAAGACGCGCTGGATGAATTCCAGAGGTACGCTTTCGTGAAATAGATCACTCATCGAATTTACGAAAACCACACGCGGTTTCTTCCATCTAAACGGTATTTCGAGTGAGTCTTCATGAAGCGCAACCTCAAACCCATTTTCATAATGCTTGACTCCCATTGCTTTCAGTCGTGCCGCCATACGCTCTGCGTAGCAATATTTGCATCCCTGACTGATCTTGGAGCAACCGGTCACTGGGTTCCAAGTCATCTCCGTCCATTCAATTTTGCTGTTCGTAGCCATAAAGCGATCTTGATGTCTGCTTCTCCACTAAAATCAGTCGAAAATATTCGGGACGTCAGGCTCTACTTCCTTCTTCGTAAACGCATACGGAAATTCTTCAAATTCCGAATCTCTTAAGAAGCGAGTAGTACCAGCTTGGCTGTCAACACGGAAGAGCCAAAGTCCCATAGTTGCCTTGGAATCACGATACATGAATTTCCGCAGTAAAGTTGCCGAGCTAAGCTCCTCCCTGCTGAGCCATTTCAATTTTCTCTGATAGCGGGAAAACACCGTCGCGACAAGAAGGTCAACGTGATTCCGAACCTTAAACTCACGATCAATCTTGGCGCCAGTGTAGAACATGCCGAATGCGGCTCTGTATCGCTCCATAAAGGAACTTTGATGAACAATCCTAGGCGAAAGGCATGAAGTGATGAGAAAAAAGTCGCCCGACAGTAACAGTCCGGCGTCGAGAAGTTCCGTTAACGAAACGGCATCCTTCTCCGCGAACGTGCCGGGGTAATCAAGGAAATAAATGAACCTGCCGTCGCGATGATCTGAATACAACTCATCACAGCCAACTGGAAATTCTGAATTCTTGATATTAACCGACACCGTTTCTACTTTGGAAAGTGTGGTTGCCACAGGGCAACTTTGTGATGCTAATGCCTTCTCAGAGTCGCGCTCAAAAGAGAATACTGACATCCGATTAAGGCTGCTGATGCCAAATACTGCGACGAGATCCATGACATCCCACAGATTATCACCGCCGAATGTGACATAAGTAAGCCTTCCAATCTCGCCAGTCTCGCGATATATGGTTCTAAACGCCTCGTTCAAGACTAACCTTTTCTGAATTCGAAACGGTTGCTTGATATCATGATATTTGTCGGTTTTCTTGAAGGTCACAGGAGTTAAGAAGCGAGCTTCTTCAGAAGTTGTCCCTTAATAGTTTCCGACAACTCACCAAGGCTGCCGTCACAGTGAAAAACCTTTAGAGCCTTCGACAACTGCTTGGGATTTAGGGTGAAAGCCACTCCACTTGTCAGACAATCGCGAATGGCTGTACTCACTTCCTCTTCAGAAGTCACCGCAAATCGTTCTTGCAATTCGTCATAATCAGCTGCGGTAAACGAAACGGTTAAGGCCCTTTCCTCATCCTCGATAACAGCTAATGTAGCTTTTGATTCCTCCTCATCGGGAATCGCACTCTTTTCCTTTTTCGGCTTTTCACTTGTCTTTCGTGACGGTCCGAAGGTCCACTGGGGCAAGATCTTGGTTAGGGTCTTTTTTGAAGAAGCTGATTCCGTGTCAAGGTTGAATGTCTTAGGTGTACCCGACGGTTTTGGGACGCTGGTCAAAAGGACTGACGTGCGCAAGCCGGTATCTACTGTGAAGCGCGCTGCGATTCCGACATAGGACTTAATTACTGGCACAAGTTGATCTCGAAGCCAACGACTTACCGGATGATCCCGAAGGTATTCGCGCTTGTGTGTGTCCCAGGGAATTGCAAAGCTATGACCATCGATGAAGAGTTCGCCGCGGAAGTACCGTGACGCTTGTTTCTGTTTCGCTAGCCCAGGTGTAGTTCCAAAGCCGAATTCGTCCTTCAGAAATCTTTGAACCAAGCGACCGTTGCCATACACATCGATCCCCCAATCCTCTTCTGTGTCCTGACTTGTTCCGGGTAATTTTCTCGTTATGCCGCACTTAAACCTAAGTGCCAGTTTTATGTCATTGCCTGTATTCAAGAAATTAAGAAAATCATGCGCAAAAGTATAAACACGAGGCTCTGAGCCTTTTGGCGCAGACCAATTAATACCTGGTCCCGGCTGAACCTCAACGCCGTTAATTTCAATGCGAACCTTTTTTCCAAATTCCCCCAAAAGGAGAGGTCGATATATCATGCCAGCTTTTTGAGTCAGCTCTGTTAACTCGTCAGGAGTTGGAGCGTCAAAGAGTTTGAAGAGGTAGATCTCCGTCGTACCAACCCCGATCGATTTAGCGCGTCCATCAAGCGTTTCCCACGTAGGATTGGTTTCCCACTTTTCTGGAACCTCGCTCGTAGCAGAGAACTTTGATGAGCAGCCGGAAATGATTTTTGCGCCATCAGTAAGCCGAAAGATTCCTTTTTTTGCCCCCATGCCAAAAGAACCGATCATCGGCTTGCTGAAATCTCGATTTGCGGTTTCGCCGGGGATGAAGACCTTATACACGTCACTCTCTTCGAATCCACCCGCGTCATCAACATACTTGCTATTCAGCAGTTCCAGATCGTACTTAACTGATATGTGAAGATCTTTCTTTGCGCCACCGCGCCGCCATCGGTCGATCGAATTGTCAAACAATTCAAAGTTAGCTTCGAAAAACGAAAGGTCACGGCGTGCGCTGACCACTAGATCCTTCGGTGGTGAGTGAGGTCTCGGTTTTGGCTCGACAATTTGTTGAGGCGCGCTCTCAAAGAACGCGCGGGCGCGCTGAAAGAAACTCTGATCCTTTCCGAAGCGCTTGGAGAGATCTTGATCGGGCATCTTAAGCAATGTTCGCTGTTCGTTGGTGCTGAGTGCTTCCCACGTTGCGTTCATGTGTCATTCCTTTCCTTGAAAACGATTTCTTGCCTGGCCTCTGTCCATGCTTTTATCCGTTCAGAAAAACCAGTAATTTGAGCGACTCTTCCTACATTCTCGCTTACCACGTAGGCGCAACCGCGCGGCACTTTGGTGATAAGTTCATAAATATCCTTAAACGAGTGCGCGTTTCTTACTTTGCGATGAAGCTGCCGCGAAATTGTGCTGCGGTCGTCACTTACTTGAAAAACAATTTTGGTCGCAGAGTTGGCGAACGCCACCGAACTAAAATCTTCGGGCTGTTGCGAAGCGAGAATCAGGCCTAGACCAAACTTTCGTCCTTCGCGCAACAACTTCTCTACTGGCGATCCTAGATCAAATGACAACTTGTGTGCTTCATCCAGTACCACAAAGCAGCGCAGGGGCGATGGCCCCAGCGATTCAATGTAGCCGATCAGATTCCACAGCAGGAATTCGGTGACCGCTCGTTCCAGTGAACCTTCCAACCCTTTTAGTTGAATCACGAAGATGCGGCTGTTCGATCCCACCATTTCGGGCCAGGATAGTTTGTGGCCGTTAGATCGAAACGTGTTATAGACGAACATCGTCGAGACGTGGGACGCTACTGATGAGGCATAGCGGCTAGACATACCCGTTGGATTGTTGACGAACGATTCAAGTTTATGTTGGATCTTCGCGAATGCCGGTAGAGCACGCGTCCATGATTCGCCGTCCTCTGCGGTAATCCCTTCATCTGTCATTATGTCGAGTACGGCCTGACGCAGCACCGCGTGCTGTTGCACTCCGATTCTTGGATAAACACGGGCGAAAGTATCGGCAACGCGCTGGGCGACGTTAACTGGCCCAAGTAAGTCAGTCGGAAAAATTTGCAACGGATTGATATCAATACCATCGCGACTGGCTAGAATCTCGATGGGGTCTGTCGCGGCTATGAATTCAGGCGGCAGAGTGTTAAGTGAGAATCCTTGTCCATAGTCAAAGACGATTGAGAGGATTCGTTGTTGAGCCAATTCTCCGAGCAAACATGAAATCGTGTAGGTCTTACCAAAACCGCTTTCCCCCAATACGAGAACATGCGGATTCGCTGATCCGGTTTCGGGATCAGGATTCCAAAACACCTCATCACCACTTTCGGCATCGACACCTAAGAGAACAGGGTCTATTCCATTGCCGGCTTCTGGTGGTCGTTCAACGCCAGTTCGACCGAAGGAATCGTGCCGGATACGCCCTAATTGACCTTCAGGGAGTTGCAGTTCACTTTCGCCCAAGCCTGGGAGTTCGTAAGTGCCCATCGTGACGTGTGCGGCAATTGCCGATACTTGACTCGGCGTGATGTCAACCATCGCGGCTATGGTGTCGCGATCTTCGCCTCTAGCCAGCATCCGCAGAACGGCTTGGCGCTCCTGTTCTGAGATTCGTTTAACCATTCGACTTACGCCTGTTCCGACTTCAATTCGGCAAGCTTCTCACGCAACATTGCATTGATCACAGTAGTGCGATCCTTAATTCGCTCATTCGATTCTAAAGCACGAAACTCGTCCCACAGATCTCGATCAATTCGGAGCGTCACTGAAGTGCGATCACACACGCGCGACCCCTTTGGTCGGCCAACACGTTTATGCGGCATGCTCTGCCATGCCTTGCGCGCAGCCAAGCTGAAGTTGGTCACCTCATGCGATTTCAACTCGACCAATTCATCTCGATCGTCAAGCTTTACAACCAACCGATCGCGATTCAGACGCGTTACGATCCCACGCGTCCCACGATGATCGATGTTCTTTATCTTTACCCTATCACCTGGTTGCGCCTTCATTGGATAAAAGACACTGTAATTAATTGCAACAAATTAATCAAGCGGAAATTACTGAGTTTCGCCAGTCCTCCAAGGCAGAAGCGCCTTCAAATACCCTCGAAACTAAGTGAGACATTCTTCATCTGTTTCCACCGTAGGAGTCATTATCCGCGACAGCCCGACCGCACAACTCTACGCTGCACTCCAAGTCCTTCACTTCATTACGGCACTTCGTGTGTGCGGTCGAGCGCCCAGTCGCAGTAAACGTGATTAAGCGGGGAAACATCCTCTTTAAGACCAGCGTCAGAACACGGCGCACTTCTATCCTCGCAACTCGTGCTCAACGGACTCTGTCGCGCAGCACTCGTCCGTTATCCAAACTTGAATGGAGGCACAGTAGGTGCTACGCACCTGAGATGTATTTGACACGTCACCCCCTGAATTCGGGGCTGAAATGTCTACGTTGTAGACATCCGTGTCTACAATGTCTACTTAGGCAAATAAAGGGCTTATCGAATTCTCGTAGACATTGTAGACAAACGTGTAGACAGGGTAGGAGCCTGTATACAACCCCTTTTCGACTTACTTGGAGGATTGAAATGGACGAAAGCAAGGAACCCAAGAGATCAAGAAACATTACGTTTCGGCTGACGAATGAACAGTACGAGCAAGTGGAGAACGCGGCGCTGGCAGCCGGCGAAGACCCTAACAGTTGGTGCCGGAAGATCGCCCTCGTCCAATTGACCGAGGGCTTTGGGCTTACGAAAAATGACCGACTGATCTACGAAGAGATCGCGCGTGTCCGTTATCTTGTCGGGCATGGATTCAGGATGCTAATCGGAGGGCAAGATGCAACGGCTGAAATGTGGAAGAAAATGACTGCGGACGCCGATTACCACAGAGAGGTAATCGCTGACGATCTACTTTCGCGGAGGCAGAAAGCCGGTTAGCACTGACCTTTCCAGCGAGCGATCCTGGACCAGAGTTCCCGTCTCGATCAGTTACTGTCTGGCTTTGGTTGCGCCGCTCTTTCGCCGCTCGCTTCGGTGCCCTGCAGCTTTGGGACGCTTGGCCTTCCTCTTAGTCTTGAACCTTTCAAGCGCGCCTTCAAGCAATTGTCGCGGCTCGTCCAAAGGCTTCAGGTCTCCCGACAGGTAAATCTCGTACAACTCCCGCGCCAGCTTGTGCTCTTCGTTGTAGGGCCAGACCATTCTGAGTCCGTCTTGCAGTGTGTTAATGACTCTCATGCTGCCTTCAGGGCCGCTCGCGATCGCGCTCTTGAGGATGAAGAGCAGATGAGCCAGACAGTCAGCCGCGCCGGGATCATTACAGAAGGTCGGATCAAGAATGATTTCCCAGGTTTCCTGATCCACGAGTAAGTTCTTACAACCGCATTGAGAGTCGTCTTGATTGCTCATGCTCGTCCTCTGCCTCCTGCACGTTGACGGATGGCCTGCCAGCTAACATAACGCATGCGTTAAGTTATGTCAACATGTAACATAACGGATGCGTTAAATATTGGGTTGCCCGTATCATAACGGACGCGTTTCATTTAATGGGGCCAGATGGCAAAGAAAAGGACTAAATCGAAGCTGTTAACAGTCCGCGAAGTTGCGGAGCGGCTAGATGTTGCCACTTCGACTGTGCGTATTTGGCGCATCGCGGGCCGCTTTCCGAACGCTCAGGCCGAGGAGACCCCGCGCGGGCGCGTCTGGTACATACCTGAATCCGATCTAGAAGATTTTGAAAAGCGCGGTCCAGGCCGTCCCAGAACCGCAAAGTCGACTCAAAAACGAGGGGCGAAGAAATAGATGTTCGTTAAAGAATTCGATTACAAATACTGTTCTAAGCTGAGTTCCTCATGAGTTATGTGATTCATGAGCTTCCCGACGTTGATGATCCGCACATTCTTAGGTGCTGCCTCTCCGTCCAAAACCTTCGGCTAGCACTTTCGAAATTCACCGAGCACGTAGTATCTCAACTAAAGCAGAGGTATGTCGCGATCCCAACTCAGGTGGCGGTGATGATCGCGCTTCGAATGACGGAGGGAGCAGTATCAATCGAGTTGCTTTGCCTGAAGAATCGTGTTCGGGATTCTGCGATCTTGCTACTAAGTCTTTACGAGCTGCAGTTGGATCTTCAATACATCTCGCAAGATCCTTCACGCGCCGCAACATGGATCGATCATACTAAGGAAGAAACAAAGCCTTGGCGTGTTATGACGCAATTGAACGAGATGTATGCCGACCCCACTGAACTAGCAGCAGAAAAAGCAATCTATCGCAGGTATTCTATGACAAAGCACTGCAATCCACTGGGTAGGAATTCCAGTTTTCCAATCACCTTCAGTCGCGATTTCATTCAACTCGACATGGCTACGGAAAACAGCCCGGCACTTCCTTTTCATATCTTTGGCCTTGGAGAATGCCTATGTCGAACAGGTAGAGCGGCATCGCGGATTTGGGCAAGCCAAGGATTAGATGTTGGCGACTTCGAAGCAAAACTCAACGCAGAATCCGCCCAACTATCGAAGCACAACGAGGAGTACGTCAAGTCACTTGTTGCTAGATTGGGTATCTCAATGGCAGATGCCGCTCACAATTAGCCTGCGAACTCTCAATCACTTTAGACAACTTTTTCGGCTGCAATACCATGTTGTGAAATACATACTCTGAAGTGTTTTACAACACGCCTCGCTCAGCTACTCCTGCCTTGTGTAGTTCAATTCCGGCTTCTCAATTCAAATACTCTCAATCAACGCCTATAGCACCTCGTACTGATTCGGCTAGAGCAATCACTTGGCACGTCACTTGAGATTACATGACTGGTGATGCAGTGCTGACGACCGCCGAGCCGGAAGAAAAACTGAGTTGGTGAGGCAAAGTGATGAGCAGTCGAATTGACGTGATGAACAATGGCAAGGAAGCCGGAGTAAACGGTCCGAGGTTTCTCGACGTGAAGGAGCTTGCCGAGATGTTGCGGCTCAAGACACGGACTATTTACGACATGGTTAGCGAGGGACGCATTCCATATCGCAAAGCGGGAGATCGGACGATCTTTCTGCTTGACGAAATATTGGATTGGACAAAGCCGGATCGGGAAAGGGAATAAACAATTTTGCAACTCGAAAGATGATCTTGCCTCAACCCTCTTGTGCTAGGATTGCGCCGTTCCTTCAAACGGGCTGCGATCCGCGAGAAAGGAACAGTCCATGTCAGTGTTCAAGAGAGGTAACAAATGGCAATACGACTTCTGGGTAGACGGCAAGCGTTATCGCGGAGCGATCCCAGAAGCGCGAGTGAAAGCCCAGGCAGAACGCGCGGAGGTCACAATCCGCGATTCTGTCTACGAGGGCATGTATGGCAAGAGCGTAGACGCACCGAAGTTGCGCGACTTCATTGTGGAAACGTTTCTGCCGTGGGCAAAAGCTAACAAGCGAACGTGGGTACATGATGAATTTCGCTCGCGTCCGCTCATTAAGGCAATGGGCAGCAAAACGATGGACGAAATCTCGCCGATACTGATTGAGAAGTACAAAAGGGATCGGCGCTTGTCCAAGACGGTTCGCGGGACAGAGCGTGCTCCGTCTACAGTCAACCGGGAGCTGGAATTACTCTCAAAGATTTTCTCATTAGCGATTGACCAGGGATTAGCGATTCAGAATCCTTGTCAGAAGGTCAAACGTTTTCGAGAAGACAATGAGCGCAATCGCTATCTCTCGGATGAAGAGGAGCCCCGGCTGTTGTCCGTGCTTACCGGGTCAAGAGCAAGCCTTCGTCCGCTTGTCGTTTTGGCGATTCACACAGGAATGCGTAGAGGTGAACTGTTAAGTCTGCGCTGGGCGAATGTCGATTTCGAGCGTGGCTTAGTCCACGTGATGAACTCGCATCGCGAGCAAACCAAATCAGGACACAGTCGCAGCATTCCCATGAACCGGATTGCGAGGCAGCAACTGCTTTCGCTACAAACCGAATCCGGTGACACGGAATATGTGTTTGTGAATAAAAACACCGGCCGACCGAGAACCGATGTTAAGCGAGGTTTTCGTTCGGCGTGTGAGAAAGCAGGACTTGAAGATTTTCATTTTCACGACCTGCGGCATACGGCGGCAACCAGGCTCGGGGATGCAGGAGTTGATACGCGAAGGATCATGGCGATATTGGGCCATCGATGTATGCAAACATCTGCGCGTTACACGCACGCTACGGATGATGGATTACGTCGAGCAATTGAAACCCTTGCGCAGAGACAAAATCAGACCGACGCAAAAGTCCCCACAGTAAGAGAACAGCGGGCCACCGTTGGCCGCTGTAAACTACTGACTATATTGGTAGCGGGGGGCGGGATCGAACCGCCGACCTTGGGGTTATGAATCCCACGCTCTAACCATCTGAGCTACCCCGCCATGCTTTTAGAATCAATTACTTACAAGGCACTTGCAGCTCGCTGATTTGGGCGTGTGGCCAATTTGTGGACAACAGTTTGAGAACTAAGCATAGCGGCCTTTACTGCCTCGCGTTTGTTTCGCTCTGTCGCACGTACATAGCGAGCTGTCGTGTGAATATCAGAATGTCCCATGAGCGCGGCGATTGTAAAGGCGTCAAAACCAGCTTCGCCTAATCGGGTTCCGAAGGTCGCACGCAGATCGTGCCAAACCAATCCTTCGATCTTTGCTTCCCTCAAGGCAGTTACGAAAGCGGTCTTAACCTCTTTAACCCGAGTGCCAGTCTTAGAACTAACAAACACGTAACCTTTGCCAGTCGATTTCTCGCGCATCGCTCTAAGGATTTCGAAGACTTCTGAATTCATTGGAATCTCCCGATCCTTGCCGCTCTTTGTCTTCGTTACAATCAGAACTCCACGAGAGAAGTCCACTCTGTCCCAAGTGAGACTAAGTTGTTCACCCTGCCTCATTCCGGTTCCGATCGCTATCTTTACCATCGGCTTCAGGTGTGCGCGTCGTCCGCTAAGCGCGGCCATCAACGCTGGCTCTTCTTCCGGCAATAAGTAACGATAACGTTTGTTGTCCAACGGGTACTTCTTTACTTTCCTGCATGGATTCGTATCCGTCACTCCGTAGTCAATCGCAAGGTTAAAGATTTTACTCAATACATTGAGTTCGTGATTGACTGAAGCTGGGCTACGAACCGTAGATCGTGACGTGATCGATTCGCGACGCTCACGCTTGAATTTTTCAACCAACAGAGGCGAAATCTCGCGAAAGGTCTTGCCTCCGAAATACTCGCGGATTGTCTGACATCGAAATTCGTCATGTTTCCACGAGCGCTTGTTTGCTTTGGCCCAAGGTAGAAAAACCTTCTCGATGAAGTCAGCCAATTTCTCGCTGCCTAAATCTAACTGACCAAAGCGACCTTCAAAGATCTCCTGCTTGATCTTACTCTCCGCTTGTTCTGCTTCCCATTTCGTCCGCGCCTCGGAAATTGATCCTCGGTAGCGCACGCCACGCACCCGGAAGTAGTAATGCCAGTGCGTGCCTTTCTTACCTCGTTTGTAAACTGACATCTGTTCTCCTTGAGGTTGCAGCCACCAAGCGAGAACAAGCGCATGGTAGCAGCAACTAAGGCTGAAGTCATTTGCTATTTTCGCCGCGAGTCCATGCCAAAATCTCGTCGAGATCGAATCGCAAAATGTTTGTACCTGGCGGCTTGCGATAGGGAATGCGATGCTGCGCAACCATCTCGTAGATAGTGCGCGGTTTGACGTTTAGTAGCAGAGCAACCTCAGGGACTTTTAGAAGCTGGGGTCGGTTAACGGGCGTATTTGACTGAAAGTTCGTACTCATACTTCAACCTCGGCTCGAAAGAATTTCCTAAGCTAATTCAAATTCCATCTCTTCGATCTCAATCGCTTCAGCGGCGTGATTGTGTGATTCATCGTTCATGTCTCGTTGGTAGCCTTGATCCACTTCCAACGACTCTTGATTCAGACCTTCGTATGGGTTCTGCTCCTCTTTGAAATCGTGTTTGTGCTGGTTCGCTTGATTCACAGCCTCGACAGCCATTTCCTTATCGACTCTTCGATCCAGAGCGCCTCTGAGTTCCTCAATAGAGTTTGTGTAAATGATGGCATCCTCGCGCGCCCGCGATACCGCGACGTAGCCCATGCGGTCATTTAACAAGACGCGTGACTCGCTCGTGTCGGCGTTTATTAGGACACGATCAACGGTCGTTCCTTGTGATGAATGGCTGGTGATAGCGTAGCCGTGATCGATGTGGCGAAAATGATCCTTCTCGAAGCTAACTTCTCGTCCGCTGTCGAGCTTCACAGTCATTTCTTCATCGCCGATTTTCGCGATCGTGGCTAACTCGCCATTCGCGATTCGCTTCTCAGTAAACGGCGCTCGAAATTGAATCCGGTCACCTTCCGCGAAGTTACGTTCGGCCTCGCGATAGATGCTCACGCCGGAAAGTCGCTGCGGGTTGTAGGTGAGTTCACGGCCACTTTCGAGATGAACCGTGATCTCATTCTCTTTGTGATTCTTCGCCGTCACGAGGGCATAGTCGCCAACTTCAACGCCATAGACCTTGCTGGCTCGGTTGTATCGGATAATGTCTTCGCCCGGCACATACGCATTCGCAAAGGTTCGTTCGGTTCCGGTCATATCCTGACGATTTACATAGACCATCATTTGGTGATCGTCTCGGCTGACTTTGCCGTCACGCTGTAGCCTTTTATGAATAAGCGAGTTGAGTTTGACGCGCTCTCGATTGCGGGGTGAGACCACCAGTGAGTTATCAGCGCTGCGGCAATAGACAGCGGCTATTACTTTCAATCTCTTAGTGGTGTCACTGATTTCTTTGATCCGGCCTTGTTGCTCAAGGCTATCGATCGCGGCCCGCATCTCTCGGGCTGAGAGCCTTTCGACGGTGCGCTTCAATTCCGGTCTGCGCTGCCGAACGATCTCCGAGAGTTTGACGGTTGTCATTCCATGATTTTGAAACTGTTCGAAGGGTGTGCCAGCTTCAACGGCCTGATGTTGTCGGCTGTCGCCAACAAGTAATACCTTGTCGGAAGCCTGAAGCCGCGCGAAGAACTTGTGAAGATTCCTCGTGCTGGCAAGCGAACTCTCATCAAGCACGAAAAGCCGATTGTGATTGGCGGGCGCTTCCTGCCGCCGGCGGATGAATTTCTGTAGCGTCTCAGATTGAATTCCACTCTCTGCGAGCTGCTTAGTTGCTCGTGTAGTAGGCGCGAAGCCGCGCACCTCATAGCCTTCTTTCTCGGCTGCTTCTCTGAGAACCGATAGAGCGGTTGTCTTGCCTGTGCCCGCACCGCCTTGTAAGCCAATGATCTGATCGCGACTCGTGAGGATCTCTTCAACGGCTGTGCGCTGGTTCTCATTCAATCGGAGTTGCTGCCTTTCGGCGATGGGGTCAACCGTCTGCCGTGCAGCGCTGCCGATGATCGGGTTACGTTGCCCTTGCCCGTCCAGCATGGTTTGAATGTTGGACTTCTCCATTTCCAACATTCTCTGGGTCGTTGCTTCTCGTGGTTTACGCTGGCGAATGATCTCAACGAATTCGCCGCGCTCGATTCGTTGGTGAAGCTCGCTCGCAACTGCTTCGTAGGTGGTCAATCCCATGTTGCGGCGGAGCGCATCGGCCATCACTTTGCGCATATCAGTGACTGCTTCGCGTTCGGTGGCGTTGTCACGAGCAAACGTGACGGCTTCTTGCGCTCGTTTCGTGATGTCATCTTGAGATAGACGCAAGCTGCCGCGCTCTATAGCTTCTTGCGCCATTCGTTTGGCCTGGTTGTCATAGCGAGCGTCCATTTCCAATGCTCGCTGTCTCATTTCTGAGTGGTCGTATCGCTTGCTTAGCCGATTGGCTCTCGCTGCGGCTTGATTCAGTCCTGCGCCCTCTTTGACGACTGCACCTTCCTGCTTAAGCCGTTCTTTCATTTCCTGAGCTTCTTTTCGTACCTCTTCTCGCCGTGGACTCGCTTCTTTCAGATACTCTTTGCTGAAGCCTTTGATCTCAGGCGCGCCCGTTCGTTGGTCAACTTCAATCTGATAACCAAGCGCTTGTAGCTTTTCGGCGAGGTGTGTTCGATAGATCGAAGTCGCATATTGCTGCGTTCGGTATAACTCAAGCGGCTGAACCGATCTGATTTGACCGTCGTCGGTCTTGGTCATGTTCATGATGACGACGTGCGTGTGAAGCTGCGGCGCGGCATAACCGGTTTCGTGATCTGGCCGCGCCGCTGTGTGTTCGAATTGAGCGGCGATCATCTTGCCGGTAGTGATCGCTGGTTTGTTTCCACCGCCTCGGGCTTGTATATAGGTCTCGAATACTTCCAGAGCCTTTTCAACGCTCTCTCGATGCGCGACTCTTACCCGTTCGTCGTCGCCGACAAGTGCCGCCAATGAAACCGATTTGGGTGCGCTGAAGGTGGCATCCCAACCGGCGCGATGCTCACTCGTGGTGATTTCCTCGCCGTAGTTGTTGACTGCCTCACGCGAAGGAACAAAGCGAATGAGTTGTTCGCCAGTGTTCGGGTCTTGACCGGCTACTAGACGCGCATACTGTTCGCTGGTTACTTCGCCGGTCAGACCCCACTCCTCGGCCAGACGTCCGATCCAATTACCGTTTACTTCGCCACGCTCGCTGTAGTAGTTCTCCTTCTTGTTAGCGTAGTCCTGCTGGTAATAAGTGTTAGCCTGGCCTCCTGACAGGGCATTACTCATCGTCATCATTTCCGTTCACCTCAGAACTCGTTATCAAGCTTGTCGATCATTTCGGCAGTGATCTCAGTAGTGCGTTTGCTATTCCCATTTCCATTCGCATTCGCAGTCGAACTACTACCAACCAGCTTCAGCACCTGTTGCTTGAGTTCTTTCTGAATGACTGTCTTGAGTGGGCGCGGAATGAATGACGGCGCAACTTTAGTACGATCCACCGGCTCGATTTCAAACGGGACTACTGAGTCCGCATACTTCCAGTAGCCGTGCAGATTCGGCAGGGCCATGATCTGCTCTTTGCTGACAACCGAACGGCGTTCGGTGAATGTCGAGTAGTTGATTGAATCTCTACCGTTTGCTTGGACTGTCGCCGTGGTGCCGATCCTCGGTCGCTCTTTCTCTTCCTCGCCGATCATCTCGGAAACCCAGCGAGCAGACTCCGGTTCATTACAGCGAAACAGAATCTTGGTATGAGACGATGCGAGCATAGTGGCTGCGCCTTTGCCATAGTGTTCCTCGAACTGCGCCTTGTTCTGAGTTCCGAGCACCATCCTGACGCCGTACTTGCGAGCTTCGACCAATGTGGTTTTCAGTATCGGCAGATGCTTTAGCGAATGGACTTCATCAATCAGCATCCAACAAGGCCGATTACGAGCGACGCTGTAAGTCTCGCTGAGTAAGTTGGCCAAGAGGATGTTGATCCAAGCCGCATGTAACCGGCGTAACGACTCACGTGTGCCGTGAGTAGAAGTGATGAAGATGCATCCTTCGCGGCGTCTCGACCACTTGTAGAAGCTGAGCCAGTTCTTGGGATTGTCTTTCGTAGGCGGTAACAACTTGAAGGACTCTCCCACTTCGGAGAGCGTTGCCAGCACTCCGCCTCTTTGTCCTTTGGCGTCTCGTCCTATCAGGTGCGCATGTTCAGTTCCCGCAACGCAGTAATCGATCAATTCTTCGTCTGTGAGCATTTCCACTAATCGTTCCGGCGTGGGATTGAATGCCAACATCCGCGCGAAGATGCTGCGTGCGCCTTTGACAAAGAACTGTGTGTTTGGGTTCAGATGATCGGGAAAAGGGAAGAAGCTTTCGGCCATGAATTGCCGTTGCGGTCCGTTGGTTTGATCATCTGGGTTAGGAATGTCGTATCCGGGCGTCCAGAAGGGGCAGCGAGCGTCCAGTGGATTCAGAACGATGTCTGTCTCTGGATTGAAGTGCGCGGCGATGAACTCGCCAGCCGGATCGTAACAAACGACTCCTTCTCCCGGATTGCGGTCGGCGATCCGATCTAAGAGTTGGTGAATGACCTGGCTCTTTCCTGTTCCCGGATCGCCAAGCAGTAACAGCCCTTCATTTTCTTCCTTGAGCGGTACAGTTAGCTCACGGCTGCCTCGTTTGCCGTGAATGACTGTGATGCCGTAACCGAGATGTGTGCGGTGTTCGCGCCGATAAGCCTTAACCGGCAGCTCACGTGTTCCTCTGAGGGGCTCGCCTTTCAGGTAGCGTTGCTGCGCGAAAATATCGAGGCCGGTCAGGGCTAAAAGGCCAGTAATGAAGATGACGATCGCGCCCAACCACGCGGGTCGCCACATCGCCGGAATGCTTTGGTCGTCATAGATGGTCGTCTGTAGCCAGTCGTAGGCGTCCCTGTCGAAAGCAATTTTTTCTTCCCAGAAAAGCTTCTTGGCTGGTACGCCATCCGTCGTTCTGAACTTTGGATAGTGACGAGCGTCAAACTCAATTCGCCCGTTCTCATCCAACACGGGCTCAACCATCTGCTCAATGGCGACTGACTTGACCTCCTTGCCATTTGGATCGATCAGGATTGCCGATAAAGTGGTGTAGTGTGACTTCGCAGTCGGTAAGTAGCTTCGATAGGTGCTCTTCAAATACTGCTTGAAGTAGACGCGTTGAAGCGGAGTCAGTTGAGGACTTATCCAGTAGCGATGAATCGCGTAGCTGGCCGCGCCAGCAATGAGAAACATCATGGTTGCGTAGACGCATATTCTTCGCGCCGCATTCTTTCTCCTTGTGCGGCCTTCTTCCGTAAGAAATCCTAAGGTCGTTTTCATGACGCAGTTTCTCCTTCCCGCCAAAGAGCGGAATCTTCAAGTTTTATTTGTTGACGGAGGGGATAGACGGGATCAGATCGTTGCGCAACGATCCAATTGACTAGCGACTCTCCGGCTTCCTTGTCCTGAGATGGCCCGTAGGATCAGAGAGCGTTGTCACGTCCTTTGACATTCTCTCCAATCGTTTTCGTGGCTCGTCTCGTTTCATCGTTGTGCGGAGTGACTTAGCAAAGGTCGGGCCACAATATGGATCGGTGTTTGCCATGCAGTCAGGGTTTTGACGCAATCCGCAAAATGAGACTCGGTTCTTGCGACGGGAGCTTATGACCTAGGGGGCTAGAGGTCGTCTCCCGCTGAGTTCCATCGCTAGGGTGTTAAAAAATTGCTACTGCGATTATCAAAAATGTTCACAAATCGGCTCTGACTGGCTTCGGAGATTGCTGGGTGGCGAACTGGCGACTCGGGGGAGGGTGTGTGCAAAACATCACACCCTATTTGTGGTCATGGTAACCACACTTCGTCTCGTTGGGCTAAGAATCCGATCTTTGTCCCAGCGGAATTTCCAAGCCAAATGCGCGTCGCCAAAGGCGACAGTCTTGTCGCCGTTTGCGACATTCGACAAGACTTCCATTGGCCGAATGTGCCTCCAAAAAGAAGCAGGTCTGTGGACAAAAGGCGTCACTAAAAATTCCTCGAGGCGGGGTTCTGGGAACCACCTGTATGTAAATCGTGACTATCAATCTGTTCGCATAATGCGAACACTCAAGGGCTGCACATGCGATGCGTAAGCCTTGACCGCCGTCAACCCGTCACGAAACTCGACACCTCGGGCCGTTCAATTCGCGAATGGCTGATACTATAGGCACACTTGATTATCCAAAATGCATCACGTTGCCAATGGTCAAGGCCGTTACATTAAGGCACACCCTTTATACAAAAAGGCACACATTTGACTGAACAAAACGTCCAAGCCGATTGAATATTTTGTTCAATGAAGTCAGACCAGAGCCGGAGCGCGCATCTGTAGCGGCGTAACAAACCGGCGAATCTGATTAAACATTTTGTTGAATCTGGACCAGCGGCGGCGGCGCCCCGAACGGTCGAAGGCATTCAGCCCGATCAAATATTAGTTTAGGAACTGTTGTGAATTACAACGTTGATTGTAAAAGACAACATCTGCTCAAAATCGCGCCTTTGGAGCGCGCCGGTTCCGGCGTCCGGCTCTTCGGCCGGAGGCAGCCAGCAAAAGCTTGACCACTCGCTTTTTGCGTGTGACAATTGGGGCAGCGGGCCCGCGTATACCCTCCTTTAGACAAATCCTAGATTTTCTGTCATGCCTAGTGATAAAACACAGGGGAAGTCTAGAGAGTATCAAGGGCTTCGCTCGGAACATGCTACAGATCCTTCGAGCGCGAGGTCCAACGACTGGCTGTTGCGTTAGTCTAAGTTTCAACCTTGTCGCGGGTGATCGGCAGGTGGATATGTTTAGTTTCACCCTTTTCAAACTCAATCGTCGCGTCAAGGCCGAAATCGTTGTTAGCATTTGTCGTTCTGACGAGGTTCTTTATTTCGCCAATCCCGAAAATGAAGTGTTTGATCCGCGTACCGACTTCGTAAGATACCTCACCGTCCAATGCAAGTTCGACATCAGAGACACGTGTTGAGATCGGCTGCAGATTTCGAAAGTCAATCTCTTTGGCCTTGCGAGTTGCAGAGGCTATCTTCGGCGACGACGTTCACATGAAATGTCTGCTGAACGGTTACCTTTGCCTTAAAGTACTTCGACATGGGTGATTCCCTCAGTTTGCTAACGCATAACCTCAGAATTGACCGGACGGCGCGATTTCACGCAACCTTCGCGGACCAGTTTGATGCGGAACACGCTGCCGCCGCTCCGGTCCAACAACGAGTTGTTGGCCGTCAATTATCAGGCGGCAGAATTTGATCTATGCGCGGCATCAGCGGTCCTGTCCGAGCAAAGAGACTGTTAGTGATCTGTAGTGTTGCCCCGAGTGTTTCAGCGTTGAAGCGAACCATCGCAACAAGACTGACAGCCGCGAGCCCAAGATTCGCGCCTTCGGCGAGTGCAAATTGCGCGCCGTACAAATCTGCATCAATCGGCAAATTCAAGATACGACTGAAGACAGGATTGTGGTGTTTGAAACCGCATAAAAACCCGTATCGTCCATATTCCTCGTCTCGACGAGTTTCGTCCCAACCAAGTCTCTTACCATTGCGATCCACAAGTTTACGAATGCCCCAGGGAAGACGTTCGCGATTGTTAGACGTGAACCATTCAGTGGCGGCACCTTCATTGTTGGCGACGTAGCCAAGCGTGTGAGCGACTTCAAAGAGAGTTGCACAGGTGGACATAGCTTGGAAACCATGCCCATTTGTGGCAAGCATGTCGACCGCGCGATATTCTTCGCCGAGCCGACGCAGAAGATTGCGTTCCAACTTTCGCGCTTCAGTCATTTCAACATTGACGATTTGGTCATCTGTCGCGACCTGTTCAATGAAGTTGTGCATGTCCAGCGCAAGCAACAGGTGGCTTGTTAAATGCTGTGCGGACCTCTCGTACCATTGATGTTCCCAGCGAGTCCAATCCATTGGTTTCACAACAGCGGGTTGACGGCTAGCGATGTATTAGAGCAACCGAATCACTAAGAACCCGCTCTTCTATTAGTTAGTAATTTCTCCAGAAGTCCTTGTGCCGGTCATGCTTATTCTAGGTAACTTTTTGTGACTTCTAACCCTTCTCATTTCTGCTTCGATAAGAATTCTTCAAAGGATTCATAGTTCCGAATACCCCTAGAAGTGTTGTTCTTTCCAAGAATGGTTCTGTCAATCCGCTGCTTAACATAAAGACATTCCTTCTCCCACAACTCCTCAGGAACAAAATATGTCTTGACCTTAAACTTCGACTGAATTGAAGTGTGAATTTCCGACGGATGGAACCTCCGTGCGTGATGAGTGTCGTAACTTGAGTCTGCCTTTCGAAACTTAAAATACTGTGAGACTAAATAAGCGAGATAATTGTATTTGTGTAGGTCGGCTCCCACGCTGCCAGGAGGATAATTCATTCTCGGCGATTTCGTACCCGAAAACTTAATATTGTTGGCAACGATCCCGCCACGTACATCACCTGCAATAGTAATCGAATTTCTCGCACCCTTGTTTGTAACTGCACGCGCTGTTTTGCTGGTCTTCGCACGCTTGCGTTTGAGAGCCTCTGCGAAGTCAATTACGTTCCCTGATCCATCTTCAGGAATTGCGTTACGAATGGCCGTGAGAAGGCGTTCAGCTCCGTCGCGTTTCCAATAATCCAGCCACTGGATATCGCGAATGTTTATCGACAGTTCCGGAATCTGTAGGTCCGGCAATTCACAGTCATCTAAACGGAGTGGAATTAAGAAAATGCTACCTGGGGGTCTCTCGGCATAAGCATTAAGCGCCAGCCGAAATTCCTTTTGAACATATCCTTGCTTCAGTACGGAACGCTTCGAAAGACACGCGATGAAGATCTCACTTTGTTTGATCACTCGCGGAATCTCGAGCTGCCAATTTTGACCAGGCAATAGATCGACTTCATCGAGCCAAGGAGTAAAGCCAGCCGCTTTCAACTTATTGTGTAACTTACGAACTTGAGGTTTATCCTCAGTCGCATGCGCGAGGAATATTACTTTGTTCATCACGATACTTTTCAATTTTCGCGATCAGCGCTTTTCGACGGGAAGGTCACTCTGTTCGCGAACTGCTCTTTTGTGCCGACCTTCCACTTGTTCAGATGATGTCTTCATAGTCTGCGCCAAGGTAGTAGCGCCGGCCGCTCTCTGTGATTCGATACTGCGTCGCGCCTACGCTCTCCACATGGCCCCGCAGATTTAGTAAGCGAAGATCAACAAAGAAATCAGACATATCGAGACCACAACCACGAGCAATCTCCTCAACAGAGGCGCGGGCGTTACTACCGTCTGTTTGATAGAGATTGTCGAGGAAGCCCAATGCTTTCGTTCTAAGCTCCTTATGACGCTCTATTTCCGACTTTGGCGCAATCTCATTTGCTTCGACGTACTCAACGCCGTCCGGCGTTAAATCACCATTCTCTATCAACCCCGCGTCTTTTAGCCTCGAAATTACAGAATCGAAATCACTCTTGTCCCACTGCTCTTCCTTTCTGAGAGCACCAAGGCCCCTTTCCTGGTTGTGGGCCCAATCCTCATACAACCAAGCCAGGATCTTACGAACAATTTCGCGTTTCTTATCGTCAGACACAAGTATCTACCCCCTGGAAGAGAATCGTTTGTCACTGAGCGGTAACGTCTGGATCAATGTAACGCAATAGCATTTTCCCCAATCGAGTGACTTTGTGGTCCGTTGCTTTTATGCGACCAGTTTTGACGTCAAATTCAGGGACTTTCCCTGTTTCGGGCTTCTTATACACCGGCTCCAATAATCCGAGTTCCAGAAGTCTGTTCCTGTAACTATCGCGTAGCGCTCTCTTGTCAATATTCCGATCAGGTGCCGCATGAGAAAGGTCGAGGGGAGCAAACAGTTCTTTGTGCAATTTCGCAAAGTCCTGTTTGGCTTTCAAACCAAGCGAATAGAACTTCAACGTTAGGACCTCAGCGTCATTTAACTCCCCTAAGAACCAAAGAAGTTTCTTTTCTTCCAAGTGCTCTAAGTCTTCATTCGTAACACTGTTCACTAGCAACGCAGCGATGTTCTGCTGGCGCTCATCCGTAAGGGCCCGCGATGCCTGAATTAACCCATCCTCAAACAAGTCGGCAAACTCTGGTGTTTGCATTCGTAGTTTCGCAACGTCCTCCTCGACGTATTTCATCCGGTCCCCCAAGACTTTTGTAAAGGTGATCAGTCGATCTATCTTTTGATTCGGAATTGCGATCCCGACTAGGTTAGCCAAGACCGGACCATACTTTGGGACGTAACTAGCCAGACTCCTAAGCAGAGCAACTGTGATCTCGGAGTGCGACGTCCCGGTATTCAGTTCCTGTTCGATTTTGATAATGCTCAAGTCGCTCATTGAGAATGCACTTCTAATCCCTTTCTCCTCTCACCAGAGTGCGGTTGTTTGATCAAAGCTTCACCCTTATCTCGGGCGGTAGATCATATGGAAGTGGAAAGCTCTCTAGTGTGTGCTCAATGCCACTCTGCCAAGTTTGTTTGTGCAATTGTCCCTGGTCAATCCAAATCTCATGTCCACTCTTGAGCCATTTCCTTGGAAGAGGATTTCTCGCTAATGGATTATGAATCACCATAAGACCCTCACTGAGCAATTGAGGGATTCGATGGTGCCAACTCCAAAATCCTTCCTTGGATATAATCAAGGCGGAGATCGTTGAGGCCTCTTCCTGGAAGAATATATCCGTTGGAACTTGCCCCAAAAGCCGGGGCGTAAACTCATAATGGAATCCAGCGATAGAGATCGGTGGCGATAGTCCTTTCCTGTCGTGAAGTTGTAAGGCTACGCAGCGCCCGTAACCAAACAGTACCTTAGCAATGAGCGGTATGTGGTTTTGGGTATGTTGGTGGTCGTACTGAGCAAACGAAGTTTTGTGAACATTCAGGCCGACAACACATGCCTCGTCTTGTTTGACCGTACCCTTTGCCAAATAACCATTGAACTTTTTTTTCTTCGCATCAATGCTGGTTGCGCAACGCCAGATGATGCCGTCTTCGGGTGGACCACCCCACATCGATTCATGTAATAAGACTTCCGGAACTTTAGAAGTGGGTTGACCGTTTGAGTGTAGCTTCTGGCCATCAGTCGATACAACAGCTTCAACCCATACACGTGGATTCGAAAGTCTGATATCAGGGCCTTCCTCGCCTTTTGGTTCTAGAACCAGACCGCTCTCACCTAAAGCACAACCCAAATACATTTCCCAGATGCGCGTAAACGGTTGTGCCTTCATCCCGGCAATGAATTTGCTCTGTTCGGTCACGAAGGGCGAGTACTTTGCCCAGAGATCGTCGAGAAAATCTTTAACTCTGGCGGCAGCCAGCAGATTGTCCAGTTCGGCGTCGTCACTCGTGAACGTGGAATCGAACAGTGACTTCATTGTCAAATGATAGATCGAAAGGCCCGAAATAGACCGCAACTCACCTATGACGTGCGTCATTGGTTAGTCAAGTCGTCTTTTCTCTCCGTGACAAAACATGAGCGACGATTTCGTCTGATTTCTGATCGGCTTGAGCCGTCAGCTTTTTCCAAGTTGTCGCGGTGGCGTCATTGCGACTGAAGATCAGCTTGAACCCGTGTCCAATTAAGAACCTCAGCAGCGCAATCTCCTGATAGATTAGGCGCTCGTTTTTGGTAAACGTGTGTCCCCCGTGCGATTGCGCGAGCGCCATTTTCCGGCACCATGTGTTTGGATCGTCGCCCGCTGCTGACGCCGCGTTTTCTATCTGCGCGTATTCATCACCCGTCAATCTGAAGGCGATGTTCTTCGTTCTCTTTGTCTCAGCCATTTTCCCTCTCTCCCACGGTCAACAGATAAATTCTGGTCTCTTTCGCCCGTTAACAGCCGTTAGCGGCCCGCTCACACTTCTAAGCGCGCGTGCTAACGAGACCGAGCACGAAAGCTCTAAGTATAATAAACACGTGCGTTAACAAAGTTAACGCGGCGTTTACAAACGTAAACGCCACAGCCCCGAAATCGGGGGTGGCGTGTCCCATTTTTTCAGGTGCGCAGCACCTACTTCGAATTTTGGTGGCCATACGACTCAGTGACATCTTAGAAAGAGGAATCCCACCCTTCCCAGTGTCATAGCTGTAACCGAGTAGTAGAGCTTATAAGTTGCAGCAAGAGTCGAATCGATTGCATAGTTCGAATGGTACGCCTCATAGAATGATGCCGAACATCAATTGAATGATGGAGCGAAAAGAAGATACCTACGGATGGTTCTCAACCAAAGTGTCGTATAACGGCCAGGGTTGTGCTGAATTCCAAGACCCTGCGGGGATGGTGAAGGGACATGCTAGCGTCAGCTTCGACGAGTTCGGTCAGTCGCGAATCGAGATGACGATCGAGGAGATTGTGACGGAGCAACCCTTGCGGATGGGACTTATGGAGTTATTCAGTGGTTCGAAACCCGTCAAAACCGAACAAGGATGGAGTCTTCCGATTGGTGGCTTAGAGAATCGCTGCACAAGACTCACAGTTACCACGGACGAAGGCCGGTTCTCGACGCTCCAAAGCCCTCACTATGGCTATAGTCTTCGGGCGGATGGAGACAATGCACAGAAACTGACTTTTCACCCTCTAGGCGCTGAGTTCAACGCGTCGAATTGTGGCGATCCGTACTATTGGGTAATTCCGTTGTCGAATTTCACCTCCAGATTTCTCTCGCGCCACCAAGCAATCGACACGCACGTTTTGAAGCTCGTCGGCGGACAGGAGACGCAGTGGGCCATTGCTTTTGAGTTTGGTGATGGAGTTGGCTTCATCGAGCCGATGCCAGACTATGATAGACGAGAACAAGATCTTAAGGATGGGCGAGAACGTCACCTGATTACGGCATTGATGATCGGAAGCGTTGGATCAAACGAGACCGACGGGGACAAGTTTTATGATTGGGTACCCTTCGATTTCCTACGGCTACTCTCCTTCGCTACGGGAACTACTGTCGGCTCCCCTTGGTCGGAATTGCGTAGTAAGACGGGCGACGTCGTACGGCGCATCCATCGAAACGACGAACTTGAGTCATTCTCGCGAGGACATAGGACGATTGATGAGTTAGTTCATTCCGGTGCTGGATATTTGCTCACGCAATACCAAAAGTGTGCGGATCGTGGACAACCGTTCTTGAGCGTGGTTCTCAAGCATATTATGCAGGGTGGGACCTACGACGGCAGCATCGAAGACATAACGGTCTACCTTTGCCGAGCACTTGATGGCCTTTGCGATCGGTACGGCTTCAAGTATCAGAACCTCTTGACGGAATTGGATTCCGACAAGAAAAAGGAAGTCACAGACATCCTTGACGCGGCGAAGCAACAACTTCGTTCTGCGGCCCGCAAAGCCCGGAGAGAAGGACTTCTTGACCAGAGCCGCGTCATGGAGAGAATTGCCGAACGAGTACGCTCCAATGCGGCCAATCGAGACGTCGACTTTGGCCTTGCAGTAACCGGATTGTTAAAGCGATTTGATCTTCCAGACGCAGACATCCTCGACAAGCACTACCAAAATCTGCCAAGAGCCGATGGGATTGATACCTGGAGTGGCGTGATTTCTCATTATCGCGGCACGACTATGCATCGAGGGCACTACCAAATCTCGGAAAAGAAACATGACTTTGAGGATGTGATCAGAATCAATGATCACCTACTAGATGTTCTCATTCGCATCGTCTTCAAGATTGTCGGTTATGAGGGCACTTATCAGCCATCCGTAATCAAAGCGACTACCAGAGAGAGCGTAGATTGGGTGAAAAGCGATCTAGCTGCTTCTCGCCTTGGATACTAACAATGAGCGAGCCATTCGATTGGATTGAAGACGACATTCTTAACTTGGTTAAGGATAGAGTCGAAGAGAGTCTGACGTTGGAATTCAAAGCGTGTGACTCATTGCGTAACAAGAGATGGCGAGAAGAACTAGCTAAGGACGTGTCGGCTTTCGCCAACTCAGCGGGCGGAGCCATAGTCTATGGCATCAAGGAGAACAGCGTCACACATGAGGCTGAGGCAATAGATGAAGGATACGATCCTACGGAAGTAACCAAGGAAACGCTACAACGTGTAATCGACTCTCGCATTCATCGCCGCATTGATGGCATCCGCTACAACGTCATCGAACTGGCAACGAGTAGGCCGGGAAGAATTATCTTCGTTTTACAAATTCCAGAAAGTAGTTTGGCCCCACACATGGCCGAGCACAGATTTTACAAACGCTATGAATTTGAATCGAAGCCAATGGAGGAGTACGAGGTCAGGGAGCGTTATCGACGAGAAACATTTCCCGGAAAGGATGTCGTTGAAGCGTGGCGCGACGATGCCATCAATCCATTGTTGAGTGCTTTGGAAAGTGAAAGAAGTGTGATCACCGCAGAGCAATGGACTTGGAATCGATATTCTCACGAATTTAAAGGTCTCTCTCGTTTATGCGTTAACAACAATATCTCGGCAAACAAGGAGGACTTTATGTCGAGGCATCCGAGAGTCGCCGAGCTTCTTCAAGAACATGACACTGCGTTAACCGCTTTGAATGCACATGGAGAACGTCTGTACGAGAGTCTTGCGAGGAGTCCAATTATTAAAGAAGCTTTCGGGTATGTAACCAGCGAAGAATCCCTGAAAGCCCTGATAACCGAGAATCCAAACCGCTTTAAAGCGTCCACTGGAAGTGAATTGTTTGCGGAACTATTCGGAACGAATTGGGACGAACAAGAAAGGCTTAATAGTATTACCGAGTGGGCAATCAACTCTAGAGCCGAAACTAACATGGACCCTCTTCTTGTTTTCTGGAGGGCTCATGGTCACCGCTTTTGCCAGTGTGTCGTTGCCAGTGACTATTTCGCGAGCGTAGAGCGTGCGCGCGAGACTCTTCTAGCAGTAATTAATTCTGCGGTTGGGCTATTGAAACAGATCCGAAAGGAACTAAGTGAGCGCCACAACATTCCTCCAGAGGGGCGACAGCAAGCCCTCAATTTCTATCACGATCCATTTCACCTGTAGAGCTATCTCAGATCCGCAGTGAATCGTAGAATCGAAATCAAACGCTCATCCGATGACTTTGATGATTCGGCACTTCCAACAAATGATCCGATTTGGAGTGACGCGGTGAGCGCGATTTGGCTCGTCTTCTAGGGAAGAAAATACTGGCACGTGAAATGCCAACGGTAACCGTGTTCAGTCACGTCATTCGTTGTAGCAGCTCTCGTCCTCCCGCTGGCGGTTTCCTCTTACGCACTTGGGGATACTTCACGTAACTCAGCGACTAAGCTTGCTGCGCTTTTCCCCATCAGCGCTTCTTCTTTCGGTCTATACAAACGGTAAAAGGTATCGGGAATGAGAGGGCTCTTGGTTCGGTTGTCAAAAATTTCATCCTGGATTCGTCTTGCTGTTTCCTTTAATTCGTCTTTATCGATCTTTCCGAGAATCACTTTCTCCCAAACGCTGTCAAAGTGGTTATTCAACTTCGTCAGTCTTTCGCCGCTTTCTTTATTCTCTTGATACTGTTTGGTGACGAATCTGAAAAGCGGCAGAAGGCCCCCGCCTATTAACATCAGCTGATTAATTTCCAGGCCTGCGAATAGAGCAACGCCGACAACTATTAACGGTAAGAGGACATTAATGATCTTCAGGAGGTTCCCGTAGGCTCTGCGCAGTCGGCATTCCCAGGAATAATTAATCCGTTGGCAAATGAGCCGCGCAACCGAAACATTCAAGCCGTCTAAATTGACGTTGTACCAATTCTTGATTCTTTCGATATTCGATTGAATTTTTCGATGCGCATCATAACTAGTTAAGATTTCTTCAACTGTAACATCGGCGACGGTTTTGAAAGGTGATTTGGGTAATTCTAAGACGTCCGAATCGAACAGCTCTTGAACCTTTGCCGCTTTACTCTTTCGCAGTTTGATACCGGGTTCGACTAAAAGAGTGTCCACGACGAAAAAGCAGATTCCATAAATCGCGACGTAAACCGAAAAGTTTCCGTGGAACGCAGAAATAAACGAAAGAGTCAGTGGAACGAGGATGTTCCCTACCAGTTGGAGATTGAACAGCCGTTTCGCCGATGAATAAAGCTCTCTTTGCGCTGCTAACCTTTCCAGCTGTTTCTGACTATTTTGAATGGTTGTAATTTGGTTCATCTAGCGGGAAACTTACCAGCAAAAAACAGATCCCACCATGCGAAGGCCTTGTCAGTGTCCCTATCTCGTTGGTCAACTGCCTTTTCAGCACGGCTCAACCCTGTCGCCAATTTCGACAACGCATCCTGCTTCTTTACGTATGTGCTGCACGGTTCGATGATCCCAGATATCCCCATTGGATCTCTGATTCCAGCCAACTGATTGTCATCGAGTAACTTCATGACTCGCTGTAGATCGATATCGTAAATAATTGACTGCTCGCCCTCAGCGTACCGTGTGACTCGCAATTCCAAGTAAAACGAGCGGATCGGCGCATTGTTGTAGAACTTCCAAGCTTTTACTAATTGAATCAGTGGCTTCAACTTACCGGAAAGTCTGTCGTCATGTTTTTGAACATAAGCATTGTGTGCGGCAGGGCTCGATCGCATCCAAGAACCATCGTACGCAGGAATGTCGTAAGTAGCTCTCTTGCCAAGCGGTGTTTCTATCAAGCCTTGATAGTCGCAGGGAGTGACCTCAAGATCCTCCGATTTGTACCTACCGAAGGGAATTCTGACCGCCGGCGTCTTGACCTCGATGCCAGCGGTGTTCCAAAAAGTGTTTTGGAGGGCTTCCTTAACTTCTCGTAAGGTCGTAGCCGAATTCCGTCTGAGTTTTGCGGTCTTACATACGGCGAAATAGTCAGTGTCGCTGTGATGCCTCACTCCGGTGCCGTGGCCAAACGAACCGGTCTCAAAAAAGTTGTAGCAGTCAAAATTGTTTTCAAGACAGCTCTTTACCGAACTCCTATGACTTACAGCCGTATTGTGTTCTGAATTCGAAGGCGTCAACCAATTTAAGAATGTTTCGAAACCTTGCTCTAGTGTTCTTGCCATGGAAGTTCTACGATCCCCGGATACGCGTTAGCAGAAATATCGTAGCAAACGAAATCAGCGAACCGGTCGCACCGCCCGCAGCAATGACGGAAAAGGAGCTTAGCCAAAAGCACTTGCCGCAGACCGATACGACTGCTTCGCGAATTTCAAATGGTAGTCAACTAGGCATGTTGCCATCCGCTATGAATCACGTACTGAACGTAAGCGCAAGTCCAATGGCTGCGCTCGTCGCGCATTGATCATCCTGATATATGTGATACGACCTTCAAGACTTCTTACATAGCGCTCCTCTTGAAATCGGGGCACGAGACCCGTTTGTAACTTATAGATTCCCGATCGCGTAGCGGACTCATAACGTCTCAGTAATCCTGGTTGTCGGTTCAACAATAGTCCGGTTAGCATCTGCTGGCGGTGCGCCGGCATGATTCTCATCTTTCTGTGAGGCACGGCGAATCCACCACGTCGCAACGCGCTTACTGCAACGTTAATCGCACACCTGGCTGATTCTCCAGAAAACGCCAAGTCGTCTATCCAGGTCGAATAATGAATACGCGCTCTTTCGCAATACTCGCGTATCGGTTGGTCCAGCGAATAAAGGACGAGGTTTGCTAACGCGCTACTGGTCGCAGCTCCTTGGGGTAGATGGAAGTCATATGTCGTCAGCCGTGTAAGAGTTCCTGCGATTTCAGGCGAACAGTCAAGGAGGTCGGCCCATACCGCGTAAACTTGGTGAGTGCTAATGCTAGGGAAAAAGCTCTTTATGTCGACTGTCACGATAACCGGCTTCGCGAGGTGCTGTTCGATATTGTGGAGCAGGGACTTTCCTTTCACTCCGCCGAAAATGTGTTCGGGCCAGTGAAGCGGTTGGAGCAGTTTCTGGTAAATCCGCGCCTGGATGAACTTGGTGGCCTCGACCGGATTATCGATCGTTCTTTCTTTTAGTACGACAGGCAATTTCGCAAACGGCGCCGGCTCGTTACGTGAGATGAAGGGGCTGTAATCTCGGGCCGTCCTGCGTGACTCTAAAGCAATCACATCTTTAGGAAGGTCCAAGCGATACGCTAAGGCCCTAAGACTCTTTATTCTAAGAGCGAGTTCGCTTTTTGGTTTTGGCTTTGGGTTCATTCTTATGAGAGGGCTCAGCCAGGAGGACTTTGAAAAGGGATTTAGCTACTCCCTCCACTTCAGAGGTGTCTGCAAGAGATAAATCTTCAGGCTCAGTGCCTAATAGCGTTAGAAGATCAGGAGGCATTTCGAGGGCACTACTCAAAGCGCGCACGGCCTTTAGACTCGGCTTCCGCTTCCCCATCTCAATCAGTGAAACATAACTCGAGTTAAGTCCGGCCCGATCTGCCAACTCCTTTTGTTGTATGCCTGAGATCGCTCGCGCGACTCTTACTGCTTTTCCATAGTCCATCGTTAGTCTCTAAGTAGTAAATGGATCGTCCTGGAACTCAATCACCCGACTCTCACTTTCTTCGCAGTGCATCAAGAAGCTCTTTGGAGATTTCCCGAATGCAGTCAAACACCTCTGCCTTCGTGGGATTTTTCATCCTCCCAAGCTCTTTCAAACGCTTACGAGACCGTTTGACGTCGTCTCTCTGTTCCGGTTCAAGGTCGTTTCTTTCAAGCAATGCATCAAACTCCGCGATGCATGCTCGTAATGCTCTGTTTTTCATCTCTCTTTCCTCCCCGGCTAGTTGCCGAGTTGCCAGACAACCCTTTCCGAGTAGGACGAGCTTGAACCAGACGATCCATCCACGCGTGAGCGTACGAGTTGCTAGTAGAAGTATTTACTAAAGCTTTCCTACTCGCAGTGCTCGTAGTGCCCTTAAAAACAGCGGGCAATTTGCCCGCGATGCGATAAAACAGCATCGTTAGCTGCCAACGAAATTCAGCGTTGGCTGAACTCTGACCGCAAATGCGTCAGAGTCTTGGAAAGAGCCATAGCACCAGGTTTGAGAAAGAGCATTAGAAATCACCGTAACGATGATCCGAACGAATAGTAGAGGGATTCCCTATATTTGTCAACTGACATGACTCGACTAGCGGCGCTATCGCAGTAATACAGAGTGACTGTTATCCGTAGCATTGCGAGGAGATACCGAGGTATTCAGCCGCGAAGTCTCGCGATCTACAGAATTGATCGGCGGTTCCGATGAAGTCGTCAACGTAGATCATTCACCTCCTCCAAATTTTGACTGTCGCGGAAGTGAGTTTGATGGAAGTGATCCAACAGCAAACCAGAGGCGACGGCGGTTCCACAGCTAAATTGGTACTCGCACTGCCGTACTCGAAGAATGGGCGCGAGTGCGAACAGCACTCGCGCCGCGTTGCTTACGCTTGGATTAGTATTCGGGGGAGGAGAATGGTTGTCGATGTCCGGTCGGCTTCGGTGATGATCCAAAGCTTCTCGCCTTTCGTCGTTCTGTAGACGCTGAGTAGGCGAAAGCCTTCTCTTAATGAATGCTCGTTCTCTCGCAAGTCCTCATCCGAAACGTCGCCAAAGTCCCCAGACATGTGACGGCGTAAGAATTCGATCCCTGTTTGTCCGGCGATCAAAAGTGCCTCTTCTGCTCCGGGCGTGATGTATGTTTGACCAAGTGGAAAGTGCGCAAAGGTTGGTTGTTGATTTGTGTCAGATTCTGTATGCATCAGTCTTTCTCCTGTCACGGCTGGACGTGGCGGTAGGTCAGGCAACGTTGGCGCGCTTGCCTGACCCTTTTGATTTCGTCGCGTTAGTGGACGCTCTCGCTTGGATCGCTTGCTGGTCGCCCTGCGCGAAGGATTTGATCGGCGGCGCGAAAGATCTTCTGTGCGCTCTTTTCCGGGATAGCGTCGGCGTTGTACCCAATCCCCTGATAGAGCCAGTTCTGTATGTAGCCCCGCGCGTAGTCTGCTCCCTCCAGGCCAAGCGCTTCGCAGCACAACAAGGCCACTGACTCCGCTTCGACTTCGCGAAGGTTTCTCGGTGTCTGTTCTGTGTCGGTAAAGTCACCTTCGCACGTGTGCATCAGCACGTGTGCCATTTCGTGAAACAGCGTCTTGTGCGGGAGTTGCGCTACTGGATTGATCGCGATCTGATGGCCACGCGCAAAGCCCTGACAGTTGCCGTCTGTCTTGTCGAAAGTGATCCGCTCAATGCAAAGCGTCTTGAGTGCTTGCTCGGCGTCCCACTCAGGGATCGTGATTGGGCCAAGTTCGTTTCCAAGCGTTTGACTAACGACGAACCATCGCGCCTTGTGTACAAACGTCGTAAAGGTCTGTTCTTCCTTTGGCTCGGTGCTCGCGTCTGATTCATCGTTGCGGCGCTTGCGCGTTAGTGGCATGCAAAGCGTTAAGGCTCTCTCGCCACGTTTCACGACTCGACCTAACGTCTGCCATTTCGGAAATGTATTGATCGGGCCTGGCTGTATGCCGCGCAGTTGGCATTGAATGAGCGCTAGAATCTGATTCCCTACGGAATAATTCCAAAACGCGCCATATGCTTTCATGATCGTGCCGGGCTTGTTGACTGCTTCCACGAGTAACGCTGACCACTTCGGAATGTCGGCTGATTGTGTCGTTTGGTTTTCTTTCTGCATTGTCGTTGCTCCTTCTTTAATTTGTGTTTTTGAGAGGGTGTTTCCCCCTCGCAGCGAAAGAAGGAACACGACGGGGCTGCCCAGTCCGCACACCGAGGGCGTAACGAAGTGGAGCACTCGTAGAGCAACGAAGAGTTGTGCGGATGGGCTAGTCGTTTACGATGAAGCGGAGAGGGGGAACTGATTTAGTAGAAATCGTAGCTGGAATGGAGCAATGCGAAATGAAAGTGAATCGAGACTTAAGTATTTCCTAATATCGATAAATTCTTTGGAAGTCTCCGCCTTGAAGGTCCGCCAAATCTTCGCGACTGACATTTTTGATCTGATCAACAGATAATTCGCGCTCGCCCCATACGGCCCATACCAAACGCCAATCATGTTTCTTCAGAATAGCGCGCAAGACACTTTGGCGGATGAAGAAAAATCGCTCGCTATTATTCCAATCTTGAGGCTGGAAAGTAACTCCGAAGGTGGCTCTAACTCCATCGGCAGTTTGAAGATCGTGGGTTTGAGGCAGATTGAAAAGATTTGCACCTTGAGCCAACTGCTTTGCCAAAGTAACTCCGCGAATAGGCACATCGTCAACGTCGTGGGGTTCGAATTCAAGATCGTAAACGGGGATAAGCGGTCTGAAGCGTTTTGTCTCTCGCCTGACTTCCTCAACCTCAATCATTCTATTTCGATGGACTAAGCGGGCCAGTTCCTCTTCAGTGAAGGCGGTTTCATCGTCTCTCAAGGGCAATCCGTTAACTTGGCGAGCCAACGTATTGATATCAATTTCCTTACCGTCAAGAAAAAATACTGGTTTTTTGTGCCGGACTTTTACGGTACGCTCGCTGACAACAAAATCGATATCCTCTAGAGAAGTTTTCGGAAAAACATCACACCACGGAACTTCACCCGCGAAAACGCTACGGGTTTCCGGTTTCTCCGGGAGCCACCGTCCAGTAAGTGATTGGTTGTTTAAGCATGCAAGAAACTCTGTTGTGTCATTCTTCTTGACGATGAATGATCTGACAAATGCAAATAACCGCCTACCATGCGATTCATCCTGACGGCTCACGTATCCGTCTAGCATTACCCATGGCCCAATTTCGTTAAGAATGATCGATTGGCGGAAGAGTCCAGACAAGTCGGGCGTCGGACCTTTCTTGAGCCAATCACGGCGTGAAAGCTTTTTCGGCCCAAGTAAATCCCAATTTATTAATTGAAGCTCTGCAGTAGGAGACGGGAAACTTGGGTCAATATCAATGTCAAAGGGCCGGTTGTTATCGCCCCGTGTTAGCAACCCGCTGTCCCTAAGGAAGCCTTCGATTTCGTGATATGCGATCCATGAATACTTCTTTCCATAGCGATCGACCTTGTCGTGCTCTTCGCCCCTACCGAAGTAACGTCGATCCGCCTCAATTGCTCGATCAACTTGGCTGAACCTCTGAGGCGTCCAACCTAGCTGTTGAATTCGCCACAATACGTTGGCGCGAATCTTCTTGTAACCTTCGTGCCTGAAGTCATAGTTTCCTCGACCCTGGGCGAGCCAACCTAACGTATTGTTCTCGAAATCCATTCGAAACGGAGAATTCTCTCCCATGGATCTCTCTTCGTCCGTCTGGAGTTCTTGCCAACATATGCGTCTGCCAGCGGAATATGGCGGGCGTGTGACGTCAAGTTCTGCTCCGGAGAACAGTTTTCGTTTCTGGAGCGATCCGAGTTCTACAATCCTTCGCGCGTATTCACGGGTGAGAGTATGCGTCGTGCGTGCGGCAGCATTTGGCCCAAACATTAATTCGAAGATGCGACGTGCATGATTGGGCAGAACCTCCTTACGACTCTCCGATTCGCGTTCTGTATGGATCGCCATTGCGACGCCGTACACCGCCGTTAACATTCGCTCAAACACGTATGGATCATTGATCTCAGCGGATCGTTCTGTTTGCTCAAACAACCAAGTCGGATTACCACGACCAAACCGGTAAAGCGCTCGTGTTGCACGGTCGCGGAGATTGTGACTGGTCGTAGTTAGCAACCACATTACCCATATTGCTCTCAGCCGATCTTGCTGAGTTCGAGGGCCTGCAGATGTCCTCCAACGTTCTTCTAACCGCTGGACATCTTTCTGCGCTGCCTTACGATTTCTGCGAATCCATTCAGTCCAAGTAAGATCGCGTTGACTCATCGTTAACGAACGAAGGGCTGCATCCAAAAAGTCAGCGTTTAATGGGTGGTTGGTTGCACCTCGAGTTTCGTACAATCGACGGAACAAGTTTCCCAGATCAGGATCGGATTTGTGGAGGTAATCCGTAAGAGCAGCGATCGTCGCTGAATCTAAGTATTCGCCTTCAAGGTTGGCCGCCATCCTAAGAGCGACGCTTCGCATCGGTTCAGCGAGCAATTGCCACAACTGTTGCCGATACAAGCGCCGGGGAACCAAGCCCGCAAGAGATCTGAAAATGTCCAAAGCCAGTGGGTGACAATCAGCAGTTCCGCCCTCCAGTTGTTTTAGCGTTTCTGAATCTTTTAGCCACGGTTCAAATCCATCGCGGCCAAGTCTTGTAAGAAGCGCATTAGCGATTAAGTACCCACCCAACGCGTCGTACACAGGAATGACATTTTGTCTGCCGGCTGTGAAGCTCGGCACTCGCAATATCACACCCTCTTGTTCCAGCATGTGAACAATACTTTCGTTCCATGGCCGATGCTCATCGTTAATATCTTTCCGCAGTTGCGCCTCATCCAATTCTCGTTGATTTGTCTCCCAGAACTTCGTACCGATGATATCGAGCGCAGAGCGAATATCTTGGTCGTAATATCGATGTGTTCGAGGAGCCAGCTGGCTTATCCGTTCCGTGGCACGGTCGATGTATTTCTCAAACAAACCAGTAAGAGAGCCAGGCATTGCCTCGACTCCGACTTCATTGTTTCTCTGAGGATTTGTAACCTCACAAAAAATTCGCAACGTTAGAGGGTGACTCAACAACTCTAGTGGCAGGTCAGCATCGCCTGGATTAATTCGAAAGTATCGGAAGTATCTTGCAATTGCAGGGAGGGTGTCCTTACCGAAATTCGCGATTTCAATTTGTTGTACACCCTCGGGTACTGCCTGTTTTGCGAAATCCATCCGCGCTGGGGGTTCGGTCGTATGTGGCAGATGCCACGGTTCATCAACGGGTCGTCTAGCGCCTGTGCGAAGCGTCACAACGACTAAGACATTTGCGAATCCGCTAAGGAGAACATTGAGAGATGAAAGTGCATCCTTCCATTCCCTCGGATCTTCAGCTTCATTTAGACCGTCAATCACAAGCGGCAACCGCCGACTCCCACGTTGTCCCGCCGCATCAAGCGCCGCGATCAAGGCATCCATTGTTGGTACAGCACTTCCATGGATGGACACACGTTTCGCTAGATCATCAAGGGTCCTTCCAGAATGCAGTTCGCGGCCGAAAAGCAGAATTCCAGCTGGCCGATCTTGAAGCTGTGCGGTTAATTGAGCAGAAAGTTGAGTCTTGCCGCCTCCGGCATCCGCGACCACCGCGATCAAGCGTGTACTTAGGAAATGATCTATTTCGTCCAGCAGGCGCATTGCGCGTCTCATGTCTGCCAAGGCGTTGGTAGCTTGTAGCGCGCAAAGAAGTCGCAGACTGCGCAATTGACGTGGGGCGGTTGAAATATCCTTAACCGTTTTCCTTCGACGTGTGAGTTGTTGTTGCAAGATTTGAAAGTCGCCATTCGCGAGTGAGGTATGAGCGTCTTCGAGAGTCTCCGACATCGACCTAGCTGCTTTAACGAACGAAGGCGTGAGGAGATTTTCATCAAATGCGCGTGGCTCGCCTTCGATTACTTGTACGGCTGTGTTGAGACGATTCGCGACTTCCGTCAGTTCATCCCACGATCTCGCTTCGCCGAGCATTCGGCGCAGAGTCCGTTCCGCGTCAACTGTTTGATGGGCTTCCGGCAACCAGCGCCTTTGTATTGGAGCAATGGACACGCTATGCAGTTCGGCAAGTAAGTGTGGCGTAAGAGCGAGTTCCCCGAAGTAGGTTCGACGCAGAATCTCCGCGTCGCCGCTAAGGAGCGTTTCGACGTTCTCGGATGTCCAGAGATGTAAGCGGACTGTGGTTTTGAGACCGTAGAACCATTTCTGGTCTCCTTTGGTTAGTGTGTGGCGTGTCCAAAGAACCCAGTCGGTAAGATCTGGCAAAAGCTGCAAGCTCTTTTTGAGAGCCGCAGCAATCTTGTTTCGACGCGTCGTACCGATCGCTCGGCCACTTGGCAAGCCATACCATCGACACTGCCAGCCGAACCACTGCCCTTTGGAACCAAGAGCACAGTCGGACTCCAACTTAAGGTGGAATTCCACGCCTGGCTGTTGGGCAAGCGCGGCGAACTTACCGAACCTCGCAAAATGCAACCAAACCAATGACCGGCATAGAGTCTCGAAGTTATGCTGCTGGCCGCCCTGGAGTCTTTCAAATTCGGACCAATTAACCATACGTTAATGTGAAGAGGGTCAGCGTCCAAGGCCAGTGTCGGGATGTAGATGTGCGGAGTAAACCTCAACTCGCGCACCTTCATCTATTAGGATTTTAAGGAAACCCGAAACATCATACTCATCAGTGGTAATTACTACCTTGTCGCCTTTTTGCTCGCTGCTTATGTCATATCTGAATTGAGCTAGTTCCGCAGGTCGTAAACTGGCGGTGTTCAGCGAAGACAAGAGCGCCAGCGCAGAATCCGAATAGCGGTCGGTGTCTTCGTGATCGTCATCGCTATCCATCATGAACTCGGTGATTTTATCTATAATCTCTTTTGCTCGCTTTGCCGAAGGCACATCTTTAAATGAACCAATCATCACCAAGTTCGCCGAGTGTTCAGACCCGTAGCTGTTCCAGATTTTCATGATGTTGTTGCTATCGACAAATGATTCAATTTACGCAACGCGGCGATTACGCCGTCCAAACCAATAACGACTCCCTCGTCATCATAGGAAGTATGTTTGATCATGCCATTCGCAGTGATGTGAGCGTAGGCGCGAACGCTTCTCTCTTTTTCAAATGGATTACAAGTTGGTAGACCGTCCGATCCAAGCTCGCTAACAGCAAGCCGCAAATCGCCTGAGTAGCTGGTAACGAACTGTCGCAGACTCCGCCGGGAAGCGGCGTCGACGCCAAGGCGACCATTTGCCGGTTGCTCCGGCAGTAGTAAGAATTCAGATGCCCCTGCGGTAAAGGCCAAACCAATTGCCGCATCCAACTCGCACACGGTCTCGGAGTTAACAACGTAATTGATACCAAAGGGCACGATTTCCTTTAGCGCAGTCAATCTCTCCTGAAGTTCGCTGAATGAGCGACGGCGCAACCGTTCATAGGTAGAACCAATCCCGTCCATACTGACGCGCACGAAATGAACGTTTCCGCGAAGCGTTGATAACAACTTGTCGCCAAGGTGGTGCCCATGAGTCGTGAATGTAACAGCTAGATTTGTTTCACGGGTTGCGTACTCACATAATTCCGCGAAATAGGGAACTAATGTTGGCTCGCCGCCACCAAAACCTACTCCGACCGTTCCATTCCTATCTAGTTCAACCAACCATTTCCTAACATGCGATAGTTCTAGCACCGCCGGAGATTTAGAAGCGAAGCAGTATGCGCATCGGAGATCGCACGCATTGGTCAACGCGATTGATACCTGTCGCGGAGCTAGAGCCCATAACTCTTCGCGCGGGATTACTTCGTCGATGAGAATGTTCAGCCCCGATGTGCGGTCAAAGAGATGTATGCCAGAGGGCCCTGAGCGTATTTTCATTTGTGATTAGAGTTCACTGAATAAAATTGGCAAAAATCTGGAATTACGTCCAATCTAAACGAGCCTAATGAAAGCTACTATGTCGCACTCTCATTTGTAAGGAATCCAGACCCCCGTGCCATCCTCGATCGAATCTGCTCAGTAATAAAGTGACTAAGCTTGCCCTGGTCCTTCCACTTCGATGTTCGTCTCGTCGCATCAAAATCGTGCGAGCGTATGATTGCCCGAAGCAGTTCAATAGGCTGATCGCGTAACCAAAGTGTGAATTCGGCCTGGCCCCGCGCGTTATACTCCCGATAGACATCAGGCAAGTCGAGCGCGGCTGCCGCCGGTCGCTTTCTCTTTGCCAGCTTCTTGGCGGGCAGAGGACTCAGTAAAAGCTCTAGCTTCCGGGAGAACTCTGGATTCTGAGCAGCTTCTTCGCTCATCAAGTCAACCAGCTCTTTCAGTAAGCTGATCAGGGCTTTTTCTTTTCGCATAGAGCTCTTATTTCCTCAGTCAGTCCTTGAAGTGGTTCGTAGGCTGAACCGTACTTCCCTTTGAAAGTGCGGATATCAGCTTCCACATCAGCACTGCGCGCAACAGCAACCGTTTGAGGTATGTAGTTTTCAAACAAAGGAGGCTGTGGTAATGCGCCGGCTTCCCCGAACCGACCGAGCCGTCGGTCTTTGAGGTCGGCGATCACGCGTCGGTGTAAGTTATTACCTTGCACTTTAGTCGCAACAATCCCGAGAGGTTGAATTGGCCGCCCGGTGTCTTTCGAAAATCGCTCTGTATTATCGATGATCTGATAAATCCCCCAAGTCGAGAGAATATCGGGAATAGTCGGTATGATGTAGCCACTTGATATTCTCAGTCCATTCTTCGTCACTGTTCCTAAGCTAGGTGGGCAATCAATGATAACGTAATCGTATCGATCGATAACGGGTTGAATAGCGTTCTTTAGAATTTCGAGCGGGTTTGCCGTGAAGTTGCCGGATAGTGCAATCATTGGGATCTGATCTTGAATGTCGATCAATCGAATACTTGATGGCAATAGATCAAGCCGGGCTATGCCGTCATTTATTGTTGATACTTGATTAGCAATGGCATGATCGATATCAAACTTCGGCGCTTCATGAGGACTCAGCTTGTCAGCGAAGATTTGCGCGACTGTACGACCTTGCTCGTCCATGTCAGCCCACTTCTCTTCCGAAATTAGAGTGACGCTCGCATTAGTCTGCGGGTCAAGGTCAATGAAGAGAACATGCTTTCTATTTTCATGGGCGAGAATCTCGGCAACGGCAACCGCTGTCGTCGTTTTCCCGACACCACCTTTGAGGTTGATGAAGCTGAGAACGTGAGTGCTTTCACCCTGGAACCTCTTTACCCAAGCCGTGACAGTCTCCCGGTCCCACACAGGACCGCTCTGCAAATTCTGTTTTGGCGATGGAAAGTGGTCATAGCGAACTCGCCAATTGTTTACCGCCTGCTTGCTAACGCCCGCCATATCTGCAATTTCTGCAATTCCGACCAAATCTTCTGAAGCCATAAATCTAATCTCCCCTCCCTCGTGTGAATGACAGGTGACACAGTACGCCCATAATGAGTACGCTGTCAACACACAGTCTTACTGTGTTGAAGCGTCACAATCGACGGCGTTTGTGGAGTCGTGCAATCTCTAAAGGCGAGTAGTCCTTTCGGCGACATAATCGTGCCAACTATGGTACTTCTTGTGGCGCGATTATCGCGAATCGCGCCAAATATGCTAAAGTTTGTGGCGCGATTCACCTTAATTGCGCCAATCAAGCGGCTCGAAATGAATGAGGATCTTTCCTGAGAGGGGAAAGCCATGCCCAAAAGACTGCCTTCTGATATTGACGACCAATTGTTAACCTCCCTCGCCAGTGCGCCCGACGGGGCTGGCATTGATGATCTACTGCGTGTCTTAGCTGTGGAGGTCAGCCGTCGATCACTACAAAGACGCCTGGCAGAACTAGTCGCTGCCGGAAGAGTAATCAGTGAAGGGCGGGGACCATCAACACGTTATCTCCTGCCGACGATTGGGGCGGAAGCGGGAGTTGAAGACGACTATGTTCGGCTGTCGCCATCGGGGGCAGACGTTCGACGGTTGGTGAGAAGGTCACTAGCTGAACGCACGCCAGTTGGTTACAACCGGGAGTTCTTGGACCAGTACAGACCGAACGAGAGCAGTTACCTTACACCCGAAACGATCGCCTCTCTCACTCGTATTGGGACGACCGCCAATGCAGAGCGACCAGCGGGCACTTACGCTCGTCAAATTCTCAACCGACTATTAGTCGATTTGGCCTGGGCGTCTTCCCGACTCGAAGGAAACACATACTCACTGCTTGATACAAAACGGCTGATCGAGTCTGGGAAAGCAGCGGAAGGGAAAGACGCAGCTGAGACTCAGATGATATTGAATCACAAGAACGCCATTGAATTCATGATAGATTTGGGAGAAGATCTAGTCTTCAGTCCTCAGATCATTCTCAATTTCCACGCGATCCTTTCTGACAACCTGTTGGCCGACCCAAACGCTAGCGGTCGTCTTCGCCGAATCGCGGTCGGGATCGGCGACTCTGTCTATCACCCACATGAAGTCCCACAGGTGATCGAGGAGTGCTTTCAACAGATCGTGGATACTGCTGCCGCAATCCGCAATCCGTTCGAGCAAGCTTTCTTCGCAATGGTCCATCTGCCTTACTTACAACCGTTCGAAGACGTCAACAAGAGAGTGTCGCGGTTGGCGGCAAACATTCCGTTTGTGCGGCACAACCTGTCACCGCTGTCCTTTTTTGACGTGCCTCAACGCGCTTACTTCGACGCATTGCTCGGGGTATATGAACTCAACCGAGTCGATTTGCTGCGCGATGTTTTTGTGTGGGCCTATGAGCGCTCCACTAAGCGCTACGTCGCGGTTCGCCAATCACTCGGCGAGCCCGACAAGTTCCGACTCAAGTTTCGGAATGAACTCACCGAAGTCATAGGTGACATTGTGCGTGGCAGTTTGGCTCCAAGCGTTGAAGCGGTGACAGATGCCGCGCGCGAACGAGTGCCGGCTGAACATCTAGATGATTTCGTCCGGATGACGATCAATGATCTCGAAAATCTGCACGAAGGAAATTTTGCGAGGTTTAGGCTGCGACCTTCAGAATTCCACGCTTGGAAAGCTGGGCGGAAGCGCAAGTAATCCGTTAACTTGTCACAGCAGGGTAGAACTATCCGCTTTCATATAAGCAAGCACCGCCTTCTTAAGACAATCAGACATGTTCCAGGTGCCCCCATGACCGCATGCTTGTGTGATGAGAGCTTCAAACTCGTCCTTCGGAAGCCGAGAACAAGCGTAAAGAATCTCTCGCTGCTCCCAGTTCCGGCGGTCATCGAGAGCTGACTTACGTCAAGTAACGAGGAGCTACTTGCTATCGGCTGATTCAAGCATAGACCATTCTCAGCAATGCTTAAGCAGCTAGCTCAAGCAAAGTTCGCGTTACTCTTTCGATTAGTTCCAACGACGGCTCTTGCTGAGCCTTCTCGGTCGTTAAAACTCGGTCACATATCGTTTCAAGAAATGCTGCATCGCTCCTAAGCAAAGCATCACTCATATCGAGAGTTGTAACTCTAATGATCTGGTCAGGATCGGACGCAAGTCTGAGGATCAATTCCTTTGCCTGATCCTTCGTACGGGATTGGTCGAGCATTTGAATGAGGAACCTAACCGACCGCTCCTTGGCAATGGGTCGCCGCACGTATTTTGACTGGTTTCTATCACTCAGAATGCGCATTAGGTCGAGCGTGTCATCAACCAGTTGATCAGAAATAAGAAGAAGATTCCGCGCTGCTGCTATTCGAACAAAGTCATTTGGGTTTGCAGCCATCTCCCGAAGTTCCTTCTCGATCCTAAATGCATCACCGCGGTTTGCTTGTGACAAGAATCTTATGAGCTCATCAACCGCCTGACTTTCGTTTTCTGTGTATTTTTGCTTAGCAAATGCAGAGAGGTACTTTCGCAAGCTGAGGCCCACCTCTGAATCTGATTGATTCCACGAGTTGAGAGCTTCTGCGATTGCAAAAGCGGTAAATACCTGGTCGCCGTCTTGAGTCTGAAGCACAGAAGCCACTTGTTCGCTTGTGAGGCGATCGATTAATGGCGAATGGCCTTTTCGCAACGGGGTTGTGAGCGCCTCTACGGCACGTCGACGCAAGTCAGACTTGTAGCGTACAGGATCCCAGTCTGCTCTTAAGATTTGTACTATTTGGAATGTACGAGCGGCATTCGTCTCGCCTAACGCCGGAAGTGCCTCTGCGATTCTGCGCTTGGTTTCCCAACTCTGCGGTGAATCACTCTTAGCAATCTTCTCCAGGACGTCAAACAATGCGCTTCCTGGCTTAAGTTCATTTCGGTTCCACCGCCCTCCAATGAGTCTTCCAAGCAGATGATCCAAGAGCGGCTTCTCACCCTGAATGAGGTACGACATCGTCACTTCGAGAAGTATCGTGTCCTGACGATGCGCACGTGTTATCAAAAACACTATTCCCGCCGAAACTGTTGCATGTATAAACACGACGACCGCTTCGGCAGCGTGTTCAAAAACGAGAAACCCCACGCTGAACGCAGCACCGAGCACAAAAATGACGGCGGGCTCCAAAAAATGCCCGAATGTGTCGGTCAACCAAAGACGCCACCGATTGGTGGTCGCAATCAGGTATTTAGTTGGTTGGGGACCACTCACGGCTTTTCCTCGATGTCTTCGAAACCTGAGACAATTCCTCGGCGATTGACTCTTGCTCCTCCCACTTTCCGTATAACTTACCTCGAGATTGCAGACGCTGAAGCTGCCGCATGCTCCTAGCATCGATTTTTCCAGGCGGAGCGTTTCTAAAAGGTGTTCCCGGTAATGGAAGGAATGTGTGTCCGTGGATTCTCGCTCCCATGTCGCTAAGCTTTTCAGCTAGGCGGAGCGAGGCCTTGACGTCCGAAACATTTTCTCCTGGCATGCCAAAAATGAAATCAACGTTCGGAAGGAACCCAGCTTCAACTGACAGGCGGACGGAGCGAATAATTTCCTCAACAGTATGCCCGCGTTTGCTGAAGTCCAAGATCCGCTGAGATCCTGATTGTCCCCCTATGATTAGGTTGTTGTTGTTGACATATCTTTTCAGAATTTCAAGCGCTTCACGAGATACGTGTTCGGGCCTAACTTCTGAAGGAAAGGTCCCAAAAAAGATCCGGCCCTTAGTTCCTAATACTGAGCGGATCGAAAAAAGCAGTTCGTCAATCTTGTCCAAATTCACTGAATGATCAGGTGAACCGTATGATAGAGATGTCGGAGTAATAAACCGAATGTCGGTGAGCCCGTGCTCTTTCATCACCTTTACGTATTCGCAAACATTCTCTACCGTACGATGCCGAAAGATTGCCTTGAACATGAATGGTGTTTGGCAGAACTTGCACGCATAAATACATCCCCTCGTAATCTCGATTGGATTGAACCGTCGATGCTTTACCGTAAAAGGGGGGTAATCATTAAGATCGATCCTATCGCCTGAACCTTGAGCTACATATCGGCCATCATCAAGGTAAGAAATGCCTTTGGTTTTCAGGTAACTTTCATCATGCAAGAATCTCTTAACGAACTCGATGACTACTGACTCGCCTTCACCTACTGCGACTACATCAAAGCCCGCCTCCAAAGTCTGTCGTGGATCAGCGGTAGCATGAACACCACCTGCCAAGTGAATGACATTTTCGTCAGAAACGACCCTTTTGAACTCCAATAGTTCTCGGGTTCGCTCCGGAAACTGAGGTGAATAAAATGACCAGCAGACTACAACTTTGCGTCCTTGGTCTAGAGCATCTCTGGCCGCCGCGACGAGTTCATCAGACTTGTGGACAATCTGCGTTTTGAGATTAGGCGAATCTAGATAGGCGTCTAGCGCCCCTAGTATTACGTTAAACCCGTAATTGCTGGTTTGCTTGTAATTAAAAAGAAGGGAAAGCCCGTTACGATTTTCCATGGCTGCTTCGCTCCTCTCCCACACACGGGGTTAGTGCCCAACCTTAACGTGACCTGTTTATCAATCGTCGACGATTAGTCGTAAATCGTCATATATTCATCTGCGCAATGTTAGCCCAGTCAGTCCGCACATTCAACCCTGGAGCCCCCACGCTAAAAATTGCCGCCAATTTGTGGACACTTTCGGCTCTTCCAGTAAGAGTGGTTTGCCGACTCCCACGGCTTAAACAGTGAGAGCGATTTGCCGACTCCCACGCTCAGTAATTTGTGGCCAATTTGTGGACAGAATTTAGAGCACTCTACTGCTACGCGATGGGAGCGGATGTGACGGAATGCAAAAACCTTAGGAACTACTTGGTGGCTGCAACTTTTGAAAAGTCAAAAACTTACGTTTTTGACGGGTTTCTGATTATGAATCCCACGCTCTAACCATCTGAGCTACCCCGCCATGCGGACGTAATTATAGAGACAGATCGCCGTAGATCAAACCAGCCTTGTGAGGTTGATCAAACCAGCGGCTGTGAAGCTAATCAAAACCAGCGGCTGTGATTACAAATCAAACTCAAGACAAATCCAACCAGCCCTGAAGAGAATGAAAAACAAAGGTTGGGTCAAACATACCCCGTGAACGACAAGCGGCGCCGGTTAAGCCTCCACCGCATTTCGACTTTTGTAACGCAAACTGTAAGATCACCCATAGGGCTGCCCCGGCGAGTACCTGCGTTTAAGAGCAAGCTAACCGTTCGCTTTACAAAACAATGCTTCCGCCTAACTTCGAAGACATCTTAGCGGCCCGCGAATTCATCGCGCCCTACCTGCCGAAGACGCCACTTGTGCGCGTCGAGAAACTTTCCGAAAAACTCAGCTGTGATTACTACGTCAAGTTAGAGAATCTGCAACCAACCGGCGCATTCAAGGTGCGCGGCGGAGTGAATCTGGTCGGTACCGCGATCGACAAGGAGCGGCAGACGGGACTGGTTTCGGCCAGCACAGGTAATCATGGACAGTCGATCGCTTACGCCGGCCGGCTCTTTGGCGCCCGAGTGATCATCTATGCTCCCAGCGAAAATGTTAATGAATCGAAGATGCAGGCGATGCGCGACTTTGGGGCCGAAGTCCGTCTGCATGGCCGCGATTTCGACGAGGCACGTCTGGAGGCCGAGCGCGTTGCGCAATCCGAGGGTCGTCGTTACGTGCATTCGGCTAATGAACCGAAACTGATTGCGGGTGTGGGAACGATCGGTGTCGAGATTTTCGAAGATCTGCCTGACGTTGATGTGATTATCGCTCCCGCGGGCGGCGGCAGTTGCGCTTCCGGCAATTCCATCGTCGCCAGTCATATGAACCCGAAAGCCCGCGTCGTTGCCGTCCAATCGGAATCCGCTCCGGCGATGTGGCACGCCTGGAAGAATCGCACGTTAGATGCTTATCCGACGATGAAGACAGAACACGAAGGCCTGGCTACGCGCGTGCCCTTTGAATTGACGAACAAGATACTTTGGGAGTTGCTCGACGATTTTGTTTTGGTGACGGATGAAGAGATCAACGAGGCGATTCGTCTACTCGCGCGACATGCAAAACAAGTCGCCGAAGGCGCCGGCGCCGCTTCACTCGCTGCCGCGATCAAGCTTCGCGATCAACTCAAAGGTAAAAAAGTCGTAGGCATCCTTACTGGTGGCAATATGTCGCTGGATCGGTACGCGGCATTGATGGCGCCGTGAATTGTCGTCCACAGATTACACAGATTGCGCCGAAGTGGTGGGCGGATAGTTTGATCTTGGATCGGCTGGCCCCTCTTTCGGATTTGTATCTGTGAAATCTGCGTAATCTGCGGACAGTCTATTTGCTCCATTTATCCCAGACGGCCTTCGCAATTTTCGCAATCACTCCCTCGCGCGTCGCTTCATCCGTGGGCGAATCCGCGACAAAGACTGCGATCACCAGATGCTTTCCGTTGGGCAGCGTTATGATCCCGATGTCATTGGTTGCGGCGGTGACTCCGTTTTCAGTTCCGGAGGTTCCAGTTTTGTGCGCGACCACAGTACCGGCCGGCATCAGTCCTTTCAAACGTCGCGGACCCGTGTTCGATGCGGTCATGAGTTTGAGCAGCAAGCCTTGCGCCGTTTCGGAAAGCCCGCGCCGCTCTTGCAGCGCGCGGAGCAAAGTTACTGCTGCATCAGGCGTGGCCCAGTTGCGATATTGCAACGAATGATCTTGCGCCAACGCCTTTTCGGTATCGAGGACGATCATATCTTTGATTCCAAGTTCGGTGAGGTATGCCTGGATCGCTTCCGGCCCGCCGGCGAGCTTCATCAGCACATCGCTGGCCGTGCCGTCACTCTCGAGTAGCATCCATGCCAACAATTCATTAACGGTCAGCTCGGTACCGTTGGGATACTTGTCCCGAATAGGACTGTGTGACGAGCGGCCAATGAAATCGTCTTTCGTAACGCGCAACTTCTGATCGAGCTTTATCTTCCCGGCATCTACCTGCTTCATCACCGCCATGCCAATCGGAAGTTTGTAGACGCTCTGCATCGGAAAGTGATCGTGAGAGTTGAGCGAAACTGTCTCACCAGTTTCCAGCACCAACGCCGAGACACCTACCCGCCCCTTGGCGGCAGAGGCCACTTGATCGAGTTGGGTTTGCAACTCCGCGTCCCGAAGTTCCTGGCTTTTTTTGGCCACTGCGTTCTGCGTCGTGTGTTGTGCTTTGTCTTGGGTGGGATCACTGCTTGAGCAGGCGGAGGCCAGAGCGATGAGAAGTAAACCGTAAATCAACAGTAGTTGCTTTTTCATGGTACCCTTTATGAAAACTGAACCCGAGCGTCCTTCACCGCGAGGCCTCACTCTCGATCGCGCTCATCTCGCCCACTCACCGAGCGTGGCAATCGCTTCCTCTTCACTGATCGACCTCGCTTGTTTCTTTACCTGCGCCGGGACCCATTGCGGGAAGGGAACTTCTTTATTGACATGACGACCGCCGGCTGTGTGTTCCTGACGTACTTTCGCGATTTGGTCGGGTGGAAATCGTTTGGCGAGTCGAACCAGTGCCGGCCACAGGCGACGATGCACCAGGGTGACCTTTCCTTTGACCAAACGACAAACCAGAATGTCTTCAGACTCGGTCACTGCTTCGAGTACTGCGAAGATCTGTTGACCCTTCGGATGGCCCCACCAACTTCCTTTGATGGGTTCGCCGGCGATTGCTTCGGTCAGTCGGGGCACGGGACCTTTGGCGGACACCAGGACCACTCCATGGTTTTCGACAAACGCCAATGCCTCGGCAGCAGTCATGCGATCTCTCCCGCTGAAGGTTTAGTTGACACGTGTTTAGAACACCGACTCCTGGCAGAGTCTTCTTCATTCCTCACCGCTTTGCACCTGATATGATTGATCACGGACGACGACCGTTTCGGGGATAAATCTGATGAAAGCATAATCCGGATCATCAAGTATCTTCACAAAGCGCTCGTCCCATTCTCCCACTTCTCCCAGGTACCGGCTCAACAGTCGTACCATGCGATCTTTGTCATGCGGCTCCAGGTTTGCTCGACCGCGAAAGCCTGCGTGCTGTACCGTCCCGCTGGCGACGTCAAGATTTACGATACCGATAGCACACCTTGGTTCCAGTTCGATACGTTTGGGAAACGAGTCGGTTTGATTGTTGCCGATGATCCAGAGATCTTCATCCTCCCAGAGAAACCATACGGGAGATTCGCGAGGGCCTGATGCTGACCCGGTCGCCAGATGAGCAAAGACCGGACGAGCCAGAAGGTCGTTGAGAAGACGACGAGCATCGTTCTCATCCAGATCAAAATGACTTCCTGTTTCCCGGACTATTTTCATGTTTCGATTCGCGGAGGTTCATTCAATGAAGTTGAAGGAGCACGCCGGAACCGCCAGCGAGCTGTCTTTTACTGATTCAATACAAACTTCATTACCTTGTTCCGCGCGACCACGAGAAGTTCGTTCTTATCGTTGAAAACCATGCCGGAGGCGACGCCTTCGGGTCTGAAGACGGCGAGGTAGCGGCCATCGGAATCAAAGACCTGGACGCCTTTTGTGTCGCTGACAAACACGCGGCCCTTGCCATCGATGGCGATCGCGTTGGCGCCGCTTATCTGTCCGGGCTGACGACCGGGACTTCCGATACGATTCAGAAACTTTCCATCAGATCGGAACTTGAACACGGCATTAGTGAAGCCGCCGAGCGCGTAGATGTTGCCCAGCCCATCGATGGCGACGCGGGTATTCAACTCTGAACGGTCGGCTTCGGTACTGATTGCTTTGCGAATGATATTCAAGACTTTACCTTCAGCGTTAAAACGAACGATGTCATCGCTGCCTCGATACCAGGCGCAGAGAAGTCCGCCGTCGGATGTGGCGGTAACGTCATCAAACCCGCCGCCCTCACTGTATGCAACTTCTCCCAGAGACCTTCCCGTCTGTCCATCGTTGCGAGTAATGATTCCGTGTTGCGCGATGTAAACAGTTCCTTTTCGATCGGCGGCCAGCCCGCGCAGAGGCATCTTTGGATCAGCCATCCATTGGGTGATGAAGTTTCCAGATGAATCGAACACTTGAATCCGGCCGCCGCTGTATTCGCCGACATAGATGTTGCCTTTACCATCAACGGCGATGCTGCGCGCGTCGGTCATCATGCCGGGCCCGATGCCTTCGCTGCCGAATTTGAGCACGATGCTGGCGAAGCTGTTGGCAGGGTCGCCGGTACGAGATCCACCGGGCCCGCTGCGGGCCGCGATGGGAGCTCTCAGCGGAGCAGTAATCGACTTGAGCATCTGGCCAATCATTCCAAACACCGCCAGGATTACAACGAGCACCACAACTACGATGAAGAAGGGAATCAGCAGAAAAAGCGAGATTATCTTCTTGGCGCCGGACGCGACCTGCGGCCCGACATTAATCTCGAATTGCTCGATCACGCGTGCGGGTTCGCCGCGGTATTCATTGGGCAGCGCGAGTTGGCTTTGGCAGTAAGTGCAACGTGCGGTCCCGCCGGCCGAGTTGGGATCGTAGGTTACGGGTGCGCCGCACTTTGGACAATCGAATGTTTGCATAGGTTTCAGAGAAAGAGATCAGCCAAGAGAAGACGAACAACGTTTGTAGCTCACATCGCCCGCTTATTACAAATCGCACGGTGGCGGTTCGGTCCGGACGTTTGCGCTTCTTTTCCGCTGAAGCAAGTACGATCCACGAAATCACACGAAATTGCACGAACGAAAACCAGTTTGGTCTCATTTCGTATGACTTCGTGGATCGCCCCCTGTTCGCTTACAGTAAGCTAGGCCCAAGACTTGCGAACCTCAGCAAATCCTGTTGGATTGACGGGTGTGGTTTATTGGATCTTTGCTCTTGTCGAGGAAGGAAAGCGATCCACGAAATCACACGAACCAACACGAAGGACTGGGCCTGAGTTAATCCTCAAAGATGAGGTTTACCGGATAGTTGGAGCGGCCTTGGATGTTTATCATCAACTCGGCTGGGGATTCCTTGAGCCTGTCTACCAGGAAGCAATGGAGATTGAATTGTCGCGACGGGATATTCGTTTTGAAGCGCAGAAGCGTCTGACGGTTTATTACAAAGGACAGGCCTTGAGTAAGGAGTACATCGCCGACTTGGTCTGTTTTGGCCAGATTATCGCTGAGTTGAAGGTTTGCGAGTGTCTTACGGGCAGGGAGGAGGCGCAGATTCTGAATTACATGAAAGTAACCCATTCTCAAGTTGGCTTGCTGCTCAATTTCGGTAGTTCCGTGAGACTTGAATGGAAGCGCTATGTCATATAGTTGGTCGGTGTGTTTGGCCAGAATACCGAAATCGTGGCACGTTTAGTGTTGGTTCATGTGATTTCGTGGATCGCTTTCCTTCCTCATCTAAGGACGAGTGATCTAATAAACCACGCTCGTCAACTCAATGGGATTTCCCAGAGTGCTTCACTGATCCATCTGGAGGGTCTGGGTGGGGCTTCGCGGGGCGTCCTAGTCGAATGGACGAAAAGCGATCCACGAAATCACACGAAATCACACGAAGCTCCATTCGTCTTACGTGAGCGAAGCGAGACTTCGGCGGCGTTTGATTTAGCACTCACCGAGGGCCGTCGTCCGCTCAACCTACCTTCCCTATTCCCCGTTTCAACCATTCCCGGTAGAATGCTGCGGCGTTGCCATCCAGTCTCGAAAGGAAAACCTTATGCGATCTCGTTTTTTATTGCTCGTCTTGATCATTATCACTTTGTTCGTCGCTCCGACTTTGGCACAAAAGCGGAACATTACTGAGAAGGACTTGTTCAGTTTTGTGTGGGCGGGCGATACCCAAATCTCGCCCGATGGTTCGCGCGTCGCCTTCGTGCGCGTGACGGTAAACGAAAAGAAAGATGGATACAACACTTCCATCTGGAGCGTCTCGCCGGCAACCGGCGAGACGCATCAACTGACCAGCGGCCCGAGGGACTCGACACCGCGCTGGTCGCCCGATGGAAAGTTCCTAGCCTTTGTGCGCGTCACTGAGAAGGACGGCCGGCCTGACGTGCCGCAACTCTTCATGCTGCCGATGGCCGGTGGCGACTCGTTTCAGTTTACGACGGTGACACGCGGAGCGGGTGGTCCGCAATGGTCTCCCGACGGCAAGATAATCGCGTTTGGCAACAGCGCCAATGTCGAAGATCTGGCGAAGGCGGCGCCAAAGACCCCTTCGCCCTCACCGAGTCCAACTCCGTCACCAACCTCTGCGGACGCCAAAAAGCCGGAAGAGCCGCGCGACAGTGACGTACGCGTGATCACGCGCGCGGTCTATCGCTTCAACGGCGCCGGCTACACGGATACAAAGCATCCAAACCACATCTGGGTCGTGGCCGCGCCAAAAACCAGTGACGAGAAAGTCACGCCAAAACAACTGACGAGCGGCCGCTTCTCCGAAGACAACGCGACCTGGGCCAGAGACAGCTCTCAGCTTTATTTCGTGTCCGATCGCATCGACGAGCCTTACTACGAACTACCGTCAACGACTGTATATTCGATTCCGGTCGGCGGTGGTCAGCCGGCCAAACTCACTTCATTCGACATGGACACTGGCGCTTTTTCGGTCAGCCCAAACGGAAAACAAATCGCGTTCTATGCTTCCGTGAGCAAGCCGGTGCAGTCTTATACAGAACCCGATCTGTGGGTGATGGATCTTTCCAGCAACGCGCAACCGCGCAACTTAACCCGGAATTTTGATTTTGATCTGGGTTCAGGCGTCGGCGGAGACAACACCGCGCCACGTGGCGGCGGCGGCAATCCTCCAGTGTGGACCGCTGATGGCCGCAACATCATCGCGATCTACGCAAAGGAAGGCAAAGCGAATCTTGGTAAGTTCGATGCGTCCAGCGGCAAGGAAACTGATTTGACGAGCGGCAACCAGGCCGTCGTTAGTTTTCGCGCCACACCCGACGCGACGAAGTTCGCTTTGGTCATATCCACGCCGACGCGCGTCGGTGACGTCTTCTGGCTTGAGGGCGCAGGCGGCCAGCCAAAACAACTCACTCACCTCAATGAAGAATTGTTTTCAAAGCTGAACCTGACCGAGCCGGAAGAGATCTGGTACACCAGTTTCGACGGTAAGAAGATTCAAGCGTGGGTACAGAAGCCGCCCGACTTTGATCCTAACAAGAAGTATCCACTCATCCTCAATATCCATGGCGGGCCGCATGCGGCATACGGGTTCATCTTTGATCATGAGTTTCAGTGGATGGCGGCGAAGGGTTATGTCGTGCTCTATCCGAATCCGCGCGGCAGCACCAGCTATGGACAGGAGTTTGGCAACATCATCCAATACCATTATCCCGGCGACGACTATAAAGATCTGATGATCGGCGTCGACGAACTGCTCAAACGCGGTTACATCGATGAGAAGAAGTTGGGCGTCACCGGTGGCAGCGGCGGCGGGCTGCTGACGAACTGGACCATCGGTCAAACGACGCGTTTCGCTGCCGCTGTTTCGCAACGTGACATCGCCGACTGGGCCACCTTCTGGTACGTGGCAGACTTCACGCTGTTCCAGGAGACCTGGTTCAAAAAGCCACCGTTTGAAGATCCGGAAGACTATAAAGCCCGTTCACCGATCACTTACATCAACAATGTGAAGACGCCTTTGATGTTGATTTTGGGCGAGGCCGATTGGCGCACGCCTACCGGCGCCGGCGGTGAAGAGATGTTTCGCGCGCTGAAGTATCGGAAGATCCCAACGGTGATGGTCCGCTTTCCCAACGAGTCGCATGAGCTGTCACGCTCAGGTCTACCCTGGCATCGGATCGAACGCCTGCAGCATATCGTCGGCTGGTTCGATAAGTGGCTGATGGGAATGCCCAAGCCTGAGTATGAGGTCACGCAGTAGCCGGGAGCGCGGACATCCTGTCCGCATTGAGCGCGCAGCGCGAACAAGACCGCCAATATTGGCGCACAAGTTTCCACTAATCATGCGTGAAAGCGGACTAGGAGCGCGTGAAAGCCCATTCATCGTGCGTGAAAGTACGTTCAGAGCGCGTGAGAGCCCATTCATCGCGCGTGAGACGGCAACAATCGAGCGCGAGACCCCCCTTCCTCGCGCGTGAGACCGCAACAATCGTGCGTGAAAGCCCATTAGGAGTGCGCGAAAGCCGATTAATCGTGCGTGCGAGGCCATTCAGGACGCGTGAAACGCCAAAGATCGGGCGTGAAACTCGATCTTTGGACGCGGGAATTAGAATTTGCTAAGCAAAACCTCGATCTTTGCCCGAAAGATGGAGGTTTCCTGATTTGGTTTTGGGTGTTTTCACCTCTCGGACAAGAACGATCCACGAAATCACACTAAACGCACGAATAAACTAGTTCTGGTTCGTGTATGTTCGTGAATCGTTTTACGTGGAGAGCGGCAATCTCTCAAAATAGGATGCCAGAAAAAGGCGAGGGTCATGGATTGGACACGTTTACCCGAAATCGACGCGAATCGGCTTCGTCTCCGTTGGATCTCCGACAAGGATACGGATGCGTTCTATGCGATCTACTCCAACCCCGAGGTAATGCGTTATTGGAGCACCCCGCCGCTTGCCGACCGCGAAGCTGCCGCTAATCTGATTAAGAAGATTCACGAAGACTGGAAGCGCCGCATCATTTTAAAGTGGGGCATAGCCCTGCGCACAAACGATCAACTGATCGGCAGCATCACGCTCTTCAATCTCGACTTCAATCATCGCCGGGCCGAAATCGGCTACGCTCTCGGCCGCGAGTTCTGGGGTCAGGGATACATGAACGAAGCGTTGATGGCGCTGCTGAAGTATGCTTTTGAAGATCTAAACCTGCATCGCATCGAAGCCGACGTGGATCCGCGCAACACCGCGTCGATAAAAACCGTTGAGCGCCTCGGCTTTCAACGCGAAGGATATTTGCGCGAGCGTTGGCAGGTTAATGGTGAGATTCAGGATGCGTTCTTTTATGGATTGCTGCGACAGGAGTTCTTAGGTGTTGCTTCGCTTAAGTGAGCCGTAAAGATAATGATCGTGGTGCTCGGCGCCGTCCCGTGGCAGCTCGGCCCATTCTTCGAAAGGGACTTGAGAACTCAACTCCTCAAAGATTTCGCCGATTGGCCTTCGAGTCGATTCAGCCGGAGCGGCTTGCTCCTTCACCAGGAGCGATTCGACCAAAGCCAGAACTTCCTGCTGCTTACCGTCAGGAAGGGCCTGAAGCTTTTTCAGAATTGCTTGTTCCAGATTCGCTGACATCTTATTACGACCTTAAGGTTCGACCCTGCCGTTAGATTACATCCACCAGATCAGTGCCGCAAGTGGTTGAAGCCCTCATCATGGTCAGACGTCCGGTTTCTAGTAGCTTGGTGCAGGACCCATCCCGCTCGAACAGATGAGATGATACAATCCCGCGCCATGGCACCAGACCAGAGGACAATTCTTCGATTATTTGCCGCCGCATCGCTATTGATCTTCGCTCTTGCGATGGACGCTGCGGCCCAACCTGCGGGCGGGAAGACTTCAGACACCCGACCGGCCACTGGGACTAAAAGCACACCGAAGACGCCGGCGAAATCTCCCGCCAAAAGCGTGTCAAAGGGCGCGACGAACCCGAGGCCATCCGCTAACAACGGAGCATCTGCCTCACTCAATGGCAAGTGGTGGACCAGCGGTAACGACTTTGGCGCCTCGGAAGTTGTGTTTACGCAAAACGGCGCGAGTGTGTCTGGTGAGATCCATTATGCGGACGGGCGCACTGGCACGATCAATGGCACCATGGTGGGCAAGAAGCTGCAGAACACCTGGACCAATTCGAGTGGTGAGAGTGGCAGCGGCTGGCTGGAATTAAGCTGGAACAATTTTCTGGGTGGCCCGTGGCATAACCAGAGAGTGCGTGACGGTTCCTGGACTCTCATGCGCGTCGAAGGCAAATGGTGTTTCGGCGGCAGCCGCGATCGGATTCGCACGGTAACCCATAACGCGCGCGGAGAGGTTCTGAGCATCGCGGAAGATGGAACTCAAACCGGCGGTCGTCTGGAGGGTCCGTGGCTTTACCTCGAGTCCGACGGGATGACTATTAAGGGAGACATGGACTTTAGGGCCAATCGTATGAACTGGTCTTCGGGTTTCTTCTGGACCTGGTGTGGACGGAATTAGTCTGCTTTTTTCGTGATTGTTCGTGTGACTTCGTGGATCGCCTTTGTTTTTCGCGAGAAGCGATCCACGAAATCACACGAAAGTACACGAACAGAATGACCATACTCGATCGAGAGAGACGACTAGCTCAATGAAAACTGTCGGCATCATCGGCGGCGTCGGTCCTGAATCCACGATTGAATACTATCGTCTGATCATCGCCGCTTATCGCAACCAGCAGATGGCCCCGGGCGTCTCACCAGGGACTCACGGGCAGGATCCGGGCGCCACGAGCTATCCATCAATCATTATCAACAGCGTCGATTTGTCTAAGCTGCTCGCCTGGATCCGGGCGAATGAACTGGATGCGTTCACGAATTATCTGAGCGCTGAAATAGAAAGGCTGGCGCGGGCCGGCGCGAATTTTGGCGCGCTCGCTTCCAATACTCCGCACCTGGTTTTTGACGAACTGCGCCGGCGCTCGCCGATTCCCCTGATTAGCATCGTCGAATCGGCCTGTGACGCGGCGCAGAAGCTGGGACTGGAGCGAGTTGGTTTATTCGGCACCCGGTTTACTATGCAGGCTCGTTTCTATCTCGATGTTTTTGCGAAAGCCGGGATTACCATCGCCGTGCCGAGGGAGGATGAGCAAGCGTACATTCACGAGAAGTACATGCAGGAGCTCCTGAATAACCTCTTTCTGCCCGAGACGCGTCAACGCTTGCTGGCGATCGTGGAACGGATGAAAGCGGAGGACAACATCGAAGCCTTGATCCTCGGCGGGACTGAGCTACCTTTGATCCTGCGTGACACCGAATACCAGGGAACTCCTTTCCTTGATACGACAAAGATCCACGTCGAACGAATCGTCGCCGAGTTAGTCTCTTAAATGGTAGAATCCCGCTCCCAGACGTTGATTTCAAGGAGTACTTCCGATGAACTTTCCGAACCGAAGCGTAACGCGTTTTCTGATCTCGTGTTTTTGCCTTTCCGTGCTGCTGAAAGGAATGGGCGGCTTGGCTCCGGTGGTAAAGGCTCAGCAACCGCAACCGAAGACTCAGGACGAAGACGTACTGCGCATCAACGCCGACCTGGTGCAAACCGCGATCACCGTAGTCGATAAGAACGGACGCTTCGTCGACGGTTTGGATCGCGAGCAGTTTGAAATTGACGGTTGACGGCAAGCCGCGCCGATCTTACGGGCGTGGCTATTGCATATCGGCCCTTCGGGCCTCGTCCAGAGCTTCCTTAAGATAAAGTGCATCGACCACGCCCAGCCCTGATCAAGTTTCTCAAGCCGTACGATCGCGAGATTCAGGATCTGGCTCTAAAGCTGCGCGCGCTGGTGCTCGAAGAGATGGCGCCGTGTTACGAAAACATTTATGACGCGTACAGCGCGGTCGCGATCGGGTATGGTACGAGTGAACATTTGCGGGACGGAATTTTTCACATCGCGGTTTATTCGAAGCATGTCAACCTGGGTTTCAATGACGGCGCCACGCTCGACGATCCGAAAGGCATCCTGCAAGGCTCCGGCAATCGCATTCGGCACATCACAATCAAAACACCTGAGGACATCAAGCGGCCGGAAGTTCGTGCTTACATTCGCAGAGCGCGCAAGAAAGCTCTGGCGGATGCGCGGAAATTAGGCGAACCGGCTCCAAAGAAACCAGCCGGGGTCGTCTCGACTGTTAAGGCGATCTATCCGAAGAAGCGCCGGCCGAGTTAAGTAGCATAGACTTCGACCACGAGTTAAGGTGGTAATGAGAGTTTCTCGCACTTCGACGGCTTTTCCACTGCTTCAATTCTTGCTCTCCAACCGCCTCGTCCCACGCGAAACCCAGGGCAGCGCGTTCCGCGCGCGACCCTGGGTTGTAACGTGGCACTCAAGCAAATTATCGGCTGAATCTAATCAATCACCTCGCGTGACGACGGCTTTTTGCGGCGCGTAGTTGATCCGTCGCGTCTCGCGCATGCGGCCGTCTTTCAAACTTCCTTCGACGATCTCATAGCCCAACAGCGCCAGCACCCTTCCCCGCACGAACAGCGGACGCGAGTTGCCGTACCAGTCGACGCAGGAGGCGCGACAACCATCGTCGACCGCCTTATCGGATTCGGCGCCCAGTTCGCCGAGTTCTTCAAAGTGCAAAGAGTCATTGCGGAGAAACAGGATTGCCGCCGAACCCTGGAACAGGTGCTGATAACCGGAACGGCCGGGCACGCTAATGGGCAAACCGAGTACGCCGGAATCAGCGCCGTCCGGTTTGTAGAAGAAGCCCTGGCTGCGCAGCTCTCCTTGCGAAGCGTCTTTGCGTACGTACTCGTCTGCTACTTCAGGTGAATCGCCGAGCCGCACTGCCGTGAAGTGCAAATCCTTCCCGTCTGTCCCGACTGCGATCGCGTCCGAACCGAGGGCTTCGATTCGATCCACACCATGGGTCAGCGCCAGCTCAGTGATGTCGCCGTCCGTCCAACGCACGGCGTACAGACTTGCCTTGTTGTTTTGTGGCGCGCCCCAGCCGCTGCCAGTGCCGTAAAGCAGATAGTTGCCGACGAACCGGTTCTGAAAAGTGTAGCCCGCGGGTTTCGGGAACGGATGATAGCTCCACGAAGAAGCATTCTGGCTGCCATCATTGAAACTCGATAGCGACAGACGCATTAGCGCTACGTCGCCTGCGGCAACTTCCGCGCCCCACATCCCGTCACCGGCTGAATTGGATCGCACCAGTACATTGATATGTTTGTCTTCGCTCTCGAGAAACGAAAACTGATCGACCGGACTTCCCGCCACCCCGATGGCGCTGGGGCTGGAACCGTCGAGCGGCATGCGGTATAGCGTCGAACTCTCTTTCGACTGCTGACCATACCGCGACCAATCAGTCGTCCAGACGTAAACCGATTCCGGCGAGACATAGAAAACTCTACCGGCCGGTCCTAATACCGCGGTTGCATCACATTTGAAATCATTCTGCGCCAGGTCGCATACCGTGACCGTGTGCAGCGCCATGCCATAGGTCGGATTGAGTTGACGCTCTGGGCGATACACGTGCGTCGCCGAAACGATCCGTTGGAATTCGGCGGCGGTTGCGCCCTTGTGCCACTTACGCACGGCGGGGAATTGCGCGGTCGGATCGTCGCTGTATGGCGACAGGTAAAGCGGCGTATAGAAAATCAGTTTGCTGCCGATCAGACGGCTCGCGTAGTTGCGCGACGAATAGTAATCGTTCGACCGTAGATGATAAGTCGATCGATAGCTGAGGTTGCCGGCCCGATCGATATTGAAGAGACCTACTTCGGTGCCGCCGCGCTCATAGCTATAGCCGATGACCGCTACGGTGTCGTCAGAGACGAGCATCTCGTCGTACCAGGTGTAACGCGGATTGATGTCCGGGCCAAACGCGTCAACTGCCGACAGCGGTTTCAACGCGCCATCGCCAACCGCTACCGTGAACAAACGGCCGCGACGCAGGACCACGAGGTGATCGCCGTGCAACTTAACGATGCCGCCTTCATCGACACCGGCGTGCTGGGTGTTGGTGATCGATTCATCCTTGGCGGCCAGTCCTTCGCCGGCCTTGGCATCTGAGCTCGCCGCCTGATTCAAAGCTGCGTTCGGCGCCGGCGGCGGACTTCCCGACGCTTCACGACGCCCACGCGCCAGCTCGCGCTTGCGCTCTTCAACTAGTTGTTTGAAGTAATTCTTGAGTTCTTCCTCAGAACCAAACGCGCGCATGTTCCTGGCTGCGGTTCTCTTTCCCGGAATCGCCCCAGGCGCACTGCTAACCGGTCTGCCGACGCAGGCCGCGAGCAATGACATCACAAAAACTGTGGCGATGGCGGAAAAAATGAAACTGGTTGCGGAAAGCGCAAAAGTTCGCGCGGGTCGGATGAAACTCTTCATGGTAACGACGTCTCCTCGGGTTTTGAAATCGAACAACCAGTGGATGAACGCCGGGAAGGAATAAACTTGCGGGACAAAAGCTATTTGTTAAGAGGCAGCCTGACTCAGACTGGTTCAGACTATTAGGCCACTTTTTGGGCGTATCGAACGACGGGAACGGATAAGCTCTTTCGCTTCGGCAGGCGCTTCAGGTTTCCGATGAGTTTCGAAAGCTGCCGTCCAACGTCGGCCTTAACGACCTTTTCTCCGCATTGAGGACAAACGCCGGTGGGCACAGATTCAATCACGATTAGCCTTCCCTTCAGCCAGAAGTCTTGATTGATGCGCTTCTCCTCCATCTGCTCGCCGCAAACGTGACACTTGCCGTAATCGTACGTCGCCTTGTTGTTAGCCATGTACTTACTCTAACGCATACGTGGTTATGAATAGAAGTTTGCCGGTTTCTTTCAGCCGGCAGATTACGGCAACTTTGCGTTCTTTAGTTGCAGTTCCAATTATCTCGTAGCGTATTCCCCGGAGGTCTCGTGTGAACCGACGCCGAATGCGACCTGTGGCGATTACTCTCTCGATATCGGCAAAGACCAAGTCATCGTTTGCCATCTCTTCAAAGAAGTGCGGGATCGCAAATTCGTATTCACCCTCCCTCACTTTCTGTCTTATGACATCGATAGTAGCCAGAGTCGATCTTTCCTCTCAAGCTGTTTGCCTTCGTCCTAGCTAAGGTAACAAGTTCTGAACCAATTGTACTCCTAGTGTGCTCTATCTCATCCATTGATTCCAAGACCAGTAGTTCGAGCAATCGCAAAGTGGTAAATCTTAATTGCCACTCGATGGCGGGATGGGCGTTAAGACTACGTCCTGACTCAACCCGAGCACGTACTTCTCCCACTTCTGTTTGAACGCTCTCATATCAACCGTGCCCAGGATCTTCTGCAAACTCTTATAGCCCGTGGGATCCTGTTTTTGATGAGCATGAAACTCGCGGTAAAACTTTATCAGCAGTCCGTGCTCCTGCAAGTAGTAACAAAGGTAACGCGCCTGGCTATAGTTTGTGCCTTTGTCTTCATTATAGAAGCCGTGCGCGTCGAGCGCGGTGAGCGATTTGAATTCAGGAACTTTGCCGGCTCTGATTGCTTTCTGTAATCCGGGCAGACGCCAATTCGTATATCCGTGAATGTGGCCGTCGACTTCGCCGGTCTGTTCATAGAGTGAGCCCAAACCTTCGTTGAACCAGGGCGGGCATTCCGGAAAGTTGGCTTCCACAAAAGGATGCACAATCTCATGAACCAGGGTACCGCCGCCGGTCGAGATGTTCATGATGAGCGCCTTGTGCGTGCTTGAATAGTAACCATACGGCGTCCCGGGTTTCTCGCCAAACAGCGCCAACGTATTTCTCTGGTAAGAATCAGCGTCCTTGAACAGCCAGATGTCGAGAATCTCTTTCGGATCTTTGGTAAAGAAATCCTGCTTGAGCTTGTCGACCGCCCATTTGATGGTGCTCACCGAGTGCTCCTCCACCGATTGTGCCGATTCATCACCAACGACCACGAACGGCGGCTGGATGACTACGGTAAAGTCGCTCGATGGCAGCTTCTTCTTGAGCTGCTCAACGTGCCTGGCAAAATCCGCGTCAGTGAAACTCCCGGTTGTGATGGTCGGGGAAATTTCAACGTTAATGGCTTTCGGTTCGCTGGTCTTATTTGGGAACGAGTTCAAACGATAGAGCAACGCGGGCAGCAAAACGGCGAGAGGGGCCAGCAACAGAATCTGAAGTTTCTTGATCATGGAAAGCGACTCAGATGGATGGGGAGCAGGCGCATTCATAATACGCCTTTGCTGAGTCGCGATGAAAATATTTGGCAGTCTTAATCTGTCAGGTGTGTAGAGTACTAACTTCAGTTGGGCTTTTCTGCACGCAAAAATGCCCAACTAAAGTTGGTACGCCGCTTTCAATCTGGGACGCCTGCTTTAGGTCACATTAAACACCGCAGCGCGTCTTAGGATTTGCCGACTACCACCACCAGAAAAGATCCGGGCTTCTGGGTGCGCGTCGGTCGGCCGCCCGGTTGGGCCGGCGGTGTTACGGTATATTCGGCCGCAGGCAGAAATATTTTCTTCGTCTTCGGATCGAAAGCCATCGTCCTGGCGCTCGGCTGGGTCTTTACCGCCCCCGCATCTTCATAGACGTCCGCTGACTTCTCGCGATAGATGCTCAAATTTCCATCGCTGCACGAAAAGAAGACCAGATGGGCGTCGGGATCAAAACCGCCAAAGTCCACGCCCGTGCCGATTGGAAAGCTGCCAATGACCTTTCCGTTCGTGGCATCCATCACCACCATCTTCGGCTCGTTATGGCAACCGATAAAGAGACGCTTCGTCTTGGCATCGTAAGCGAGTCCTGTCGGAGTCTTCGCCACGCCAATGGGAAAACGCTTCTTTACTTCCAGCGACTGTGGGTCGAAGACGACGACCTCGTCAGTGTCTTCGCTGTTGACATAGATCAGACCATCGCCTCCGATGATCGCTTGCTCGCCGTCGCCCTTCACTTGCACCGTACCAACAACGTCACCCGTCGCGGCGTCGATCGCGGTGATGTCATGCGTGCCATGATTATTGGTGAACACGCGCTTCGTCTTGGGCTCGTAGTAGATGCCGTCCGGGCCTTTGCCCACTTCGATCTTTTTGATGAGTGCCAGGGTAGTCGAGTCGAACATTGAAACTTTATTCTCGCGCCCATTACTCGTGAAGCCATGCTTGAACGGCGACGCAATCGCGGCCCCGTGCACGCCAGGCGTGTCGGGAATTGTGCCCACGATCTTGCCGGTGTCGGCGTCGAGAACTTCGACCTGCGTCCCGTGCGACACGTAGAGTCGTCGCGCCGAACTGTCGAGCGTGATGTAATCAAAACCACCGGTGCCTCCGATTGGATAATGGCCTACGACTGTGTAGCCGGTTCCGCTTTGAAGCAGTAGTGATGCGAAAAAGAAAGTCGCTAAAACGCTTTTGGTTATCATAGCTGGTCTCCTTATTTAGATTCAGGTTTTGAAATGAAATACTAATACTTTACCTGCGTGGGCGCGGAGCAGTGTATCGCGGTTTACTCACACTGGAAAGGCAAAGCACAACTTTTAGTGCTACGTGATCTTAACAAGTTGGGCGGCGAGGCGGCCCAAGCCATAGGCACTGTGATCGCGCCCGCTTCGCACGCTCACCTTGACCGCGGATCCATCTTCACGATCAATGGTTGCGTATAGCTCTTCCCGCCAACCGTTAACTTCACCGTGTATGTTCCCGGCAGCACTGCGGAAACACCGCCGCGACCGAAACCACCGCCACCGCCGCCGCCGGCAGGACGCGCCGGAGGAGTCGGACGAAGATCCCAAATCCATCGATGCATTCCGGCCGCAGTCGAGAGCGGCTCAGGCGTTCGCACCCAGGAGACAGGAATACTCAGCGTATCGGGATTGATGGGAGTTATCTTGTCATCGCTGGCATAGCGGCGAATCACCTCGCCCGCCGGATCGAGAATCTCCAGGGTCACCACTCCCGAAACGTTCGACTTCAAATAATAATCAATCATCGCGCCGGAGGGAGGGTTTTCGGCGAGTGGCTCGTCGCGCGGCATCGGGGTGCCGTTGTCACTTCCGGGCGTCATGTTTATGGCGTCCGCCGGCTGGAACAGATGGGCGTTTGCGCGCGCAACATCATTATCTATCTGGCGCAACGCAGTGATGTCGCCGAGCACCCAAAAGCCACGGCCGTGCGTCGCGACGATCAGGTCATCCCTGTGCACAGCGAGGTCGCGCATCGAAGCCGGTGGCAGGTTCAACTGCAGCGACTGCCAGTGATCACCGTCGTCAAACGAAACAAATACTGAGCGTTCAGTGCCGGCAAAAAGGAGTCCCCGCCGCTGCGGATCCTCTTTCACTGTCTGAACATAGACGCCCGCCGGCAATCCCTTCGTTATCTCAGTCCACGTCGCACCGGAATCCCGCGTGCGAAAAATGTGGGGCTCGTAGTCTTCCAGTTGGTGACGCTCGACTGCGGCGTAAGCTTCCTTAACATCAAAGTGCGAAGCATCGATCATCGCGACCTTGCTCCAGGAGGTCATCGCCGGCGGCGTCACATTCAGCCAGGTCTTGCCGTCGTCATTCGTCAGTTGGATCAAGCCATCATCGGTGCCAATCCAAATCATCGGCGCCCGCAAAGGCGAAGGCGCGATCGTGTAGACGACACCACGGCGTTTCTCTGTCGGAGCATCGGCAGTAGCGGCCTCGTTGAGGTTCGGTGGTGAACCCGGATCTTCACGCGTCAGGTCCTGGCTGATCTGGGTCCAGCTCTCGCCGCCATTCGTAGTCTTGTAGAGAAACTGATTGGCGTAGTAAAGCGAATGCGGATCAGCCTGAGAAAAGACGAGCGGTTGAGTCCACGCATGACGGAACTGTCCGGGCGAGCCGCCCCGCTCAGGCGTGACGTTCTTTGTCTCACCCGTCAGCACGTTGCAACGCGAAACGGTGCCGCCGAAAAGGATTTCCTGATGCAGCGGATCAGGCGCGGTGTAACCTGATTCCCCGCCGGAACACAAGCCTTCCCAATCGCGATTCGAGATCTCGGAATGCCGGCTGCGCGAAGGCGTGCCGACCGCGCCGCTGTCCTGTTGCGCGCCGGTCACCCAGTAAGGGAATCGATAATCGGCGGCAACGTGATAAATTTGCGCGGTGGGCTGGTTGTACCAGGAACTCCAGGTGATGGCTCCGTCCACCGATACGATCGCGCCCTGGTCGCTGCCGAGGACCATTCGCTTCGGATCGTCGGGGTTAATCCAGAGCTGGTGATAATCATCGCCGCCGGGCGCGCCCTTGATCGCAGTCCAGGTCTTACCGGCGTCCGTCGATCGATACACGGAAGTGTTGGAAACGTAAACGGTGTCCGCATTTTTCGGATCGACACTCACCTTTTCGAAATACCAGCCGCGTCCCCAGACACGTTCGTCGCTCGAAATCTTAGCCCAGGTTGCGCCAGCATCGTCCGAGCGAAACAGGCCTCCCAGTTTTTTGATCTTTTGAGCGTCGTCGGGATGCTCCTTATCGACGACGAACGCGTCAACGACCGCGTACACGCGATTGTGATTCGCCGGCGCCACCGCGATGCCGATGTGGCCGCGACCTTCAGCGGGGATGCCTTCGGAAATCTCTTTCCACGTCGTGCCGCCGTCGACTGACTTGAATATCCCAGCTCCCGGGCCATTCGCGGGCGCATAGATGAACCACGGTGGACGGCGCACATTCCACAACGTCGCGTAAACGATTTGTGAGTCAGTGGGATCGAAAGCGAGATCGATCGCGCCGACGTCGTCATTCTTGAAGAGCACCTTCTGCCAGGTTGCGCCGCCATCGCGCGAGCGATAGACGCCCCGATCCGGATTCGATCCGTAAGCGTGGCCCAATGCCGCCACAAACACGACGTTCGGGTTTTTCGGATCGACGATGATGCGGGCAATCTGTCTCGTATTCTCCAGCCCAATGTGCTTCCAGGTCTTCCCGGCATCGGCGGATTTGTACATGCCGTCGCCGAACTGGATCGAATCGCGCATGTCGGGCTCGCCAGTGCCGACATAGACAGTGTTGGGGTTCGATGACGAGACGCCGATCGCCCCGATTGACGCTGATGACGCTGAATCAAAAACGGGCGTCCATGTCCGGCCGGCGTTATTCGACTTCCACAAACCCCCGCCCACCGAACCAAAATAGAAAGTATCCGGCTGGCCCACGACACCGCTGACGGCGTTAACCCGCCCAGCGCGAAACGGTCCTATCATTCTCCAGCGCAAGCCGGAATAGAGATTGGTGTCGTATTGCTGGGCGATGGTAATAGGAACCAGGAGCAACAGACCAACGATTGCCGTAATAGACGCGGTTGTTAATGCACGCACGGTGATTCGTCGAATTTCGGGCATGAAGAGGCTCTCCATAGAATTGGTTTTAGTTAGTATCCAGGGCGCTGAATTGTAGCACTCGTGGCTGATTCGATGCTTTGAAAGATCAGTATCAGTAGCCGGCAGTCCGTATCGCTCGTCACGCGTCCCCCGCAACGCGGGACTTCAAGTCAGCGTCGATGCTTTCATCATCCAGCCACTCTCTGGCCAACTGCATGAAAGATTTCTCATGAAAGGCGAACCACTCCTCTCGCAACTTCGGATAGTCGAGCAGCGCATTCTTAAAACTTCGAAATGGGTGATTGTGTTGCAGGGCCCTCGTCAAGTGCGCTCTGGCTTCGCCGGCAGGCAGTTGCTCGATAAACTCAGCCATTATCTCCCAACCGTCCGATGACGGGATGGGATCAATCGCACGGTAGCGGTCAGGCTCACGTTCGATTTGTTTTGCCAGATCCTCATCTGGCCCAACTAATCCTTCATCCGCCACAAACAGGACTTCGCCGGTTTGAAGATCAAGGAGCCACTCCGATTCATCGCCATGGTGATCCAGGGCCATGATTAGTTCTTCGGCATCGATTGATATACGAGTCATTGGCTTCTAATAACGGCGACTTAACATCTCAATTCAGACAGACACGAGCTGGTTTCGGTTAAAGCACTTCAGTTACGTGTTCGCTGAATGGACGAAATCTATTTCCATAACGCGGGCAACTCTGCCACTGATGAAAGCAAGTGCGTGTGCGGTTCTTGCTCGAGTTGCTCTTTTGTGTGCGCGCCGGAAAGAACTCCGATGTTATAACGCACGCCGGCGTTTTGACCGGCCTGCAGATCGAGCACTGTATCGCCGACGTTTGCAACTTGATGGACGCTGGTCACTCCGGACACTTCCATGGCGCGGAATATCAAATCAGGAGCCGGCCGTCCTTGCGCGACATCATCGCCACAAACCACGGCATTGATTAGATCGCTGTCCCACTTCATCGAATTAACGAGAAGTTCTGTTATCGGTCGATCAAATCCGGTATTGAGGGCAACCCAAACTCCTCGCTGTTGCAGCCAGCTAAAAACCTCGGTTGCTCCCGCGATTTCCCGCACCCCGTCTTGCTCATACATTCCTGCCAAGGTACTGCGAAATGAATTGTAGATTTCTTCTGTGCGAGCCAGAACGTCCGCTTTACTGCTTCCAGGCTGGCGTTCGACGAAGCGCTGTATGACTTCGCGCTTGGATGCCCCCCGCATTTGCCGAAGCGAGTCGCTTGTTACTTCAATCTCGTAATTTTCTAAAGCAGCCGTAAACGCCGCTGGTACTTGCCCTGCGTCTTCTATGACTGTGCCGGCCATATCGAAGACGACGAGTTTAATGTCTTGCATAACGCGAGATGGTTTTCACAAATTGAGCCGCCGAGCAGTTGACGGGCCGCGCTTGGTAACGGCGAACCCGTACAAAGCGCTAAGAGCCATTCGAGAAATCAATCTTGAAGCCAGGACCGACAAAAATGGGCGAATAATAAAGCAGGAGATTTCTCTTTGCCGCGCCCGGTTTGTCT
>DATHHW010000062.1:0-33896 GCA_035317005.1 Pyrinomonadaceae bacterium | reverse complement strand
TCTGTAAACGCGGGCGTCAGATAATCGCCATTACGTAAGAAGGGAAAAGGCCAACGGCCGCAGGCGCGCATGACATCGCTTTTTGATGTCAGGTGTGCCGCCCAATTACGTAATGTCCGATTATCGGATGACCGTCCGATTCGTTTTTCAGGATTGACTGGAGACTTTGTCGGCAGACCGAAGAACATCTGAGCTTCCTATTCATGTGATTACGACTTTGGAAAAGTAGAGGGTCCCGCGAATGAGGACACTAATTGAGGAAGGTTTGCATCATGCGAAACGACAAGTTCTGAGATTGGTAATTATCGTTGTTTCGAACGCAACCAATTCTTAAGCAACTGGGCGATCAAAGATTCGGCTTCAGGCAGAAGCATAGGAGATCGGGGGGCGCGTAAGGTTCTTTGCATTTGCTGATACTTAGATCGAATCGCTTAACAGGCGTAGTCAGGAACCAGCGCACATATGCACGAAGAGAATTCTATCTTTCAAATGACGTATCGTTCAATTCTTTTTGAGGATGAGTGAGTGGCGGGTCGGAGCAATCAAGAATACGAGCCTATCGTTTCTCGGAGTGTAGATAACGCGGGAGTGCGAGCGTCTTCTGTAGCGGTTAAGAACTCAATGCATGTCTCCATACTTGCTATGCCAGAACGCGCGGTGAAAGATGGCAAACGCAGCGTGACCAAGGCCGCGCCAATCGGGCTGTCGCCGCTTTTTCGACCTGGCCGTATTCCTCATCGGTTATGCGAAAAGTAATGTTCCTGCTCTTCTTGGTTTCTTTGGTTTCCTTCATTTTCGATCCGCTCAAGCACTGAAAAGGCTTCTGAAACGATTGTCTACAATGTCTACAGCGCGTTTACAAGTGTAAACACGAATCGCTTAAGTCCTTTGCTCCTGCAAGTAGACATTGTAGACACGGCGTATACAACGTAGACGCCACAGCCCCAATTTGCGGGGGGGTCGTGTCCTAAAATTTTCAGGTGCGCAGCACCTACTGCGCTATGGCTCGCGTTCCGGATATGCCAGGGCGAAACGGAAAGGCTGTGGATTTTGTTTATCTCTTAGGATTTTCATATCATGAGAGCAGCCGGATACTTCTTAAACTGGCTGATGTCTCCTAAGAACTAATAACCGGCTCACACGTTGCGGAGAACGGCTCCGCTAACCTGCCAATAGCATATTCTGTAAGGACTTTGAAGTGCTAAGGATTTCACTAAGGGAACAAGAATCATGAGCGAAAAGAGAAGCCGTCCAAAAGCATTCATGAGCTATTGTCAACTTGATGATAAGTATGAAGAAGGTAGGCTCACCGAGTTTCGCGAACGTCTTGAGGCTGAAATCCGCATACAGACAGGAAAGGATTTCACCATCTTTCAAGACCGAGTTGACATTAAACCTGCCGAGAACTGGAGGGACCGTATTAAGGAGTCGCTCGACGAAGTGCTGCTTCTTATCCCTATCATCACACCGAGCTTCTTCAACAGCGAAGCTTGCCGTGCTGAATTGGAGTATTTCCTTAAACGAGAAAAACACCTGAAGCGTAGTGACCTTGTACTACCTATTTATTATGTAGATTGTCCGGTACTAAATGACCAAGCACAGCTGGCCAAAGACAAGCCAGCCCAAGCCATTGCATCGCACCAGTGTGCTGATTGGCGTGAGTTGAGATTCGAGCCATTCAGTCTGCCGCAAGTTGGAAGGACATTGGCGCAACTGGCAATTCAGATCGGCGATGCTTTAGACCGCACCTTTGCTTCCAAAGAGACCGCAGCCAAAGCCAATCTAAATGTTGAGCGTCAAGCTCAAGCCCAAGAGATAACTAAATCACCGCAGGGACTGCGATCTGTTGATGTTCCTTACGCTGAAGATCAACAGGATATTGTTCGTGCGCCTTCTCCCAGAAATGAGCCTCCGACTTGGGTCGTGGATCAAACAGATAGAGGTCATTACCGCACGATTACGGAAGCGATCAAGGCTGCAGATCCAGGCGATCGCGTTGTTGTCCTTCCTGGGATCTATGAAGAGGGCATTATCATTGATAAGCCTTTGGAGATTATAGGCATGGGCAACCGCGATAAGATCGTTGTCCAAGCTACGGGTGCGAATACTATATCGTTCAAGACAACTTTGGGTCGTGTGGTTCACCTCACCCTGCGGCAAATGGGTGGAGGTGAAAATTGGTTTGGAGTAGAGATCGCCCAGGGTCGCTTGGAACTTGAGGACTGCGACATAAGCAGCCAGAGTTCGTCGTGTGTCGCAATCCAGGCGGGTGCCGACCCAAGAATTCGACTTAATCTAATTCATGACGGAAAGGCAAGTGGCGTTTATGTTTTCGATAGCGGTCGGGGAACCATCGAAGATAATGAGATATGTCGTAACATGCTGGCCGGGGTCGCGATCAGGAACGGTGGGAACCCAACGGTGCGCCGCAATCGTATTTACGATTGCGAGCGAGAGGGCATAATTCTCTACGATAACGGTCAGGGCACAATCGAGGATAACAGCATCTTTGGAAACACTTTCTCGGGCGTTGAAATCCGAGGAGACAGTACACCACTGCTGCGCCACAACCGTATTTACAATGGGAAAGCCGGGGGCATATATGTGCAAAAGAACGCTCAGGGGATGCTCGAAGACAACGAGATCTTCGGCAACGCGCTCGCGGGAGTGGCTATTCAGACAGGCGCCAACCCGACATTGAGTCGCAACTCTATTCATGACGGCAAACAGAGTGGCATCTTCATCAATGAAAATGGTCAAGGTATCATTGAAGAGAATGACATCTTTGGCAACGCCTACTCAGGCCTCGAAATAAAAACCGGCGGCAACCCTACGGTGCGTCGCAATCACATCAATAATAACCATCACTTAGCTCTTTGGATTGGTGAAGGAGGCGGCGGCATCGTCGAGGATAACGATCTACGTCATAACATCCAAGGGTCGTTCTACATTTCCCCAGACTGCAACTCAAGGGTGGAACGTCGACGAAATCTCGAGAAATAGATTATAGAAAGGCCGAACCCTGTTCAGTTCACCATCGCACGTACTGCTTCGACTGTTTGAATCGTTGGACCGGGGGCGCGCATAACGCTGTCTTGAACGTGTTCGTCGCATTCGACGTTGTTCACACTCGCCAAGCGCAGTCAACTCTGAGGTTCGGTGGCTCTATGGAGGGGAGACATGGAATACAGAATCTTTATTGCTTTGAGAGATGATCTTAACGAAGGTTGGGTTTGGATACATCAACTCCAGTCTCAGTTAGGCTCAAGGGATGTAGTCCGTATAAGTAGAGGGAAAAAAAGAATCTACTGTGAAGCATTAAAGATTGATAGAAATTATGTAAATTTATATGGAATGAGCTGCCCGTCTCCCCCACTTCCATTACAGGTTCAACAGATAGCGAATAATGACGTGAACAATGAAAAGATTGAATTCTCTATAGAAGTACCCGAGGGCGTAGAAGGCAAGAATCTAATCGCGGTAAATGAATGGTATCGAAAGCTTCTAAATATAGAACCTCAAACAGACTGTGACCTAGACATCAAGATTCCCGGCCCGATACGGAAAAGGTTTTGGGGAGTTCGCGCCTCTCTTCAGCATCCTCAAGTGGTGGTGGGGGCTGCCACTTGGTTGGGGATTATCGGATTTTGGTTAGGAATCATTGGGTTACTATTGGGAGTGGCCGGGGTTGTGCTCGGCATCTTACCGCTAATAAAGCGTTCAACCTAACCATGGTGGCAGCGCTTGGGGAAAGGAATGACTGACCTCATGAACCATCATAGTGGCATATTGACCCGTACGATCTCTCTCATCTCCTTAATATTCGTTTGCAGAGAAAATGAGCGTTGAATTTGCTTCTCAAAATAGTCTTGCTTGGGTTGTAAGCGATTCCCATCCTCTTCTGATGATGACGAGGCCCGATTCCTTGTTTACTTGCTTTAGAAGCTTCGTCTGCTCTTCTTGACGATGTGAGAGTGTCTAATTGATTCCCTCGAACCAACTGCCCTAACCGCACAATGTGCTAAGCCTCCCGGCGTTCTTTCAGCAATCTGGTTATCGTCGAAGAAATCTTGTCAACGGCTTCTGGCTTGCGCAAGAAATCATCAACGCCGGCTCGCCAGGCTTCCTTTTCGCAATTGTCTCCCGAAAGCATGATGATTGGAGTATGGCGGCGGTGGGCCATGCTCTTCGTGCGGAGTACTAACTCCATCCCATTGAGTCCAGGCAAATCATTGTCAACGATTATTGCATCGTAATGAGCATCACCTTTAAGGATTTTCAGCGCGGTCGATCCGTTCATACAAGAGTCAACATGCATCCCTTGGTTGGTTAATGTGTCTGCGACAACGCGCGCAACAGGTTCGTTGTCTTCGACGTGAAGAATTGAGACCTGTGAGGCCGCTTGACGCGGAGTTGTAGTTACTACCTTCTTCTTCGTTTTTCTGGGCTCAGAGAAAAGGTGGCGTCTTCGCTTTCTAACTGTGGATCGTGTCTTGAGCAGCTCTTTGTGGCGGCTGTTGATTAATGAGATCAAGCTTTGATGATGCCTAAAGCCAAGCAGACGTGCGGCTCTGGTAACCGATCCTCCCGCGTCCCTCAGCGCACGTTCGATCACCGCCCGTTCACCATCGCGAACATATTGTTTGAATGAGAAGCCTTCCCACGTATGCTCTCGCGCTTCCTTGTCTTCACTCTCCCACTGCCCCAACGCATCAAAGGGTCGGTCCGCACACGCAATCAAGCGTCTTCCCGTTGACGGGTCTTGCGAACTCCTCAAGAGCTCGACTGCCGATCGGTAAATCGAGACCAGTTCTTTGGTGGGAAACTTCTCGCCAAGCTCTTCGATGATACTCAACTTCGCTCGACCTGCGCCTTCCAGGTCGCCTGCTGTTTCAGATACAACGATTGCCTGTTCCAGCAAGGCTTTCGAGCGAACATGTTTGCCTAAGCGCGCCAGTGCGATTCCTTGTGTGGTGAGCGCTTCTGCCAGATTCGCTTGCTGACCACCTCTCTCAAGAGTCCTTACCGCAGATCTCACCAACCGTTCGGCTTCAGTAGCATAACCTTCGGCGAGTAGCGTTCGCGCGCGAGTTTCATCAACTTGGGCGGCAGTTCCTACATCCTTCAGTTCGAGAAAAAGGTGACGGGCGCGATCAAGATGGTTGTGTGCGTCCTTGTATTGTCCGATTGTAAAGTAGAGGTAACCGAGATTGTTCTCTACACGTGCGAGATAGCGATCATTTCCTGCTTGCTCGAAATGAAAACTCGCTGCTGCGTATTCGATTAATGCCCGATCGACGTTCTCCGCTCGGCCGAACCATCTGAACAAACGAGCAAACTCATTATGGAAAGCTCCTTTGAGAGCGTGATCTTCGCTGCGCTCTAACAGGGGTATCGCTTTATTGTAGAGGCGTAATGCTTCGTTCAATCGCCGTGCGTCTACTTCCACCATGCCAGCACGAATGAGGACGCATGCCTTCAGATCGCTGTTATCGCTTTTCAGGAGTTCCAATGCGCGATCGAGATGTATGCGAGCTTCATCAATCCGCCTTCGCGCCAGTAACAGAGGGCGAGATCGGCGCGTGCCTCGGCATGTTTTTCAGACTGCCCGAGTCCTTCGAAGATCTCAATGCTCTTGGTGATCAGGTTCTTCGCCATCTCCTGGCTACCGGTGGTCTGATTTGCGCTGCCCAGCCATCCGGCCAAAGCGCCAACGCGTAGCAATATCTCCGCTCTCATCGGTTCGTCCAGATCATCGATCTTCGGTAGTCTGTCTCGCTCAGGCCAAAACTCGCTCATCGCTTCGCGAGCCGCTTCATACTCGCCAGCTTTCTCAAGCTGCTTGGCCAAACGGCAACAAACCTCAGCTCGTTCTGCAAGTGTAAGGTCGCTACTCTGATTCCTAAGTGCTGTTAACTGAGATGTTAAGTTCATGTGAGGTCTACCTTTCTACATGAGTGATAAAATCTTTGCGCCAAGATTTGCGCCAAGAAGCGTTGAAAGCAATTGACTTGAATTGCAGCCGGACCACTGGTCTGAAACAGGCTTCGTCTTGGTCGTTTAGAAAACTCGCAACACCAATTCACTAACCTAAGGAGAAAAACATGAAGAGCCTAAAGAGACTAGGCGTCACCGTAGCTTTGACGTTTGTTCTGACGGTGGCCGCTTTCGCGGGCGAGACACCAACTCCGCCCTGCGCACCGCCTGTCCCTGGAGAGACGCCGACACCGCCATGTGCCGCTGCTCAGATGACGCCCGCTGACTCTGTCGCGCCGGGTGAAACGCCTACTCCTCCGGCTTCAAGCGTGAGAACCGATTTCTCGGTCGCCGATGTGACGATAGATATTCTGCAAAGCGTGCTGTTGCTCTTCTAGCAGCCGCTTGATTCTCACAACTATCCGGTTACCATTGATAACTTCTCATTGGCAACACGCTCTAAGTGTGTTTGGTTGAGAGTCCCGGATTGGCCGGAGCCTGAAAGAGGACTCTCTGAGCCACGGAGCATAAACTGGTCGCAAATTTGTTGCAACTCAATGTGCTATTGCATCACCCAAGCAATTGAGATGCATTAGCTTAGTGGAGTTTGCAACGAATGACGCGGCCTGAATTGCATATAACAGAAACGATAAACAAGAGCGCGGGGAAGTCGGTGAGTGCCTAGGCGACCACCAAAGGCTTCCCCGCAGTTGAAAGCGGCGACGGTTGTCCTCACCCCAGCGGTCGCCGCTCTCTAATGGGAGCATAGTTTCGGCAAACCCACTATTGCTTACTCCGCTATACTCCCATATCCTATGAAAACTAAGATCGTGATGTTGACAACTAGGGCACGAGGACAAACCAGCTAATGCCCCTCGCCCGGACGGTTCGCAAGGTCCGGGCATCCTCAAGCGCGGCGCGTATTCTATGGGCATTTGCCCCTAGAGGCAACCCATCAGGAGAATCAAACTGATGGGAAGTACGGCGCGCCCAAAGCCCAAGTACCTGGGCCGGAAGCTACGCGCGATCCGCGTTGACATTCTTGGTATGTCTCAGACGCAAATGAGTAAGGCTCTAGGATTGAAAGTGGATTATTCAGCCGTTTCGCAATACGAGCTAGGCACGAGAGAACCACCTTTGCCCACTTTATTGAAGTATGCGCGGCTTGCCGGTATGTCTACTGATGTTTTGATTGATGACAAGGCGGGCTTACCGAAGAAACGACCAACGAATGCTTAAAAAGTATGATAGAAAAAAGGGCCCAGGCTCGGTCACTGACCAAGCTTGGGCCGCTGATTCTTCGGTGTGGGGCTCAGTGAGTCCGCTCTTCCTCATCAATTATTTAATCGCCTAGGTGTTCCATCAAGATTCCCTTTTGACGAATCGCGCTGAGACTGCGAAAGGTTTCGATTAATCGCGGCATTCGCAGCGATTGCTTACAAAGACTAAGTCGCGAGAATTATATCGTCTAACGGAACTGACAGAAAGGAAAACCCCGCCAGCTTAACCACTTGGATTGAGGTTTGGGTAACCGATCCGCTTTCCCCCGACCGGCGCTGAATGATCGCGGCGAGGCCGCGTGATGCTTAATGCAGAATCCTACAGCAAAGCGGAGGTCAACGCTGCCGGCGGTAGTCGCTCGGAGACAAGCCGGTTTCTCTGCGGAAGAGCTCTGCGAAATGGCTGGGGTTTGTGTAGCCAACATCAAGGGCAACATCCACAACGCTCTTCTTCGTTTCGCGCAGCAGTCGGCGCGCTACATCAAGCCGCAAATTTATGTGATAGCGCGCGGGTGGGACGCCCACGGAAGTCTTGAACAGCCGATGAAAGTGAAACTTGCTCAACCCTGCTTGAGCCGCCAACCGATCAAGGTTGAGGTCTTCGGCGACGTGTTCAGCGATCCAGTTTGTTATCTGCCGAAGCTCATAGCCAGGAAGCGATGGACTACCGCTGCGCGACTCTTCAAGGGTTAGTGAGTAGTTTCGAGCAAGATGGATAGCGATTCCCTGGGCGATGCCCTGCACGAAAAGAGGACTCGCCTGTGGACGATGCGCTCAATATGGAAGCACAAGCAGAGAGCGCCTCGCGTGAATCTGAGTTCCGAGATATGAAGCGATCCGAACTTCTCAATCGTGCGGCAATGATATGAAAGAGCTCGGCGGTTTTTCTTGGTCTAGACGAAAGTGAGTACCGTCGCCGTGGTCACCACCTGAGGCAACGTCAGGCGCGCGTAAGGTTCAGGCAGGTTCACGATCATATCGTCAAAGCGATTCTTAATTTCCGCATGCCTTCGCTCGTAGTGTTCAGCAAGTCTATTGTCGGTCGTGATGATTGCGTCAACGCCGACCGTTCTTGATTCGACATCCAGGCCGAAGCTTCCATAAGCCAGAATGATCGCGTCCTCGGATGAGAACGCGAACTCTGTCAGGCGTCGTGCCCACCTGCGCAGATATCGAGCTTTCGTTGACGGGTGCGTTTCAGCCAGAATCGGGGCGGCGAAAATCTGTGTGCGTCGCTTCAAGATATTCGACGTTTGTTCAGTGATGTAAAGACGATTCGCGATGGTTGCGACATACGCATAGGAGTTTGCGGCTTCGACCTGGAGAACTGTCGGCGGTTTACCCAACGCCAGGCGCACGCGGCGTTCGTACACACGCCTGATCACGCCTTTGTCGAGTAGGACGCTATTTGGTTGGAAGGTCGATCTCGTCACTCTCGGCTTCGGCTTCGATGGAATCGGCCTCTTCGTTCCAGATTGAGTCTCGCTCTTTGTCGCTTAAACTCTCGTAGCGGCGAGCTTCGGTTTCCGCAAGGAGGCGCTGTCCGTCGTCAAGGCTGTTCCACCACGCCGAAGTTTTCTCATCGACGCCACCTTGGTAAACGAGCAATCCTTCGGGGGCCTCGACGAGTGCGAGTTCATCGCCGGGGTGCAAGCCGCGTTTCTGAATAACCTCGGGCGGGATTGTGATTTTTCCGTCTGCGTCAACAGTAAGTTTTTCCATCGTAGTAAGCCTCGTACACGTGCGAGCGGATTTTTGTGTGCCAGTTGTGCGCCAACTCCGCCAAACTAACCTATACTCACCGGCACGCAGGCATTATAGCCTACGCGAGAACTCTAATAAATACGAATGAATCAGAACTTAGGTATATGCAGGAAAACACGTGATTTGAGATTTAAAATCCGTTGACCGCAAGGTCGTGTGGACAGCCCTTCGGGCGTTGATGACTCTTCCGCACATGGTATCGATCGAATCACGCACGAATCGCAGAATCTCAGGTCTGACCCCACAGCCCCCGGGCTCTGAGCGGCTTTGCCGCAAGCCGCAAGCCGGTTGCATCCTCCAGCCCAGGGGTGTCTTATTGAAAATGTCTTTATGCGAAACGTCACCGCGAGAATCGCAGAGTCGAAGGCCTGACCCTACTTTTGTTTTCTCGAAGAACAAAAGAAAACTTCGAAGCCAGCTCGCCGGAGGTTCGAAGGTCGGATAATAGAGAACTCTAAACTTTGGCATGTGTTACGACTCTTGGACTTCAGTTACATATAAAACCGATAGTAAGGCTCATACTCTTCGCCAACATGCTTTAGAATGCTACCCACCTGACGTGCGGCGCGCATTGTGATGGGCTCGCTGCGATCGAATTGAGTGTTGTTCCAGTTCATTTTAGTTAACGCCAAAATCTCCCGTGCAAGACGAATCGGAGTCTCCGCAATCTTGTCGCACCTAAAGCCGAGCGGGCGGGGTACGTAGAGCCCTGGGTAAGCAGAGAAGAAATCGACACTGCCTTTTGTGTAAAGAACGAATACCTTTCCGGTGGTGTCAAAGAATGTGCCTCGTAGCGGCGGGTATCGACTGGATCTGAATAGTCGAGTAAAGGAACGTGTAATACTCAGGAAGTCCGCCTGCTCTGGTTCAATTGAGCATTCTCGCAACGCCTTTTCAAACGCAGAAATCTCATCACTGTTGTGCACCGAACTCTTATGGATAACTACGCGAGCGGGAAAATTCTTGTGGACACGTTGATAGTTCTGCAAGGAGTTCTTCAATAACGTGTAAGCGTCCTCCGCGGTCAAGTGGATCTGTTTATCATCTTTTGACAACTTTGCAGGTCCACCTCTAACAATAACGCCTTCTCCTCTTTCGTTGAAGACCTGAGCCGTGCTGGTAAGCAATTTTGTTTCGTCTGCCGTTTTGTAGAAGCTTATTCCCACATAGCACGTATCGAGTTCCGATGCCTGCCGGACAAGTCGCCAAGGAGCACCGCCAGCCTTGTAGTACAGTGCTGTGTAAAGATTCCAAGCTCTCGTGGTCTCGTCCTGAAGTTGTTTTCTATCGCCAGAAGGGTGCCTTCGTTTAAGTCGCCTTCGCTCATCATAAGTACCCGGACGAATAATCTGCGTCGGCTTTCTAAAGCGCATTGCCTTCGCCTTGAGATAGTCATGAAGAATCAGTTTCGACGGGACGTGGACCCCTTCCCCTTCTATGTTCTCATCCTCGTCTTGGTCGGGTGAAATGATTTCATCTTCGTCTTGATCAAGAAACTCTACTAGTGCAAATGGGAACGCACAGATAAAGACATCCGCTGTTGTCGTCTGTGACAGATATTCCAACTCAACTAGGAAGAGTTCGCCTATTTCTTTGAGCTTGTCATCAGTTTTTGCTCCTCGACACAAATCTTCAAAACGTCTCACTGGAATAGGTCGTTGTAATTGGCTGTCGATTACAAAATCCGCTTCCAGGTGAGCAGCCTCGCCAAAACCAGGAAAGCGAGGAAAGAGATTCGGGCGCTTGCTCGGTTTGGCGGGAATTCCTCCGCGGCACTTTTGAAGCCACTTCGTGACTCCCTCGATTGCTTCGGACGTGCCCACGATTCCCAGTTTGATCTTCTTAGGGGCCAGCGGGTTCTCGAAGTCAAGCGGGCCGTGCTCCATCAAACCAAATTTGATGTCTATGTGTCTTCCAGATCCGAACTCAAGTTCAGGCTCTTGTAGGAATTCAACTCTCATAGTCCTATTAGGTCTGGTTGGTTTTCGCCAGCACCCATTGACGCCGCTTCATTTCCTTCTTCGCTTTGATACCAAGTTTCGTCTGGAATTCCTGCTTCGATGGAAACCGTTGCCAAACTGCCGAAAGATAAGAATGGGTACTTTGTCGAGAATAGCCCACGAGTCTGACGTCGCAAGTAATCCGACCACATCAACACTTGTCCGAACACTGCCGGGTTTCGTTCCAGGCGCTTAATACCTTGAATGCGCTCAGCCTCAAACTTGTCCGGGTCTTTGCCATTCGAAGTGAAGTGATATGTTGGTGTAATTTCGAGATACCATGAATCCATAAGTCGAAGGAAATATCCCTTAAAAGCCAGATGGCGACAATACGCCTTTTGGGTCGGATCGCTCTTTCGCCCATACTGCTTAAACACCTCCCGACTAACTCGGTTCTTCATGCTCTGATACCAAATCCTGCGAGTTCTTAGGCTCTTGTTAGCCGGGAAAAAGTAGTATCTGCGTTTGTTGTCCTTGGAGCGCCATAGTCCTAGGAGGCGAGTGCGTTCCTTTAGGCAAGAGTTGAGGAGCCGAACAAAATCTCGCTGTCTGTCCTCGTTGTCTGAATACGCCCACTCCCGTGAATTGAAAGTCTCACAGGTTCCAAGATCACAAATGCTATTGAAGGGTGGTTCATGAAGATCGCGGAACGAGAGTATCTTCTTACCGCTCAGAATCCATTCCGATCCCACGTTGTTGCCTGATGCCTTGAATACCGCCCAGACCTCTTCCGGCTTCCTATAGCTCGTGTCCGCAAGATAGATGTTCGACGCGAAAGTAGAGATTCTCAACAGGTTCGAATAGAGCTTCTCCGTTTGCGGAAGCGGTGAAAAATAGATACCCGAGTCCTTTGGTAATGCGAGGTCCCTTAGTTTCAAAGCACAAGAAGCCTCGAACCTATCGCGGGTTTTGTTGAATGATACCTTCGCCGCCTTCAGAAGGGCAGAATCCTTGAAGTAGTCTTTGACAGAAACCCAATAGGCTTCATTAGTATCTGGACGACAAATGACCAAGATTACAGGGGCGTTCCCGTGAAGCCAATAATCTAAGTCCCTTCGATCACAGAAATAATCAAATGATTGCGGAGTTTCCCTCTGGAGGTTTTGAGCTGTAGCTTTGACCTGAACCCTTAGGGTTAGGTTCGTGGCTTCGCCCGTTTGTGCATCACATATCTCAATCTCACCATCGATTCCGAGATCGAAAATCAAAAGAGGACGCCAAACATACTTCATCTCCAGAACAATGCGCTCAACAAGATTGGCGCCCTTCTGTCCGATAAGGCTCTGTGAAGTAAGCTTCTTCTTGCTTGTGTGCATCCGGCTGTGGATCCTGACGCCCGAGACTTCTAACTATGAACAATCGCCAAACGGCCGACGCTGAACCAAGAGTTGAACTGAGTATACCAACAACTAACTCGGTAGACAGCTTGCGAAGCATAAGTCGTGATTTTTTGTCCCAACACGAAACCGGGTCAGGCTTGCGATCTTGCGATTCTAGACCGCTGGCTCTGAGATCATTCAACAATACAACAGTGGCGAGTGACAGAGAATCGCAAATCGCAAGCCTGACCCCAATCTCTTTCAGCTTGATTTGGTTGGTCTGGCATTGATTAAGAAAGCTTGACTTCTAAAACGAAGGCGGTCTAACCTCAACACAAGAGGTTTTTCGGTGGACCGTATTAAGAATATGACTACTCCAGCTGACTCCGTTCACTCCTAGAGCTGGGGGTCGAATGACGCAAGCCATTCGCGCGATTCCGCTGAAAAATAGGATATAAACTTCGGATAGGAGAACCCGATTGATGAATCGTAAGTTAACTCATCGAGAAGGGGTTTCTCTTGTCTCAAAAGATCTCAAAACCCACCATTCTTGCCAGTTCCGACGCTTTTCCTAGAATCAATTCGTTTTTCGATGGTGCGATTTTGATTGCGCGAAGAACCGCGGAATTGCTGTCTGCCTTGGAACCTGCGGTCTTGAGGTTGTTCTTGCTACTTCACCTCGTACTTGACCTCGTTATCGTATCGGTCATGCTGTGGAAGTCCGGCTAGTAAAACCCAAACCAGAGTCACGCTTGCGATTCTGTGATTCTAAAGCGCTGGCTCCGAGATCATTCAACGATACAACAGTGGCGAGTGACAGGAGAATCGCAAATCGCAAGCTTGACACCAGTCTCCAGTCTCGGCGGATCTGTCAAAGACAACGAATCGATCGCCGCCGCAAACGAAAACTGCGTCGCGGTGGCATTCAGTCGCATTCGTCATTTCAAACATTAGCTGTTCAAACATTAGCTTGACGATATCTTGTAGCAGTGTTAAGACCACACACACTTAGGATGACTTAGGAACGCTCGGAAAACAGACGGGAAGGGGGGCAGGCTTCCGATTTTGCGATTCTCAATAACCAAAGCTCCGAAGTCCCCGGCATCCTGAGATTGGGAGGGCATGATGACGGTATTGTCAACTTAAGGAGAAATGCGCGGATCTTACCCCTGCATGTAGGTGACTCCGACTCTCTGAGTGCCACATATGGCGGTCGTTAACCTAGATTTGCAATTAAGGTTGACAATACCGCTGCAAATCATCCAGAGCTTGAGGGTAAACCATGCTTGCGTCCGCGGCCGTCGATTCAAAACGCGCTATCGTCAGAGCATATGTTTGCGACCTGCCGGTTCATTTGGGGAATCATGTGATCGTCCATGGTTGCGGCCACATTAGCGCCATTGACTTTCCTTTGACTTGAGAATATGTTTAGCTTGTTCGGAAAGGCTGTATTCTCACGGGCTCTGCTTCCCGCAGACTCGCCGGATCCAGCCTCTCACTCGGCCAGACGATTGAAACCTAAGTAGTAGATCTGAGCCTGTTGAGACTCATTCAGAACGCTCAATCAGGACCGGAGAATCGTCATGAGATTGACTCTGATTCATCCTCCGCTCGATGACCCGACACAGCCATATCACTCACTAGCTTACCTAGCCGGACAATTGGAGCATAACCGATTCAAAGACTTCGCTATACGCGACATCAATATCGAGTTCGTCAATTATTGCCTGGAGGACGGCCAGGTAAATTTTTTTAACGAAGAGATACAAAACAGGCTTCGCGCACTCTCCTCCAAACCAAAGCTTGGCTTTATCGACCAAGACGAATACTACGCGCTCTGGAGCGCGCCTAAACTTGATCCCGCTGACATCAAGAAAGCGGTCGATGGTCTCCGCACCTGCGAAGTCTTTCTGGACTTTCCCACTTATCTAAAGAACGCCCAACTGCTGGCGGATTATTTCACATCATTGGGCTCGCTCTCCTATCCATCAGAACTAATCAATTTGAGACAAAGGAGTCGGTCCCGGTATTCCGTTTACCACCTAAATGACTTGTTGAACTTCGATCTTGCCTCCAGAACTTGCGCACCTTTTACAAGGTTCTTTGAGGACCGTCTGCAATTCGATCAAGGTTTCGCCAATACTGATTGCTTTGGACTCAGCATCGTTTACGACCATCAATTGTCTCACGCACTCTATCTTGCAAAGCTGCTGAAGGATCGTTTTCCTGACAAGCTCGTAGTGCTCGGCGGAACATCAATCAGCCAGCTCTACAAGTATCTGCAGGACAAAACCCAGATGCGTCGCTTCTTCAACCTCTGCGACGCGATAGTGGTCGGTGAGGGTGAAACGGCCATCTGTGAGATCGCCGATGCGGGTACGAGTTTTCCTCAGCTCCGAGATCTCCCGAATACAATCACCTACGACAGTGCACGAGATACGCTCCACTTTCCCAAGTCTGTCTATTATGAAAATGTTAATGCACTGGGCAGACCTGTTTACGACTATCCGTGGCAGCTTTACCTCTCGCCATCTCCGGGTATTGGCTATGCGCCGACTCGCGGTTGCTACTGGAATCGATGCACCTTCTGTGATTACGGGCTGAACAGCGACAGTCCAACCTCGCCTTGGCGAGAAAGAAAAGTGGATCGCGTTATCGACGATCTAAAGGTCATATGTCAAAACGGTATCAAGTATGTGTACTTCGCGGTTGACGTAATGGCCCCGGGCTATCTCGATCGTTTGTCAGATGCGATTGTGGAATCAGGACTCGACTTTCGCTGGTCGGCGGAGTTGCGGATGGAAAAAATATTCACTGAAGAACGTTGCCGAAAGATGGCAAAAGGCGGATGCGTGAGTATTTCTTTCGGCATGGAATCTGCAAATCAAAGAATTCTTGATCTGATCGACAAAGGTACGAAAATCGACTACATGGCAGAGACGATGAAGAATTTCGCGCGTGCTGGCGTGGCGGTCCAGATCATGGCGTTCACCGACTTTCCAACAGAGACAAAGCAGGAAGAAGAAGATACGTTTAAGTTTGTCGAGGACAATCGCGACTACTGGTCCACTGGCGGTGTCGGGAAGTTTATGCTGACCGGCACTGCGATAATTGCAAAGCATCCTCAAAAATTCGGTATCACCTTACTCGCCACAGAAGATGCCGATGTCGCCAGGACAATCGGCTACAAAGTAGATACCAAAGGCGGCGCGGCAACCCTGCTGGCCGAGGACGGCGATGTATCTTTCGACGACAACCGAGGAGCTTTTCCTAAAGTTCCCGACAGGCCGTGGGCTGGATCTACTGACACGCTGCATTCAATCATTTATTACGATGCCTACTCGCGCGATTTCTTCAAGCACAATAATCTGACGACTCAGACAAATGGTCGCCACGATTTGAGCGACGAAGCGCTGATGGATTGCACCATTGCGGTCCCCGGCAAAATAGAAAAGTCGCGGTTTGATATAGACGCGATTCGTTCCAATCAGAGTAAATTGAGTAAGCGAACCAAAGAGCTGTTGTTGCTATCGCTCGAGCCGACTTATGCCAGGTTCAATAAGTGGCAAGCAGAGGTAGCACCAGTTAAGCGTTCAGAGAGTTCCAGCTACTGGATAATCTTCGACAGCAAGTACGCCCGATTGGGAAAAGGCGTCTACAAGATTATTCAAATGTCTGCACAGCAAGGCTTAACGATCGGAGAGATTCTCGCGGCGGTTAATCCGGAGTTGGCGGCACAGCTCCTGAACAATCTCAAACTCCTAGAAAGAAAACATCTTCTTCAGTTCAATAAGGCATAGCATTCTAGTTTCACCGGCATTACGTGCCGTGGAGATCTCAATGAAGTACAGAAGGCTCACAGCCTCACTGCTCGCTCTTTTCTTCGTCGCTAGCGCTCAGGCGCAAAAGCAAACCATCGCCATCGTCAACAATCAGGAATTGACCGTAACCGATCTGGATGCGAACGCTCGTCAAGCTGTTGAAGAGTTAAACGCGAAGCTCGCACAAATTCGCCGCGACGTGCTGACAGCCGAAATAACGAGCCTATTGCTTGATCTCGAAGCCTCGCAGCGCAAATTGATCGCCGACCAGCTCTACGATCTGGAAATCGCCAGTCGTGTTACGGCACCGACGGATGCACAGATCGACGCCGAATACCGTAACAATCGTAAGCAATATGGCGATTACGAACTATGGCTCGTGCGCGACGGCATCGAAGGCAAACTGCGTGATGAGCAAGAGAAGAAGCTCCTTCAGGACTGGACAACTAAGCACCAGGACAGAGTGCGTTCGGTTAAAACTGTCGATATCAACGATCCGAAACTCAAGCCGGGAACGGTGCTGGCGACGGTGGGTCAACATAAAGTCACGCTCGATTCGCTAAGCGAACGATTGAAGCCACGTATCTTCGAAGCGTGCCGGCAAGCTTATGAAACCGAAAGAGCGGCGCTCGACAAAGCGATCGATAACCTGCTGTTGAATACCGAAGCTAAAGCAAAATCTCTCAAGCCCGATGATATCGTTCGTGCCGAGATTACCGACAAAATGCGTGAGCCGACCGAGGACGAGATCAAGAAGTACTATCAGACGTTTAGCTGGCAGTTCAATGACCTCGCTTCAGCGCGCACAAAGATTGTTGCGCAACTAAAGAAACAGGAGCAGGAGCGACTCGAGAAAGCGCTGAACGATTGTCTGCGTGCCGGCGCCTCCGTACGCATCATGATTACTGAGCTGGAATCGCCGACTCAAAACATCGGCACCAATGGGAGTCCATCGCACGGCAACACGGCGGCGCCAGTTACCGTGGTGGAGTTTGGTGACTTTCAGTGCTACGCGTGTGGTCAGATGCATCCGATCGTCGAGCAGGCTTTGAAGGCTTACGGCGATCAGGTGCGATACGTTTTTCGTCAGTATCCACTGAGCATGCACCGCCGGGCGCGCATGGCTTCGGAAGCGGCGCTGGCCGCTCATGCGCAGGGCCGGTTCTGGGAATACTCGACCGTGCTCTTCAAAAATCAGGGAGCACTCGACGTTCCCTCGTTGAAGAAGTACGCGCTCGAGGTTGGACTCGATGGTCCGCGTTTCAACAAGGCGATTGATGAACGACAATTTGCGGCTGAGGTGCGGCGCGATATGCGGGAGGGCGAAATTCATGGCGTCGACATCGTGGGAACGCCGACTTACTTCATCAACGGGAAACGGCTTCCGGTAAAATCGTATAACCTCGAGGGGTTTAAGAAAGCTATTGACGAAGTTCTCGCGACGTCAAACCACGCGAAGAAACAGTAACGGTCGCAATTGTAGGGGCGGCCCTCCGTGGTCGCCCCGGCGCGGAACATCCATGATTCGTGAGCGGGGGCGGCCACGGAGGGCCGCCCCTACAATTTTTATGAAAAACCGCGGAACTTTTTTCGCCGAGGTGTCACTATACCTTCAGGATGATGGGTCAACTCGCAATGCGGCTGATCAAGAGCGATCGGGCTGACACTCGCCAGGGACCGATAGACGGTACTGACGTAGCCTTCATCAACAGTTCGGAAGATCTCGCACGACGTGCACGCAGCGGCGACGAAGAGGCCTTCAGTCTGATCTTCGATCGGTTCATCCGGCCCATTACTAGCTTCATCTATGAGATGGTTGGCAACCGTAGCATCGCGGAAGAATTGGCGCAAGAGACATTCGTGCGCGCTTACAAAAACCTCGACGCCCTCCGCGATGATGGCAAACTCTCAACGTGGCTTTACGGTATCTCCAGAAACGTAATTCGTGAATGGCTTCGGTTGCCACATGAAAAACGCTCGCCAGTTGAAGTCGACGATCAAGCGGTGCTGGAACTTCAGGACACACAACTCGGGCCTGACGGTCAGTTCATGAACAAAGAACTGATTGGCGTTACCCGTCGTGCGCTTCAGTTATTGAACGAAGATCAGCGCATGGTTTTTTCGTTGCGAGTCTTCCGGCAGCACAGTTACCAGGAGATTGCCGAGATCACCGGCTTTTCACTCACGAAGGTCAAGAAGGATCTCTTCCGCGCGCGCGAAACAATGCGCCGGCAGTTGGGACCGTACCTCGAGGTGAGTAGATGAACTGCAAAGCCTGCCTGAAAATCATCGGCGAATATTTCGACGGCGAACTTAGCGAGCGTATGGCCGGGCGCGTTGCAGACCACCTCGAGTCGTGCCCCGCATGCGCACACACATACGAACAGATTCAGTACGAACAAACGGTCTATGCCCGTGTTGGGCAACAATTGGAGTTTAATCATCCGCGCTGGGAGACGGTGCGATCGACAATCGACGCCGAGAAGGCTATTTCGCCTGCCACGCCTGCTCGTCGCTGGTTTCCCAGTATTCAAATTGCCGCACCTGTTGCTGCCGTCGTTCTGATCTCGATCGTCCTCGTCTTCGCTCCGTTGCGGCAAAAGTCCACCAGCGAGATTCCATCTCAGCGTGCGGAGATCGCGCTGGCACCAGGAGCGGTAGCCACCGGATCAGATACTTCCCTAACACCGCCGGCTGGCCAACCATCTCCGGTGATCAAAGAGAAAATTAAAACCAGACCGAGGACTGTTTCCGCTGAAAGAAAATTCGTCGCAGCCAAGCGTTCTGAAACGCCTTCGTTCGATGTTGAGAAGTTTCGCGATCCGCAAGCGACAACTCTCGCTCACATCGAGCAGTCGCAGATGTTGTTGCGCTCTTTTAGAAATGCTCCGGAGGATATCGCGTTCGAAACGCAGCGCTTTCAAAAGTTACTCAGTCGCAACGTTCTGCTGAGATGCGAAGCCATTGCCAAAGGCAATTTGCCTGAGGAAGAAGTGCTCACAACTCTCGAACCAATCCTGATCGATATCGCAAATCTGCCGGATCGCGCGTCGAAAGAGGACGTGCGTTCAATTACAGAGACGATCAGGAAAACCGAGATCGTAGCGATGCTGCAAGTCTATTCACAGACGAACAACCGCTAAGAAATTAAGATGCGTTTCGGATTCCAGTTTCAGGGTCAACAGACATCACTCCTGTTGGCACTTGTCCTGATGGTTGCGGGACTAGGCGCCGCACAAACGCCCGAACGCAGCATGCCAAAGTCGAGTGAAACGGCCTTGCGTCTTTTCCGTGAAGGCAAAGAGTCGATCGAGAATCAGAACTGGACCAGGGCCGGCGCAGTCTTCGATAGTTTCATCACGACCTACCCGAAAGACAAGAATGTTGACCAGGCACTTTACTGGCTCGCTTTTGCACTGAACAAGCAAGCGAAATATCGAGACGCCGAGCAGCGGCTGAAGCGTTTGCTAAAAGAATTTCCGCAATCAAATTGGATCGAAGATGCCGCCGCCATGCAGATCGAGCTCGCTTCTCGATTTGGAAACGATCGAGCAGTTGAAGAGAGCATCAAACAGGGCGATACGGAAGTCAGAGTAGTGGCTCTGAAGAGTCTTTTTCAAACCAATCCTGATCGTGCTTTCACTTATGCGGAGACGATTTTCGCACCCGGCTCCGAATCCAATCCGCAGTTAAAACGCAGCGCGATTGCACTGATGGGCCAGTACGGAGGCAGCCGCGCGACCGCGTTGCTGACAAAAGTCGTCGATGCTGAAGCCGATCCGAAATTGCAACGCGCAGCCATCGCGGCACTCGGGCGCATAGGGGACATAACAGTCTTGCCTCAACTGCGAGCGCTGGCTACCAACTCAAATGACGATGAAACGGTCAACGCAGTGTTGTTTGCCATCTCTCAATACGTAAGCACCGAAGCTCAGGCAGCCTTGAGTGATCTCGCCAGGAGCGCGCCCTCGATTGAAACGCGTCGACGCGCAATCGACTGGCTCGGGAAGAAACAAGGCGAAGCAGCGATCGATCAACTGACGACCATTTACGCGGCTAGTCAGGACGCGCAGATCAAAAACCAGGTGTTACGTACTTTGTCACAGATCGGTGGCGCGCGTGCTTCCGCAAGACTGTTTGATATTGCTCGCGGTGCTGATGAGCTCGAATTGCGCAAGCAGGCGGTGTTGTTGCTGGGCCAGCAACGCGATGTTCAGGTCGTACGCGGTTTGATTCAGTTTTACAACTCGGAAACAAACACCGAGCTGAAGGATCAAGTGCTCTTCTCTCTCAGGCAAAGCAATAATTCCGAGGCGCTGAACTTTTTGGAAGGGGTCAATAAATTGCCATGACAAACTGTAGACCGATTCTTTCGATCGCGATTGTGTTAACAATTTGCACTTTAACCGCGCAGAGTTTTCAAGTGCAGCAGGACTTCATCGACGTCAAAGGACCAACCTTGAGCGCCAGAATGGAGTCAGCAATCAAGGCCGCGCGGTCGCGGCCCCAAATAATGCCCTTCTGGATGGGATACTCTTTCAATGTGCGACCCGGCGTATCAATTGGTGCTTACGATCGTCAATCAAAAAAAGGGGCGGGGATTCCTGCGGCGGCGCCACCTGAGACACGTAACGTTGGCGTATTCTTGTTACACGATCCTGATCGCAACTCGATCACGCGACTCGAGCTTTACAACCTGGATCGACGTAATGAATTCGGCGGCCATCCGGTTTACTGGCTTGGGCGCGCGGAGAATAATGAGAGCATAAAGTTGCTTCAGAGTATCATCACGGACAGTGCCGCGCCACAGGTTGCCGAGCAGATCACGAGCGCCATCGCCTTGCATGATGGTACAGACACAATCCTGGCAATCAAAGAGCTGCTTCTTGGCTCCTCTAATCAGAAAGCAAGGACAACTGCGGCTTTTTGGTATGGACAGGTCTCAACGGACACATCGCTGCTGGCCCAACTCGTGCGCAATGATAAAGAGTACACCGAGCTGCGCAAACAAGCTGCTTTCAGTCTCGGAGTAAGTAAAGACAAAAACAGTCTCAACACTCTGCAAGACCTCTACAACGCCGTCGCAAACCGGGAAGTGAAAGAACAGATAATCTTCGCCGCATCGATCAACGAAGCTAAGGATCAGTCGATCGATTTCCTACTCAAGATCGCGCAAGCGGAACCGGATCGCGAAATGAGGAAGAGAGCGCTGTTCTGGCTTGGACAAAAAGCTGGTGAGAAAAGTTTACAAGGACTGCGCGCTGTAACCACGAGCTCTGACGCCGACGCGGATGTGCAGACTCAGGCTGTGTTTGCGATTAGCCAGAGGCCGGCGAACGAAGCTGTGCCCGCGCTCATCAACCTCGCGAAAATACATCCAAACCCTGAGATACGAAAGCAAGCGATCTTCTGGCTCAGCCAAACAGGAGACGAACGCGCGCTGGAGTTTTTCAAACAGTTACTTGCTAAGTAAGGTTCTTTAACCATAGATTACACAGATTAAAAAGGATCCAAATGGAATGACACAGGACATTCGTCTCGCCTTCCGCCGCCTCCTCCGACATCCTGGATTTACAATCGTCGCCTTGCTCACGCTTGCGCTCGGCACTGGCGCGAACACTGCGATCTTTAGTCTCGTCAACGGGATTCTGTTGCGTCCCCTGCCCTATCGAGAGCCGGAGCAACTCGTTCGCGTGCTGCCAAAGAATCTCTATCAAAAAGGCGTCTTCCTGGCCCTGCGCGAGAAACCTAAGTCGCTACAGATCGCTGCCTTCACTACCAACTCCGGATTCAATCTCACCGGAAGCGGTGAACCCGAGCGTATCGACGGAAGTTTTGTCTCAGCCGACCTGTTCTCAGTGCTCGGTACGAATGCGCTGCACGGAAGAGTTTTTCAAACTGGCGAAGACGAGGCTGGTCGCGATCAAGTCGTCGTCTTGAGTCACGCGCTCTGGCAACAACGTTTCAGCGCAGATCCCGGCATCATCGGTCGCACGATAGTTCTCGATGGTGAGAATAAACAGGTCGTCGGCGTCATGGGACCAGATTTTCATTTTCCTTCAAATGAAACACGCCTGTGGTTGCCGGTACATTTCGATCGGCGTAACTGGCCCGACCTCTGGACGCTCACCCCTCTGCGCATGATTGGCCGGCTTCGCCCCGGAAGCAACCCGACGCAGGCGAGTGCGGAATTGCGTCACCTTCTGCCGCAGGTAAAGGCGATGATTCCCTGGCCTTTGCCTGACGACTGGGGCGAAAACGGTGCCGTTGTGTCTCTACAGGAATTGCTCGTCGGTGATTACAAATCGAGACTGTGGATCCTGATGAGCGCTGTCGGCCTGGTCCTATTGATCGCCTGCGTCAACATCGCCAACTTACAGCTCGCGCGCGCGACTGTGCGGCAAAAAGAGTTCGCAGTCTACGCCGCTCTCGGCGCCAGTCGCTGGCGCATCATGCGGCCGCTGCTGCTTGAAAGTCTCCTCCTTTCCATAGCGGGCGGTGTGCTGGGTCTGGTCTTCGCGATGAACGGTCTCTCGCTGCTGTTAGCTGCGCTTCCGGCGGACACTCCTCGTCTGATGGATGTGGTTTTTGATTGGCGCATCCTGAGGTTTACCGCCGGGCTTGTTATTTTCACCGGACTTGTGCTCGGTATCGTCCCCGCTTTGCGAGCAGCTTCTTCGGATGTGCAGCCGCGACTTAAAGAGGGAGGTCAAACGTCAACAACCCACACCGGCTTCAAGAGCTTGCCATCCATACTGGTAATGACTGAGCTAACTCTTGCAGTGGTGCTTGTCATCAGTGCTGTGCTTCTGATCGAGAGTTTTTGGCGACTGTCGCAAGTCGATCCGGGTTTTCGTACCGATCACCTGCTTACCTTTCGGGTGAACCCACTCGAATCGCGCTGCGCGGAGCCTGCGCGATGTCTCAACTTTTACGACGACTTGCTCGCAGGTGTGCGGGCGCTTCCCGGCGTTGAAGACGCGGCCGCAATCAACGACCTTCCACTCGGTGGTACCTCCACCCTGATCCCTTTGTCGATCGAAGGTTATCAGACGGACAAAAACACTCCGCCCCCCGAAGCGCAGATGTACAGCATCACGCCGACATATCCTGCGGCCATGAAGATCCGGTTGCGCAAAGGCCGTGCGTTCACCGATGCGGATCGTTCGGCAGGCGCTGGCGCAGGTGTGGTTCTGGTTAGCGAGTCGCTTGCGAAACGTTTCTGGCCGGGTGAAGAAGCGCTTGGGAAACACATCAAACCCGTCTTCCCGAAAGAGTGGTGGACCGTAGTCGGCGTGGTCGAGGACATGAAGAATCTCGGTCTCGCTAAAGGTGCGGGACTACAGTTCTATGTTCCCTACGGCATGTTTGGAACACCCGCGGCGATGAACGTCGTCGTTAGTACACAGGTCGACCCGACAACTTTGATGAGCAGCGTGCGCAAGGTCGTGGCTGACGTGGATCCAAACGTGCCGGTTAGCAACGTGAAGACATCTGAACAGGTCGTTGCAGCTTCGGTGGCAACACCGCGTTTGACGATGTGGCTGTTGGTTACTTTTGCGTTGCTCGCGCTGGTCCTCGGAGCCATCGGTGTTTATGGCGTGATCACTTATTCGGTTAGCCAGCGCAGACATGAGATTGGCTTGCGCATGGCGCTGGGCGCTCAGCAGGACGACATCCTGCGGATGATTATTTGGCAGAGCCTGGTGCTCACATTGGTAGGTATCGCAGTTGGTAGTGTGGCCGCATTCGGCATCACGCGCGTACTGCGCAACCTGCTTTATCAGGTGAGTCCGGTTGATCCAGTCGCGTTTGTTGTGGTGACCGTTCTGCTGGCGGGCGTCACGCTTGTAGCCAGTTATTTTCCAGCGCGCCGCGCGACTCGCATCGATCCCTTGCTTGCGCTTCGCTCAGACACGTGAATACAGGGCACTAACTTCTTAGCGTGAGGCTCTCTTCTAGAAGTTCGGCTACTTGCGCAGGATCAATGGCTTTCCATAGTTCCTTAACGCGTGCAATATCGTTCTGATCATCACTCCAATGTTTGCCGCCAAATTGATCTATTCCGGGTAGTTGCAGTCCTTTCATGTAAGAGTAGTACTTGCCGAACCGCTCAATTAAGTTTGTACTGAAAATGACTACGCCGGGAACGTCGAAAGCATCCGCGACGTGATACAGCGACGTATCGACAGTCAAAAAAGCATCGACTGATGAGATGAGATAAAAGTAGTGGTCAGTGGTAGTCGAAAGCTTGGAGACATCCTTGAAGCGGGGATGCTCAAAATCAAATGGCGTCAAGCTAATGAAGTAATAGTCCGTGCTCTCGAGCAGAAACGAAAGTAGCTCTTGGGCAACTCTTAGAGGCATGCTCCGAACTGGAGTGCCGGCAAGCTGGTGGAAAATGACGATGGGCCGGTGCCCATCAAGAACGTGACGCAGCAACGGTTCCATTTCCAGTTCCACTGAAGGCGGGAGGATGAGTTTGTTGCGCTTACACTCCGGAGGAATTTCGTGAGGAGGAATTCCACCCAACTCGAACACCATATCGATCCACGGAGACTGTGAAACTTCGAGCGGTCGAGAAAAGTCTATAAACGCATCAAGCCGAGCTAAATCGTCCCACGGCGCCGGCAACGCGTGAATTGAAGCGAAGAGGCCTGATCGTTCGCACAACACGCGCACGTTTTCATTGAAGGGAGCCTGGAAAAGATGCAGGCGCACGCTACAACCTCTGAGACGTGACTGCCGAGCGTACTCCTGGATTATGGTGCAGAACATAAGCGCATCGCCTAAAGCCATTCCGAATGGGCTGATGATCGCGATGTCTTTGGTCGTTCCCGGCGAGATAGAAGTGAGGAATTCAGCAAATGAAATGTTCGACCCAGCCGCGTCGCTTGAACCGATCTGTTGAAGACCACGATGACGTTCAATCAGCGTGCGCTGGCTGTTGAAAGTAATGACGTTGAGATCCTTCGCCTTCCCCGCCTGCGTCAGCGCCTGCAGTATGTAGCCGACTTCGTAACCGGTCGTGAAGTGGATCTTTTCCGGATTCAGTCCCTGGGCCAGCCGTAAACCCACCGCTGCCGGCAAGCTCAAAGTGTCCCCCAGGTCCTCTGGCTTGAGTTTTCTGGTAAGGTAAAAGAGCCGCATCTCCCACGTTTTAGGCTTAGCTCCGCTACGGACCGCCTAATCCCCGCCTGCCAAGATAAATTCTCCCACGCTAGTTTCCATGTAGTAGTCAGTTCCAATCATCCGTGCAAATCGATCCGAGTTGCCACAACCCAGCGCACAAGGCTTGAGTCCCATTGCTGTGGCAACCAAATACATTGTTTGATATAACCCGCCTACTTCCTTAAGAATCGCTTGATACGCAATGGATTTATATTTCCACGCGGTGCGCCGGAACCTCGCTGAAATGACGAACAGCAACGGTATGTCATCGACTACGTGGCCGACGCTCTGTTTCGCATTGGACAACAGGTGCTCCGCGTCTTCGTCAAAGTTTTTGATCGCAGCCAGCCCATGATCGATGGGGCAATAATGATACAAACCAGGATTCAGGCCGATGCACTTGGAAGCCACGACGTAAATTTCAAGCGGGTGCAAACTTCCGCCGCTCGGATATACCTTCCTTAGATATGTATCTCCATCCTCAGAGTTAGTGATGTTCGTTACTCGACAGGTTCGATATAAAAACTCTCCGAGCGCCTCGATGCTTATGGGTTTCGTTCCGTAAAGAGTACGACGACGCTCGAGAGCTGAGTTTAGTGAAACGTCATCCCGCTGGAGGCGCTGAGTATCCGGACGCGGAAGCTGGAGGAAATCTTTCTCGTCTGACAGTGAGCTGAGATGAGGCTCGTTGGGCAGCTTTCCTCGGAAGCGGTAAGTAGCTCCTATTACCTCAGTATTACGGCCATAGCGGCTGGAAGTGTGAAATAAAAGATCATGAAATTCCCAGTGGGCCAGGGATCCTCGATCTTCATCTGCCAATCCATTCTTGTCGATCTCGGTTAGCAGCCCGCCCGCATAGCACTGCTCGATGAACGTCTGTACTTTCTCACGCTGGGACTCAGGAACCTGAGCGATTAGATCCGCAGCCTTAATGGGTCGAGTAAGTGCAAGCAGCAGTTGGAAAATTGATGAGCTTTGGATCTTAAACTGCCATCCGCTCAAGAGGCTTTGGAGCCGGAAGCCACCATCGGCAGGCCGGATAAAGGCGTAACGCGACAATCGGTAAGTACGTGTGAGATCCAGCATCGCCCCTCCGCGCCCTTTAGTAGCGCAATTAGAGTATGAAGCTATTGTATTGACAGAGCGCCCTGTAGTAATCGTTCGAGACCAATAACTCTTCATGAGTTCCTGTCGCGACGATGCGCTTGTCGTTAAGAACCAGCACTCGGTCCGAACTTCGAACAGTGCTAAGCCTGTGCGCAATAGTGATTGTAGTTCTGTTGCCGGCGAGAATTTCTATCGCGCGAATTACCTGTGCTTCATTTTCAAAATCCAGCGCCGACGTCGGTTCATCGAGAAGTACGATGACCGGATTTCTCAGCAGCGAGCGGGCAATGAAAAACCGTTGCTTCTGGCCACCTGAAAAAAGGTTATCTGAATAGCTGGCATGGATGCCCTGGTCCAGTTTACTTACGTCGTTCCATAGATTGACTAGTTGAAGTGCTCGCGTGATCTCCTCATTAGAGCGCAGTTCTGACAACCCGAAGAGCATGTTCTCCTTAATTGTCATGTCAAAAAAGAAATCGTGCTGACTCACCATGCCAAACTGGCGGCGAAACTCGTTCTTATCTTTCAGGCTGCCAATATCCACACCGTCAACCAGAATCGTTCCTTTTTGCGGCTGCAAAAATCCAAGTAGTAACCGCAGCAACGTGGTCTTTCCGGACCCGCTCTTACCAATCAGGCTGATCTTCTCGCCGGGTTGAATCTCAAGATGCAGTCCCTCGAGCACTGGTCCACGGCCGCGATACGCAAATTCAACGTCTCGAAAAATGATGTGACCGCCGGGGCTTGAATTAGCGCTTGGTGAAACAACTGATCGCGACGAGACATCAGGGAGTTGACCCCGCGATAACTGCACCGCCTGTTCTCCCACGCTGCTGATATTTCGACCGTTCCCCGCAGCCGCGTGCAGAACTATTGGCTGTTGATCTATCGCTGGAGGTGAGTCAGTTGCGCGCGCTGCACCGGCTCCAGTTGCCGTAGCCTTTGTCTGCTCGGATTCGTCCGGTATGCTCAGCACCTGATAGTAGTTATAAACATTGGCCGACAGCGATGACAGCCTCTGAAAGAGCCTCGCCAGCTCAACCACGGGAGCCAGCATGCCGATCACGAGGACGTACAATGCAAAGGTCTCCGAGTATTCAAGCCTCCCCAGAATCAGAAGCACAAGACTTACGCCGAGCGCCGCTACCAGTGTGCAGGAACTGATCGCTTGAGCGATTTGGGTCACGCGAGTGTCGGCAACGACTTCATCATACTCAGCGTCCTGTTTTGCCGTAACCAATGATCGGACGTCGCTCGTCACGCGAATAGAAGCGGCCAATGCTTTTATCGTAAAGATGCCATCGATGATTTCGAGCATCTTTCCGATCATCGGAAACTGAACCGCCAGTAAGCGCTGGCGTTTCGTACGCAAGTGCTGAGCTCGACTGATTACGAAGACGAACAGCAGCGCGGCGCCCGTCACGACCACTGCGAGCGTAATCGGCGAGAGCATGCCGATAATGACCATCATCACAGCAATCACAATCGCTGATTGCACACCCTGGATCACGACTTCGGTGAAATCGTTAGTTATCGCCATTGCATCGATAACGCGCTGAAACAGATTGCTACGTTGCTTAAAGGCGATGAAGTCTTCGATGGAAATGTTGAGGAGCTTGAGATAATACGCCAACAAAAGATCTTTATTCAGATGTGTGGAAACTCGGTAACGGTAGATCCGGTTCACATAGTTAACGAGCACTTGAACGAGGAGAATACCCAGGTAAGCAAGTACTGCGAGTCCAAGCAGGCGCAAGTCACGGAAGCTGACTGCTCTTTGTATGGTCCCGAAAACGGGAGCAATGAGGAAGGCCGTCAACGATCCGAACAACGCCAGCGAGGCTGCTACTGTGAGACGCTTCCAAAACGGTCGATAATTAACGAGGAATTGGCGTAGATATTTCCACTGGACGCGAGTGTCACTGGCAGGCTTTAACCACTCGTTATTCTCTACCCAACTCATAAGGATCTGGAGGAGCCGGAGATTAGCCCAGTTGAGCGTTTTGTCAGAACCGATTTTACTCTCACTCCCCTGATTTGCAAGTATACTCGCGCACTGCACTTGAGGTGTTTTCTTCGTGCAGAGTCGAGTCGTTTAACGTAACGCGGTAGCGTCTGGTAAGATCTGCGATGCCTTGGCGGAAAAATCAACCTCAATGAAAACCGTATCCTACGAGCCTCATAGCCTGATCCTCTCCGCGAAAGATGTATTGTACGTGCTCAATCGCAGAGGCATCTTCACGATTCAAGCGAAGAACATCGATCGGTTGCATGATCGATTGAAAGGTCATCTTGACGGCAAACATGATCAAGACACTCTACTCGCCTCTGTTCCAGCCCCGCAGAGACCAACGATTGAAAAGTATTTGACGAAGCTTCAAGAGGTTGGGGCTTTGCATTGTGTTGAAGAGGATTTCGACGAACTTGTCTTCGTCTCTTTAGACGGTTCTTATCCGCATCCGAAGAAAGAACATGATGCTTATCTGTTTTTCATAACACCTAACGATGCACATGCCGTCTTGTTTTCTCTCGAACGCTGGAAAAAGCGCGCGAAAAAAATCGTCTGCGTCGTTGCCGCAAGCACAATCGACGTTGAACGGCGCAAGCAGTATGCGAAATGGCTCCTGTCGAACTTCAATATCTTTCCTGAGCAGCCATTTTGTTATCAGTTGTACCAACTCGACAACGCTCAGGAACGACTTACGAGGTTGCTTGAGGTTAGAGACTCAAAAGCCGCGGATCTGCGAACCATCCCGGAGCAATTGAATGTAATTACGATTGCAGACGTGGACCAGGTTCCACTGGTTGTGGCGCGAGCTGCACATCCTTTCTTTTCCCGCGACATCAGCATGGTCGGTCTTAACTACGACGACACGTACGAGCAGCTAATGATCGAATTCTGCACGCGGGAACTGCTGGGCCAACATACGCAGCAAGTGGCACGGTCACGCCTGCACCTACGAATCAGTCTTTTAGAGCGTTACGCCGAGACGCAGAAAACACACGACTTGCTCACGACTGAATCTCTCGACCTGCTGCAAGATAAAACCAGCCACGAAGACGTCAGCTATCTTCAGGATGTCTTGCGCTTGCGTGTCTCCAGCTTGCCAGCACAAGTGTCGAAAACTAACGCAAACCTCTTCGTCTACGAATGCAACGACCGCCGGGCCTGTTCGTTTATCCGCGCCAAGGCGTTACGAGACATTCTCCTATTTCTCACCTGGGACGAGTTCTACCAGGATGCTTCGACGCAGATTTATGAATTTGCCACGTCTGATTACCAGCGATTCATTAAAGATTCTCTTTTAAGAACCATTGCTGACGAACGTGAGGCGGATCTTTTTGTGAAGTATGGGCCAGCGCAGTTCAGCTATCGTGCAGTGCGTTGCTGGGGCAGAACGGCCTGGGCCGGCGAAATAAAAGACGCATGATTAACACGGCACCAGTATCGTTTGGGCAAGCGCTTCTTCATGACGAGCACTTATCGCTTCGCGAGACGATCGTCAAGCTTGCGGCTGGAAGACTTACTCAACCACTTCGAGTTGATACCGTGCTGGGCAGGTATAGCGAACCCGCAAATGACTATCCCGCGAAAGCACAAATGTGGCTGCTATTCGATTTTCATCGTCTGTTTCTTTACGACGATCGCGGTCTGCCGGATGCGCCGAATATTGATTCTATCGTTCAATTTATTATCGACGATTACCCATTCAAAGAATTTGATAGCCTGTCAGACTACCTGAAGCGTCATCCATTCAAGTTTTTCTACGATCTCGAAACTCTGGATCTGTTACCACTCCTTTGGTCGTCTGTTCAGCCGGGAAATGTAACCGTGCTGGATCTGGTCTCCGCTGAGATACGCGTTTCGAAGGTCCATGTTCATCCGCACGTGCAAGCGACGAGTGATCGTGTGTGCGATTCCGCAAAAGACTTGTTTGCTGGTTCAGGTTGGCGCACGAACGTTGTGCCCAACCTGGAGGGATTGCGATCGCCCGATGTTGGGTTTATACGCGGCGAACGAAACTTGATGAGTAGGGCGTCTGTTCCTGTTGGTATTGCGCGAGTGGCCTGGAAGGAAGGCCGGCAGGAGGCTTTTTGCGGAGGTATAAGCTTTCACGGTGTCGAAGCTACACTCGTCGCTCGTTGCGAGGGCCTTGAACGGCTTCACATAATCGCGTCGAGGGTGAATGAATCTCTCATTCACGGTAGCTATGCTGAACTGAGCGACGTTGCCGTTGATCCAGCGTCATTGTTCTTTCGTGCCAGTGGGCCCAGACCAGGCCAGCCACTCGTCGATTACGATCCCAACATTCCGATGTATTGGACGTGGGCCTATCAGCCGCTCCTGCGCAAAAATCGTCTGGTGCCTGCTCAGGATATTTGGTTCAACACATACATGCTGCCCGGCGAGCATCGCTGTGTTTTTACGTCAACGAATGCGTGCGCGCTCGGCAGTAATTTTGAAGAGGCCTCGCTGTTTGCCCTACTCGAAGCGATTGAACGCGATGCACACTTGACGACGTGGTATCTACGCCGGCCCTGCCCGCAAATTGACCCTGCTTCGGTCACGTTCGAGCCATTTCAATTATTATGGCGGCGGCTGAAGGCAGCCTTTCCAAACTTTCACATCTATCTTTTCGATCTCAGGATGGACATTGCAGTTCCAACAATCGCTGCGGTCGCCGTAAAAAAGAAGGGCAACGGACCTCGCTGTCTGTACGCCATCGCCTCTCGGCCGCTGGTAGAACGCGCATTGTTTTCTGCTTTGCAGGATCTTTCATCATGGCTCACTACTAATCCAGAAACGTATCCACGAGAACGTTACGAAAAATTTCTGGATGCGCCCGAGTTGGTGCTTCTGCCTGAAGATCATCGCGCGTTTTATTCGCTGGACGAAACATTCGGGCGTCTGTCGTTCCTCGGTTTCGATGCACCGCCATCTTTGAGTGCCGCACAAATCAATGACAGGTCACCAGTCAAGCCGCAGGCTTCTTACAACCTTCGCGAAGTCGTTGAAGATATTCTTCGTCATCTCGAGGAGCAGGGAGTTGAAGTCTTGCTAAAAGACTTGACCTTTCCCACTTTAGCAAAGCAAATCAGGTGCGTGAAGGCGGTAACTCCGGGCCTGTATCCAATGTGGTTCGGATATAACCACGCGAGGTTTGCGGTGACTGAACGTTTGCAACGTTTAGCGCGAGCCTTCACCGGTCGCACGCTTGTCAACGAGAGTGATTTCAATTTGGATATTCACCCGTTGTCGTGAGGTCAGTAATAAAGAGTCACGAAATTGAGTTGTCTAATTTTTGCCGATCTAGGTAGGACTTCCATCAAGAGACCAAAAAAAGAGAGGTGCTGCCCTTTGATGAGGCCAGAAGCTCAGAGCCCGGGTTTCGCATCTAAGTGCAGCGCCTCTCCTGGTAGTTAATTGGTGTTGCCAGCACCAATTGCGGGTTAGTCGCCGACCCTACAAGAACAGGCGCCAGGGGCATTGCAATTGGTACCGGTTGACGCTGCAAAGTCCGGCATGCCACGGCTGCCTTCTTGCACGAATATTTCGATGTCCTCGAGTTCGAGATCACTCAAGTCCAGTTTCAGTTCTTCGTTCATGTAAGTTACCTCCAAGAAATGTGCACTGTTGGTTATTGACCTCAAAATCCAATCGCAACGGGTCAATGGCGGTCAAGGACCGCCGCAATGAGATTAATGAGGCACCGTAGCTATACACCTCATTTGAGTGGTTTGTCAACGGTTGCAACACATTTTTCAACACAGTCACTGTTGGGTCAGACGGTGGGCGTGTCTACTCACTATTTTTTCCATGTTTTCCTTGAGGATATCTGTTAGATCACACTGGAAATGATCTTCAACAATCCGGTGGGCGTAGTAACAAAGCGTCATCTTGTCGATCACATTCAAGCCGATCATACCGAGTAAACGATAGAGAAGATTTACCATAACGCGCGGCACCAGAAACTTGGGCTCATACTGCACAAGGGCCAGAAACCTCTCGTCGCCGTAGAGCGTGCGGAGAAAGTTGCTGTCCTGCCACATATGCTCTTCAAGATTTTGTTTGGCTAGCCGCACGTTTTCGATCGTTTCGTACTGCGGAGTAATATGTTTGCCAGTTTCCAGAACTGTTCTTGTGCGCTCACTGTAACGAGTGACGATATCAACCCATCCTTTCAGAATCGGATCGTTCTCAAGTGTTTTGTTCTCAAAATGTTCCTTTACGTCCAGCATCAGTTCGCGGATCCGCTCCCGCTTTTGTGCGTAGTTCGACTCGATACGGTCATTCAGGCGAGGATTTGAATAGTTCATGGCAAGTCCCTCCCAATGGGACTTAAACGAAACACAGCCATGAGGCAGATCTTTGGAACCGAATAACGCATCCACGAAATAGATGCGCAACATCTGCTCCAGTTTGGGCAATGGCGCCTTGAGGATTGCTGCCACAATCGGCATGATGTCTTGAAGAAAGTCTTCCAATAAGCGGGCTGCCTCGTCTGAGACGAGCCGGTGATTCAAACGTTGGTACGGTCGTTCATGGATTTCATTGACACGGTAAGCGAGATCTTCCGGTTCTGACGGCTCGTCTTCCATTTCGACCATCTTCTTCGCGAGTTGTGAAGAGTAGTTGGTTTGCGGCGCACTCGGAAATCGAGTCATGTAGGAAGTGGCTTCCGCGACTAACTCCGAGGCCGCCTTGCTGACATCATCAGCAGAGCCGTGTAGTCGCACTCTGAGGTGTGGCCCGCCCGCATAATGTCGCTCCCAAAAACATTTCTCAAGATGTTCCTGATGGCGCTCCAGCAGAGGATAAACACACTCGAGGATTAAACGATCGGGATCGGTGTAATAAATATGATAATTACGCCATTCTCCCATGATCCACTCCCTTCTTGAGCAGGAAGAAACTGTCAGCTACGATATTGTAGAGAGTACTGAACAGATTGTATTCCTCAACTATCGATACACCAAGCTTGTTACAAAGAAGATGTAATGCATGTGTAGCGACAAACTCACCTGAAGGCTTACACTTTCTCGTTCGCCGCAACAGCCGAAGGATGCGCTGAATTGTTTGATCCTGATTCAGGGTGCTGGACTGCGGAAGGAGTTGAAGCAATAAGTTTCGTAAGCTTGCTTCAAGTTTTTCATCGGGTTGAACTGAAAAGCCGAGATCGTCTGTTGTATTTGCGGCGAAGCGGCGCGAATCTTCCAACCTCGCCCTGAAATCCTCAAGACTGTCTGTGGAGCTAACCAGAAGAAAATTCAAGATTGAGGCGAGGACGACAATCAAACGCTGGCGCCCCTGATATTGTGCGAGCGTTCGCAAGCCGAGATACGACGTTTGTTCATTGAGCAATTCCGCATAGACAGACAATGCGGTCTCGCCAAAGTACAGTTCCGAACGATCGTACGGATGTTGTTCTACACGGCAACTATTGAGATCGCTTGAAG
>DATHHW010000061.1:0-2490 GCA_035317005.1 Pyrinomonadaceae bacterium | reverse complement strand
CAATTCATTCGAGAAAAATAACCCGGTCGCCCTAATGCAAAAGAAGCGTTTCAGCTACGGGCTGCTGCTCAAAGGCGAAGACTTGGCTGAGGCGTACAAGATCACAATCCTGCCTGTGGTCTACATCATCGGTGACGACGGTAAGATCATCTACTGTCACGAGGGTCCGGACGACAGAAACCTCGAATCACTGATCGAGAGATACCTTAAGGCGCGCCGCGCAGCCTGACACGATTTGATTCGATCAGGCCGATCGGTGGCAGCTTATCTTCTATCGTTGTTGCGTCGGTTCCCTAACTAAGATGGTACAAGCTATTCCCGAGGAACATCTTCCTCAGATTGATCAGTTTCAACTCATCCCGCCAGTGGTGAGCGGCCTCGGCGTTGGCGTATCGTGCCTGGTCCTGGCGGGCTGGGCATTTGATCTTTCAGCGCTGAGAAGCGTCATTCCTGGCCAGCCTCAAATGGTCCCGAATACGGCCATCAGTTTTATTCTGGCCAGCGTCTCTCTATGGATGTTGTGGAGGGCGAAACGGAATGAGGGATCTTCGTTTGTAGCCTGGATTTGCGCGTTCGCCGTAATTCTGATCGGCCTGCTTACGATTGGAGAGTATCTCATCCGCACCGACCTGGGATTGGACAGATTGTTATTCCGGCAGAAGCTGAGTGCTACCGGCATGTCTTTCCCCGGCCGTCCTTCGCCGCATACTGCCTTTAACTTTTTGCTCATCGGCTTTGCTCTCTTATTAATAGGAACCAGGTCAGTTCGAGCACACCGGCTTGCCCAGGTGTTTGCGCTTCTGGGAGCACTCATCGCCTTGATGGCCCTGGTCGGTTACGTTTATCAGGTAGCATTTCTCTACAGCATCACCACGTACACGGGCATGGCCTTACACACAGCGCTGATCTTTGTGATTCTCAGCGCGGGCATCCTCTTCATTCATCCTGAGCGCGGGTTGATGTCATTTGTCATGAGCGACTCCGCGGGCGGGGTCATGGTACGACGCCTCCTACCCGCGACGATCGTGATTCCGGCCGCCGGTGGAGCACTAATAATGTTAGGAGCCCGGCAAGGTCTTTATGACATGGCCTTCGGAACGTTGCTTTGTGTGTGGGGAAGCATCTTGATTCTGACCACTTTGATCTGGCGGAATGCCAGAGCACTCCATCGCTCGGATGCCAAGCGAAAACAGGTCGAAGAGGCATTGCGAAGGGCCTACGACGATCTGGAATTGCGTGTGACGCAGCGCACGGTCGAACTTTCTAAGGTAAACGAGACCCTCAGAGCGGAAGTAATCGAACACAAAAAGTCCGAAACCGCGCGCGGGCAATTGCTGCGGCAACTCGTCACTGCGCAGGAGGAGGAGCGTCGCCGCATTTCGCGCGAGCTACACGATCAGATGGGTCAGCATCTAAACGCCTTAATGCTTGGTCTCAAGAATCTGAGCGCCTCGTGCGGAAACGGAGGCTCGCCGCATAAGAACAGTTTCCACCGACTGCAAGAGCTGACAGAGCAACTCATGGAAAAGACGCATAACCTTGCTTGGGAATTACGTCCCGCCGCGCTCGACGACTTGGGGCTGCAAACCGCGCTTTCGAATTATGTGGAGAAATGGTCAGCGCGCAGCGGGATCACAACTGATTTTCACACCCACGGGTTGGATAAGCAGCGGCTGCCTCCGCCGATCGAAACGGCCGTCTACCGGATAGTACAGGAAGCTTTGAATAATGTCCTCAAACATGCCGGGGCCAATCGTGTCAGCGTGATTCTGGAGCTCCGTCAGAATCAACTGCGGGCGATTGTGGAAGACGACGGCCAGGGGTTTGATGTCGACGCCCTAAGGTTCGCGTCTGGTGGAGGGCGTGGTCTCGGATTGTTAGGAATACAGGAGCGGGTGGCATCAATAGACGGAAACTTGAAGATCGAATCGTACCCCAGCAGGGGTACGACGCTGGTGACTCGGATTCCAGTTCACGCGTTCTCTTTTGAGGAGGGCTTCCTGGGTGAATACACTGCGAATCTTTCTGGCCGATGATCATGTCGTCATGCGGGAAGGGTTGAGATCTTTGGTCAACGCGCAGCCGGACATGAATGTCGTCGGAGAAGCCGACAACGGCAGGGCAGCTTTTCAAATGGCCAGGGAACTGCAGCCAGACGTGATCATCATGGATGTTTCGATGCCGGACCTCAACGGCATTCAGGTGACTGAGCGTCTCAAGCGAGTCTGTCAAAAGATCATGGTTCTGGTTCTGACGGCCCACGACGACAGCGGTTATCTCCGCCAGTTGCTCGAAGTCGGCGCATCCGGCTATGTGCTAAAAAAAGCGGCTGCTGAAGAGTTAATCAAAGCGATCCGCGTCGTGGCAGACGGCGGCGTTTACCTGGATCCCTCGCTGGCAGGTAAGGTCGTCGGGGGATATCTCGGTAAGCGTCGGCTCGGAAGCAAACCGCTCGGCAATGACATAAGCGAGCGCGAAGCCGAAGTCCTC
>DATHHW010000060.1:0-32376 GCA_035317005.1 Pyrinomonadaceae bacterium | reverse complement strand
ACCCGGTCATTGCTGACCGGGTTCCAATTCGGGGGGATTAAACTGAAGGGTTGCTCGGCGGGCGGCTGGCGCAGCGGCATGCAGCGCTCAGAGAAGTGATGGCGGCGGGGGCACGTTTGTTTGCGTGCTAGCCGTCCCTATCCTCAGCACTTCCCGTGCCGCGATCCTCTTATGGTCTGCCCATCGTCACCTGACGCTGCAGAGCCATCGCTTCCTGATTACTGGAATCGATGCCAATCGCGCTCACCGCGTACTTCCTCGCTTCGCCGAGATCTCCTCGTTCAAGAAAGATCCTACCCAGCAGAATATGGGCGTCAATCATCTTGGGCGGCGGGTCCCAGAAGATTGCTGTCTTCAATGCTGCGATCGCGGCTTCCTGATCTCCGCGACGCTGATTTATGCGGCCGCTAAGCAGAAACGCTTCAGCGTTGGTTGGCTCGACTATCAGGACCTTTCTGATTTCGGACAGCGCCTCGTCATCCCGACCCTGCTGGTACAGATCCCGAATCTTGTTAAGCGCTTCCTCGGTGTTACTCGCGTTGGCGGCCTCGATTGTCTTCCGTCGGTCGAGGTCTGATATGTCAATTTGATTAAGCACATCACGCGAGCGAAGCGTCAGGCTGGCGAGTGACTGTGACTTCTGCCAGTCAGTTTGCCATTTTGCATAACTCTGCTGCGGCATATATTTTCGCGCTTGATTGTCGGCAGCACTGGCAGCGTCCGGATGGTTTGCACGCTCCTGAACTTTGGCCAGGAGAAAGTAAGCCTGCCCATCTCTCTGGTCGGCGGCAATGACTTTCTCAAGCTTCTCGGCAGCTTCAGAGTATTTCTCAGCGAGAAAAAGAGCATAGGCATAATTGAAGAGGACCGTCGTGTCATCAGGCGACGAATCGACAGCGCGCGACAGTAACGTGATGCCTTGAAGCAAGAGACGCGTTCGTTCCTCGGGCTTGGCCTCGGCGCGTGCGGCGGCCACGGATGCAGCGCCGGCGTTGTTGTAAACGCCCACCAGGGGCATCACCTTTTCATCCGCCAGGGGAACCAGCGTCGCGAGCGTGTTCGGGACGTCACCCGTCTTCCAATAAGAAAGGCCCGCATAGAATTGCGCCTCGCCGTAGTGCGGGTCCTTTTTTTGCAGCATCTTAAAGTACTCGATCGCTTCTTTCCATTGCGCCTGGTTGAAGTAAAACTGTCCCAGTTCGAATGCTGCCTGTGGATAGACAGCGCCGCCGTTTACCTTTCCAAAGAGCAGTAAGGCGTTCTTGAAGTAGATAGCCCGCGTCGGATCGCGTTCCGGGGTCAACAGCCCTTTCTGGACAGCCTCGTATGCCTGAGGAGGTACCTTCGTCGCTTCCTGTATTAGCTGATTGCGCGAAAACGAAAGGGCCTTGTCTCGTTGGAATAGGATCTGATAGGCGAGTTCTCCGTGTACTTTTTGAAGGTTCGTCACTTCATCGCTAAAGTCATACACGCGCGGCGCCCAGGCTCCGTCAAAAATATCGCCGGCCATGCGGCCCTCGTTAACGCGAACCACGCGCGCCTCGCCGGCAATCGTAGCCAGAGGCTTGGAGACTGGGATGGTTGGCTTGTCACCTGTTGTCGAAGGCGGAACCGCCACGTTGTATGTCCCAATGACGATCATCGAGGCCTTGAGTTCGCGCGCTATCTTGATAGCGGTTGCGCGTGAAGGAAGAACGGTCAGCGGCAGACGCAAACGTTGATAGGCCACCGCGCGCTCTTCGCTGGTCACTACGATTAGACCTGGTTTGTTCAGCAGAGCGGAGAGCGAGTCGGCAAAACTTTCGCCAATCCAGTTGTACTCCGGATGGTTTGAAACATTCTCGAAAGGAAGTACCAGCACAATTTCCGCCGACGAACCGGTCTGGGCCCGCACGTTTTGTGAGCTGAAAGGTAAAGCCAGAACCAGCGCCGTCGCTGCCAGCAAGACCATCAATTTCTTTTGAATCATTACGAAAATCCTTAACTTATCTATGAATTGCGCTTGGAAAAGTTCGATGCGACTATGATAACAGCGGTTGGACAGGAGCGCATCCGCGTAGCATAGACTTTTCAGTCTGTGTCTCTCTTGCGAAGCGGGAACACTGAAGTCTATGCTACTAAGGTGTGGCCTCGGTGACGACCAGTTGATTGTCGACGCTGATGACTCCCTTGACCGAGCGCAGGGTTTTCTCGACTCGCTGTTTCAAGTCCGCTGATTTCACCGAACCAACGATAGTTACTTTGCCGCCTTCGACCAGGGTGCTTACGTCCAGCTTAGACAAGATTGGATCGGCGGCGAGAGTTCGTTCGATCTGAGATTGAATTCCAGCGTCGTCGGGAGTTGTCACGGTCTCGCCAGTGGGCTCGGGTGATGGGACGACACCTCCAACCTGATTGTTTTGTGGCGAGGGCGAAATCGTAGGCGAAGGTTTCGGGGAGGGCTGCATCGTAAGAGATCCCGCTGGAACCGTTTGCACTGGGGCGAGTGTCGAGTTCATCGGATCGTACGGTCTGCTGGTCAAAAAGAGCGCGATGAATGTGGCCAGGGCCGCCGCTCCAATTACGGTGAGAGCCACAATCCCCTCGCGTGCGCCGGGTCCCGGTTGCCGGGCGTTCGGATGTGCGCCGCGCCGATTGCGCGCGGCCGGAGTTTCAATCACGATGCGGTTTCTCCGCCTGGAGTGGTCCGACATTCGCCTTAGTCACCTCGTCTGTGGATCGAGATCGCCGGGAGCCTTCCGAAACCCGGAACAGTCTTCAGCAAACAGGGAAGGCGATTATAGAAGATTCGCCCCCGCATCTTCTAAGGCCGGTTTTAGAAGAAGACATCTGTGGGGTTTCCATCTGCTTCTGTTATTCTGCGCAAGCTTGTCGCTATCCAGGCGTTCTAACTCCGAGCGCGATTAACTTATGCGCTGTCATAGATGCGTTTTTGGAGGTTACTTTTCGATGTCACCAATACACAGATTTCTTTTTGCAGTTGCTTTGTTCTGCCTAAGCACTGCTGCTGTTCTGGGTCAGACTTCAGAACAAACTACGACGGCGAGTGATCGCCAGTCGGTTAATATTACGGTTTACAACTCAAACCTGGGGCTCGTGCGTGAGACACGTAGATTGACGCTGCCCCAGGGTCAAATTGCTTTGAGATTCGCGGACGTAACGGCCCAGATTCGTCCCGAGACAGTCCATCTGGCTTCCCTGACAGCGCCCGCGGCGCTGCGAATTCTCGAGCAGAATTATCAGTACGATCTGCTCAACCCGGCGAAGTTACTGGACAAGTTCGTAGGGAGGGAAATCACTTTGGTGCTGAGGCGCTACACGAACAATACTGAAACCTTTGAGCCGGTCCGGGCGACTTTGTTGTCGAACAATGGCGGGCAGGTCTGGCGCATTAATGGACAGATAGTAATCAACCCAACCAACATCGCCGAAATGCGTTTTCCCGATCTTCCCAAAAACCTGGTCGCGACCCCGACGCTGGTCTGGGATCTTGATAATCGCGAAAGCGGATCACAGACAATCGAGGCGAGCTATCTGACGGCGGGTATGAACTGGCGCGCGGATTATGTGCTGCTGGTCAACGCCGACGATACGAAGGGCGATTTGCAGGGATGGGTCACGCTCACCAATGGCAGCGGAGCTACTTTTGAAGATGCGCGGCTGCAATTGGTGGCGGGAGACGTGAATCGAGTATCGAACGACCGCCTGGATATGTTGGCCAGCGGGATGGCCAGGAAGTCGATGGAAAGCGAATCCCAATTTCAGGAGCAGGGCTTCTTCGAATATCACTTGTATACGCTGCAGCGACCGACGAGCATTCGCGATAACGAAACCAAGCAGGTGTCGTTGTTGGAAGCTGCGGGCTTTGAGGTGAAGAAGGAGTTCGTGCTGAACGGTCAGCGCTATTACTACACGAATTACAACAATCCCGGCCAGCCGATCAAGGAAAAGGTCGGCGTGTATGTGCAGTTTCGCAATTCGCAGCAGAACAAACTCGGTATGCCGCTGCCCGCCGGCACGGTCCGGCTTTACAAGAAGGACGACAAAGGCAATCAGCAATTTATCGGCGAAGACCGCATCGACCACACGGCGAAGGACGAGGACGTCCGCGTAAAGGTCGGCGACGCTTTCGATGTCGTTGCGGAGCGGAAACAAACCGACTACAAGGTGATCGCGCGGAATGTCTATGAGTACGCGTATGAAATCAAGATACGCAACCACAAAGACGCGGCGATTTCCGTAGTCGTGAATGAGCCCATCGGTGGTGACTGGGAAATGGTTTCGTCCACTTTCGAAGCGAAAAAGACGGCCGCCTTCGCAGCGCAATTCAACGTGCCGGTGGCCAAAGACGGTGAAGCTACCCTGTCGTATCGCGTGCGCGTGCGTTACTAGTCTGGTTACACGGCGATCGGTTATTTCTATGGCGCAAACCCGCGGGCTTGCGCCACATTTTTATTGACATCGCTTGCGCTCCCTAGTTAGATGGGCGGCGTTCAATTCGAGCCTCGTTCAACTGGGTGATCAATGACCTCGATCAAATTCAAAGTTCTCATAGCCGCATCGTTGATGATGTTGGCCCTGGCTGCGACGCGAGCGCAAACGCCGGCGCCCCCGGCTGCGTCAATCGATACGCTCGTTCGCGCTGAGATTGCGCCGTTCAAAGGCAAAGTCTATTTATTCGCGAAAAATCTCGATACGGGCGCCACCTACTCTCTTAATGGTGATGAGCGGGTCCGCACCGCCAGTACCATCAAGGTTGCCGTGATGATCGAGGCATTCACGCGCGTCGCTGATGGGCGGGCGAAATGGACGGACGAATTGGTTTTGACGAAGGCTGCCAGGTACGGTGGCTCGGGAGTCTTGCCTGAACTCGGCGACGGTCTGCGTCTTACCTTGCGCGATTGCGTAAATCTGATGATGGTGGTCAGCGACAACACGGCCACCAATATGGTCCTCGACTATCTGACCACGGATGCGGTCAACGCGCGGATGAGCGCTCTGGGTTTTAAGGATACACGCATCATGCGCAGAATTGGCGGCGGCGGCGAGAGCAGGGAAGGTAAAGAACTCGACAACAAACGCTTTGGTCTCGGCGCGACCACGCCCCATGAGATGGTCCAGATCCTTGAGAAGCTCGAAGCCGGCGAAATCGTGAACAAGTCCGCCGCCAAAGAAATGATCGACCTCATGAAGCGCGAACAGGCGCGGTACGCAATTGGCCGCACGAACTGGGATTTGCCCATGGCCAGCAAGTATGGCGCGCTCGATCGCCTGCGCAGTTGCGTGGCAATTGTTTATTCCAAGCACGGCCGGATCGCAATGGCAATTACAGTCGACGACATGCCTGAGGTTATCTGGTCCGTGGACAATCCCGGATATCTCCTGATGAACCGCCTCTCGTTGATTCTTCTCGAGAGCCTTAAGTCGCCCCAGAATGCTTAATGAGCCCTTCCTCAGAGCAAAGAAAAAGCGGGACGCATCCAAAAATTTGTACAGATAGTCAAGCTTTTGGATGTAGGATGCGACCGCTAACAGTACATCTCGGCTAATAAGAAACCGTAGCATCAATGGTCTCGGGTCGGCCTAAGATTTAACCCATCCTGGTTTAGGCCCCAATAGTTTCAAACCACGGGCTGAGGAGAAATCTTCGGCCCGCTTTTTTTATTTTGTTTCAGGCTGGCCCGTCTAAAATCCTGGTGCTGCAGCGAAGTTTGCCGGAACATGCGTCGGACGAACTTCGTTCAGCAAGAAAAGCTCGCGAGGTGTGCGGCATCCTAGATTCCACCGGAGAAAATTTATGAGACGTGTATTAATCATAGTGGTGCTCGTTATAGGAGCCGCGGTCCTGGGACTGTGGCGTTCGCACGGGGGCGTTCGTCAGGGCTTGAGCCGGGCCGTCGGAGTTTCGGATGACAACTCGGAAGGCGTGACGGGTGACGAGACACGCAAGAGTTTCGAGCTTAAACCCGGCGCGCGCATAGAGGTCAATGGCATCAACGGCAAGGTCGAAATTCAAACTTCGGACACAACGACGGCTGAGGTTTATGTCCGCCGCACTGCGGACAGCCCAAGCTCTTTGCGGCGTCGTGAAATTACTATCGAACAGACAGCCGATGGCTTACTGGTGCGCGCCAGAACACAGCATCTTGGATTCTGGGACCATCTGTTTGGCCACAACCCAAACGAAGAAGTAACGATTAAGGCGCCACGCCAGATTGCTTTGTCTCTCAAAGGCATCAACGGTCGCGTTACGGCCGGAGATATTGATGGGCCGCTCGAAGCTAGATCGATCAATGGTCGCGTAGAGCTGGGCGTGGCCAGCGAGTATGCCGAACTCAGCAGCATCAACGGAAACATCGTCGTCGGCCTGAAACAATTGGGCGATCGCGGCGCCAGCATCAAAAGCGTCAACGGTGGAATTGAGTTACGCCTGGCCAGCGGTCTCAACGCGGATCTAACCGCGCGGGGCATGAACGGCAATGTTCGTTCAGACATTCCTGAGGTTACCGTCGACAAGGAAGAACCCGGCTCGCGCTATTCCGCTCGCATCGGCAGCGGCGGCGCGCCGATTACGATCAGCGGCATCAACGGCAATGTGCGCTTGACCCGCGCAGAGGGTGCGGCCAGTACTTCTGCGAATGAAAAGAAGCCGGCTGATAAGTCTGCAAAGCCTGCGACCGAAGCAAAGAGCGCCAAAAACTCGGTGCAGTAGCCCGAACGCAAGGGAGGGCGTCGAACCCAGTTCACAGGCGTCAGAAACAAGAAAGAGCCGGCACCATCGCCGGCTCTTTTTGCGTTAGCATGTTGGTGCACCCAGCAGGACTCGAACCTGCGGCCTTCTGATTCGAAGTCAGACGCTCTATCCAACTGAGCTATGGGTGCACGGCGGGTAAATAGTAAATCGTGAATGTTGAATAGTAAACCGGGAAGTGGGCAGTGAGCTGTGAGCAGTGAACAGTGGGTGGTGCCCTAATTTGAGAGATTGTCCTTGCCAGGTTTAGACCGATCCACGAATTCACACGAAGCGGAAGTAGTTTGTTCGTGCTATTTCGTGTGATTTCGTGGATCGTTTTTGTCCAAAGGGAAGAAAGCACGAAACCCGAATGAGGATCCCACCGAACAGTGTGCCCTAAACCAGAAGGCAACCAGTTCCCGCGTTCGGATCGCTGAACTCGAAAACCGAAACATCACTTCATATTCATGTTCATACCCTTCAATGGCGATTTCATAGGCTCAGCCGGCGGCGTTTGTCCACCCTGGAATTCATGTCGAATAAAACGCACCAGGTCATTGATCTCTTCCGGCTTGAGCTTCTCGCCAAAGGCCGGCATCCCGTCGCCGCCCTTGGTAATCTGTTTGACGAAATCTGAGTCCGGGTGCTTCAGGGCGTGGCCCTCGCGCAAGCTCGGCACTTTCAATTTGGTTCCGTCTTCCAGTTTCACCGGCCCGCCTTCACCGTTAGCCCCGTGACACAGCTTGCAGTTCTTTTCATAACTGGCGCGCGTCGCCGCAAACTGATCCGGCGTCGATTTTGCCGTCGCAGAATTGCTGTTTGCATTCGGCGTGTTCACCGTCGTATCGGCCTGACAGGCAGTCATTAGCAGCAGAGCAACAGTGAGCAGAACGAGTAATTGACGTTTCATCCCCGAATTCTCCGAGTAGTCAAAGGTTGAGTTTTTGAGAACGGACCAGCAGTATAGCATGCCATATTGTGATCCCTCTTCCTTGGTTGCAAACCATCAAAGACAAAAGGCAGAATAGGTGCGCGCCACACTCAAGCAATCTAGCGTACCCAGGAATTAGACGAGCGAGACTCCCTTTTTGATCGAAACTTTTCAGCGATGACTACTGAACGCGATCAGACGAACAACTCTACACGTGGCTCGTTGCGGCTCGCGCCGAACGTTGAAGAACTCGAAGAGCACAAGAGTAAGCTGCCACGCCAGTTCGTCAACTTCACTTTCTATCGCGCGCGGCCCGAGTGGAGAATGCTTGACGACGCTGAGAAGGGTCACTGCAAGCAGGACTTCATTAAGACCTTTGATGACTTTCGACGACAGCTATTGATTCACACCTACTCCACGGTGGGGCTGCGCACGAATGCTGACTTCATGATCTGGCGCATCGGGTCCGAGCTCGATCCGTTACAGGAAATGACGGGCCGGCTGAATCAAACTTCGATGGCCAGGTACGTCGAGCCGACTCTGTCATTCCTTTCCATGACCAAGCGTTCAATGTACATCGAGAAGGATTGTTCCGAGCAGCCCGAGGATCGCGTTCACGTCGTGCCCGGCCAGTCGGATTACCTGTTCGTCTGTCCCTTGCAACGAACGCGCGAGTGGTATTCCCGCCCACAGGAGCAGCGCCAGGAGATGACCGACGAGAATTTGCGCATCGGCTCGAAATATCGTTCGGTGAAGCTGCACACGACGTACTCGTTCGGGCTCGACGATCAGGAGTTCGTCGTCGCGTTCGAGACCAATAATCCTTCCGACTTTTTGGATCTGGTCCAGGAACTGCGCGAAACCAAAGCGAGCTGTTTCACGCTGCGCGACACGCCGATGTTCACCTGCCGGCGGCGCACTCTGGCTGAATGCCTGGATGCGTTGGGCTGATTCTAATCTTCGGGCGCCCGCCAAGTGTTCGCACCAATCAAAAGAAAGTTTTGGCCGTGGCTGGTTATTGTATTTGTCCTGGTTGCCACTGCCTGGCAACTCCGTTATCAGGGCCGTCTGTGGTGGTGCTCCTGCGGCCGCGCCTTCTTTTGGACCAGCAGCGCCTGGAGTTCGCTGACTTCCCAGACCTTCCTTGACCCTTACAGCTTTACACACATCCTGCACGGGCTGATGTTCTGCGGTTTGCTGACCTTGCTTGTTCGCAAACTGCCGGCAAGCTGGCGTCTCTGCCTGGCGATCACGATCGAAGCCATCTGGGAATTGATCGAAAATACAGACACGGTAATTCAACACTATCGGGCTGCGACGGCGGCTCTCGGTTATCAGGGCGACACGGTGATGAATTCGCTGGGCGACATCATGTGTTGCGGGATTGGCTTTATGATGGCCCGCAAGCTTGGGTGGCTTCGCTCGTTGGGGTTGTTCTTTGTGATTGAAACAGTACTACTGATATGGATCAGAGATAGTCTGCTTCTGGAAATGATAATGTTGGTTCATCCAATTAATGCGATTAAGGTCTGGCAAATGGGATTAATGGTTTTTTCTCTGTGAGTCTCTGTGTGTCCTCTTTGTCTCTGTGGTGAGTCTTTCTACCGTCTTATTCACCACAGAGACACGGAGGATGCACTGAGAAAACTGAAACGGCGCTGTTATTGAGTCAACGAAATGAATTCCTTCCGACGCATTCTTCTTCTTTTGCTTTGCGCCTTGCACGTCGCGATTTATTTTGATCCTGGGTCTTGTGCTCAACCTCCCCCGCCCAACTCCAACATTGAGTACCTTTGGTACGAAACTGAAAACATGCGCGGCATTACTGAAACGCCACGACATGAGCCCCTGCTCAATCCTTCATATCTGGAATTGCCTGCAACCAGAGCGCCGGGTTGGTCAATCAGCGGGCCGGGTGTGTCGGCTGAATGGACGCAGGGCGGCGAGAGCGAATGGAACTCGGTGGCTGCCGCCGCTGACGAAACCCGCGGAGTTGTCTGGCAGGATATTGAGATCCCGCGATCCGGTGAATACAGAATTTGGGTGCGCTATGCCGATTGGGCAAACAAAACGGAAACCTTCGTCGCGCGAATTACTCAGCAAGGACGCGAAGTGGCCCGACATGAGTTTGGCGCTATTGATGTGATCGATCCGCATGATGAAGTAAGCATGTATTGGGGCTGGGCCTTCGCTTGGGACGGCGCGCCGGCGACCCTGGCGAAAGGGCCCGCGCGAATTTCGATCGAACTTGATAAGACAGCACAAGCCCGGCGTCAGGTCGATTGTGTTTTGGTAACAAACGATCTTGCCTACATTCCGCAGGGGCGACGTAAACCTGTTTTCGCGGCCATGCGTTACTTGCGCGATTGGGCGAACACGCGCCCGCCGCTGGCACCCCTCATCGAAACTCCAATGCGAATCGATGTGCCGATATCGTGGGCTCGTCCAAAAATCGCCGGCCGTGACTTTGTGATGCCCTGGAACATCGCGAAAGAGTTTTGGCAGCTTTACGACAAACCACCCGGCGAGCGTCCGCTCCATCCCTTCAATGCCGAGCCGATTGATGAGTTTGTCAAAGCCTACTCAGGCAAGAGGGATGTGCCGATCTTTAGTTCAAAGCTGATCGTGCCGACCGTCTACATCAACGATCTGCCCGAACTGCTTAAAGAAGGCAGCGCCTTCCGTCGATATCTCGCCGACACGAAATCGCCATTTGCGGTCTTGATCAATTACGGTGCGGCGAACTTCGCTTCTGACGCGGACGCGCAAGCGGCCTGGAAACTTCTAAACGGGGAGTTGCGCGATCAATTCCTGGGTTGGATTTCCGGAGAGAGCATCGGTTATGTCTGGAGTGAAGCGCCGCAGTATCTGAAGATTTCTCCGGAGATGACTCGCACTCAGTTGCTCGATGCACACCGCACGTTCTACACCGAAGCGCTGGCGCGGAAGTGGAGTGCGATGTTCAAGACGCAAACCGGAGCGATGTGGGACAAGTTGATTCCGGCTCAATCAACTTCCAGCACCTCGTTCGCGCACGCGCTGGGTGAATGGGGCGTGCGTTCCTTTGGTATGGAAACCGCGGCGGTGCAGCCGATGACCGCGATGCGTATCGCGTTCAACCGCGGCGCGGCGCGTCAGTACGGAGGGAACGTCTTCTATTATCACGCGCCGAACTTTGGCGATTCAGCGACGACGTTCACCAAGCAGCAAAACTTTGCCGGGCCCGATAACTTTTTTCATTCACGTTATGGCGCGACGATGGGTCCGTCGTTGTCCTGGTATCGCAAGAGCTACTTTCTCTATTACATGTCCGGCGCGTCGGCGATCTATCTCGAGCAGGGTTTCGATCAGTTTTTTAAGCCGGGGCCAGGCGAGCATTCTTTCCAACTTAATCCGTTGGGCCGCATCACAGACGAGTTCATGCGCTTTGCCGAGAAGCATCCCGATCCGGGCACACCGTACACGCCTATCGCTTTTCTGCTCGACCCGGCACACGGTTGGGAGATGACGGACTATCCGCACTGGCCGTTCGGAGTTTCTCAGATCAATCGCTGCGATCGCGCCCTGCGCGAGTTGTTCGGCGCGGCCTACTATCCCGGACCCGTGCGCGAAGGCGAGCCCGCCAGCGGCGAGCGCCAGGCATTCGTGCCGGGAATTTTCGGAAACATCTTTGACGTGCTCGTGGCGTCGAGTGGCACGGGCGTCACGCCCGTGAGGCATCACGCGCAAGATGCGCGTGCCACTCCTGGACACGCGGACGTCCCCTCCGCACTGAGCGCCGCAGGCGCGAACAAGAGTCCGGGCGCAAGTGTTCCGTCTCCAATCAACGCCATCGACGCTTACCGCGCGATAATCGTCGGCGGCCGCATCGATCGGTCCAAACAGTGGGCCGACAAACTTGCTTCATACGTTCGCAATGGCGGCACGCTGGTTCTCAATTCCGCTCAAATCAAAGGCCTCCCCGCCGATCTACTCGGGTTGCGTCTGACCGGCGAAACCGGCGAAGCTCATAACGCGAAATGCTTGTCTCCCAACGAACCGGAACAGGATCTGCACGGACAAATATTTCGCTACGATCGCGTTGAAGTTAAAGGCGCCAAAATCCTGATAGCTGTGCCCAACGGATCGAATGGAGATCCGCTGGTGACCGTGAACAAGGTTGGCCGCGGTCGAGTCGTCTTCGTCGCCCTGCCCGACCTTTTGGGCGAGGACGAACGCATGACGCCCTTCGCTGCCCACTTGCTCGCTCATCTTGTCAGTGAAGCAACCCCGGTTCAGATCGAAGGCGACGTCGAGTACCTGATCAATCGCACCGCGCGCGGATGGGTGGTTACGCTCTTCAACGACAACGGCGTGTTCAAGCCGCAGCAGGGAATGGCCGAGGTCGATCGCAGTGCGAGTGTGAACGCGACAATAACCTTGCGCGGCGCGGGAATTTCTAATGCGAGTGAATGGAGTTCGGACCGAACTATGACGTTGAAAAAGCAAGCAGGGGCTTCTGACAGCGTCACTCTCAACATAGCGGCAGGCGGCATCGCCATCATCGAGTTGCGGACCGGGAATTAGAAATTGTTGCTTCCTCTCCCATTCGGAGAGGGTTAGGGTGAGGGATTACTGGAGCGTCGACCCCAATCGAAGCATTTGTCTTTGAATGCCATTCACCGCCTACGAACACGAATAAGAGGTATGGTTTCGTTTCGCAAGCCCTCATCCCCGCTCCTTCTCCCAAGAGAAGGGAGAAAAACCACAACTACTTCGTAATCACGTTCCCGTCCGAATCGTACATCGTCACGTCGCCGAACGGCGTCACCTGGTCTTGCACTTTGTCCCAGTCACCAACAATCACGACCGCGGCGCGATAGGTGTCAAAGTATTTCGCGGCGACACGCTGAATGTCCGCGGTAGTCAGAGCCTCAATCTTGGGACGAAACTCGTCGATAAAGGTCCTGGAAAGATCGTAGGTGTAGAGGCTGTTGATTCGTCCCGCCAGCCCGGCCTGACTCGCCAACTCAACTGAAAAGTTACCCGTGCTGTATTCCTTGGCGGCGTTGAGTTCTTCGTCGGTTACCGGCAGCACGCGCATACGATCGAGCTCATAAAGTATTTCCAGCAGCGTCGGGCCGGTGACTTCGTTGCGCACGAAGGCGCCGGCCACAAACGAACCGGAATAAGCCTGCGTGTTCGACGAGCTGAAGGGCGAATAGGTATAGCCTTTGGCCTCGCGAATGTTGCGCGTCAGACGCGAATAGAACGAGCCGCCATAAATGATATTCGCGGTGCGCAGCGCGAAATAGTCTTTGTCTTTCCGTGGGATGCTGACGTTGCCGATGTAGATTGCCGATTGAATCGAGCCCGGCCGGTTGACGAAATAGATCTGGCGCTTGTCTCGGGTCGGCGGGGCCGGGTTGTCGGCAGCCGGAACAGTCCCTGGCTTCCATCCGCCAAATGCTTTCTGAATTTCCGCAAAAGTTTTCTCGGGTTCAATGTCGCCCACGACCACCAGATGCGCAGCGTTGGGAACATAGTAAGTAGACACGAACTGGCGCAGATCCGCGCGCGTCAACGCGTTGATTGATTTCTCGTCGGGCACGACGAAGCCGTATGGGTGGTTGCCAAAAACCGCTTTCTGAAATCTTTCATTGACCAGAAAGCCGGCGTCGGCTCGGCCAGCGCGGATTCCCTGGATCGTGTTATCTTTCGCCAGCTTAAGCTCGTTCTCAGGAAACGCGGGATGCTGCGTCACGTCGCTCATCAGATCAAACAAACGCGTCGAAAACTCGGACAACGCCGAAGCGCTCATCGTTGAAGAGTCGGCGTCGCTGCCGAGACCCAGGCTGCCGCCGATCGAACGAAGCTCTTCCTTGATCTGTTTGCTGGTGCGGCTCTCGGTGCCTTCATTGATCACGCCGGCGGCTATCTGTGCAATTCCCGGATGCCGTTCGCGATCGGTAGCGGTCGTCGCTGAGCGAAAAGTCAGGATCGCGGTAACCTTCGGCACGTTCGGCAGAGGCGCCAGGATTACGGTCAGGCCATTACTCAATTTCCGTTCGGTGATCTTGGGAAGATTGAGCGGCCGCGCCGGGCCCGGCGGCGGCGGAGTCTTTTGCTGGGCCGCGGTCGGGATTGCGATCGCGAATGCGATGATAAGAATAGAAAGAAGGGTCTTCATGTTCAGGTACCTTTCAAAAGAGATCTGCACCCTCTCCCTTTGGGAGAGGGCTGGGGTGAGGGCCTGTACGCCGACTGTCGGTTTTGAACTTATTTGTCCTCGCTAAGACGCAACTAATAATTTAGAGACTCGCGCTAAGCTTCGCACCCTCATCCCCTGCCCTTCTCCCAGAGGGAGAAGGGAGTAAATCAAATCAGCAACCTGAAGGTTGAACTCTGAACACTCTTACTCAGCCGGCTTTGCCTCGGGCACGCGATCAATCACGGTGCGATTCGTCGCCACCAGATATTTCTTCGCCGCATCGCGAACCTGCTCGCCGGTAACCTTTTCAAACGCAGCCAGCAGGGAATTGATTTGTTTCGGATCGTCGCGGAACAGAGCCAGCACCGACAGCAAGTGAGTCTTGCCGAAGGTCGATTCGAGCTGATTGTAAAAGTTGGATTTGTAGCGGACCTTCGCATCAGCCAGTTCTTTTTCCGTAACGCCTTTGGCTACCAGTTCGGCGACGACCGCATCCATTTCCTTGACGACCTCATCCGCCGTGTGGCCGGGCTTATAAGTCGTGCGCGTGGTCATGATCATCGGTCCGTTATAATCGAATTCGTTTCCAAAGTAATTCAAGCCGCCGGTCAGGTCGAGTGTCAATTCCTTCTCTTTGACCAGACGTTGATACCAGCGTGAACTGTCATCGCCCTGGAGAATCTGGACCAGCAAAGCCATCGCCGGAAAGTCGGGCGAGCTCTGAGCCGGAATGTGATAGCCAGTGGCGAGTGCGGGCAGGTTTGCCAGCTTGTCTTTTTGATTTACGCGCTTTTCCTGCGTCTGGGCCGGCTCAGTAAGATCGGACTTCGGCGGTTGTGGCTGTGCGGGGATCGAGGCAAAGTGTTTCTCGACCATCTGCTTCACTTCGTTCGCATCGACGTCGCCGACTATGGTCAGCACGGCGTTGTTGGGCGCGTAGAAAGTTTTGAAAAAGCTGCGCACGTCCTGAATAGTGGCGGCATTGACCTCGGCCAGATCGCCGTAACCATTGTGCGAATTGTTCCAGTTGCTAAACGCGTTCTGCCAAAGGTCGATCCACTCAAACAACTGGTACGGCGTGTTGAGCACGTTCACCCGAATTTCTTCGCTGACCACGTTCTGCTGGTTCTTCAGGTTCTCTTCGCTGACGTCGAGAGAGCGCATGCGATCCGATTCCAGCCACAGACCCATCTCGACCCGATTACTCGGCAGCGTCTCGAAATAATTTGTGTAGTCAAAATCAGTGTGCCCGTTGAGGCTGCCGCCGTTTGCTTCTACATATTTCGCGTGCTCGAACTTTTTGATGTTGGCCGAACCCTGAAACATCATGTGCTCGAACAGATGAGCAAATCCGGTGCGGCCTTTTGGCTCGACGCGAAAACCAACGCTGTAGTAAACGCCCACCGTCACGACCGGGGCGACGTGGTCCTCCGAGATAACCACCTTCAAGCCATTCGGAAGTTTGTAATACACCACCGGGACGTCTACCGGCTTGGCAGAAGCCGCGGGGAAATAAATCGCCATGCTGGCCAAAGCCAGCAACGCGGCGCCGACCTTTCTAGTGCTAATCATTTCTTGATAACCTCGCTGAACAGCGTTCCTGAAAAATCTTATCGCCTCGATCATTCGAAGAAGTCTGACGATTTTACGCCAAGTTACGGACCGATCAAGTAAAAAGTTTCGCAGGCTTTCGCGATCCCGGATTGCACTACGACGGCCGAGGTATTAAATTCAATTTACCGGATATGTCTCCAATTGCGCGTAAGTTTTTCGTCGGCGGCGAGGTGCAGGGCGTGGGTTATCGTTTTTTTGCCCAGCGCGCCGCCGCTCGGCACCAGGTCGTCGGTTATGTGAAGAACCTTGATGACGGGCGCGTCGAGGTACTGGCTGAAGGTCCCGCGCTACAGGTCGAAGCGTTCAAACACGAATTGGCCACCGGGCCGCGCTTCTCGTCCGTGGATCATGTTGAAGAGCTTGCCCTCGATCCTTCGGGATTGTACTCGGCTTTTCGGATTGAACACTAAGTAGCATAGACTTCAGTCTGTGTTTGCGTGGAAAGACTGAATCACAGACTAAAGTCTATGCTACAAGTGAAACTGTACGGCCTCGATCTCGGAAGAAACAGCATTTATGGAAGATACCAAGCCCACACTGGTGCTGGATCGCGTCTCGAAAAGCTTCGGCGAGTTTGCGGCCGTCAGCGATCTGAGCCTGCAAGTTCGGCCCGGCCGCGTCTTTGGCCTCATTGGCCCAAACGGCGCGGGCAAGACGACCACGATTCGCATGATCGTCAACATCACCGTTCCTGATTCGGGGCGGGTGGAACTATTCGGACAACCGATGAGCACCGCATTGCAGGATCGCATCGGCTATTTGCCGGAAGAGCGCGGTCTCTACAAGCGGATGAAGATTGGCGAGCAATTGCGCTTCTTCGCCGAGTTGAAAGACCTGCGCGGAGCGGAAGCCGAGAAACGAATCGATGCCTGGCTTAAGAAGCTGCAACTGTCTGACTGGAAAGAAAAGCGGACCAAGGAACTCTCCAAAGGAATGCAGCAGAAAGTTCAGTTCATCACCGCGGTGATCCACGATCCCGATCTGGTGATTTTGGACGAACCATTTTCCGGCCTTGACCCGGTCAACGTCGAGTTGATGAAAGAAACGATCCTGGAGCAGAAAGCGGCCGGCAAGACGATCATTCTATCGACTCACCAGATGGAAATTGCCGAAAAGCTTTGTGACGATGTCTGCATGATTAATAGGTCGCGCAAGGTTCTGGATGGGAAGCTGCGTGAAATCAGACGGAGCTTCTCGCGCAACGCCGTGGCGCTCCAATATCAGGACGGCGACGGTGTGCTCAACGACCCGGCGCTGGTCGCGAACATCCGTCAACACGGCGACGATACGGAAGTTCTGCTCGTCCCCGGCGCCAGTCCGCAGGAATTGCTCAGGCGGCTGGTGGAATCAGGCGCGACAGTCACCCGGTTCGAGTTGGTCGAGCCAAGTTTGCACGACATCTTCATTGAGAAAGTCAGAGAAGTCGCATGAGGAAATTCTTCGCCGTCGTCAAGCGTGAATACATTCAGCGTGTGCGCACAAAGTTCTTTGTGGTAGCTACAATTCTAGGTCCGGTGCTGATGGCTGGGTTTACCATCGTGCCGGCGATGATGTTCGGGATCAAGTCCGGAGGGCCGACCCGCCTGGTGATCGTAGACCAAACCGGCAAGATGTATGAGCGCGTGGCGAAAGAAATCGTCGGCGGTAAGGAGGCGCGCACTAACGTGGCGACGATGGAGCCTCCCTCGCAGCCGGGCGGACCTGCCAATCCAAAGGAGCAAGTCAACCAGGCCGGCAAGATGATTCAGCCAACGTTCGTCGTCGAACAGGTCAAAGTCGACAATCGTTCTGTCGATGACGTCAGAAAGGAACTCGAGACCAGAATACAGAACCGCGAACTCGAAGGTTATGTCGTGTTGCCGCCGAACCTGCTCAAGGATGGGCAGCCGGAATACCGCGCGCGCAATACGGCGGACCTTTTCACCAAGAGCAATGTTGAGACCGCAATCAGCCGCGCTGTCCGTGGCCAGCGGCTCGTCGAAGCTGGAATCGACGAGAAGACAGTGGCGAGGGCGTCAGAGCCGGTCGATCTGAAAACGATTGAAGCCGGCGGCAAAGAGAGCAAAGGCGAAGCGAGTTTCTTCTTCGTCTTTGGCATCGGCCTGTTGATTTATATGAGCGTCCTGCTTTACGGGCAGTTCGTGCTGGGAGCGGTAATCGAAGAAAAAGAAACACGCATCGCTGAGATTCTGTTTTCTTCAATGCGATCGTTCCCTCTGATGATGGGTAAACTGATCGGCGTTTCTCTGGTGGCCCTGACCCAGCTCGGGATTTGGGCGATGGCTTTTTTAATATTCTCTGTCTGGGCAGCCGGTGGATCGTCGATTACCATGCCGCACATTCCGCCGATGCTGTTTATGTGGTTCGCGGTCTTTTTTTTGATGGGCTATTTCATTTACGCGACCGTCTACGCCGTAGTCGGCTCGATGGTAACGACGACGCAGGAGGGCGGGCAACTTGCTTTGCCGGTAGTCTTATTGCTGGTAGCTGGTTTTTACCTCTCGTTCAATATCATTCGCAGCCCAAGTTCGCCACTGGCGTTCTGGGCTTCGATGTTTCCGTTCTTTGCACCCATTACGATGCTGGTGCGAATTGTTACGGAAACACCGCCACTGTGGCAGATTCTGTTGTCACTCGGAATTGGAGTCGCGACGATCGTGGGGTTGGTTTGGGTGGCGTCGCGCATCTATCGGGTCGGCATGTTGATGTACGGAAAGAAGGCCACGATTCCGGAGGTGTGGCGTTGGGTAAGACAAGCCTAAGCGTTTTTGATTTTTGATTGGCTACTCCACCGATGCTTCCGCGATCTTAAATCGCACTTCTAAAATCCAAAATCGCAAATCCACTGATGCCAGTTGAGATTGAAAAGAAATACCGGCTGACTAAGAAACAGCGTGAAGCAATTGGGCTTCGTTTGCGCCGGCTGGGAGCGTCGCCAGGCGACGTCGAATTCGAAGAGAACACGATTTATCGCGGTGGCCGGCTCGACCTCGGCGGGTGTGCTTTGCGGTTGCGTCGGGTTAACGGGCGCGCGTTACTGACTTTCAAACAACGCTTTCCCAGCAAGTCCCCAATCAAGCATCAGCGAGAAGAAGAGACCGAGGTCACCGATGCCAACGCGCTGGCCGCGATTCTGCGCTCACTCGAGTTCCGGCCGGCGTTGGTTTACGAAAAGCGCCGGGTATGTTGGAATCTCGGGAACGCTGAGATCGCCCTGGACGAGCTACCGTTCGGATTGTTCATGGAGATTGAAGGATCTGAGAAGGAAATCGCGCGGGTTGAGAAACTCCTGGAGGCGGAGTCTCTGCCGGCCGTAATGGAAACCTATCCGTCCCTCACCGCACAACTGGGTATGAAACGGGGCGGTGTTATCGAAGCGCGGTTCGCGCGCTCTGTTCGTGATCGAGCCAGACGCCCGAAATAGAACCGCTCGTCGTAGCCAGCGGGTAAATTGTCGGTCCATCAATTTGGCTTGTTGGCACCTCGCTGAAGCGAGGTGCTAATGAGATTGGCCGGTCAGTAGTTGCGATCGTGCACGTCTACTCTCTGGATCGAAAACACCACGCGCATTGTTTCGGGCCGGCGATCGAGCGCGGCCGGTACAAACGCAGCATTCTGCCGCAGCGCTTTCTCAAAATCTTCCAGCATCCGGCGATCACGCGGCGCTTGCATCACATCTGCCAGCGACGCGGAACCGTTGGTAAAAACGTCAGCCACGACCATCATGTTGTCATCACCCTCACGGCCGTTTCCGCGCAAACGGGTCGGCTCAGAGGTAAGCGTGGCGAGCGCGCCGCCCGGGTTCAGGCTGGGCGATTCAGTATTGAACGGAGTTCGCAATGCGGCATAACTCTCAGGGGAAATCGGCTTGGTGATGTCGTAACGCGGCCGCAAAGGATCGGCGAGTTCAATCGTGATGGACGCCTGGTCGAACGCCAGCGCCGCTTCGTGCAAAGCGATCATGTGCGGCCTCATGGCAGCGAACACGGCCGTGAAAATAATGACTGAGGCGAGCGAACTGAAGGCATAGCGCATCATCACCGGTTGCAGCCACGAACGCATCACATCGCCGAAGGTCGTATCCCTAAGAGTTCTTCTGTTGGCTGCTTCGGCTACCAGGGCCTTATTGATGGCTGGAACCAGATCGACGGGCGGCGCAGGTCGCGAGAGCATGGCCAGACCGCCACGGATCGAACGCATCTCCAACAAGCGCGCCCGGCAAACCGGACAGACTTCCAGGTGCTGGTAGCAGGCGCCACGCTCTTCCGGTCTTAAGCCGTCATCGACATAAAGCGAAAGCGATTGTTGAATTTCTTCACACGACATAAGTCATTGCCAATTTCCGATTGCCGATTTCCAATTCATCCTGCCGGGTTGCCGATCAAGCTAGACTTACTCAATTGGCAATCAAAAATCTTTTCGAATGGTTGGCCGACCCCGGCTGCTCCCCCAAAAATCGGGAAAGCAACGCCGACCTGGAAACCTTGGCTGCTAATCAGCAGAGCCGGAACGAAATCTACGGGTTGTTGCTGGCCACGTTTTCAAATCATTCCGTCTGTGGTTGAATCGCATTTTATCCGTCCCCAAACCGTCACTTCGACCCACTTGGCACCGAGTTTCTGTGAAGCCGGGGCGGGCCAACCATTCGTCATTACAAAGATCCTTCAAGCTTGCGGCGCAGTTCCAATCGACCTCGGGAAATCCGTGACTTCACCGTTCCGATGCTGATCTGAAGCGTGTCCGCCACCTCTTCGTAGCTGAATCCTTCCACATCGCGCAGGATGACAGCCTCTTTATACGACCGCCGCAATCCCTGCAGAGCCTCGCGCAGTTGACCTTCTCGCTCCTTAGCCAACGTCTCTTGTTCGGGATCAACCGCTTCCTCGTTTCGCAACGTTGCGCTCAGCGGCTGTTCGTGCCGTTCATCGGTTGCGTCAAGTGAAACCGTGACGTCGCGTTTGCGTCGGCGCCACCAACGCCAGCGATTGCGGGCCTGATTAACCGCGATGCGATATATCCAGGTTTTCAAATTCGCATCGCCGCGAAAGCGACCAATGCTTTGAAAAGCCCGCAGGAAGGTTTCCTGCGACAAATCGCGCGCTTCTTCTGGATCGGAGGTCAGTCGGTAGAGCAAAGCGTAAACATCACCGGTATGCTCGGCGACCAACCGCTCAAACGCGGCCGCCTCTCCCTGCCGCAATCTTTCAAGGAACTGATCTTCGGCCGTCGATCGAACCTCGGCCCCAGTTGCCGAAGCAACTTCTTCCAAGTCCGCATGCCCGCGGAGTGCTATCTGCTCTCCGTAGCTCACCTGGGACCCCCGTGGACGGGAAGCTTCAAATTCGTCATCCGCTGTGGCTTCCCGGACAGACGCTCGGTTAGACGCCGACTAACTTTGTTTTGTTCCCGTCTGTTCATCGCGGCTTTCATTACATCTCGACCGCCAATTGGATGATGATCAGGCTCGTTAGCGTTGTGATTGCGGGCAGCCTCCTTGACAACGTTCCGAGCGGTCGCTAAATTCGCTGTTTCCGCGATCATACACCAAAATGAACGCCTGTGACCGTGCGTTCTTGCAAGAGGAACACAGTTGGCAAAATATAAGAAGAAGCGAGCCCGGGAACTGAAGCACGATCGGTTTCGCGATACCACGATGCTGCTCGCCGACAAGCTCGCCGATCGGGTCGCCGGACGCGGTCGACAGATCCTTTATGGCCTGCTGGCCCTGATAGTTGTTGCGGCGGCCGTCTATGGCGTGATGCGCTGGCGATACAAGCATTCAGGCGAAGCGGAAGCGGCCATGGGCCGGGCAATTACGATAAATGGCGCGGAAATCGGCCCGGCGTCGGTGGCGGGCTCAAGGGATCCAGTCTTCAGCACCCAGCAGGAACGGTCACAGAAGGCCATCGAAGAATTTGAAAAGATTGCAGCCAAGTACGGCGAGCCCTATCGTTCGGAAGCGCGCTATTTCATAGCCACCAACGAACTGGTGACTGATCGAGCCAAAGGCGAGACCGACTTGCAGGCGCTGAGCCAGGGCAGTGGCGAGATAGCTACGCTTGCGAAATTCGCTTTGGCTCAGGCAAAGGAAGCCGATGGAAACCTCGACGAGGCGGCCAGGCTTTACGGCGAGATCGCCAAACAGGGGTCCGCGATCGTAACGCCGGAAACCGCGAACCTGCGCTTAGCCGCTGTCTATGACAAACAGGGAAAGAAGAAGGAAGCGGGCGATCTGCTCGTCAACATCGTGGACACAGCTCGCAAGGCGAAGGACAAGGATGGGAAGCCGGTACCGGAATCCTCGGCCGCGCGCGAGGCTGCACAGAAACTGCTGAAGATCGATCCGGCGCGTCATGCGCAGTTAACGCCTCCGCCCACACCGACCGGTCAGCCGTTTTAAGGATCTGAGATATTGAATGTGAAATCTCAAATCTCGAATTTGAAGTTTCAGATCTGAAACTCAAGAATGGATGGTCTGACTCACTCGCTGGTTGGCCTGACCTCAGCCAAGGCGGGACTGGAACGTCTCTCACCCTACACGACCGCCGTCTGTATTCTGTCTGCGAACGCCCCTGACAGCGATGTCGTTTCATTCTTCTTCGGCGGCCGCTGGGTTCTCCTGCAACATCATCGCGGCATAACGCATTCCATTGTTGGCACGCTGGTGCTCGGCTTATTGATTCCGTCGATCGTGTTCGGGATCGAGCGAGCGATTGCCACTTGGCGTAACCTGCCATCGCGGATTCAATATCGCGGGTTGGTCCTGGCGTCATTGATTGCCGCCGCGACGCATCCGTTAATGGATTGGACTAATAACTATGGGGTGCGGCCCCTGTTGCCGTGGGACGGCAGATGGTTCTACGGCGATCTGGTCTTCATCGTAGATCCTTACCTGCTTCTGGTTCTGGGTGGGGCTGCCTTCCTTCTTACCAGCAACCGCCGCTGGAAAATCGTTGTCTGGTCGCTGCTGGCCGTGGTCATCACGATCATTGTGGTGCGGGTGTCCCCACAACGCGCCGCGGGCAGTGGCGGTCTGACTGTCGCGCGAACGATTTGGATCACGGGTGTACTGGGGTTGGTGATCGCACGCGCTGCCGGACTTCAGAGACGCCTGGGCAAACCGCTCGCGATTGGCGCGCTGGCGTTCGTCATTATTTACTGGGGCCTGCTTGCCGGGGCGCACCACGCGGCGTACCAAAACGCGGAAGCCGAAGCGAATGCGATAGCTTCGCAGCGAAGCGAACGCTTCATCCGCGTTGCGGCTATGCCGACTGTTGCCAATCCATTCCAGTGGCTGTGCGTCGCAGAAACCGACCGGGCGATGTATCGATTCTTTGTCGGCATAAATGACCAGACATCTACAGAAGATCTGGCAAACTCGATCGTGGATGGATACCGCGCCAGTAGCGGGATAGTGATTGAACGTTACCAGAAACCGATGGGCCAGGATGAACGGCTGGTCTCCGCGGCCTCACGCGATCCCCGCGCCCGAGTCTTGCTGGGCTTTGCTCGATTTCCGATTGCTCGGGTTGAAAATGCCAACTGCAATGGTCAGGCGCTCGTCCAATTTGCAGATTTACGCTACACTGAACCCGGCGCATCGCGGGGAGCTTTCTCGCTGAGTGTTTCGGTCGACTGTCCCGCGCCATAATTACTGGCCGTGTTTCAGGAAAGAATTTTGAGCGATTCATCACAAAACAAACTGCGCGAAGTACTGGTCGAAACAGCGCGTGGCCACGTTGCTTCCGCGAAGCGAAAGAAACTGGCCGGCATTCGCATATCGCCGAGTGGGTATTTTGCGGTTGCCGCTCTTTTGACCTTTGCGGCACTCATGTGCCTCCGGGCCCGTCATGATCTCGCCGCAGTGGTTCTGATTGCCGGCACGTGGACGATCATTCCCTTGCTCGTGCTCACTAATCGGCTCAGTTTTGACGGATATACCATTTCACGAACTGGCCTGACTGCATTGCTCATCAGGCTGATGCGCGGCCGCGCCCAAACGATAGCAGTTGACGATGTCGAGCGGGTGGAAGTTGCGACCCTGCGCACACTGCGGCGCGGCGGCAGAGTACGTTATCGCTATCGCATCGAGATCGCCGGCAAGGGCTTGTCGTTCGTGCTGGCGTCTGGCGGCCAGGAATTTCGTCGGATGGTGCGCGTCCTGCTGCCACGAATCGGCGATTACAAGCTGGACGCGCGCGCGGGCGAACTTCGCGATCACCTCGCCGATGCCAAGGCTGTTCGCAACGAAGCGGCGAAGCTGGGTATTGCTTCGACGTCGGTCTTGGAAGAAACCAGTGACGCGAAGAGAGCCGATAAATACCGGGCGGTAGTTTCTGCGAATCAAACATCGCAGGAGGACACTGAGCGAGCGAGCTTGCTGCGCAAGGCAGCGAACGATTTGCGCATCGCCGGTTGCTTGCAACAGTCCGGTGAAGCCTTTCGACGCGCCTTGCTGATCTCACCGCAAAGCCCCTGGCTTATTTACGAATACGCGCGGCTGCTGAAGTCACAAGCCAGCGCGTTCAGCGACGCGAGGTTGCTGGGACGTGCCTGCGCCGCCCTCAGACTTGCCGCCATGCGCGGGCCGAAGGATGCGAATTTGCTGACGCGAATCGGCGAATCCTTCCTCGAGTATGGCGATCCTGTGCGCGCCGCAAAAATATTTCGACGAACACTGGACCTCGACGAAAACGCTTATCGCGCGCAACTTGGGCTGGCCGAAGTCGCGCTGACTGACGGCAAGCTGGCCCACGTGATTCACCACTATAATGACTCAGTCCGAATTGCCCCGGACAAAGCCACGGCCAATCTCGCACGGCGCGAAGCTGACTATTATTCACGTCTGAATAGCGATGAAGATTATCTGGCCGCCGAGCTGCGCCGCATGAACTGGTTGGAGGGAGCAAACCGCGTGCAGCGCTTGACTGCGCGCGTCAGCTTTGCGGCGATGCTAATTGCTTTGGTGGGGTCTTCAGTTGATCAGATGGTCGCCGGCCTCGGCTGGGCGCTGGCTTCATCCTCGATTATTGCCTGGTCCGGTTCGCTGATTACCAGAAAACTTCTAGCCACGCGAGGCCGTCCTCAAACCAGCGACGCCTGAGTTCTTACCTTCAAAGTTCAACCTTTAAGTTGCCTGATTTGATTTACTCCCTTCTCCCTCTGGGAGAAGGGCCGGGGATGAGGGCGCGAAGCGTAGCGCGAAATAGTTTTGGAATTATCCCTCGTGTTAGCGATGACAACACGAGTCAAAAGGTTCGCGCTTAGGCCCTCACCCCAACCCTCTCCCAGGGGGGAGAGGGAGCGAAACCCCTTTCGATAAACGAGCGGGAGTCAATCGTCAATCGAAATCTTGGTGATTGAACCGCGCAAGCTGAAGCGTGAACTCTAAACCGTTTCATCCTGACGCTTCCTTGGCCTGATCTTTCTTCGCCGAACTCCGCGTCTTTGTCGATCCCTTTTTCTGAGTTGGAGCTTTCGGCGACACAGTTCTAGCGGCTTGCTCAGACACCGACGCTACCGCCTCAATCCGAACCGGCGCCGGATTCAAAAAGGCGTCCCACCGATAGCGAAGACGTTCTGCGGTTTCACTCAAGCGCCGGAATACGAGATTCGTCACTGCTTCAGTCACCCAGCCGTGATAGAAGGCGCCAACTGATTGCAACTCGGCGTCCGGCGCGGGGTTCATGAAATCGATTGCGTAAGGCACGCCGTCCTTAATCGCGAACTCGACCGTATTGATGTCATAGCCGAGGGCCGTGCAGAGTGTCCGCACGTCCTTTACTACTCGATTGAACAACTCCGGCGCCAGATAATTCGGGTCGTTGATGTACTGCTCGCCCGACAGGTAGGCCTTGCGCGGATCGTAGGGCATGATCATAACTTCCTGCTGCCCGATGCAATAACACCGAACGAACTGATCGAACTCAACGGACCCCTGCAAGGTCATACAAAGCGTCCCGCTTTGATCGTATTCTGCAATCAGCTCCTCCAAAGTGTTAACCTTCGAAACGTTTTTCCATCCACCGCCGTCGAACGGTTTCAGGAACGCGGGCAACCCGACGTAATCGCTGATGCCTTGCCAGTCGAGGGGGAACTCGAGATTGCGCAAGCTTTCACCGGTGATTCCGGCAATGTAGTCCTTCTGCGGCAGCAGCACCGTCCGGGGCACCGCCACACCGAGCTTGCTCGCCAGCGAGTAATTAAAGAACTTGTCATCAGCCGACCACCAGAAAGGATTGTTGATGACGATGGTCCCTTCCAGCGCCATGCGCTTAAGCGTGGCGCGATAGAACGGTACTTCGTGCGAGATGCGATCGATGACCAAATCGTAAAGTGGGGGCGCGTCATGGCGAACGCCTCCGAGCGTTATGTATTCCGCGACTACCGATCCGTTTCCGCGTTCATTGATGTTTCTAATCAGGGCGTCGGGAAAGGTTTTTTCCCGGCCAACCAAAATGCCAACTCTTTTCATTAACCCAAGTGTCCTTTCATAATCAACCGTGTCTTAACTTGACAGGTGTTTAGAGTACCGACTTTAGTCGGGTTCTTTCCCCAGCCGTAGAATACCGACTGAAGTCGGTACTTTGAACGCCTGTTCTTCAACTTAAGATGCTATCGTTTGCTCTCTTACTTAACGCGGTGCAGAGCGTGTTGTCAAACCGGTCAATGCCGGCAGACATCCAACGGCCCTACGCCCGCATCAGTCAGAAGGCGCTAACCCCATTTCCGGATCGGCTTATGTTACAATCCCGACAAATTGCATAGTCTGATTCTCAGGTGTTTGTTGAGCATGAAATCTAAATCTTTTCGAAGGCTAACGGTCCTGGCTGTAGCGCTGGCATTGTCCGTCGGCCTCCTTGCCTTTAGCCCATCATCTCGAGCTGACAATCCCAAGACCCCCACGGCCGAGCAGATCGCCGAAACCGTGATCGCGTTCGCGGGTGGTGGGATGGGTCGAGTGGTTCTGACTCAGATTCGACGCAATGGCATCGAGCGCGGCCGATTGACTCGTACCGGTCCCGACGGCCGCCCCGAAGAAGCGAAATACGAACTGCGGTTTGTACGCGGGGACAAGGCTGAAAAAGACAAAGTCCGGCTGGATAGCAAGACGCCCCAGGCTGAATACTCTTTGATTTACGGTGAGGGGCGCATCTTTGGCATCATCAACGGGTCAATCTTTACGCCTCGCGCTGATGCTACGGCTGACTTCATCGCCCAACAAGCGCACAGCATTGACGCGCTGCTGCGTTACAAAGAGAACGAATCCAAGCTGAGTTCGGCCGGTAAAGACAAGCAGCAGGGGATCGACATTTATGTTATCGATCTGACCGACAAAGCCAATCGTAAGACCCGATACTTCATCAGCGCCAAAACCTTTCGCGTGCTCTGGCTCGACTACGAGGAGACCCCTCCCGGCTCAAGCGTCGCAGTGAAGTACACCAGGCGATTCTATGACTATCGAACGGCCCAGAACACGTCTGTGCCTTACCGCACTGTTTTGCTCGAAGACGGGAAGCAAACGCTCGAGACTCGCATTCTTACAATTACGTACGGCGTGAAGATGGAAGATTCGCTGTTTCAAAATCCCGACGCCGCCAGCGCTTCCAGCAACCCTTAGTCTTATTAGATCCGCTCTTGCTTAGAAGCTCCAAGTCACTAAGTCAGACCTCCAGGCGCCAGCTTAGAGTTCTAAGCTCTCCGGTCCAACTTCTAAGCTGGCAGGCTGAAGCCCTAAGTTGTCAGGTCGGAGTTCTAAGCTGTCGGGTTGGATCTCCAAGTTGTCGGGTTGGAACTCTAAGTTGTCAGGTTGAGGCTCTAAGCTGGTAGGTCTAAGCCCTTAGCTGGCAGCTTAGAAGATAAACACGCTAAACAAAACGGCCCTCAACCATGGCATCCTTGCAATTTTGGGCGGGTTTTCTTAATTTCAGGGGAGGTTGAGTACCCAATTTCATTTGGTACTCCATTTACCATGAAACGCCGGGGCACTGGCCCGACCGTCAGGGAAGGCTCTCTTACCGTGCGTGTCCGAGCCCTCCCTGACGGTCGGGCTAATGCCCCGTTCCGAGCCTCGATTTAGGAACATTCTGGGGCCGCCACCGAGCCCACCTTTTCGGAACTGAATTGGTAAACCGGCGTGTCTACTGCTGAGGTACTCGCGGGCCGGTGTATAATTCGCTCGCGACAAACCCTTAGCGCAAGTTGGAACTGCGCCGGTAATTGACCGAGAGCCTGCCTGCCCGATGAGAACGCTAACTTCGATTGAGGAGTTGGACTTCGCCGCCGCGATGCCTGCGACTGTCGTGGTTCAGAAGACTTCGGACCACGTACTGCTGGAAGAAACTCTGGCGGGCGACGAAGACGCGTTCGCCGAACTGGTTCGCCGGTATCGCAACCAGATTACGAGTTACATTTACCGCATGACGAATGATTACGACGGCGCAGTCGATTTGGCCCAGGAGACATTCCTGCGCGTCTATCGCGCCGCCGGCCGCTATCAGACGACGCATGCGTTTTCAACTTACATTTATCGCATCGCGACGAACCTGGCGATTAGCGAGTTGCGCAAGCGTAAACGCAGGCGACTGGTATCGCTGACGGGTTTACTTTCTTCCGGCGATGGGCAGGTGCCCAGGGATTTTGATGCCCCCGACGATCGGCCTTTGCAAGACGTTAGTCTTGTCGATTCGGAAAAACGCGCGGTCGTAAAGCGGGCCATCAGCACTTTGCCGGATAAGTATCGCGCGCCGCTCGTGTTGCGCGACGTGGAAGGCAAAAGTTACGACGAGATTGCGTCGATTTTATCTACGAGCGAGGGAACGGTGAAGTCGCGTATCAACCGGGCCCGGAATTTCCTGCGCGACAAAATGCGGAATTACATCCAGGTGGTGCCATGATGAATGGGAAAGAATGCCGCGCTACGCGGCGAGAAATTGACGAGTCAGAACTGGACCAGAAGTTGAGCGATCAAGCACGGTCGCATGTCGCCTCATGCGCGTCGTGTCACGGCTTTCGCGCGGAGCGGACCAGTCTGCGCGAATTGGTCGGCAGCCTTGAGCCGGTGGCCGCGCCTGGAGACTTTGACATGCGTTTGCGAGCGCGCCTGGCCGGTGAGCGGCAAGGCCGCGCTCGACAGCCGTTTATTTTTCGTCTCGCGATCGGCGCTCCGGCAATCGCCGGCGCCGCGCTCGTAGTAATACTGGCCCTGGCCATGGTTTGGTTTGCGCAGCGAAATAGCAGTCGGACGCCGGAGATCGCGAAGGTTCCGATCAAAGCAGCGCCCGCCGGACCTCAGCAGACAGTGCCGGCCGGAAACCAGAATGAAACAGCGCGTGATACCGGCGTGATTACGCCAGAGAGCGGCGGTCCGAAACCAGACCATTCGAATCGCGTCGGGAATGTTGCTCGAGGGTCAAATAGCAAGTCCGGCTTACCCAGTGTAAGCGCCATCGACTACGGCGCTTCACCGGCAGAGTCTTACCAGCAGATAGAACAGAGAGCAGGTGAAGTTTCGCTGAGCGCGCCCCTCAAACCAATGATCGTGTCGATGCAGGACGATCGGGGCGCAACGCATAAGATTTCGCTGCCGCCGATCAGTTTCGGCGCGCAACGGCTGGTCGATAATCACATGCCAGTGAGTTTTAGTCCGAACAGCCGAAGTTGGTAGTAGTGATGTCAAGCAAGATTATGAAAACGAATTTCCATCGACTGTTGATGTTCTTAATTGCCGCTACAGCGGTGATGTCTTTAACCATCACCGGCCGGGCGCAGACAGTTGCGCCACCGACGTCGACAGTCGCCCAGTCACCCACAACGGCACCCACGACGGCTCCGGCAACGCTGCCTGAGAAAATCCAGCCCCGACGGTCCCCCAGACGGGCATCGACTCCACCGGCGACGGTGACCGTCGTGGCGGACCAGGCCAAGGTCGCGCCGCAAGTCGTGACCATCGTTCATCGTTTGAGCGGGGTCAAGATGCTTCGATTTTTGCTGCGGCAAGGAGAAGATCCCAGCACAATCTATACGTTCGACTCTGAGGCGATCTCGAACGATGCGCACGCGAGCATCATCGCCGGGTGGGCACTGAATGATGGCAGGACGATCGCAGTGCGATTGCCCCAGGCCGGTGCGGAGCTCGAGTTCGCAGCCCTTCCGTTCTCCGGGCCAGAGTGGAAAGCCCAGACGGCCGTCGCGGGCTCCACGCGTTTGATGCGGGTTTGGAATCCGCCAGAACCCGATTTGACGGTCATTACTCGCGATGGTCGAAAACTGAGGGCGCGGTACGTCGGGCTCGATGGACAAACCGGACTGTCGGTGTTGCAGGTGAACGCCCTTGTGCTGCCGCCATTGACGGAAGAAGTCACCCGAGAATTGAGTCAAGGTCAAGGCGTACAGATCTTCGCGCCCGAGCGAACTACACCCGAAGGAGAGGGATCATCGCGCAACATTTACGTAAAGGTAGGCGAGGTTGATACCAAGATCTTCACGCTGACGAAAGGGGCCGGGAAGCTCGAACGACTAACGGTGCGCGGAGCCGGGCTCTCGCCTTTGGTAATTGGCGGCATCGCCTGTGATCAGGCGGGAAACACTTTGGGCATTGTCGAATCCATCGAAGGCGGGGACGCGCGCATTGTTCCGGCTGATACGATTCGCGCGGCTGCGCGCCGCGTGCTGGAGCGACAGGCGAGTGTCCCCAGACCTTTGCTTGGTGTCGTCGGTGAGCCGGTTGAATTTGCCAAACGCGCGGCTTTCCTGGCAAACGGGTGGCATGAAGATCAATTAACCGACTTGCTCCGGAAGAACCTGGGGATCTTGCTTACCGCGGTCGGACCAGGAACACCGGCGGCGCTGGCCAAATTGTATCCGGGCGACATTATCGTCCGCGTCAATCAGGAAGACATAGAGAGCAGCGAAGAATTCTCCAAAGTGCTGGGAGAGGCTGGCAGCGGCCAGCAAGTGCAGTTTCTGGTCCGGCGACCGAGTGCCCCGGCGCCGTTTCCGATCGACGTGAAACTTGGTGGTTCGTTTGATCCAGTCTTCAAATACCGTTTTGAATTTCCCGCGATAGCCCGGAAACCAGGTTGGTTGGCAGGACTCGGAGTGGAGACGATAGCCATCTCGCCGAAGAGCCTGGCACAACTGGGCGCTGAGAATGGTGTGTTGGTGGTAGCGGTTGAGCCGGAGAGCATCGCCGCTCGCAACGGACTTAGGGAGGGCGACGTGATTGAATCGATCGACGGGCGAGTTTTGCGGCGTGGCGCTGCGACCGCCGGGGTCGAGTTCAATCGCCGGAAAAGGCACGTGCTCTCGCTCGTCAGGAAGCGGGAAAAGAAACAGGTGATCCTGGAGCCGATCGAGTAGCCAACGCCTCGCGACATTCGAGATCCATCAAGCCAGTCTGTATTGTTCTTGGGAATGTTCGGATCTGAGATCCTGGATTTCAAATTCTCAAATTCAAAATTTGAGATTTCAGATTTTGAGATCTCAGATCTTTCAGATGTCAGACTGAATAGCCAGATCAATCCGAAGGCTTCCCCGGAAGCAAGCCTTCGCATGACAGAGTCTGGGGTCCACTTTCATTGCAGATAGCGAACTTCGCATTCGATCCCTCGTACATGGTCACGCCCGCGTACTCGCCGCGAGCATTTAAGATATAAAAGTTAACGTAGAAGTTCGGCGTTCCTTTGCTGTTGAGCAAGCGTTTCTCAACCGTGTTGGCCTGGATGCGTTTAAGCGCTGTCATGCCGGCGTCCTGCGGATGAGCGCCACGGCGCAGCTCTTCGATTATCAGGAATGAACAAAGGCCGTAAAGGTTTGCTTCACCTCGACCAGTCGAGCCGGCCGCGCCCACGCTGCCGTCAACATACAATCCGGCGCCCAGAATCGGCGAGTCGCCCACGCGTCCGGGAATTTTCCAGGACAGACCGCTGGTCGTTGTCACCCCGCAGATTTCGCCTTTGCTGTTGATCCCGTCGCAATTGATCGTGCCATGGAAATTTTCTTCTCTGAGCAGTCCTTGCGCCAACATGTCCAACGCCGCGCGGCGGCCGGCTTCAGCTCTCTTTTTCGGATCGAGATAGTGTGACGGATCGATCTGGCGTTTCCACTTAAGCCAGAGCTCGCGCGAGTGCGGGGTATTCAGATCGTCTTCGATCTTGAATCCCATACTGCGCGCAAAGTCCTGCGCGCCCTTGCCGACTATCAGATGATGATCGGTCTGTTCCGATACGGCCCTGGCGACCAGGGAAGGTGTGCGGACGCCTTCGATTGAGGCCACAGCGCCGGCTTGTTTCTTCGGTCCATGCATGCACGACGAATCAAGCTGGACCACGCCCTCGGCATTCGGCAGACCACCATAGCCGACGCTGTCGTCCAGCGGGTCGAGTTCGACTATGTTCACGCCGGCGATGACTGCATCGAGCACGTCTTCACCCTGCGTGATCATCGTGAAAGCCTTCTGTACACAAGTCACGTCGCCACCGTTCTTGAACTGATTTCCGTTGGCCGACGAAATCACCAGAGGCTTGACCGCGCTGGGCACGAGCATCGTCGGCCCAGCGGCTTTTGTTCGCGGCTTTGACGCCAGCACGAGGCCGGCCGCAGCAGTCCCGATCATGAAATCACGGCGTTTCATTTTTGCACGACCTCACTTTGTCTTTTGGAATTTACCGGACTCGTTTGAGCACATGAGGCCAGTACCACCTGCGTAAGCGGGTGGATCGAAGATCCAAGCCAGATAGTTGGATAGCTGGCCCACCTGCTCACGCAGGTGGTACTGATGTTATGAAGCAAGCGCCTCCTACCGTGAGTGCTAGACTCACGGTCAGTGCTCTCAGCGACATGAGACTGAAAGGAGGCGCTATGGAGACAATATATATCGGCGTTGACTTTCATGCACGACAACAAACG
>DATHHW010000059.1:0-64471 GCA_035317005.1 Pyrinomonadaceae bacterium | reverse complement strand
TGTGATAGCAATCTCTTCCCGGTCACAGCCAAACAGTTCGGCCAGACCGGTGCGAATCGTCTCGGATTGCGGCTCGAGAATCTGCCACATCGTGTACGCGGTGGCGTCTTCCTGCTGCCAGATGTAACGCACCAGCGCTTCAGTAACCAGGCGGGGACTGGGCGAGACGCCGCCGTTGTTCAGATTGATCATGCCACGCGTGACCGTGAAGGCCTGCTGAATTTGAAACCAGAAGTCTTCATCCATCGCGGCCTGTTCCGGCGTGAGATGCGCGATGGTCTTTGTGGCTGCGTGAATTTTTGTCAGCAGCGACCCGACGGTGGATGACGTGATGGCGGCAAGACCCAGGCCCTTGCCGGTCAGCGAAAGAAAGTTGCGGCGATCAAGTGCAGCTGGTTTCATTTTGAACCTCGTTCCAAGGTGGCACAGACTTCAGTCTGTGATTTCAATCGTCGTCACACTTCTGTTAAGGAAAATCACAGACTGAAGTCTGTGCCACTTACGCCGGCAGCTCGACTTCATATCCCGCATCAATCCACGCCTTCGTTCCGCCAGTCACGTTGAGCAGGTGTTCGAAGCCAAGTTGCTGAAGGATGCTGGTGCCGGCGCTGGAGCGATAACCACCGGCGCAGATAACCGCCGTCTGCGCATTTGGTTTCAGATTCAAGCGCGGCAGCAGGTAGCCCAACTTAGCCAATGGTGCGCTGGTCGCATGCGGCGCGTGTCCACTCTCATACTCAACCGGACGGCGGACATCGACGATCTGAAGATCGGGTTGCGTCTCGATTAGTTCCTTCAACTCAGCCACGCTGATTTGCGGCACCGTGTCGAGATCCAGGCCCACTTTCTCCCACGCTTTCATTCCGTCTTTGAGATAGCCCTGCACATTTTCCAAACCTACGCGCGCCAGCCGCAGTTGGGCCTCGGCAACTTTTTCGTTTGAGTCGGCCACGATAACGATTGGTGAAGTGATCGGAATCAATGAACCGGCCCATGACGCAAACTGTCCGCCGAGGCCTATGTTGAGTGCGCCGGGAACATGGCCGGCGCCGAACTCTGCCGCGTCGCGAACGTCGAGAACCAATGAACCCTGGGCCGTCAGTTTGCAAACTTCTGCGGCCGGCAGTTCCGCGGCTCGCGACAATCCAGTCAGGGACTCAGCGCCGGTGCGATTGATCTCAGCGTCGCGGGAAAAATAAGCCGGCGCATCCGGCAGATCAGTGGTCATCAACTTGATGAACTCATCTTTGGTCATCGGCTGCAGCGCATAGTTGAACTTGCGCTGCTCGCCTATGGTCGAGGAAGTTTCAGTCGAAAGGTTTCGACCGCACATCGAGCCCGCGCCGTGCGCAGGGAATACCTCGACTGCGTCGTCTAATCGCATCAGCTTTTCGTGTAGGCTCTCGTACATCATTCCCGCCATCGTCTGCGGCGTGTACCCTTTCTGACCCGCAAGATCGGGACGACCGACATCGCCTATGAACAGCGTGTCACCGGTGAGGACCTTTTGCGGTTGATCTGAGACTTCAGTATCCATCACGAGAATGCAGATGCCTTCAGGAGTGTGCCCGGGAGTTTCCAGCACGCGCAGCTTCACTCGGCCTATCATTAGCTCGTCGCCATTCTCAACTGCATGGTGCTGAATCGTTGCTTTCGCTTGCCGTCCAAATATGATTTGCGCGCCGGAACGCGCCGCCAGTTCACGATGCCCGCTGACAAAGTCCGCGTGCAGGTGTGTTTCGATGACGTATTTTATCTTGAGATGCTGCGCGGCGGCTTCGTCGAGATATTGATCGACGTCGCGCTGCGGATCTACTACCGCAGCTTCGCCGTCTGAGCCGATCAGATAGGAAGCATGAGCCAGACAGTTGAGATAGAACTGCTTGAAATGCATGACAAACGCTTCTGACGACAAGCGGGTCCTTCACCCGCGATGACTTTTATGTTTCGTGTTTTTCGTGTGATTTCGTGGATCGTCCTCCCTGGGGAGAACGCGATCCACGGAATCACACCAACCCACAGGGAACACTTCACTTGGCTCGAATCTGGAGCAGAACATTTCGCGACCTGCCATTCGCATGCTGATTCTGGAGAAGGATTCTCTCGCAAAAACCTGAACACAGCAAGACGTTTCTTCGGGATTATGTAGTTGACACATGCGGGGTTGGCGGGTTTAAGAGCCGGATTTTTGGCTCGGTTTATGCGAAGCCAGATGCGCGAAGCTCGGTAAGCGTGCATCGGAAAGGGCCGCGAGAAATAATCATTGCTGGTCTAGAATCGTCGGACAGAACAACCGTGGCATCTTCCAACGATATGACCGTCGTTCCGTCTGAGTGAGCGAATGAACGCTTTGGTAGAGAATCAGAGGTATCAGTTGACCACGACAAAGCGAATAAGGAATCAGTGACATTTTGGAGGCGACCAATCAGCTTAAAATTTGTTTCGTCGGGACCAGTCAGTCGCAATTCCAACCATGCGCCCGCTGTGTCCCAAGTGTGAAGCTGCTCCAATGCGGGAGGCATAGACTGCTCAGGTGTCACTTCGCTTTGTGACTGCGCGATTTTTGCCTCAACGATCATTTCGCTACATTCCAACGGTCGTAGTCTTGTCTTGTTGGCGGACCGAACCAGTCAGGCATCGTCACGTTCGGGTCGTCGTCGCCGTGTATCAAGTACATTGTGAATTCCCACGCTGCATCACGAGCGGTGACTGATTCAGGAATCATATCGGCTGCGCGGAACGCTTCGCTCATATGGTAAAGGACTGTCGCGGGCGAAAAATCCGCCCGGCGCTGAATGGCATCAGGTTCCAATGAAAGGTTGATGCCGTTGTTGATTAGTCCCGTTTGTACGGTCGTAATAAATTCGAATTTCTTCCAATCGAAACTGTTTTCCATGGTTCTATGAGGTCTTTTTCGTTTTGGTTTTCCTTGGCTTGCGTGATCGCTTCGCCTCGCGCTTTGTTTCTGACTTTGGCGGCGGTGGAGTTGATAGCATCTTATCGACAACCTCATCGAAGCTGTGTGGATAGAGGCTGAAAGGCTTGCCGCTACGTCCAGCGGGATTAGGATTTGCTGACTTCATGTTTGCCATCTTACCACTTTACTCACCCCTGTCTCGCATGAATCGCAACTTGTTAATCAGAGCTTCGATTCTAGCCAGTTCTTCGTTGCGCCACGCTCGCGCAGCGTCGCGCAATTCTTTCGGTTCATCTGGATCAATCGGTTGGTCCAAGATATTTTTCTTCGAATAATCGAGACATCGAAGGATCAAGTCAATGTCGCCACGGTTGAGGATCTTATACGTCATTGTTCGATCTTCACTTGAAAGAATCTGCGAGACGCTCAAGGTCTATCTTAGCGTCATTGAGTATCTCGTAGACCGCTTCCCGCACCTCTGGCGTATCGGGTGCGCCGTCCAGCCTCGGAATGTCGTCAACATCGTGAAGTAGGATTGCAAACAGTGCGGCGATCTCGGTCGCATCTATCATCTCGATTAACTGCACGGCGAGCGCCATAACTTCGTCGCTGAAAACCAGCGGCTTCCGAGTCTTGATGTCGATGATTTTCTTATTCGGCACTTTTTATTTTTAGTTACTTCGGCAGTTTCATTTCATCATCAACAAGTGTTTCCATCGGTACTCTAGCGAGTCGCGCATACGCCAGCAACACAGGTAACGGTGGCTCACGTTCGCCGCGTTCATATCCTGAAATGCTCGCCCGGTCTGCTACTCCGATCCGGTTCGCGATCTCACTTTGAGATAAACCTAGATTCTCTCTCAATGCTTTCAGCTTCCCGGCCAGCTTGGTTGGCGTTGGCCGCTTGCGTGACTTGCCCTTCCCTTTAGGACGAGTTCGTACTAGACTGTGCGCCGATTTAGAGGATGCCCGGTGCGCCCGTGTCTTCCGGGCGCGAGCCACTATCCGGTTGATCCTCGCATGTTAGTCAACATCATGATCGGTCAGGTCTGCACAGGATAACATGTACATCGTCACTCCCAGCGAAGGAATTTACCACCTAGCCCAAAATGATAGTCGCAGCATGTGCGGCCTCAGGCTCAAACCCAATCCTGAGCACAGGAAGCGCCGCGACGATAGACGGCTATCGGAAGCGATCCCCGACAAGCAATTCACCATGCTGTGTAGCGAGTGCCAGCGTGTCTCAACTGGCGCTCCCAAGCGCGAGGGTCCATCACCAGAATTACTTTCGCCGTCGCGGTTTATTGACACCCCGATCTAGCGATATGATCACCATACAACTTTCGGCTCGCCTTACTCACGTCTAGCTAACGAGAGGAAAGGTCGCGACATCCTGACGCGACGTTTCTTAGGTGGAATGCCTGGAAGGAAATTGTCCCGGTCCTTATTCGAAATTGCGCGTTTGTGCGGGTTGGATCGTTTGCTGAGCAATATTCAGATAAACGTTGATGCGAAGTTCAACCGGATGAATTCGGTCCGCGGCGGCTTTTGCTCGCTCAAAATTTGCCAACGCCAAATTACCCAGCGTTGTGGCGATCTGGTTCCCGGTTTCGGCCACCGCGTTGCCATTGGTCATGATCACCTCGCCATCCTGGTAATACTTTTGACCAAATCCATTCATGCTTAGGGCCGCTGCGCTGATGTCATTAAATTGATCTAGCAGCGGCTCGACAATTTCGAAGGCCCGGACTGAGTCATATCGCGAAAAAGCGCGCCCAATCGCTAACAGCGCCTGCATTTGCTGTTGATCTTCCGCCTGGGGGGAGGGGCCGAGCATGTTTCGCGCCTGCTCGAGATACTGCAGGGCCGTCGCTTTCTTAAGTCCGGGACCAACCTGATTAATTATCTGACTGAGTATCTGCGCCCGTTCACTGACCGGCCGAAAATTGCTCAGGTTTCGCAGGGCCTCATCAACCTTTCCTCGGGCAGCCGCGCTGTAGATTGCCTGCTGGTCCAGGTTCCTGAGCGCTTGCTGACGTTGCATGGGATTCGTAATGCGTTCGTTGATGATCTGCCGGGCTCGGGTAACATCGCCCGTTTGGGCCATCCTGCTGGCGAGCTGCTGGTAAAGTTGCTCCCGCATTTCTCGCGGCGCCTGATTTACGGATTCAAGAGCCGCATCGGACGTCCCACTGCTAATGGTGTTCTGATACCGTTGTCTCAGCTCGCCTTGCGGATCACCCATATTGTTTATTTCGAGCCATTTCTTGTCGAAGGCCGCGGCGCGGTCGGGAGCATAGCGTTGCATATCAGCACTCATCTGCTTGAGAGTACTGAAAAGATTTTGGGCGAGATTTCTTTCGTTATTAAAAACATTCATCGCCGGCGGAGAGTAAGATAGCGCTTCCGCGAGAACCCTCTGAAACAGATCTCGAAATTCGTCCTCGGAAAGCAAACTGGTACTCGTCGCGCCTTCGCCGCCACCCAACTGAGTCCTTCCTCCCGGTCGAACAATCCGCAGAAAGCCGGCCGCCAGATACGCTGCCTCCGGATTCCTGAGCAATCGCTCATTCATTATTTTTGTGGCGATGTCGTGGGCGAGCTTTGCCGCTAACTCGGGATCCTTCGAACGCAATCGGTTTAGAGTGTCGTTCAAGCTTGGTGAGGCGCTCTTCTTGAGCATGTCCTCAGCCATTTGAAACGCGCGTTTTGGATCAGTGGCGATGATTTGGCTGGCCAATAAGAGTTCGAGTTGAGCTTCCTGGTTGCCCTGAGGACCGACCTGTGCAAACTCAGGTGGCGAGGGTGTGCGAGTTGCCCGAAGAAAGTTCAGCGCCATTTCAGGATCGTGCGGCGCCAGGGTCTCAACTACCTGCTCGCGGAGTTGCATGGCGACTTGAAAACTTTCGTAATACTCCTGCTCGCTATTGTCGATGTCCGCGATGAATTCCTTGACGCTTTCGATGGCTTGCTCCATTAATTTCGCGGCGAGCTTTTCGTCAGAGCTCCATAAGAGTTGCGCGGCTCTGATCTGGAACCCGGCACGCGTTTGCGGGCGATGCAACTGTGGGAGTAGTTCGGTTGCTTCGCTTAACAGGGCCAGACCTTTGGTTTTGAGCACTTCCTGATTTTTTCCTGATTGCAATTCCTGCTCGGTCGCCTTCCGCAATTCGACAATCTTGATTTCGTAACGGCCTGGTGGAGGACTTTGATCCAATGGCGCCACATCAATGCGATACACTCCCGCGGTTTCCGCAACCACAGTTACGTCTTCCGGACCCTCGGTTCCATTAGGCGTATCAACCTCGCGGAGTCGCCGGCCCACGGGCGAGAACACCCGAACGACTACATCAATTCCGTGTTGATCGACTATGACCTGCAGATACTGATCCTGTTCGAGGCTGATCGTGTAGCTGTGTGATTGTCCCGCTGCCAGAGTGCGCTCTATGGGAGTGCCGGGCTGAAGTGAGGTGGGACCGACCTGGGCATTTGCGGCTTGAACTCCGAAGAGAAAGATTAGCAGCAGCGGCAAAAAAGTTGGGCACCGAGGCTCGCGCATATCAAAGCTCCTTCGTGGTTCAGGAGAAGTGGGATTGCTTTACGGATGACACGCCCGACATCGAAATTATCGAAAGAATGATCCTATGACGCCAAATCGATCGAAAAGTTTCCGAAATCGTGGAAACAGTGCTAATAGGAGAAAAATGGAAGCGCGATGGTTGCCTGCCCAACCAACTGGCGTGAGATGGTGGAGATAGAACTGCGGGACAGTTGGAGTGCGGTTACTTTAGCTTTAGCACGGGTTGATCGGGATGAGCTGGATTTGGAATCAGACGTCTATTCATACAATCGACTTGCATATCGGTCGCCTCTAATACCATTTGACCGATTAAAACTTCATTTCCCGTCATCAATGCTTCCAAGGTAACGGTCCGGCCGTCGATATGTACGTCAACAGGTTCGGTCACGTCCAGAGTCACAATACTTCCATTCGCTAACTCAGCATTCTTCTTTCCCACGAGTTCGAGCCCCAATTTCTGGACAACGAAACTAGGCACAATCAGGGAGACGGCCCCAGTATCGACTAGAGCATCAGCCTCGCACTCTCGAACCTCGTTTTTTGGCAACCGTCGGCGTCGAGCGAGGAATTCGTCTCCGGCATTCGTTAGTCTTGCTTTAACGCGAATTTCACCCATGTTTCAACCTATTGCTGTATTGTGCGCGAATTGGTATCAGGCTTCAACCTATAAAACTCCCTCGCCGGTTTCAATGGCCGCAGCATCCAGTAGGGCCGGCGTGTGCCATCCGGTGAATTCTGGTCGGCGGGGCGAGTCAACGCCAGCCATTTCTGATAAACCGAGCGCGATTTCTCAGTGTCCACATGAATATCGCCATAAGTGTCGGTGCTTTCAGCTTTGCGGACGCGCACGGCCTGATGCCAGCAGTGCATTCCCGAAATCGGATCGGGATGGACCGGGAACGTCAGGTTCTGATGCACGCCGACGTCGCTCCACCAGATGCGCAAAGTGTCCGCGTCGCTCGATTCGTATGGCCCGGCCCCGCGTTCGCGCTTCAATCCCCACGCGTCGCCTTCGTGGTCGAGTCTGACCGTTGCCATCAATTGTCTTTGCCCGTTCTCATGGACTTTCCAACGGCCCATGTGATGGCTGCACGCGACGATGCCGGGCTTGATGCCTTCGGTTACCCAGGCCTTCACCACAAAATAACCAATCTCGGTTTCGACGCGGACCAAATCGCCGGTGCGCACACCCAGGGCCAAGGCGTGCGAAGGATGCAGCCACAGTGGGTTCGTGTGCGCAATTTCATTCAGCCACTTCGCATTGGCGCTGCGCGTGTGAATTTGAATCGGTAGACGAAACGTCGAGATCAAAATTGTCTGATCAGGTTCCAGGTTGTCCGGGTGCACGTGGCTTTTGATGTAAGTTGGGATCGCGTATTCACGCCAGCCCCACTCAGCCAGCGTCCGGGAAAAAAACTCGAGCCGGCCGCTGGGGGTAGGGAAGCCACGCTTGATTTCGCCATCGACTTTCACGCCGACAAGCCTGCGGCCCTCTTCGTCGCCGTCGGGACTTGGAATCGGGACTACATTTGGCGATGACGGTTTCGCCGCGCGCGTGAACACGCGACCCAGATGATCTTCGCGAATGTCTTCCAGCTCTGCACTCGGGACGGTCTCTTCATAGATCGCGCCGACTCTCCTGCTGATTTCGAATGAGCCATAGCGACGCATGAATTCAAGCGGGGTCAGATTTTCCTCGGCGGCCTTCTCAGGCAAGCCCGGCACTGAGTTCTCAAAGATCCAGCCGTAGTATTCATCGACGCTCAAGCGTTCACCCGGATGCTGCTTTGATTCCACGAACTGGCGGATGCCGAGACTGCCATCGCGATCGATGCGCCAGGTCAGCTCCATCCAGAATTCGTTTTCTTCCCAAACCTCGCCGGGATTTACTTCACGCGTATCGTTGATGTCCTCACCATCACGTTGTCGCGCGGCTCGCATCACGGGCTGGCGAAAGCCGAGCCACTGTGAATCGTGCGTCTCGTATGAATGCAGGTCGTGACGCTCAGGTCCCAGACCCATCGGCAGAATGTAATCCGCAAAGTACGTGGTCTCGTTCCACACCGGCGTCAATGCGACATGACATCCAATAAGGTTCTCGTCGGTCAACGCTTCAATCCACGAGAAGCCGTCAGGATTGGTCCACACCGGGTTGTAAACACGCGTGAAGTAAGTATCAAGCCGGCCGCGTCCGTCCTTTAGAAAGTGCGGTAGCAGAAAGGACATCTCGTGCATCGCCAGCGGGAATTCGCGCGGCCAGGTCTTTTCGTTCCACATCTTCGGATGCGGCGGGGAGTAGATTGGCTTCGGCACAAACTTGTTCCATGCGTTTGGGAAGACTCCGCCTTCAGTCGCTACGGCGCCGAGCAAGCAGTTGATCATGAACAGCGCCCGCGCCACCGACCAGCCGTGACTGATGCCCGAAGTAGCGCTGCGCCAGTTGTGACTGGAGAAACGCGTGCCCGCGGTTGAAACAAGCTTGGCGATCTCTTCCAGCGTCTTCGCGTCAACGCCGGATTCGTTTGCGGCAAACTCGAACGTGTACTGCGCGTAGAGCTCTTTGAGCACGCGCTCAAAATCTTCGAACTGCTGTCCGACAAACTTCAGTTTGTCGCCGGAACCATCGTTACTCGGTTGTTCGACAAACTGAAGTTTGTCGGACATCAGATATTCTTCCCAATTCCACCAGCGCCGCACGAACTCTCGGTTGTAAAGATTGTTTTGAATCAGGTAATTCGCGATAGCCAACAGGATTGCCGCTTCCGATCCGGGATAAGGCGAGATGTATTGATCGGCGTGCGTCGCCGTGTTGGAAAGCCGCGTGTCAAAGACGATTAGCTTGGCGCCGCTCGTCTTGCCATCAATCACGCGTTGCGCGTGCGGGTTGAAGTAATGCCCGGACTCGAGATGCGCACTGATCAGCAGAATGACTTTCGCATTCGCATGATCGGGACTGGGACGATCCAAGCCCATCCACAATTGATAACCTTCGCGCGCGCCCGAAGAGCAGATGTTGGTGTGCGAGTTGTGCCCGTCGACGCCCCACGCCGCCAGAATGCGTTCGGTGAAGCCATCCTCGCCCGGCCGCCCGACGTGATACATGATCTCGTTCCGACGATCCTCAACGATCGCTTTTCGTATGCGCGCGGCGATCGTGTCGAGCACTTCATCCCAACCGACGCGCTCCCATTTGCCCTCGCCGCGTTTGCCCGCTCGCTGCAGCGGATAAAGAATGCGATCCGGATCGGTAATCTGATTGAGCGTCGCCGGCCCCTTCGCGCAGTTACGCCCTCGGCTCCCCGGATTCTCCGGATTGCCTTCGAACTTCTGAATCTTGTGAGTGTCTTTGTCGATGTAAGCGAGCAACCCGCACGCCGACTCGCAATTGAAACACGTAGTCGGCACGAGCGAATAATGCCGCTCTTTACGACGCGGCCACGCCTGCGAATCCAGCTCAGTCCAATCATCCCAGCGTTCCTTGGGCGGGAACGCCGCGAGATGGATGCGGCTGGGGCCGGGGTAGAAGGTTTCGTCACTCATATGAGATTGCTCTTCACTTAATCGTTAGAATCGCTCCTGGACCAGGCGGAAGCGCGAGTGCCGCTCGAAGAATCTCGTCGAAGTTGCCAGGAGTTGTCATTCGCTAATAGCTCTCAATCAGCGTCACGAATGGTGCCCATGAAGTGGACTGAAGCGATTCGTACAGCTTCCGATCGTCCGTCATCAACCGACACGCTTTCGCAGCCGCGAGCGCGATGTAGAGCGAATCGTAAACCGTTCGCTTCGTCGCGAGCGCGATTTGGAACGCCTCGGTGAGTAATCCGCTGGTGTAGTAGTAACCGAGTGGAAGTTCTTGAACCGCATCGACTATTGTTCTTGATTCCGCCTCAGTCAGTTCACCCAGCAACGCTGACTTCTTCCAAACGATGTTGGCGAATTCAGCGAGCGCAAACTCAGGCACGATCAACTCATGCTCGTCCGAGAAGAAACGAATCGCTTGCGCTGAATGAACCTCCGGTACGTACAGCTTGATTGCTACGCAGGCATCTACGACGTAGAGGCTCATCGTTTGCGATCTTCGGCGATTAGAATGGTGCTATCGCTATGCTTTCGTCCTTCAAGGCTACGACGGATCTCTTCCGCCTTGCGCAGAGATTCCTTCATCAGCTCGTTTCGAGCATCGTCGGCGACTGTGTCGCGGCTAATTCTCTTTAAGTTGTTGAGCTTCTGTGCCATGGGCTTTGCTCTCCGATTGGCTCATTATTACATTTCGAGTCCCTGATGGGCTACGCTTAGACACATCAACTGTCACGCGGCGTACTCAGCAAAACATCATTCAAAACCAACGCGCCAATGGCGCGCCGCCCACTCCGCTAGACGAAGTCGGCAGGCGCGCTGGCCGGGGTTGACGTCACTACTTGAAAAGATCCGGGTTGTCTTTTTCGAGCTTGGTTGCCTGGGCGGCCAGATCTTCAGCTTCCTTACTGAGCGCGTCGACCTTCGCGTTGTTTGCGTTGGCCCGGCTGATGAAGCTGTCTCGACTTTCGCTGTCAATCAAAGCTTGCGGAGTGCCTTTGGCGGTCTCGACCAGTTCCGCGCGCTTGTTGTATTCCTTCACTTTGATTCCCAGGTATTCTTTGAATTTGTCGCTGAGCTTCAGCTTACTGGCTTCTTCATACTTCTTCGCCGCTTCCTTGCACTTCTCCGCGGCCTTGTCGTAAGCGGCGACGGCTTCTTTGGCGAGAGTTCGGGCCTCCGCCAGATCGGATACCGGTGTCTGCAGCATCTTGGCCTTTTTCTCTTCAGCCTCGGTCACATACTTCTTACCTTCGTTGACCGCGGCGTTCCCTTCATCGACCAGCTTGTTGGCTTTTTCCGTCTCGTTTCCGCTACTGCAAGCCAGAACGGCCGCGACCAACAGGAGCAACGCCATGAATGTGCTCGAATGACGTTGGTTGTGCATCTTTATCTTCATCTTTGGGGTCTCCTATTCTTAACCAGCCTCTAAACGTCGTAATCAAAATCGTCTAATTTCCTTATCGGGCTCACGCCAGTGGCACCGATTGTCCGGCCTGCACATACGCGTGCTCGAAGAGCATCAACCCAATCAAAGCGAGCGGCGCGCCACCAATGCCGATTGACGTGCTGACGTATCCGAGGATGGCTAACCACGGCAATAAACCACCAAGTACGGACAGCGCAATCCCGATCCAGAACTCGCTTCGGTAGCGGCCGTGCACCATTTCCCAGATCGCCAGACGCGCGTGCGCGGTTGGGTGAGTGAGCGAAACTTCGCCCCAGATCATGAGCACGTGAAGCAGACTCGTAAGTGCGAAAATCCACAGCGAAGCGAGTACTGATCGTGGCGCCGCATCGATGAAGGTAAGTGCCGAACGTGCTCCGTCAAGCCATGCCGTCACTGGCAACAGCACAGCCGAACCCACTAGCAGTGTCTGCACCAACAGATGCGGCGGCAAGAGAGGATTCTGCCAAAGGTCGCGCGCCTTCGCCTGTGCAAATAGGTAAGCCGTGTAGACGGCGGTCATGATCGAAAGAGGTAAACCCGCGATCACCAACCATTGTTGTAGAGAGGTCGCTTGCAGCAGACTAGCAATGAAGTGCAAAGCCAGCACTGCCGAATAACCCGCGATGATAAACGCGCCTTTCACCAACCAGCTTTTCCATTGAGGCCGCGTGAAAATCATATAGAAGCGCGACGGGTGTTCGAGGTCCCAGATCAATAGCAAGCCCGTAATTCCCAGGAACGCGCCGGAGACAATTGGCGTGACCCATAACCACAACGAACTTTGAGAGCTGATAAAACCAAACAGGACCAGCAAGGCTGCGACTAAGTAAACACCTGCAGCGACCCCCTTCGTCCACGTATACAAACTGACGCGCCAGTCCCAGGGAATCGAGTGCGCGACATCGTAACTCAACAAGGCCGCGGCGGAGCTGTTGTTGAAAGTTGGATTGCCTGAAACGACATGTTCGCTATCCTGTTGCTGCTCGCTCCACATGAACAATCCAGCTTCGGGACGACGGGCCGCGAGTGGATCGAGCGTGGCCTGATGCGCGCCTTTGTAGAAAAGCTTGGGCAGCGTTTCCTTTTCAGGACGCCGCACGTTTACGGCCTCACGATTAATGATCTGCCCGACATACGACGAAGGATCGTTCATGTCGCCGATCAGGATTGCCTGCGTCGGGCAGACGACGACGCACGCGGGCTCTAACCCAACATCGATCCGGTGCGCGCAGAAGTTGCACTTCTCAGCCGAATGATCTTCCGGGTTGATAAAGATCGCGTCGTAAGGGCAGGCGGCCATGCAGGCTTTACAGCCGATGCAAATAGATTTATCAAAGTCGACAATGCCGTCCGGCCGCTTGAACATCGCAGTCGTTGGGCACGCGGTTACACAAGGCGCGTGCGCGCACTGGTTGCAGCGCGTGACCTGATGCGCGCGGCGCACCTGCGGAAACACTCCCACGTCGACGTGCTTGACATAGGTGCGGGTGACGCCGATGGGCACGACGTTCTCAGACTTGCAGGCAGTCGTGCACGCGTGGCAACCGATGCAGCGAGTGTGGTCGATCACCTTGGCCCACTGGACGCGGTCCTGGCGAGCTGGTTCTGGCTCGATCATCTTAGTATTCGCAAAGTGTGAAAGTAATGCGGCGAGAATATATCACGCCGAGACGTTGCCTCACAGATGAAACTTGAACGTCGTTCCCAGGGCGTTGATGTCCCCCGGGCGCGAATGACCGTCATTCTGTCTGACGTAATAAAGTTCGAGCGTGAAATGCTGGTTAATTTTCCTGCTGGCTCCGACGAAGATGCGATTGCGGATCCAGGCTTTGGCGATTGAGTCGTAAAAGACCTCGTCGGCGACGTAGCCGCTGACTTCCACCTTGCCGAGTTTCACGGGATGCTCAAGCTGTATTCGGTTTCGGTACTGAATAAAATTGGGCGCCGGATGGTGAATATGAAACTCGACGCGATTGCGATCTCCGATAGTGAAGCGCCCAGCGGGAAATTTTACCGCGGCCTCGAGCGTGATGCGGTCTTCGGTGCTGTGACTAGTTGGCGTTGGCTGTGAAGCTACACGCAAGTAGAACGGGAAAAGAGTCAGATACTTGCCGGCCTTGAACGAGACTCCGGCGCCGATACGCTCATTAACCGGCCGGGACACGTTGCGTCCGAAGCGGATCACTCCCAGCAGCACAATACTCACTGGCTTATTGATCGGCATCGCGACCTGCGTCTCAGTCCAAATTTCAGCGTCGCCACGGGGCGGCGGCTTTGTTGATTGCGCGCTTAGGGTTAAGCAACCAGCCGAGGCGATCGCGAGAAACAATGCGACGCGGCCCATCAGTGCCTGGGTTGAACTGCGGCAACCTGAGAAGCGAAGATGCCCGGTAAGCAAGAGATTCTCGCTGGAGTCTAGGGTCGAAGATCACGCTGGTTATAACACAAATCTCATCAGCCCAGGTGGGTTTCATCACTAAGCTTGAGTATGCAATAGTAATCTTTTTCACCAGACCAACCGTGTCAGAAGCCGACCGTGAGGGAGGGCTCCTTCGGTTGCCAGGCCTCCCCCACGGTCGGACTTCTGACACTAAGCACAGCGCGTTCGAGGACGACGATTGAAAGAACGATTGCTCCAATACCTGTTATGCCCTGCGTGCGGCGGCGCGATCGCGCTTCGGTCTGACGAGCAGCGCGAGGCTGAAGAGATCATCGAGGGCCAACTCGCCTGCGCGGCTTGTGCACGTTCGTGGCCAATCGTGCGCGGGGTGCCGCGGTTTGCTGCGCTCGATGAAGTCGAAGCAGAGAAAGCCGCCACTGCGGCCGGCTTTGGCTGGCAATGGCAACATTTCACCCAGGCCGATGACAAGTACGAACAACAGTTTCTCGGCTGGATAGCTCCGGTTGCGCCAGAGTTTTTCAAAGATAAGATTGTGCTCGAAGGCGGATGTGGCAAAGGGCGTCACACGCAACTGGCCGCGCAGTGGGGAGCCGGTGAAGTGATTGGCGTTGATCTGAGCGCAGCGGTTGAAACTGCATTCGCGGCGACCCGGCATCTGCCGAACGCGCACATCGTCCAGGCTGACATCTACAACTTACCGTTCGCTCGCGTGTTCGATTATGCATTTTCAGTCGGGGTGCTGCATCACTTGCCCGATCCGCGCGGCGGTTTCAAATCACTCTCCGCGAAGGTCAAGACGGGTGGGCACATTTCGGCCTGGGTCTATGGCGCCGAGAACAACGAATGGATCACGCGTTGGGTAAACCCCTTGCGCCGTCGTCTGACCTCGCGCATGAAACCGAGCGCCTTGCTGCAGCTTTCAAAAATTCCGGCTGCGCTCATGTTCGCGGCCACCAAGTTGATTTATGGCCCACTGAATCGATCGCAGCGCGGCGCGTCGCTGGCGCGACATCTCTTCTACAATGACTATCTGAATGCGATCGCTCCGTTTGGCTGGCGAGAACAGCACACGATCGTCTTCGATCATCTGGTTGCGCCGACCGCGTTCTACATTTCCCGCGCGGAGTTCGCCGACTGGTGGCGTGAAATTGGTGCCGGCGAGGTGAATATCAGCTGGCACAATAGCAATAGTTGGCGGGGATTTGGGCTGATCGGCGCATAAACAAACCGTCGGGGTGACACAATGAATGATTATCCGAAGATAGCTACCATAGTTGTTCGTGGGTTCGCTTACTATCTACTTCTGTGGGTCCTCATAGAGTGGGCCATTATTGCCATGGGTAGTCTCTTGATCACCTTTGGACTAATCTCTCATACCTCCATAGCCCTTGAGGCCAGACTACTGTCGAGTGTTGTTTACCTGCTCGCAGGTCTGGTCTTGCTCGCTAGAAGTGGGTCTCTCGGTAGTCGTATTGCAGCAGATATGAACGAAGATGAATCAGAACGCCAGTCAGATCTAGAACCCGAGCAGTAAATTCCGCCTGATCAGCAAGGCCGTTGACGGCACTTCCGCCGAACCTAGGAACGTCTGATCAGTTGACTGAAACGTGCGTGGTTTCTTCCCCTCGCTTTGGGAGGGGTTAGGGGAGGGTGCGAAGCTTGTCGCACACAAACCCTTCCCAACCTCTCCCAAACAGAGGGAGAAAATACTTTTCAAAGTTTGTCGTCGTGGACGATCAGAGATTAAACGCAAAGGAACGCAGAGGATTCCGCAGAGGACGCAAAGGATTTCCTCTGCGTACCTTTGCGAAAACCTCTGCGCCCTCTGCGTTAAGCCCCACCTTTGCTTTGTCGACGTGCGCCATCGCCGACCTTTCCGATCTCTGCCTTTAGCGATAAGCTAAAACCCGATGTCAGAGATAGCAATTAACCAACGATCCTGGTTGAAGTGGATTCTGATCGGCGCCGGCTGGACGCTGTTCGCGCTTTTCTTTTCCAGCGAAATCGTTGTTACCCGTGCTTATCTTGGCCGGCCCCTGGGTTTTGGGCAGGCGTTTACCGCGTGGTTGATCTGCGCCTTACTATGGTTTGCGGCGACGCCGTTAATTTTGTGGCTCGCCCGGCGCTTTCCATTGGAACGCCATCGTTGGTTCCGCAGTGCACTGGTGCACCTCGCTGCCGCATCGGTTCTCTCATTTCTGCTGCTGGGCCTGTACGTCTACATCATGTCTCTGATTGGCCTTGAACCTGGGCCACGAACGTTTCTCCAGGCTTTTCGAGGTCAACTGGTCGGCAGCTTTCATTCGGAGTTCCTGACCTATTGGATGGTCATCGGCCTGTGCCAGGGCGTCGACTATTATCGCAAGTACCGTGAGCGAGAGCTGCGCGCGTCGCAGCTTGAAACCAGACTGGCACAGGCACAACTGGACGCACTGAAAATGCAATTGCACCCGCATTTTCTCTTTAACACTCTGAACTCGATTTCGGTTCTGATGACTGAGGATGTCAAAGCCGCGCGGCGCATGCTCATTCGTTTGAGCGAGCTGCTGCGCGCCAGTCTCGAAAATGCCGGGGCGCACGAGGTCTCGCTTAAAGAGGAGCTGGAATTCCTCAGGAACTATCTGGAGATCGAGCAGATGCGTTTTCAGGATCGGCTCACGGTGCGAATTGAGGTTGAGCCGTCGGCGCTCGACGCGTGCGTTCCCAATTTGATCCTGCAGCCTTTGGTTGAGAATGCCATCCGTCATGGAATCGCACCGCGCGCGCAGCCAGGGGTGGTGGAAATTCGCGCTGAGCGCGAAAACGGAATGGTGCAGCTCCAGGTGCGCGACAACGGCGCGGGATTGGGATCAGCTTCGCCTGAAACTCTGATGAAAGGCATCGGGCTTTCAAACACACAGGCGAGGCTCAAGCAACTCTACGGCGCGGCCCATCGTTTTGAAATGCACGATGCGGCTGGCGGTGGTCTCGAAGTCACGATTGCAATACCTTTCCGCAACCACACCGCTTCTGCAGATACTCTTGTCGACTAGCCATGCCGAAAATTCGCACGTTGATCGTTGACGACGAACCTCTGGCGCGCCGCGGAATTCGTGCCCAACTCGACGAAGAAGCAGACATTGAAATTGTTTCGGAGTGCCGCAACGGGCTCGAGGCGGTAGCTGCTATTGAAGAGCAGTCCCCGGACCTGGTGTTTCTCGATGTGCAGATGCCTGAGCTGGACGGTTTCGGTGTGCTCGAAGCAGTCGGCGTCGATCTCATGCCGGTGGTGATTTTTGTGACCGCTTATGACCAGTACGCCCTGCGCGCCTTTGAAGTGCACGCGCTTGATTATCTGCTGAAGCCCGTGGACGCAGAACGCTTCGCCAGCGCTTTACAGCGGGCCCGAAAGCAGATTGAGCATCATAATGTTCAGGACTTGAACCAACGCTTGCAGAGCTTTCTGGATGATGTGCAGGCGAAACAGAAATTTACTGAGCGGCTGGTGATTAAATCAAGCGGCCGAATTTTCTTTTTGAACGTGCAGGAAATTGACTGGATCGAAGCTGCTGACAATTACGTGCGCCTGCACGTCGGGCGCGACTCTCATCTGCTGCGCGAAACGATGAACCACCTGGAAAAGCGGCTCGATCCGGATCGTTTTCTCCGGGTTCACCGCTCGCGGATTATCAACCTCCGCCAGATCAAAGAGCTGCAACCACTCTTTCGCGGAGAGTACGACATCATGCTTCAGGACGGCACGCGGCTGGAGTCTGGACGCGGGTATCGAGATAAGCTACAGAAACTTTTCAGCGGATCTTAGTGGCACAGACTTCCTTCTGTGATTTGAATCAGCCGCTCCGCGGCTATGCCACCCCGAAACTTCACCCCGCCCCGGAACCATCTCACCCGGTGATATCCATCCTTCGCCACAAATCCGTTCTCTCAATCTTGATCAGTGCCTAGACTCCTGAACGGAGGCCCATCCAATTTGACAGGAGAGGACTCTGCATTTTTTATGAAGAGAATCAGTAGAGCTTTTGCTTTTACTATAGCGATGGTCGTATCGACATCCGGCCAGACGTTCCAATCAACCTCGGCCACGAGGATGAGCGATAACGAAATCACAAAACAGCTCGAAGCATTAGTCGAGAAGGCTGCAACTGAAGATTCGTTTTCCGGGGCCGTACTGGTTGCCAAAGACGGCAAAGCGATTTTCGAGCGGGCCATCGGGTTTGCCAATAACGACACCAAACTCCAAAACAAAACGACAACCAGGTTCAATCTGGGTTCAATCAACAAATCCTTCACCAGCGTCGCGATAGCGCAACTGGCTCAGCAGGGCAAACTGGCATACACGGATACGATCGCGAAACATTTGCCCGATTATCCCAATAAAGGCGTCGCCGAAAAAGTAACGATACATCAACTGCTGACCCATACTTCGGGCCTGGGAGACTACCTTACGCGCGACTTAGCAGCAGCAAAAACTCTACGGGATCTTCTGCCATTGTTTGTGAACCAGCCGCTCTTGTTTGAGCCCGGCCAGAAACAGCAATACAGCAATTCAGGTTACGTCGTCCTGGGGCTAATCATCGAGAAGCTATCGGGCCGCAGCTATTATGACTATGTGAAGGAGAACATTTTCAAGCCCGCGGGCATGACCCGAACAGATTCCTTTGAGCGTGATCAAAAAGTTGCCGATCTGGCCGTGGGTTATACCAGCATGGGGCCCGAAGGTCCGCAGCCAGGGCCGCGAAGACCTAACACAGTAACGTTGGCCGGTAAGGGCAGTTCTGCCGGCGGTGGCTATTCAACGGTCGAGGACATGCTCAAGTTCGCGAACGCACTCAACGCGAACAAACTTCTCACTCCGGAGTTTACCGAGATTGTCTTCAGCGGCGGTGGTGCGCAAAGGCCTCCGGGCGCCGGCCGGGGCGGCTATGGCTTTATGCAAAATCAAGCGAACGGAATACGCGTAGTCGGGAACGGCGGCGGCGGGCCGGGCGTCAACGCCATGTTCAGGATTTATTTTGGACGCGGCTATACGGTGATTGTCTTGTCTAACTATGATCCGCCGTCCGCCGAACGCATCGCGGGGAAGATCAATGAAATGGTTACCGCCAATTGATGTGATCGGCGATTAACGATCGGGGCCTGCATCGCTGCTCAAAAGTGATTCGACACAGTCCGCGCAGCGGACGACCGAGAATAGCCCAGCGATTTATCGCTGGGATCATAAGGCGCATCATACTCAGTCCGTGAAACGGACGGCTGATTTGAAAAGGAACCTATACTTACCACAGGTGTCGCTGGTTCAGCCGTCCGCTTCACGGACTGGCAACTCTGTCGACGCATTTCCCCAGCAGTGAACTGCTGGGCTATTGGCAGTCGTCCGCTACGCGGACTGTTCGAATAACTCTCTCTGCGCAAAACCGCACTGCAAAGGATTCGGAGAAACTATGAAACTTACCAGGCCCTGCTTTGTCGTTCTGATGTTGATTACGAGCTGTGTTTACGCTGGTGCGCAAGATGGTGCCGCGCAGGCGGTTCAGAAAATGGAACGAGCGTGGCTCGATGCATACGAGCAGCATGACGAGAAAGCGATGACGGCGATCGTAGCCGACGATTTCACCATTACGTTTCCCGACGGCTCGATGCAAACCAAGTCTCAGATAATTACGTCGCTTAAGGGTGCGAGTGGCGGTCAACGGCCCACGATGAAGTTTCACACTGAAGAGGTGCAAGCTCGTGTATACGGCGACACGGTAATTCTTACCGGCCGCGTCGTAACGGAATACCAGCGCGACGGGCAAACGATGTCGAAAGAGCAACAGCGCTATACGGACACTTATGTCAAGCGCAACGGACGTTGGCAGGTCGTCGCGTCTCACCTGTCAAATGATACGCCGCGGCAAAAAACGAACTAGTCTGAAAGGAAGCAATTGAAACCATGAAAACAAAATTCTGTTTCGCCCTGATACTAATGCTGTTTGGTGTCGTGTCGCTGGCTCGAGCTCAATCGCCTGCCGACGCGACCGCGATCAAACAAACTGCGCTCGATTACATCGAAGGCTGGTACGAAGGTAACGCCGAGCGCATGGAGCGCGCACTCCATCCTGAACTGGCCAAGCGAATTGTGCGCACGAGTCCCGAAGGTTACAGCAGGCTGGATCAGATGAGCGCAATGTCACTGGTGTTGGGAACCAGGCGTGGCGGCGGTAAGAATACCCCAGCAGATAAGCAGCAAAAAGATGTGACCATCCTCGACGTCTACGAGAACGCGGCCAGCGTTAAGGTGGTGGCGTCGGATTGGATCGACTACCTGCACATGGCGAAATTCAACGGACGTTGGGTGATCGTCAACGTGCTTTGGGAACTCAAGCCGCAGAAGAAATAGGTTCTTAAACCTCAAATCTCAGATCTGAAATCTCAAATCTCAGATCTGAAATTTTAGATCGCAGATTTGAAATCTCAAATTTCAAATGACGGGCTCGCTTCGCGGCGGGCCTTTTTCTTCATTCCGAGATAAGCTTACCTACCGCGCGACTCATCGATCTATTGCGCGCTCTCTCACAAAAATTTGCTTAGTCGTAGACGGCTGGACTGTGGGCTTGAGAAAGTGGCCGAGGTCATTTGCCCGGAATCTTAATGCTGACACGCCGGGAAAAAGTCATCTTCTACCTGGTTTTCTTTACCCTTTTTCTGCTGGTGTTCATTCCGGCGGCCGAAATCCTGGCGCGCGTAACCGGACATCGACCCTGGGTCGTAAACGAACTCAGGGTAAAGGTCGAGCCCGGCGGCCACCTCTATACCACACATCCAACTTTGGGGTATGCGCCCGTGCCAGGACAATTTAAGGTCACCATTGATGATTCGTATACGTTTAGATTCACGAACCTGAGTAACTCCCAGAGAGTGACTCATCCTCTGAACACTTATCCGGTTCAGTCTGGCCGGAATGAGATTTGGATTTTAGGCGATTCCATCACCTACGGCTGGTCCGTCAACGATGAAGAAGCCTTTCCCTGGTTGTTACAGGCAGATCTGCCGAACTTAGAGATAGTGAACTTCGGAGCCATGGGATATGGAACGCTGCAATCCTTGATTCAGTTGCGGGAGGCGCTGCAACATCGAAGCAAGCCGAAGTTGGTAGTTCTTAATTACGCCTCGTGGCACGACGTGAGAAACACATTCATCCGGGCCCGCCGGAAGATGCTGGCTGTGGCGAGTTCTCTGGGACCTGTCAACCAGCCTTACGCGCGGCTCACGAATGACGGGAAATTGGAGATCGTGCAGGGAACACTTCAGTTTCGGGAGTTCCCTTTAATGCGTTACTCGGCGTTCAGTAACATGCTCGAAGAGACGTACGACGAATACGAGGAACGTTATGTTGACAGCCACAAAGTAACCAAAGCAATCATGAAAGAAATTGCGCGACTGTGCCGGGCCGAAGGGATTGAAGTAGTTGTGGCCGCGTTGACCTCCGATGCCACGACTTCAGACATGCTCGCCTCCGCACAGAGTGAAGGCATGAAAACGTTCAGCATGTTTGTCGACTTGAGCATTAAGGAAAACAACAACCTTCCATTCGATAGTCATCCCAGCGCGACTGCTCACAGGCAATATGCACAGCTACTTAAACCATATCTGACTAACCTGTTGCAGGAAGAACGTCAAAGGTAGTTATTGGGCATCGTCGCCGCGGAGCGGCGAAAGATCTGTAGCCCACGGCGCAAAGCCGTGGGTTCGATCCCGATTAAGTAAGAGAGCCGCGGAGCGGCGCAACCAGAAAGGCTCCAAGTGTTTCGCCCCTGGTGGGGCTGGTTCGTCTGTCACCTTCGCTTCCCACGGCTGGCGCCGTGGGCTACAGATCTTTTGCCGCTCCGCGGCTGCAAATTCTAATCTTCGCACTCACGATTGAGGTTGCGGCAACTTACGCCTTCAGGCTTGCCTTTTCATTCTTCTCTCCCTGCTTAGCATCCTGCCAAAGAGCTTCCAACTGTTCAAGGGTGGTTTCCTGAAATGACTGCCCGCGCTCTTGCAGCACTCTTTCGATGGAAAGGAAGCGGCGCCGGAATTTGCGATTGCTGAGCTTCAACGCTGCCTCCGGCTCAACGTTCAAACGCCGCGCAATGTTGGTGATGACGAAAAGCAAATCACCGATCTCTTCACGGACATGCGCGTGATCCGCTTCGGCATTGGTATCGGCATGAAGGCTAATCGCTTCGCGCAACTCATCAACCTCTTCCTGTAACTTTTCAAAGATGTCCTTGATTTGGGTCCAGTCAAAACCAACCCGGGCTACTTTAGTCGAAATCTGATGCGCCTCCATCAACGCCGGCGCTTTGGTCGAGACGCCGTCGAGGATGGATGCGTTTTCGGATCCGGCCGATCCCTTGCCGGCGGAGCGTTTCTCTTCAGCTTTGATCGTCTCCCAATTGCGCAGCACCTCGGCCGAGTCGCCGGCTTTGGTGTCGCTGAAAACGTGTGGATGCCGTCGCACCATCTTGGCATGCACTTCTTCAATCACGTCGTCGATGTTGAATTCGCCGCGCTCGTTGGCGACCCGCGCGAAGAAAGTAATCTGGAATAGCAAGTCGCCCAGTTCTTCGCGCAATGCCGCGGGTCGCCCTTCGCGCGCTTCTTCGAGCGCATCGAACGCCTCGTAGGCTTCTTCCAAAAGCATCGGCGCCAGCGTGGCGTAGGTTTGCTCGCGGTCCCAGGGACAACCGTCCGGCGAACGCAGGCGGTCCATTAGGGCCACCAGATCATAAAATGTTTTAGGCATCGAGTTGATTGTCCAGAATCGTCAGTGGGAGTTCAAGTTCAGTAGAAACCACGCACGCTATTGCTGGGAGCGCGGAGATCCCGTCCGCACGGCTTGCGCACGAGTCTGTCAGAAGAAACGACTGATGAGAGAATATTTTCCGCAGATGCTTCACCCCGGTTTAGGGGTGAGATGTTTATAGATTGCGAGTCCAATACACTCCAACTCCGTTCGGAGGAGGGAATGATCTTGAGTTGTAAATGTCTCGTTGAGTTCCGCTCCCCCGAACGGAGTTGATGACTTTATCCCTTCCGTTCTATAAACATCTCACTCCTACGGAGTGAAGCAGAGCTTAGCAACAACTCCTCGCGTTTTGCTTAGTGCGGACGGGAAGTCCGCATTCGCAGCACCCGGCTTTTGCGATCAAGATGACGCGGGTGCTAACATCGCACTCGTCTCAATAAACTTAATTCATATGCGTGTGACGAGGTCAACTCCGGCCGAAATCCGCGCCGAAGGGTTTTCATGGATGACGAGCAACCAACTTTAAAGGTAGTCGATCGCCGGCCGTTTAATCCCGACGGCACACCGCGTGAGCTCTCACCGGAGGAAAAGGAAGCGACGGAGCGCGCCGCCGCGGAATCCTCCAGAGCTGTTGCGGCTGAGAATGCTCCGCGCCCCGAGCCGCCCGCGGCGCCGGCGGAAACCGCGACGCGCCGTGAACCACAGCCGAAAGCAACCACGGCTGCGCCGCGCGCGGAAAGTGAGCCGGCGCACGCCGGGCACGATCCGCTGGATGATCCGGCAAGTTTCCTGAGCCTGATCATGTCGCTGGCATCCAATGCGGCCGCCAGTTTGGGAATGATGCCTCATCCGGTGACCGGCGAAACCGGCGTCGATCTCAAAACCGCCAAACATTGGGTTGACGTGTTGGGGATGCTGGAACAGAAAACTCGGGGCAATCTCGATCCGCAGGAAGAGCAGGTGCTCGAAAGTCTGCTGGCGGATCTGCGGATGCAATACGTTTCTTTTACCAGCTCGCCTCCGCCGGCGAAGTTCAGCGCCAGCGATATCACTGGCGGTAAGTAGGGGTTTCGTTTTGGGGCGAGCCGGAATTCATTTTCCATTTCTCATTTGACATTTTTCATTTGCCATTACTAACGACGGCGTAGACTTAATCCAATCCTGAGTCTTGCCAAATGGAAAATGACAAATGAGAATTGACAAATGGGAAATGATCCTTGATCTGACTACCTACGAAGATGCGTCTAACCTTCCTCGGCACCGGTACATCGACCGGAGTTCCCTCAATCGCCTGCGACTGCGAGACCTGCATCTCTGACGATTCGCGTGACAAGCGTCTGCGCGTGTCTGTTCTAATCGAGCATGCCGGCCAAACCATAATCGTTGATACTTCGACGGATTTTCGCCAACAGGCCCTGCGTCACGGACTCAAACACCTCGACGCGGTGATGGTGACGCATTGTCACGCGGATCACATCTTCGGCCTCGACGACATTCGGCCGCTGAATTTTCGCCACGGCGCGCTGGGTCTCTATGCCAACGAACGAGCCTGGGTCGACATCCGCCGCATCTTTACCTACGTCTTTGAGCCTACGCATTTTGGCGGCGGCCTGCCGCAGATCGTCCCGCATACGGTCGTCGCCGGCGCTCCGTTCTGTCTTGGCAACGATCTTGAAGTCACCCCTTTGGAAGTAATTCACGGGCGTCTGCCGGTGATCGCATATCGCTTCAATGACTTTGCGTACGCGACCGACTTGAGTGAGATTCCGCCGGACACCATCGACGGTCTGCGCGGTTTGAAAGTCCTGGTGCTGGACTGTCTCCGCATACGTCCACACACCACGCACCTTTGGCTGGAACGCGCGCTCGAATATGTCGAAGAGCTAAAGCCCGAACGCACGTACTTTACGCATATTACCCATGATATTAAGCATGCGCGCGATTCGGCGCTGCTGCCCGACAATGTTGAGTGGGCTTACGATGGGTTGGTGGTCTGTGATGAGTAGCGGTCATGCAAAACCCATTTTGCATTTGTCATTTTGCATTTGTCATTTGCCATTGGCAGATTCTTGTTCGTGTTAGTTCGTGTGATTTCGTGGATCGTTCTTCATTTCTTAGTCAAGCAGGCGATCCACGAAATCACACGAACGGACACGAAATAAGAACGTACGAATGACAAATGGAAAATGAAGACGACCACTCTACTCATTTCTAGTCTCTGAATCGATGCGTCTATTCCACGGTATCGACAACGCCAAGATTGCTCGTCCGACGGTTTTGACGCTCGGCGTGTTCGACGGCTTGCATCTCGGGCATCAGCTCATCATGAAGACGGTCGTTGAGCGGGCCCGGGCAACGGGCGCCGTCCCGACGGTGATCACTTTCGAGCCTCATCCGCGCGCTCTGCTGCACCCCGAATCCGCGCCGCCCCTCCTGCAAACCTTCGATCAGAAAATCGAAGCGCTGGGCGTGCTGGGTATCGAACAGACCATCGTCATCCACTTTGATAAGGCTTTCGCACAGATTCGCGCCGAAGATTTCCTGCGCACGGTTATTGCTGACCGGCTGCACGCGCAGGAAGTTTATCTCGGCTGCGGCTTTGCGTTCGGTCACGGCCGTGAGGGCAATATCGAACTCCTGCGAACTGTTAGCAAGACTCTCGGTTTTTTCGCTGACGAGGTGCCGGAGCTCCGCCTGCGTGGACGCCGGGTCAGCTCCAGTCGCGTTCGCGAACTATTGCAGCAGGGCAAGGTAAATATTGCGCGCCGCATGCTCGGGCGGCCGTATGGCGTCGAAGGCCGAGTCGTGCGCGGAGCTGAACGCGGCGCCACCCTGGGATTTCCGACTGCCAATCTTCATCCGCAGAATCGGGTGATCCCTCGCAATGGCGTCTATGTCACGGCAACCTTGATCGACGGCCAGTGGCGACGTAGCGTGACTAACATCGGAACCCGTCCCACCTTCGGTTCAGACAACGAAAGTTCGGTCGAGACCTTCGTGATGGACTGGTCCGGCGATCTCTACGGCGACGTAGTGCGGGTGCGCTTTCTGCATCGCCTGCGCGAGGAAAAGAAATTCAGTTCCATCGATGAGTTGAAATCCCAAATCGACCGGGACGTGGCGCGGGCACACAATTACTTCGAACACAGCGGGGTCAGGAACACTTTGTCAATTGTCTAACTTGGTGGGGTCCCTGTTTACTTATCCACAGATTACGCAGATTTCACAGATTCTAAGGCCAAGTCGGCGAGTCTTGCTCTGCTTAGAATTGTTCTGCGTAATCTGTAATCTGCGGATGTGTTCGTTCTAACGATGGCAGCACCCGAAATCAAAAGAAATAGTTGGCGATGGGGGATTGGCGCCGCGTTGGCTTTAATGCTGGTGTCCCTTTTTCCGCAGGCTCATTTCATCGCTAGTCGCGGTCACGAGTGGCGCGGGGCCAACGCGATCGCGCATCCCGACGAAGTCGCTTACTCTGCCTATCTTGCCTCATTGATCCGGGGCAATCCGCGCCGCTACGATCCCTACACCGGCCGCGAGCAGACGCCTGAATCGCTTTTTTCTATTCAGTTAGTTCCCGCTTATGTGACTGCCTGGCCGGCGCGTCTGTTGGGCCTGCGAGCCTCGGTTGTTTTCATGATCCTGCCGCCGCTTTGCGCGCTGGCTTCGTCGCTGGCGATCTTCTGGTTGTTCTGGTTACTTACTCGCGATGAGCGAATAAGCGCGGTAGCGGTGCTCACGATTCTTGGCTTCGGCACGCTTATGGCCGGGCAGGGAATCGTGCGACACGTTCCGAATTTGCCCTACATGGTTCCGCTCTGGATCTCGAATCGAGTCGCGCCTGCGTCTTTGTACCATCTGCCGTTCCTCCGTCTTTATCAGCCCGCCGTCGCGTTCCCGCTCTTCTTCGTTTTCTGTGCTGCTGTCTGGTTGGCTTTGACGCGTCCAACCAGGCGAGCGGCGCTTGGCGCTGCCACCGGTGCCGGGTTGGTGTTTGCTTTGCTGATCTTCTCTTACTTTTATCTTTGGACAGCAGCAGCGGCGTGGCTGGTATGTGTGTGTTTTTTGTGGCTGGTGCTGAGAAGGTCGGAGCGGAAACGAACAACCGTCGTCTTCGGGGTGATCTTTGTGTTTGGCGCGATTGCCCTGGCTCCTTACTTCCGCATGCTTTCGAACCGAGCGGCCACGGTCGATGCAGCGCAGGCATTGGTCTTCACTCATCGCCCTGATCTATTTCGTCTTCCTGAGATCGCGGTGCTGGTCGTGCTGGCGTTGCTTGGATTCGGTGTTTGGCGAGGAGTCCTTCGCGGGCGCGACCCGGTGGTGCTGATAACAGCGGCGTTCGCGCTCTCGGTCCTGGCCGTCTACAATCAACAGATAATCACCGGAAGATCTTTGCAGCCGATCCATTACCAATGGTTCATCGCAAACTATTGCGCCCTGACCGCGATAGTTTTGACCGCGGCTCTTTGGTGGCGCATTAAAGATCGGATGAGATTGTCGAACCGTAGCCTCGCGTTGATCGCCGGTGCATCTCTGTTGCTTGCTTTCGGCGAAGTATGGCTGGCGGCGAGTGTCAGCTTTGATCACAACCGTCGGATTGATGAATCGATCCCCTTGACTCGTCGTCTGGTTGAATTGGCCCGGGCTGATGGTGCGCTGACTTCAGGTTCGGCTCAGACAGTTTTGATGGCCGATCTTAGGCTGGCCGATCGTTTGCCGACCGATGCGCCGCAGTCAGTTTTGTGGGCTCCACGCATGCTCGTCTTTCCCGGTGTCAGTGAAGCTGAAAATCGCGAACGCTTCTTCAGCCAACTCTATTATCTGGGTTATGATGACAAGAAGTTCTGGGCGGAGTTAGACACGTCGGATTGGAATTTCTTAGCCGGGTTATTTCCTTATCCTCGTCTGAGCACGGCCGTGAACGGCAACCAAACTCCCATAACTCCCGATGAACTGCGCGCGCAATTGGGGAGTTACCTCGAATACGTCCATTCATTCAATCGCGATCGGGCTGCAGCGCCGACGTTGGCGTATCTAGTAGTCCGCGCCGACAGTCAGCCTGATTACGCGAACCTTGATCGCTGGTACCAGCGCGATTCGGGAGAGCGCATTGGCAACTTCATTCTATACCGACTGAGATTGCGGGATTGATGTGATCACGACAGGTTTGAGCGGGCCCCCCGCGGAGTACGCCTTAAAGAAAAACGGGAACCCCATCGTCGCCTTGCCTGATGCGGTTTAGAGCAGCGGGCGGTAACCTTCCTGCCGAAAGTGCGGATCATTCGTCAGTACGTCAGTTAGGCCGCGTTCGCGCATTACATTCATGGAAATGCAATCAGTAAGGCTGTAGCCTTTGTCAGGACGTTCTTTCATACAACGCCATGCCCGCCAGGAAAGACTCTTCGGTCTGAGGAATTACGTCAACGTCCGTGCACCTCGACTGTGCCAACCGTATCTTCCCATCTCCAAATCCTGCCGGATCGCGGCCATCCTGTCCGCCCGCGCGCGGCGCGCAGAACTTTCCAAGGCGATTCTTTCGGGAGATCCGAGCGGGCTGCGCCCGCTGGACAGGATGTCCGCGATCCGTGAGCTAGTCAATCCAAGAAAAATGGCAATGAGGGGAAGACTGCGGCGGCTAGATTCCGTGCAGGCGCAAACGAAACTCATCATTGAAGGCGACGATTTCCGGCAGCCGATTTGAAAATGCACGCGCTTCGCGCAGGAGCATTGGCAGTCCGCCCGAGCGCAGCGTCAAACCATACGCGGGATTCATGAATATCGCCGCGATCTGTGGATTCAGGCGCTGTGGAACACCGTAGCGAATCGCTTTCAAGGCCGCCGGCGCAAATCCCGCACTGCGTCGCGGATTGGCAATCTCGATGGCCCGGTCAAAGATGTGCAGCCGTGTCGTGATATCGCGCAGAGCGAGATCTCGATGCACGAGAGCGTTGGCGATCGCTTCCGCAACCGCGCCTCGATGGTAATTCGCGCGAGCCGGCACGGGCGCATTGTCGATGTCAGCGTTACCATTTCGCGACCGTCTTGTGTCCAGCAAATCGACGTAACGAGAGGTGAACCGTAAAGCTGATTCATAGGTGGTCGCCAGGTTGCCGTGCAGCTCGACGCGCTCGATAACCGGCGCCTGGGCCGTGTCACCGCCAAACCTGGTCGCGATCAGCGCAGCTCGGGGCAGCAATTTTGCGACGCTTTCATCGCGGCCAAACAACAAGAGACTCGCGACTGTCGGTACCACGTCGTCGTGGCTGTTAGTAGCCAACATCAAATATCGTTCTAGAATTTCCGCAGTCGGATAATCCTTGACGCTCGCCGCGTCAAATGCGCCGCCTTCAAAGCCGCGCATGAAACTCCACAGATGCGCTTCATCTATGTCGGCCAGCGTCGCCCGCAGGGCCGGGATGGTTTCGTAAAAGAGAGGCCGGGAATCGTCAAGCAGGGTGGACAGTTCTTCCGGGGACGCTTCGCGTTTGTCCGCGCCGATGCGTATGAAGAAGCGTCCGTCGCGGGTGCGATAAGGACGGCGCTTGCCATTAACGTCGAGCGCCATGATCCGCCGGCCGTTGTCGAAAGCGATGCGATCAATAAAAGGAACGATCGATGGGACAACTTCTTCGCGGCAGATGCGCACCAGCTCATCCTGGACGTTCTCGCCGTCTTCGATACCTTCGACGCGCAACTGATCATTGACGCCGAACACGATCACTCCGCCGCCAGTGTTAGCCATGGCGACGATCTCCTGGGCGATGCGCTCGGGATTGGAAAGCTTTACTTTGAGTTCGAGGAAGGTATCTTCACCGCCGCGCACCAGACGCATTAGCTCAGTGCGGGATGTCTGCGGCGCGGCGGTCGAGTAAAGGTACTCCTGGAAAGAGCGTTCGGTGACCGGTTCGTGCCGTTGACTACTGCGAAATCTTTTGCGAGCCATTTGTGTAGTGACGGGGCCGGCGAACCCGCCCGGATGCGAAGGCGTGCGGCGCTTCGCATCGCTGGAATCAAAAGAGCTGGGGGAAACTTAACGCTTGACGGTTCTCAGTGTAGCATAGGCGCCGACGGAGCGCGGACATCTTGTCCGCCCTTGCGCAGCGCGCATACTCTTAGGACCCTTATCTGCGGAAGTTTGAGCGGGCTGCGCCCGCTGACGGACAGGGTGTCCGCGATCCGCAATAGATCTTATGTTCTCTCATCGTAACCATGCGAAAGCTTATGTAAGTCTCGGCTCGAATTTGGGCGACCGTGGCGGGAACCTTTTGCTGGCCGTGCGCGGCATGATGGAAGCGGCGTTGTGCGTCACGCGTCTGTCTTCAATTTATGAAACAGAGCCGGTCAGCGAAGTTGAGCAGACGCCTTTTCTAAATATGGTTGCAGAAGTGGGGAAGCCTCTACCGCCGGCGGAGCAGATGATGGCGCGCCTGCTGCGAATTGAGTGGCTGCTCGGCCGCACCCGCGACGTTAAAGACGGGCCGCGCACCCTCGACCTCGATCTGTTGCTTTATGGGGAAGTTCAAAGCCACACTGAGTTTCTAACGTTGCCGCATCCGCGAATGCACGAACGCAGGTTTGTGCTCGAGCCGTTGGCGGAAATCGCACCGCGCCTCGTTCACCCAACTTTGAAGCGCACAGCGTCGGAGTTGTTGGAGAGCGTGAACGATCAGTCAGCCGTGAAGCGCTGGTGTCCGTGACGGAGCGCACGCATCCTTGCGTGCGGTTCGCGGGCATCCCTGCCCGCAGGATTGATGGGTCACCAGGCGCAGGCAAGATGCCTGCGGTCCGCACGCAGGATGCGTGCGCTCCTCATCCCAACTTTGCCGTCGGCAGAAACTGTGGCCCGCGGCGGGCCTTCGTCGCTTGCTCAAACGCATAGGCGAGCTTGATCAGAGTTGGTTCGCTCCACGCGCGGCCAAAGAAGGAAATTCCCACCGGCAATCCAAACACGTAACCCGCGGGCACAGTGATGTGCGGATAGCCAGCCACTGCTGATGCCGTTGAATACCCGCCGGTAAAGTGATCTCCATTGACCCAATCAGTCGTCCAGGCAGGCCCGCCCGTGGGCGCGATCAGCGCGTCGAGCTTGTTCTTATCCATGACAAAGTCGATGCCTTCCTTGCGAGACATGCGCTGATCCTTCGCTAGTGCGGTGCGATAAGCTTTATCGGTCAACGGTCCTTTCGCCTGGGCCTTGATGAAAAGGTCCTGGCCAAAGTAAGGCATTTCTCGGTCGCGGTACTGTTCGTTGAAGTCGATGATCTCTTTCAAAGATTTCACCGGGGCGCGGGGGCCGAGCGAGGTGAGATATGAATTCAGATCGGCCTTGAATTCGTAAAGCAGCACTTCCAATTCAGAGTCGTCGAACTTGCCCTGAGTGGGAATGTCAGCCGGATCGATTATGGTGGCGCCACGCCTTTTCATGATGTCGATGCAATCCGTCATTAGTTTGTCGACGGCGTCGTTGAACCCAAAGCCTTTGCGATGAACACCAATCCGCGCGCCCTTTAAGCCATTGGCGTCGAGAAACTTCGCATAGTCAGCAAATGATTTGCCGCCGCTCGCCTTGGTCGCGTCGTCACGGGAATCGATTCCAGTTAAGGCACCCAGCAAAATCGTTGCATCGGTCACTGTGCGGCACATGGGCCCGGCCGTGTCCTGGCTGTGCGCGATGGGAATGATGCCGGCGCGACTGATCAAACCCAAGGTTGGTTTGATGCCCACCAGCGAATTCGCATTGGCAGGACAAACCACCGAGCCGTCGGTTTCCGTGCCGATACCAATCGCGCAGAGGTTCGCGGAGATTGCCGCACCGGTGCCGGAACTCGAGCCGCAGGGATTGCGATCGAGCACGTAAGGATTCTTCGTTTGCCCACCTCGGCCACTCCAGCCGCTGCTCGAGTGGCTGGAACGAAAGTTGGCCCACTCGCTCAGGTTGGTCTTGCCCAGAATCACTGCACCGGCCTCGCGCAGCTTCTTTGCCACAGTCGCATCCTGCAAAGGAATCGATCCACCCAGGGCCAGCGAGCCCGCGGTGGTTGTCATGCGATCGTGCGTGTCGATGTTGTCCTTAATCAGCACGGGAACGCCGTGCAGCGGACCGCGCGGTCCTTTTGTCTTGCGCTCTTTATCGAGATCAGACGCTATCGACAACGCTTCCGGATTCAGCTCGATCACTGAATTGATGGCGGGACCATGTTTGTCCACATCGTCGATCCGGTCGAGATATTTCCTGGCGAGCGAATGCGCGCTGTATTTCCCGGCAGCCATTCCGGTTTGCAGATCGGCGATTGTCACTTCGTCAAGTTCGAATGCCGGCGGCGGGGCGCTGGCGGCGGAGGTGGGGTGCGCCGTTTCTTTGGCGGCGGTGTTGATGCTCACGCTGGCTAACCCTACAGTGCCGGCCATGCTGTTGCGTACAAACGTCCTGCGATTCATGTTTTCCCTCGATGACGGAATGATGGACCGACGCCACTTCTAATCTGAAGGGCTGATAAAGTCAAATGAATTGTATTGTTCCCTCTCCCGTTGGGAGAGGCTTAGGGTGAGGCTTTAGTGGACTTCTCTTGATTTCATCCTTCGTGTTAGGAGAGAAGCTTCAGCCCCTACGACGATGGACGCACGTTTTTCATTCGATTGGTTAAGCCCTCACCCCGGCCCTCTCCCAAAGGGAGAAGGAGATGAAGCGGTCAGATCAGGATCTCATCCAGCTCTTCGATGCCGGGAAGAAAAGGAAGCAGGATTGAGTGAGACGCGGGTTTGAAGTTAAGACTGAGCGGAGTGCCGTTGCGAACGCTCTCAGCCAGGCGCTTTGCGTCCGGCAGTACCCCGATGGCACGCAGTGCCTGGGGATCGCTTTCCAAAAGCACGCGTTGACCGGCATCGGCGCCAAACGCCGCGGTAGTCATTTCGTAGCGCAGGCGCAGCTTAACGAAATCCAGGTCAGTCTCGATCTGGGTCACCTGCAGTCGCTGGCCCTGATCTTTGCGAAGGTAATTGCGAAAGGCTTCCAGGACCCGGTCGTTGATTACATAGTCAGTGGCCTTAGGAAGACGACCGTATTCGACCTTGTCGACGCGGTACGATTCCAATCCGGGGATCTTCCCCGCGACCAGTATGCGCGTGAATTGGAACGCGGCTTCCATAATGCGGCCACGCACGGGCGTCGCCGTTAGCGGCCGTGCTTCGATATCGGGCGTAATCCCGCCGCCGCCATAAAAGACACGACCCGCAGCCGTGCGGAATGCCGGCGCGTTCGAGCTGTGCGGCGGTATTGATTCGTTCGGCGAAGGCTGGCCCGGCTGAATCGGTTGTTGATTGTCGTTCTGATCGTGACGGACGTAATAATCGTAAAGCGAGCCGCTGGAATAATCACGTTGCAAAGAGCGGCCGTACGGTGTGTAGTAACGCGCCGTCGTCAGAGTCAATCCGGTATTGAAGGGAAGTTGAAAAACGTGCTGGACCAGGCCTTTGCCAAAACTCGTCTCGCCGACGACCAGGCCGCGTCCATGATCCTGAATTGCTCCGGCCACAATCTCTGAGGCCGAAGCAGTGTTGCGATTGATCAGAACCACCAGCGGCAGTTCTTCCGGGTCGCTGCCGTTTGATTTGTAAATGGCGGGTTCGTGGTATTCGCTGCGTCCTTTGACTGAAACGACCACCTGATCGCGCGGCAGAAATTCGCTGGAGACATCGATCGCCTGATCCAACAATCCGCCGGGGTTGTTGCGCAGATCCAGAACCATCTGGCGCATGCCGTCCCTCTTAAGACCGGCAATCGAGTCGCGCAATTCGTCATCAGTAGTGTGTTGAAAGCCACCGACCAATCCAACGTAGCCGGTACTGGAGCCGATCATGAAGGCGTTGCGGATCGAAGGCAGCGGCACTGAGTCGCGCACGATCTTGACGTTGACCGCGGCTTCTTCGCCGGCGCGCTCAACTTTCAATCGCACATCTTTGCCGCGGTCGCCACGGACGTTTTTCGAAACTTCGTCACTGGACCAATCGCGCGCATCCTTGCCGTCGACTTCCACGATGCGGTCGCCATAGCGCAATCCCGCGCGCGACGCGGGAGTGCCTTCGACGACCGATTGAACATAGACGCCGTCGTCGTGGCGGATAATCTGTACCCCAATCCCGTAAAAGCTGGAGGCCTGATCTTCTTTCAGCTTCCGGAATTCCGTCGTCGAGAAGAAAACCGAGTGCGGGTCAAGCGTAAAAAGCATGCCCTGAATCGCAGCCTGAGTAGCTTTTTCGTAATCGATGTCGCCGGCGTATTTTTCTTCTACCGTCGAAATCGCTTCGTGATAATCGCTCTCAATTTTGTCGGCTTCATATTTCTCAGCAGTGATCGCCTGATTTGAGTTAGCGGCCTTAAGGTCCATAATTCTCCGGTAAGTGGTACGCGTGCGCACCCCGCCGGCGAGACTTGCAGTCACGACAACCAGCACTGCGACGATTGTGAAATTCCGAGTCATAAAAAAAGGCGATCCTTCATAGTCCCTGCGGACCGCTCGCGTATTGACCCAAAATATAACACAAGGGTTCACGCTCACTGAAGCGGCATTGGTTGAGAGGTCCAGCTTGCGCTGCCCAGGAAGTCAGTACCACCTGCGTAAGCGGGTGGATCGAAGACTCAAGCCTTACGAGTTGAGTGTCTGGCCCACCTGCTCACGCAGGTGGTACGGACTTCCCGTCCCGCGACCATTCGGCTTGTGCGATGCGGCTTATTCATTGAGAATGTGTGCGATCAACGATGAGCCCGAAATTATCCATCATAGTCCCTGCTTACAATGAAGCTGCGCGGCTGGGAGGGCCGTTGCGCGCGATCGTCGCTTATTTGCACGAACAGCAGGGGTCGAGCGAAGTCATTGTCGTGGACGATGGATCCACGGACAACACGGCGGAAGTCGCCGAACAAACCCTGGCCGGCGCCGGCGCAGTGGCCACGAAGGTGATTCGTTACGAGCAGAACCGCGGCAAGGGTCACGCGGCGCGCACGGGTTTGCTGGCTGCGTCCGCCAACATAGCGCTGTTCTCTGACGCCGACTTGTCGACGCCGATTACTGAGACGCCCAAGCTGGTCGATCCGATCAGCAAAGGCGAATGCGACCTGGTGTTTGGGTCGCGCGCGCTAGATCGCCGTCTGATCGGTGTGCATCAGTCGTGGCGTCGCGAACAGGGCGGCCGGGTTTTTAATCTCATCGTCCGTTTAGCGACGGGCTTGCCGTTCTGGGACACGCAATGCGGGTTCAAAGCGTTTCGCATGAACGTCTGCCGGCCGCTGATCGAAGCGGCGCAAATCGATCGGTTCGGTTTTGATGTGGAATTGATTTATCTCGCGCACCTGGCGCGGCTGCGCTTGCGCGAGATTCCGGTGCGCTGGGACCACAATGAGGGAGGAGCGTTGGATGCTTCGGGCAATTACTCGCGCGACAGCCTGCGCATGATTAATGAAGTGCGCCGGATTCGCCGCTCGGCCGACGCCGGAGAATACAGTGAAGCGATTAGCGCGGCGCGCACCGCGGCGATGGTCGAGGCTAAACAAGGCCTGTCAACGCCGTCGATATCACTTTATTGAAACTATTTACCACAGAGGACACAGAGAGAGATGACCGCAAGACTGAACGTCAACATCGATCACGTAGCCACCATCCGTCAGGCGCGGCGCGCGCCGGAACCAAGCGTTGTGGCCGCCGCCATGATCTGCGAACAAGCGGGCGCCGACGGCATCACGATTCACCTGCGCGGAGATCGCCGGCATATCCAGGACGCTGACCTGACTGTGCTGCGGCAGGCGGTAACTACTTACTTGAATGTCGAGATAGCCGCAACCGAAGAGATGGTGAAGATTGCGATTGAGACGAAGCCCGATGCGGTTTCGCTGGTGCCGGAGAATCCCAACGAGATCACCACCGAAGGCGGTTTGAATGTGCGGCCCAACATCGCCATCGTGCGCGCGGCGGTCAATCGTTTGCGCGAAGCGGGCATCATGACCAGTCTCTTCATCGATCCGGATGCGCATCAGATCGAAGCCGCGCGCGAAGTCAACGCGCAACAGGTCGAGCTATGCACGGCCGCATACGCCGAAGCGACTTTGGGTGCAGGCGGGATTCACGGCGAAGGTGCGGTGCGCGCGAATCAGGAGTTGCGGCGTTTGCGCGAAGGCGCGGCGTTAGCAGCTCAGTATGGCTTGCACGTCGCCGCGGGACACGGTCTCACAGTGCGGAACGTCGGCGCGGTCGCAGAGATCGGCGAGATTGAGGAGTTCAACATCGGCCACAGCATCGTTTCGCAGGCGGTATTTGTGGGGTTAGAGCAAGCAGTGAAAGAGATGCGTAACGCGATTCGTCAAAGTTAATTGTTCCGGCTTGAAATCCAACTTCTTTACTACTTAAACCCTTTCGCGATCTGGCCAAGGATCGCTGGCCAGAAAAACCCGTTCTGAAAGGCCACGCACCACTTTACGAACGACAACTTGTTCTGATTGAGCCCCGCATTATAGTAGATGACCGGGAACGTCACTATGCTCGCGATCAGGCCCAGAACTAATCCGTGCCATCCGAACTTGCCGACTTGGACTGAAGCGAAAGCCCATTGGCCGACGGTACCGGCAACGACACCGGTGAAAAGTATTACGTCGCGAGTGACACCACCCTGCTTAGGGCGCTCGAGAGAAAACCAATGAACAATCTTGTTAACCAAGGAACACCTCCATTTCACGAAAACTCAGTTCATCCATCGCCCGGAAGTAGTCTTCAATCGGTGGTGTGCCACGCCCCTCTCCCAATATCCGGCCGAGAAGTCTTCGCCCTTCGGCCGACCCGAGATCCGATTGTGAAGCGATAACACCAGAGGCTCCACAGTCAATCAAGGTCGAAGCAAAGTTTCTAAGGTTCGACAGGCGACCTGCCTGGCAAGAGAAGAGGTAGACAAACGGAGCATTGGCTTCAATTTCTGCTTGATGCTCTCGCAAGTAGTCCGCGCTTACCCTGCTGCCCGTTGGAGGGGGCTCAGGCATGAAAATGTCCTCTCCATCAGAGTGGGCTAGTACGACGATCACGTTCTTTGATTGGGACAGGGCACGGACCAGCGCTTCCTGGCTGGCTTCCTGCGTCATGGCGAAACCGTTCGACTCGACTGCTCCGTCCCAAAGCTCTGCTTCGTTGCCCCAGGCCGGCCAGTGTCGGGCGTTTTGGTCTTCGGGAAAAATACGATGATACTGCTCTTGATTGCGCGGCGACGAATTGAGAATTACCGTGTTATCGGTTGATAATCGGCTGCGTTGCGCTGATTCTCGCATATTCGTGGCCAATCGGTTCGTGTTGCCACTAGGCGCGCGGACGACTCGGCTCTTAACAAAGATCTCGTTGTAGTTTAGCGCTTGGTGGGAGCCGTCGATCACTGCCAGTGGATCCACCCCGTTGCGGAAGCTGGCCAGCCGGTTGATGGTTTCCTTGATCGATTTCAACGCACGGTCTTCCGGCCGGAGTATGGCCGGAATCGTGACATAAATTGGACCGTACTCAGCGATACCTATCTGAAGGATCGTTGTTTGAGTTTCTTCATCGACGTGCACCGCCAGCACGCCCCGGTGTTCTCCCTCAACCCAGTCCTTCGCGAGAAATACTTCGTTGTCGCTCATCTTCGCCGCCAGCTCGCTATTGACCTGGGGCATTTCGATAGAAACACTGGCCTCATAAATACTTTTATGCACGCCGAGGGCAACAACTTTTAGCATCTGCGATAGGGAGTTAGGCGGAGCAAAGCCAGCCCGTAATTCTTCAAAATACCCATGAGCGAGGTGACACCGAGCCTCAATTTCCCGTTCAACCTCGGAAAGAGCTTGAGCAAACACCGGATCCGACATTCGTTCCTGAGCGTCCTTCATCAACGCCTTCAGGGTGCGATTCATTAGAAATGCCGAGGGTTCCGGCGGATAGTAACCCGAACCTGCCAGCGTCTCTTCGAGACTGGCGTTCACCGCATCTTTGTAAGCTTTGAGTTTTAATCGGCACTCCTCTTCCAGCCGTCGCTGTTCAGCTAGCTGTTGCCGTAGCTGCTCCTCCTGTCGAATTCTCTCCTGACGCAGCCTTTTCTCCTGCTGGCTGTGCTGGGTCTCACGCTCCACCTCATATTCCACCTCATGCTGGACTTGAAATCTAGTTGACATATTGGTTCCTCCGCAGGTTTCCAAAGTTTTTGCGAACCACGACAGCGAATTGCCAACGACAGAGCGGGCTATGGTGAACTTACTTGGAGCAGTAGCCACGTCATTGCTTTTCTCGTGGCTCAGGTTAGGCCCCGCAATCAAAACGCCTGTTTCGCTTGGTGGGTTGGCTGTAGAGAATACGCCCTCAGCAGGAGATGTCAAGAGTTTTGGCGTTGAGAATGATGTGCTTTACGGGTTCTTGCCGTGCTCCTTGCCGTTACGAGCCAAGCAATACACCGAAGAATTTCCAAGGCGGCCGCAAGTGAGTGATCAGAATGACAGACGCCGGGACGTGTTAGGCGAGTCAAGTGGGCGTGTTACTAAGAGCCGGAAGCCAGTTTCAACCGTACCATTGAGCGCTCAAGCTTAGCGCGCGCCTTCTCAAAATCTTCTTCGCTGCCACTCAATGAACTAAGTTGCTTTTCCGAATGGTCGCGGGCGAGGCGGGCGCGGGCGGCGTCGATCTCTTCCGGTCGCTCGGCTATTTCCGCGAGTACTGAGACCTTGTCGTCGTTGACTTCGACGAACCCGCCTGACACGTGCAATTGGAAAGACGTCCCGTCTTCATTGTAGGAAAGCACGCCAGTCTGCAATTCCGAAATCAAAGGTGCGTGCCCCGGCAGAATGCCAAGCTCGCCACCGCGCCCGGGGATAGTAACTGAGTTAACCTGCTCTGAAAGCAAGCGGCGCTCAGGAGTGACTACTTCCAAGTGAAGCTGTTCGGCCATAAAAGTAGCGTGCCTTGTTCCCCTCCCTTTGGGAGGGGTTAGGGAGGGTGCGCAGCTTAGCCCAGACAAACCCTCTCCCCAGCCCTCTCCCAAAGGGAGAGGGAGGAAAAATAAAGCTATTCCAGTTTCTTACCCGCCGCGGTTACTTCTTCGATTGTGCCGACCATGTAGAACGCCTGCTCAGGAATATCGTCGTGCTTGCCTTCGATGATCTCTTTGAAGCCCTTGATCGTATCTTCGAGCTTCACGTACTTGCCTTCGCGGCCGGTGAACTGTGACGCCACGTGGAACGGTTGCGAGAAGAACCTTTGAATCTTGCGCGCGCGCGAAACGGACAACTTGTCTTCGTCCGACAGTTCGTCGAGACCGAGAATCGCGATGATGTCCTGCAGGTCCTTGTATCGCTGCAAGATCAACTTAACATTCTGGGCGGTGTTGTAGTGCTCCTCGCCTACGATGCGCGGGTCGAGAATGCGCGACGAAGACGCCAGCGGATCGACCGCCGGATAGATTCCTAACTCCACAATTTGACGCGACAAAGCAGTGACAGCGTCAAGATGCGCAAACGTGGTTGCGGGCGCCGGATCGGTATAGTCATCCGCCGGAACGTACACGGCCTGAATCGAGGTGATGGAGCCGGTCTTGGTCGAGGTAATGCGCTCCTGCATCTCGCCCATCTCGGTCGCGAGGTTCGGCTGGTAACCGACAGCCGACGGCATCCGGCCCAGCAGCGCCGACACTTCGGAGCCAGCTTGCGTAAACCTGAAAATGTTGTCGATGAAGAGCAGTACATCCAGCCCTTGATCACGGAAGTATTCCGCGACAGTTAATCCGGAGAGCGCCACGCGCAGACGCGCGCCCGGCGGTTCGGTCATCTGGCCATAGATGAGCGCGACCTTTGACTTCTCGATCGCTTTCATATCGACCTTGGTCATGTCGAACGCGCCGGTGTCCTTGAGGTTCTTGTTGAACTCATCACCAAACTGGATGACTTCCGATTCGACCATCTCGCGCAGCAGGTCGTTGCCTTCGCGGGTGCGCTCGCCAACGCCGGCGAAAACCGAAAAGCCGGAACGGGCCTTCGCGATGTTGTTGATGAGTTCCATCACGATGACTGTCTTGCCGACGCCTGCGCCGCCGAATAAACCAATCTTGCCGCCGCGCACGAACGGCTGAATCAAGTCGATAACCTTGATTCCGGTTTCGAACATTTGCAGCTCAGTCGATTGTTCTTCGAACGAAGGAGCGTGCCGGTGAATGGGATAGCGTTGCTGGTGCGGAATGTCGCCGAGGTTGTCGACCGGTTCGCCGATCACGTTCATGACGCGGCCGAGAGTGCCTTCGCCTACGGGAACCGTGATTGGTCCTCCCGTATCAGTGGCTTTCATTCCACGCACCATGCCGTCGGTGGGCAGCATCGACACCGCGCGCACGCGGCCCTCGCCCAGGTGCTGCTGCACTTCGGCGATCACGTTGATCGGGTCGGGCACGTCAAAACCGTCGGAAGTTATCCGCAACGCCTCGTAAATTGGGGGCAGATAATTCTCAGTAAACTCGATGTCCACCACCGGGCCAATAATCTGCACCACCCGGCCTACGTGCCCGTTAGTGCCATTTCCATTAGGCGTAGCCATATTTGCTCGTTCAACTCCTTCGAATTAGTGCGATGCCTTTACAGATAAAAACTGGAAGGGATTTAAAGAGGGAGAAGATAACATACGGCTTCGGGGTTTCGCAAAGTAGCGTTGAATCGCTACGTCCTGAGTCCGCAAAGCGGACGAAGTGAAAATAGCCCAGCGATTTATCGCTGGGATCGGAGTCGCAATTGGTTTCGTGAGTCCTCGAAGCCGACGGCTGAAATCATCGAAACACGTAGCCACGGTCGTACTCAACACCGTATTTTCAAGAAACTTCAGAAACTCTTGTACAAAACGTTTTCTCACGGTGAAAGAGAATCCCCGAAACTTTACTTGTACCAGTGTCGTAGTACAACAGGGCAACAATGTTTCAGGTAGACGCCAATCATCCCACGCCGCTTTATGCGCAACTGGAAAGGTCCATTCGCTTTGCGATTGCGACCGGGCGGCTGCAAATCGGCGATCAACTGCCGACGGTGCGGCAGTTGGCGGTCGAGTTACGCATCAACGCAAATACTGTCGCCAAGGTTTATGCCGAGTTGGAGCGCGCCGGCGTGGTTGAAACGCGCAGGGGCGTCGGGACTTTTGTTACGGCGCGACCAAACGAAGCCGCGAGCCGTCGCGATCGCGACCGGCACTTGCGGGAGTTGGCCGATCATTTCATAACTGAGACCCACACGCGCGGCTTTTCGATCGACGATGTAATTGACCATCTGCAAAGCAGACGCAGGAAGTAACGCAAGTTGTTAACTTGCGATTCGCTCATCAGGAAATCATCGCAAGTTAACAACTTGCGCTACAGGTGCAAGAAGGAGAAAGACTCGTATGGCTAACATTCAGAATTTTGAAATCAGAAGCAACTTGCCGGTGAATACACCCCGGCTCAACGTGGTATCGGCGGTCGCGTTTCTGGCGCCGGCAGCGCTCGGTGCCCTGGCTACGCTGATGACCCTGAATCCGGTCGGTGTGATCGTGGGCGTGGTGCTGGGTTTTCTGCTGGCACAGGCGCCAAAGATCGCCCGGCAATGGGAGCGAGCCGTAGTGCTGCGTCTGGGAAAGTTTGTCGGGTTGCGTGGCCCGGGACTCTTCTGGATCATTCCCTTCGTCGACAACATTTCCAGTTGGATCGATCAGCGCGTGATCACGACTGCATTCGCCGCGGAAGAGACGCTGACCAGCGACACCGTGCCGGTCAATGTCGATGCGGTGCTGTTCTGGGTTGTCTACGATCCTGAGAAAGCCGCGCTCGAGGTGCAAAACTATCCCGCCGCCGTCAGTTGGGCGGCGCAGACAGCCCTGCGAGATATTATCGGCCGCACCTCGCTGAGCGATCTGCTGCGCGGCCGCGAGCGTATCGAAGAAGAGTTGCAGAAGTTGATTGATGAACGCTCGAATCCGTGGGGCGTGACTGTGCAATCAGTCGAGATGCGCGACGTGATCATTCCGGCGGCATTGCAGGATGCGATGTCGCGCGAGGCGCAGGCGGCCCGAGAGAAAGCGGCGCGAGTCATCCTGGCGCAGGCCGAAGTCGAAATCGCCGCCCAGTTCGACAAAGCATCAGAGTCTTATCGCAACAATCCTACGGCGATGCACCTGCGCGCAATGAACATGCTCTACGAAGGTTTGAAGGAAAAAGGCGCGCTGATGATCGTCCCCAGCAGCGCGGTTGAAACCATGGGAATGGGTGGGTTTATCGGAGCGGCAGCCTTGCGGCAACAAGCTCTTACCGGTGCTGGTGAGAAGAAGCCGGAATAGGAGTCACAAACTTCAAGAATCTCTGATCAAGTGTGTTCGACGCATAGCGTCGGTATGAGTTTAGCCCGGCGTTTCAACGCCGGGATCGGATGATTAGCTGGTTATCCTCGCGTAGCGAGGATTGAATTCGCACTAATTTCAGGCGGCGCTACGCGACGGGAATCCTCGTTGACCTTTCCCGGCCTTGAAAGGCCGGGCTAAATTCAGATCGACGCTACGCGTCGAGAATCTCTCTTCAGAGTTCCTTCAGTCTTTGAGGCTAAACAGAGTCACAGACTGAAGTCTGTGCCAATCAGCTCTCTTCCGGCTCAATCTTGATCTTCATCGATCGCAGGATTCTCAAGTCTTCTTCAGTCAGATCCAATGGACCGTCCCCGTCGCGTTCAGGGTTGTCTCCGCTTTGAGGCCGCAGGCCAATCTCGAGTTTGAGGGTCAGCTCCATTTCGAATCCAGCCTCACGCAGTCGCTCAATCGCTGCCGCTACGCTCGCCGATTGCTGGACTGACTCGTTGATTGCCGTGCCGACTTCTTCTGCAAGCTTTTTGGTTTCTTCGTCCATCTCTGGGTGTTTCGTCGCCCCTTACCTGCGATGCTAAGCCAAGCAAAAGATCAGGTCAAATGTTAGTCGAGGGTTCCAGCTTTAGCTTGGCTTTGGAAAAATGGCAACCTGAAGGTTGCACCCTGAACGAAGGAGAAATTGCGGCGCTCATATTCCCTGTGCTAGCCTTCGGGCGATTCGCAAAAGTTGCACACCATCCCATGGCTACGAAAACCAAAGCCGCCAAACCTAATCGCCGCGAGCACTTTAAGACTTCTTCCGGCATCGAATTGCTCGTCGATTTCAACCCCTCAAATGCCGAACCTGTGGATTACGACCGCGACCTCGGCGACCCCGGCGAGTTTCCATATACTCGAGGCATTAGAAGGAACATGTACCGCGGGCGTCTTTGGACTATGCGCCAGTATGCCGGCTATGCCAGCGCGGTAGAATCAAACGCGCGTTACAAGTATCTGCTGTCGCAGGGCACAACCGGGCTCTCGGTCGCTTTCGATCTGCCCACGCAAATTGGTTTGGACTCTGACGATCCATTGTCTAGTGGAGAAGTTGGCAAAGTCGGCGTGGCGATCGATTCGCTCGAGGACATGCTGACCTTATTCGAAGGCATTCCTCTGGACGAAGTATCGACTTCGATGACGATCAATGCGACCGCCGCGATCCTGCTCTCCCTATATCTCGCGGTAGCTCGGAAACAGGGCGTCGCCTTTGAAAAAGTCAGCGGCACTCTCCAGAACGATATTTTGAAAGAGTACATCGCGCGCGGCACTTACATTTTTCCGCCGTCGCCGTCGCTGCGTTTGATTACCGACACGTTTTCATTTTGCGCGCGCGAAGTTCCGAACTGGAACACGATTTCGATCAGCGGCTATCACATTCGCGAAGCCGGCTCGACCGCGGTGCAGGAGGTTGCGTTCACGATCGCCGACGCGATCGCCTATGTCGAAGCGGCGATTAGCGCCGGTCTCGGCGTTGACGAATTTGCGCCGCGCATCTCGTTCTTCTTCAACGCGCACAACAACCTTTTGGAAGAGATAGCGAAGTTTCGCGCCGCGCGCCGGCTGTGGGCGCGCATCATGCGCGATCGCTTTCACGCGCGCGATCCGCGCTCGCTGATGTTGCGCTTTCATACGCAGACCGCGGGTTCGACCTTGACTGCGCAACAACCCGAAGTGAATGTGGTGCGCACCACCATCCAGGCGTTGGCGGCGGTGTTAGGCGGCACCCAGTCTCTGCACACAAACGCGATGGACGAAGCGCTGGCCCTGCCGACCGAAGACGCTGCCCGCGTCGCCTTGCGCACCCAACAGGTCATCGCGCACGAATCAGGAGTCGCCGACACGGTCGATCCGCTGGCCGGTGCTTACGCGATTGAGGAACTGACCACAGAGATCGAGCACCGCGTGGTCGACTACCTCGACAAGATCGACGCCATGGGTGGAACCCTGCGCGCGATCGAGACCGGCTACATTCAACGTGAGATCCAAAACGCAGCTTACGAGTATCAACGCGCCGTCGAGACCGATGAGGCGATCGTGGTGGGCGTGAACCGCTTTCAAAATGACGATGGGCCACGGGTCAAGACCCTGCGCGTCGATGCATCAATTGAAAGAACCCAAATTCAAAGACTTCGCGCTTTGCGCGAGCGTCGCGATTCGATTGCCACAGAAGCGTCGCTGGTGAGATTGGAAGAAGCCGCGCGCGGCGCCGAAAACGTTCTGCCCCGAATCCTTGATTGCGTCGAGGCCTATGCAACTGTGGGCGAGATTAGTAATCGCCTGCGCGCTGTCTGGGGTGAGTACCGCGAAGCCGTGACGGTGTGAATCATGTGGGCGTTTCTTCCTTTAATCATCTTTGGGGTGATCGTTGGCGTGTTCGTGGTCATCGGAGCCTACTCCTGGCAGAAAGAGAAGGAGCGGACCCGACAGCTACAACTCACGGCGTCTCAGCTTGGCTGGAGTTTTGCGGTGACTGCGCCGCTGAACATGATTGCCGGGCTGGAGCGGTTCGCCCTCTTTAATCAGGGCCAAAGCAAAAAAATCAAGAACTTCATGTACGGCGAGGCCACCGGCATCAAGGCGGCCGTGTTTGATTACGTCTATGTCACCGGCTATGGGAAGAACCGACAGACACATTACCAATCGATCGTCTATCTGGAGCCGTCGCATTTGAGCCTGCCGTTTTTCTCTTTGCGACCCGAAGGACTGCTCTACAAGATTTTTACTGCTTTTGGTTATCAGGATATCGACTTTGGACAGCGGCCGGAATTCTCAAAGCGATACATCCTGCGCGGCCCTGACGAACAGGCCATTCGCCGGACGTTCAATGACGGACTGCTCTCGTTCTACGAGAACTACTCCGGAACCTGCACGGATGGGGGAGGGAACCAGCTCTTCATCTTCCGCGGCGGTTACCGATTTCAGCCGCAAGAGATTCAGTCGTACGTTGGGCTGGGTCTGAGCGTAATGAATCTTTTTCCGCGTTATCAGTGGTCGCAGGCCCGAGCTAAGGAATCTGTGCATTCTCAGTTTGCCGACAACGCGGTATAATCGGCGCGTTAGCTCGAGAAGGTCATTCCAATGATCAGGTCAATACACTTTCAGAATTTCAAGGCACTGCGCGATGCGACACTACCGTTAGGTCCCTTCACTCTCATTTTAGGGCCGAACGGAAGTGGCAAGAGCACCGCAATGCAGGCATTTGACTTTGTCTTGGACCGAGATCCTTCCTCATTCAGCCAGATCGTGACGGCGGGATTAGAAGAGGATCTAAACACCAGCGTATCTGTTCATTTCAAATGGCTTGAGCACGGCAAGGAGTGGGTAACCAGTGCTGTGTTACAGAACATGAGGCGTCTTCAGCAGCATGAGCCCGAGGAGGAAGGAGGGCTTTATCCGGATTCGCTGCGAGATTCCTTGTATGGTTTCCGAAGCTTTTCGTTTGATGCCAAAGCGATCGCTACGCCCGTGCAAACTAGCCCAAATCCCCAACTGGGACCAGATGGTTCCAATCTAGCAGGCGTTTTGGATGCGCTAAGAGACAGTCATCCGGAAAAGTTTGAAGAGCTTAACCGAGAGTTACACCGATGGTTGCCTGAATTCGATCGGATCTTGTTTGAGACACCCGCTGCAGGAAAGAAAACTTTTTTGGTCCGCACCAAGCTGGGCCACTACAGCTATCGTCCTGCTGATCTTTCTCAAGGCGTATTATTCGCGCTAGCGTTCTTGACGCTTGCCTATCTGCCGACACCGCCGCCAGTCGTTTGCTTCGAGGAACCTGACCGTGGTATTCACCCTAGACTGCTAATAGATATTAGGGATGCAATGTACCGTCTGGCGTTTCCGCAAAACTACGGCGAAACCCGGCAGCCTGTTCAAGTGATTGCGACAACGCACTCCCCCTACCTTTTAGATTTATACAAAGAACACCCTGAACAGATTGTTATTGCTCATAAGGATGAAAAGGGTGCCCACTTCGAGCGCCTATCTGAGAAGCCACACATCACGGAGCTTCTAGAAGGAGCTCCCTTGGGAGACATTTGGTTCAGCGGAATCCTTGGCGGGGTGCCTGTCAGTCCATGAAAATCGCCTTCGTCAGTGAATCTCCCGCCGACGAGGCCGCCATCAAACTTCTGGTTGATGCCATCGTTGGCAGCGAATCGGAATTATTCTCCTTCCGCTCACGTCCTAATGGTTGGACTCGAATCTTCGCTCTCCTTCCGAACATAATCAAGCACTTGCACTACGGGTATGAAGTTGAAGGGTTAGTTGTGGTTATGGATTCAGATGACTCCCCAATCCACGACAATGCGCACGAAATGGCACGGGCACAGAATCTGGATTGTAGGTTGTGTCGATTACGCGAGACAGTCCAAGTGGAGTTGTCGAGATTGCGTCCGTTGCCGAATAGGACCGACCTAAAAATGGCATTAGGCCTGGCCGTGCCGGCAATTGAAGCTTGGTATCGCGCCGGCCTCGATCCTCACGTTAATGAGGTTGCATGGAATCGGAAGTTGTTAGGGGAAGACGTATCCTACGATAGGCGATCACTGAAGAAGGACACTTATGGTTCGTATCAACCGAGCCTTGGCACAGAAACCACCGCCGCGGTTGCAGCTGCTCAACGATTAACAGAGAATCTCGAATTGTTGGAACAACTCTTCCCGAACGGATTCGGCAGTTTGATTTGTGACTTGCGCGCCTGGAACGAGGCCTGATTATCTTCGTCCACCGCGCAGCAAAAATCCCAAAACCACTCCGGCTACCGCGGAAATCAGAATCGCCTGGCCCGGGTTTTTGCGGGCATAGTCTTTGGCTTCGCCGGCGATCTCGTTAAAGTCTTTTCCTTGCAGGTCCTTGATCTTTTCCCCGACGATATTGACCTTTTCAGTCACGTAGTCGCCCGCGCGCGACGCGGCATCGACGACCTTTTTCCCATACTCCTGCGCAGTCTCTGAAAATTCTGACATGTTCAATTCTCTCCCGTAGCTACCCTTAATAATCGCCGTGTTCGGCGTCTGTTGGCCATTTCCGGTTGCTTCCGACATTTCTCTTAACTCCTCAAGTTCAGCAATCAACCAAACTCTCCATACGAGGAAATGCGGCTCGCGGTTGCGAGAATCAGTGTTACTTCACCAGCGAGGGGGCACGGGTCCTTACAGAAGGGAGCGGTCGCGACCGGGTCCTCCTTCAACTTCCGGATTTCAAGCTGGCGGTGCGTTTGCCGTGACACAGCAGAAAAACGATCCACGAAATCACACGAACCGGGCACGAAATACGGGTTTCACTTCGAGTTATTTCGTGTGAGTTCGTGGATCGTTTTTCTGTTGTCGCCATCGATCCGGTTACTTGAATTTTTTCAGCAGCGTGCCAAACGGAGTTGAGTGCTGGTATCCGGTCGCTACCGTCCCCGGTTCTGAACCAGGCGTGGCCCCTTCACTTGACTTTACTTGTCGACAGATGGTAAGTGAGTACTTACTTCGGGGCAGTCCCCCCGCACTATTGCCAACTCTAAGCAAAAAGACACTGCCGAATAATAGCGCCAACGGGGCCAACGGGAATGGCGCGCGCATGGCCGGAGGAGAGCGCCGTTTGCAAATCCTGCGGGTGGCGATGCGTCTGTTTTCCCAGCACGGGTTTCGCGGCACTACCACAAAGGAAATTGCGGCGGCGGCCGGAGTCTCAGAGGCAATGGTCTTTCGTCACTTCGCCACGAAGGAAGAACTGTACAGCGCGATCCTCGATCACAAAGCTTGCCTGCACGATGAGATGGATCCGTTGCAGAAGGTTGCCCAGGCAATCGAGCGCAAGGATGACCAGGCGGTGTTTGAAGGAATTGCGCTGGAGGCCCTTAATCATCATGAAGACGATCCGGAGTTTCAGCGGCTGCTGCTCCATTCAGCTTTGGAACAGCACGAGTTGGCGCACATGTTCTGGGAGAAATTCGTGCGCCGTGTCTACCGTTCGCTGGGGAATTACATTCGCGAGCGCCAACGTGAAGGAGCAATCATCGACGTTGAGCCGGCCCTCGTGGTGCGCGCTTTTATCGGCATGGTCATGCATCACTCATTGAACAACAATTTGTGGGACCGCAAACGAAGTCTTTTAAGAATCTCGAACCAGGTCGCCGCGCGCGAGTTCGCCAAAATTCTTTTGCACGGCGTCGCTGCGAAAAATGAAGTAGGGCGGCTGCGCAGGTTCAAATCAGCCGGCAAGACTGTCGAAAGCTCGCGCGTAAGCAAGGGCTCGGCAGCGGAGGTGGCCCTTCCTGACGGTCGGGCTTCTGACACGGCTGCGGTGAAGACCAACGTCCGGCGCAACGGATCGCCGGGAAAAACAGTCAGAGAGAATCCAAGGAGAAAGAGATCTAGTAAATGACTCTTCCAAGACCGCTCAAACTCACCCTTTTAGTTCTATTGCTTGCGTCTGTGGTCACGAGTTTGACTGCCTGCAACCGTTCGAACGGACAAGGCAACAGCGCCAGTGCATCCGCAAGTCCCACGCCGGCGGCAATTCAAATCAGCACCACGTCCGCGGTGATGCGGCAACTACCTCGCTTCTTTGAAGCCAACGGCAACCTGGCTCCAAACCAACAGGCTGACGTAGCGGCAGAGACATCGGGCAAAGTCGCCGCCGTCGGCGTTGACCTGGGCAGTTCGGTGCGACGCGGGCAGATGATCGTCAAGCTTGACGACGCGGACTTTCGCATCCGGGTCCAACAGGCGCAGGCGCAACTCGATCAAGCAAAGGCGACGCAACGCCAGAACGAAGCGAAGATCGGTTTGCGGCCCGGGCAGAAATTCAATCCTGAGAATGTTCCAGAGGTCGCCGGCGCGCGCTCGGCGCTTGAGCTGGCCGAGAAAAATTTGCGGCGTTACGAAAAACTGGTCGAGACGGGCGACATTTCGCGGTCCGCCTATGACCAAATGAAATCGCAACGCGATCAATTGGCTGAGCAGTATCAGGCACTGATTCACCAGGCCCAGCAAAACTACGCCGCGGTCGCGAACGCGCAAGCCGCGGTCGATGCCGCGGCGACTCAGCTCGCACTGGCGAAACGCAATCTCGGTTACACCGTCGTGGTCTCGCCGATGCCGGGCTATGTTTCTGAGCGGCCGGCCGACGTTGGCGAATACGTTTCGCCGCAGCAAAAGGTCGCCACAGTCGTCAACATGAATCCATTGCGGGTCCGTATAGATATTCCCGAGCAGGCGATCTCGCAAATTCATACTGGCGAAAATGTTTCGGTCAGCGTAGCGGCGTATCCGGATCGTAACTTTGCCGGACACGTGGCGCGCGTGTCCCCCAATGTGACCACCGCTTCACGAACGCTGACAGTTGAAGCAGACGTCGAAAATCCGAAGGCTGAATTGAAGCCGGGTCAATTCGCAACTGTGCGCATTCTCTTGCCGCAGACCGAGCCGGCAGTGTTGGTGCCGCAGCGAGCGCTGCGCACAATTTCGGGCGCGACCTACGTGTTCGTGATCAAGAACGGCCATGCCGAGCAGCGCCTGGTGCAGTCTGGTCAGACTGAGGGCGATCTGGTTGAACTGAAGAGTGGAGTGGCGGCCGATGAAGTGGTGGCCACGAGCAATGTCGATCAGTTGAGTGATGGGGCAGCAGTCAGGCAATAGGTACGGAACTGCTCGCGGCGGCGAGCGGGTGAATCGTAAAAGAGGAGCCGGCAGGATGCCGGCGTTCCGCAGGCAGGATGCCTGCGCTCCCGGGGTCTAGGTCATGCAAAAACTTGCTGAAATCTGTGTTCGTCGTCCGGTGTTCGCGACCATGCTCATCCTGAGCATTACGGTCGTGGGCCTGTTTTCTTTCAGATCGCTGGGCGTCGATCTTTTCCCGAAGATCGATCTGCCGACGATCACGATTACGGTCGTCAATCCGGGCGCGTCGCCGCAGGAGATCGAAACCGAGATCACCGACAAGGTCGAAGGGGCGGTCAACACCATCAGCGGCATCGATGAGTTGCGCTCGACTTCGGTCGAAGGCGTTTCGCAGGTCTTCGTGAACTTCGTGCTGGAGAAGAACGCCGACGTAGCCGCGTCGGAAGTGCGCAACAAAGTTGACCTGATCGTCAACAGTCTGCCTGAAACGGCGGAAGTACCAATCGTGCAAAAGCTCGACACCGACGCGACGCCCGTTTTGCGCATAGCGGTCTCAGCTCCGCGCAGCTTGCGCGAGGTCACAGACATTGCCGACAAGGGAATTAAGCGCCTGATCGAATCGATCGACGGGGTGGGCAACGTTGAGATCGTCGGCGGCCGTTTGCGTGAGGTGGAAGTTTGGGTCGATCCCGACAAGATGCGCGCCTTTAATGTTACGGCGGCCGACATCGCGACCGCCGTTAAGCAGCAAAACATGGAATTGCCGGGTGGCCGCATTGAATCGGGCCAGCGCGAATTCACCGTGCGCACCATGGGCCGCATTCCTGATCCGGCGCAATTTAACAATCTGGTCGTATCCACTAAAGGACCTTACGCAGTCAAGATCAGTGACATCGGTTATGTCGAAGACGGGGCCGAAGAGCAACGCACCGAAGCGCGCTTGAACGGCCAGCCCGCAGTCACTCTGGTGGTCTCAAAGCAGTCCGGGCAGAACACCGTGGCGGTTGCCGACGCGGTCAAGGAGCGTCTCGATGAACTGAAGAAGGGACTGCCGCCCGATGTCAAAATGCAAATCGTCGGCGACCAGACGATCTTCATTAAGGCCGCGCTGCACGCCATCAATCTGCACTTGATCGAGGGCAGTATCCTGGCGGCCATCGTAGTTTTTGTTTTTCTCTGGAACTTTCGCGCGACCTTCATCGCCTCCATAGCCATTCCGACTTCGATTGTCGCGACCTTCGGCCTGATGGCTGCGATGGGCTTCACTTTGAACCAGATCACGATGCTGGCGCTCACGTTAATGGTCGGAATTGTGATCGACGACGCGGTGGTGGTGCTGGAAAATATTTTCCGCTTCATCGAAGAAAAAGGTATGCCGCCGTTCCAGGCCGCCATGGAGGGCACACGCGAAATCGGCATGGCAGTCACAGCGACGACGCTGTCCCTGCTGGCGGTGTTTCTTCCCGTCGGATTCATGGCGGGCATCGTCGGGCGCTTCATGTCGTCGTTTGGCTTTACTTCTTCGTTTGCCATCGCTGTTTCGCTAATCGTGTCGTTCACGCTGACGCCAATGCTGGCGGCGCGCATGATCAAGCGCAAGCATGCCGGAGCCGCAAAAGCGCCGAGCAAAGACATCTCGGCATCGCCTGAGAGTGAAAAGCGCAGCTCACTCGCCGAATTCAAGGACAAATACGTCCAGGCCGAATCGAAAGAGTCGCGCTTCTATCGACCCATCGATCGCACCTATACCTGGATGCTCAAGTGGTCAATGGGCCATCGTTGGGCAGTCGTGCTGTTGTCGCTGCTGGTGATTGTCAGTACCGTGCCGCTGTTTATGTTCGTCGGCAAAAACTTTTTGCCCGTTGACGACCAATCGCAGTTCGAAATCAACGTGCGCATGCCGGAAGGTTCCACGCTCTCTTCGACTTCCAGTTTGGCCGAACGGATTGCCGCGGACGTGCGGAGACTTCCCGGCATCACCGACACGTTGGTAACGATTGGCAGCGGGCAACAACAAATCGTCAATCTGGCGAATATCTACGTCAAGATGTCGGCGGTGGAGGAGCGCAGCGTCTCGCAACAGGATCTGATGATTCGCGTCCGCAACGAGATCCTGGGTAAGTACCTGAAGGAATTCCCCGATCAGTTGCGCACCAGCGTTAATCCTGTGGCCGCGATTTCCGGCGGCGGACAGCGCAATGCGGACATCAATTTCGTCGTCAGCGGACCCGATCTGGACAAGCTCACCAAGTATGCGGATGACCTGCTGAAAAAACTGAAAACAGTCCCGGATGTCGTCGATGTTGATTCAACTCTGATAACCGGCAAGCCCGAGATGCGCGTGGTGATCGATCGCGCGCGCGCGGCCGACCTCGGGGTTCGGGTCGGCGACATCGCCCAATCACTCAACACTCTGGTCGCGGGTCAGAAGGTTTCGACTTTCAACGCCGGCACCGATCAATACAACGTGCGGGTGCGCGCGATGGGAGAGTTTCGCGCCAGTGCCGAAGGTTTGAAGCGAATGATGGTGGCCTCCCAAAAGATCGGCTGGGTAAGTCTCGATAATCTGGTGCGCGTCGAGGAAGGCACCGGCCCTTCTTCGATCGATAGATACAACCGTCAACGTCAAGTAATGCTGGTGGCAAACACGAAGCCGGGAGGTTCGCAGACGGCGGTAATCGCGACGCTAAAGGAATTTGCGGCGGCGGAAAACATGGACAGTTCTTATCGAACCTTTCTGGCTGGACGCACACGAGAGCTCGCCCGCACAGGCCAGTACTTCCTGCTGGCGATCATTTTGTCATTCGTCTTTATGTACATGGTTCTGGCCGCGCAGTTCGAATCGTTCATTCACCCGATCACAATTTTGTTGACGCTGCCGCTGGCAATTCCGTTCGGCATCCTTGCCTTGCTGGTGACCGGTCAGACGGTGAACATTTTTTCGGGGTTGGGTTTGTTGCTGCTATTCGGCGTCGTCAAAAAGAACGCCATTCTGCAGATCGATCACACAAACGGATTGCGCCGGCAGGGCATGGAGCGTCATGACGCGATCATCCAGGCGAATCGCGATCGCTTGCGTCCAATTCTGATGACTACGATTGCGCTCGTCGCGGGTATGACCCCGCTGGTGCTTTCCAGTGGGCCGGGCGCGGGTACTAACCGATCGATCGGCGTGCTGGTAGTTGGCGGCCAGTCGTTGTGTCTGCTGCTGACGCTGCTCGCCGTGCCGGTGTTCTATTCGCTGTTCGACGATTTGGCGCGCAGCCATCTCTGGTCGCGCATCGGCGGAACCTTCGGCGGCCTCTTTGGACGCGCACGTCGTCGCGCGGCGGCGGCAGCGGCGTCTTTGTTGGGTTTGACATCGAAACAATAGGAACAGGCCGCCCCGAGGGACACCACTCTGGATCAATAATTACAATGGAAGAAAGTCATGATCGAAGCTAAACCAACAAGCGCGAAACTGCGTCCGCGAAGCGGACTGAGCGAAAATAGCGCAGCACTTCAGTGCTGGATGCAAAACGTTTTGAATCGACCTGAGCCCGTGAAGCGGGGGGCAGTAGCCCGACCGTTAGGGAGGGCGTCGGATCGTGAATGCTCAGAAGAACGCCCTCCCTCACGGTCGGGCTACTGCCCGTCCGCTGCGCGGACGATATTGAGGCTCGCTTCGCTAATAGCGTTGGTGTTTGCTCTCGCAAATTCGAACGCCTTCGCCCAGGAACCCGCGCCATCCCCGGTCCCGTCGCCGATGGTCTCAGCTCAACAGACTCTGAAGGTGCCGACGGTAACCATAGATTATCGCGCCGATGCAAATCAGCCGCTCCCTGTGCTCAGTCGGGAGGGTGTGGACACAAATGAACAGCAACCGATGACCCTGCGTGAAGCGATCGCGTTAGCACTCACCAACAACAAAGACATCGAAGTCGCGCGCGACAACGTGAAGATCGCCGAATACGATTTGTTGTCTACCCGTGGTGCATACGATCCGAGGTTTCTCGCGCAGACTTATTACGAAAAGCTGAAGACACCGGCTACGAGTTTTCTCAGCGGCGCTTCCAAGGTTGAGACTTCAGACTTCACCGGCACGGCCCGTGTTGAAGGTTTGGCGCCTAAGTATGGCGGCGCTTATCACGTTGATTTTTCTTCGGTTCGGCAAACCAGCAATAGTCAGTTTTCAGTGCTCAACCCACAATATCCGACGGCGCTGACGTTGAGTTACACACAGCCGCTGATGCGGGGCCTGCGATTTGATTTGCCGCGGCGACAGGTAGAAGTAGCCAAGAAGAACCTCTCACTCACGGATGCGCAGTTCCGGCAGCGGGCCATTGAAGTAATTACCAGTGTCCAGAGATCCTATTGGGACCTGGTGTTCGCACTGCGCAATCTGCAGATTCAGCGCGATTCGCTCGACGACGCGCGCACGCAACTTGCGCACAACCGGCGCATGGTCAACGAAGGTTCGCTGGCGCCAATCGATGTCGTGGCGGCGGAAACACAGGTGGCGAATTTCGAACAGGCTGAATTCAGCGCGCTCGAGGACGTCAACCGCGCCGAGAATAATCTGAAGAACATGATCGCCGAGAATCAGAAGGCGAAGCTGTGGAACGTCTCAATCATTCCTACCGATCAAGCCGATTTGACCCTGCCGCAAGTGTCTTTGCCTGACGCCATGAACGCCGCGATGCAAAATCGACAGGAGTTAAGACAATCTGATCTGGCGCGCGAAATTAACCTTCTCGATCAAAAACTCTATCGCGATCAAACCAAGCCGGAGATCGATCTGGTTGGCAGTTACGGAATGGTCGGCAACGCCGGCACGCTGACTTCTACCTCTAATCCTTTGAGCTCCAGCAACGATCTGGTGCGCGCGCGCGTGAACCAACTCTCCGTGCTGGCCGGTCTCCAGCCGCTTCCGCCTGCGGCCACTGCCACAATTCCGTCGAATCTGTTCGGCTCCTATGGGCAATCGCTCTCGAATCTCGGCTCGAATCAGTTCAATAATTTTCGCGTCGGGGTTTCGATCAGCTTGCCACTGCACAACCGCACCGCCCAGGGGCAACTCGGCCATGCGCTCGTTGAAGGAAAGCGCGTCGCTACGCAGCGCGACCAACTCGAACAACTGATTCAAGTCGAAGTGCGCAACGCTCTCCAATCGCTGAAGACCGCCGCCGCGCGTTTGCGATCGGCAGCCATTGCTCGTTCGACCGCCGAGCAACAATACGAAAGCGAGAAACGCAAACTCGACGTTGGCCAGTCAACCGTCTTCCTCGTCCTCGAACGCCAGACAGCCCTGGCCACCGCGCGCGGCAACGAGCTGCGCGCCCAGACTGATCTCAACAAGTCCATTGCTGAATTGCAGCGCGCGACGGGGAATTCGTTGGCGGCGAATAATGTGAGTGTGACGGTGCGTTGATTCGAGCGCAGGGGAACATCCGCCGATTTTCAGCATGCAGATTATCAGCAAGGTAAAAATGCGCACCTCCCACGCGTGAGCTGTCACCTGCACCTGCGAATCATCCACCACTGATGCGAAAGTCTCGACCCTCAGCGCGAGAGGCTCAACCTACACGCCGACATATTCAACCTACACGCGGACACCTTCGACCTGCACAACAAAACATTCGACCTGCGCGGCGAAAGCTTCAACCTGCACGGCGAAATACTCAACCTGCACAGTGAAAAACTCGACCTGCAACGTGAAAATCTCCGCCCGCAGATTGGTTAAACCGCCCCAAACCTGAGATAGACTCGATTTTTGCATTTAAATGCAAAATTTTATGCTAGAAGTCCCTGGTCGGTGATAGAATCCGCGTCGATATAGCAATTAGAAGTCAACTTAAGTATTCAACTCAGTCCCAGTAGTTCAAAACTGAGTGCTCACACTCCTCGATCCTCATAGACCGAGAAGTGAAACCGCCGGGGCATTAGCCCGACCGTAAGGGAGGGCTCAACGATCTGCCCCTCTTCCCAAAGGAGGTTTCTCAAAATGAATGACAGTCAAAATAGGAAGCGAGAAACGATCGTTCGAGTGCGCGATTTTGGTACCCACCATGTGAGCGACTTTGCCGCTACCAGTCTCGCTAATCAAATATTCACCCAATTCGCGACAGCCCTTACAAAGTTGGATGAACTCGCCGCGTCCCAGGCTTCCGGCACAGGTGCTTCGCGTGAAGGGACTTCGACACGCGAGGACGCGCGGGAAGATTTGCGCAGACGCATGGAGGCCATCAGCCGCACCGCGCGAGCTATCGCGATTGATACACCGGGCCTGGAAAAACTATTTCGCGTGCCGCGGGGAGAGAATGATCAAATCATGCTGGCGGCGGCCCGAGCTTTCGCCGCGGACGCGGTTCCGTTTGCAGCCCAGTTCGTGGCGCACGAATTACCGGAGACTTTCATCGACGATCTGAAAGCGAGTATCGCAAATCTCGAAGCAGCGATCAGCCATCAGTCGGGCGCAATCGGTGAACGGGCAGGTTCCCGCGCCGGCATCGCGGCAATCCTCGAGGAAACCATGATCACCTTGCGCAAACTCGATCCAATCGTCAGGAACAAGTATGCAGACGATCCGGCAACCCTGGCCGAATGGACCAGCGCGAGCCACATCGAGCGCGCGCCGAAACGCAAGGCGGAATCGCCGTCATCAACGCCGCCGCCGAAACCGGAGAAGGATCAGTGATCTGCCGGGGACGGTGAGTGTGCGCTTTGCGCGGCGGGCGGTCGCGTGAGTAGCCGGGCAGTAGCCCGACCGTGAGGGAGGGCTCAGGCTCAGTGACTTCGAGCGCGATAAGAGATCATGAGCCCGCTGAGCTCATGATAGAGCGGCGCGTTTCGCTGGTATCTACCAAGCAGGCTTTTTGACATTCCTTTCACTGCTTGGTCGGTGGAAAAAGCCCAGCAAGACGCGCCGCTCGCTAAGCATTCAAAAGATTTTGCTGTCTTAGCAAAGATTTAGCTTGATTACTTGCAAGCTTTGGAATATAAGACGTTGGCCATCAAGCAGGGTGTTATTCAATCGAGTGGTCGCTGAGTTCCTCACGTGAGGACTCCCCCCGAACGAAAGCAAGAGAGCGGTCAGCAGTCTCAGAAACTCACGTTCTACGCCTAGCGTTCCGTTCTGAATCCTCAGATCCTACGCCTCGCAGAACTTACAATTAGCGTCTTGAACCTGATTCTGATTTTGGTTGGCCATTTTCAAAGTACTCTTGGGTAACCTGAAATTTGGACTTGTCATTACTTAAAGCTGATTAGCGAGACAATATGACTGGTTCGTACCTCTCATTCAAGCAGAGTCTAATCAAGGCCCTGATCACGGCCGGGTTCGCAGCTATTGTTCTCAGCACACTAATCGCGCACGTTACAAACGCGGAGCGCTTCCAATCGAAAGGTACTGTCACACCAAATGCCTGTTCGAGTCCAGGAACGTCATCGGATCGCCCTAACAATCGCCCACCTCTCCACCCAAATGGAACGTTAGTAAAGATTTCAGGAGATCCCCGCGTCTACCTGATAGATGGCGGTCGAAAACGAGGCATCCCTTCTCAGTCAGTCTTGAACAATCTCTACACAAATGGTGGTTTCACTAACAATGACGTGATCACCATCGGAGCAGACGAATTAGCCTTGTACAGTCCCGGGACGGACGTAAGTGGAACAATAACGGGAAATGGTAGAAATCAACCTGACGGACGATTGATCTCTTCGAGCGGGGGCGAAGTGTCCATTGTTACAAACAATGGGGGCCGACGACCTTTTTCAACCTCCACCAGATTTCAGAATTTGGGATACCAGTTTTGTAATGTCGTGTCAGTCACCGATTATGGTTCTTACCAGCCGGTTGGCATGGCTGTCGGAGACCTTCCCTCTCTCAGTTCGCCGGCAGACGTTAGTTCGGGACAATCAACAACTCCGACTCTGAGTTGGGGAGCAGTATCACTAGCAAATAACTACCGAGTCCAGGCAGCTACCAGCCTGAATGCGCTTCCCACGAGCCCGTATTTTACGGAATGCTTCAGCTGTATCATAAATACAACTACGACCAGCACGTCATACACTCCGTCGAGCGGTGTTCTATCCCCTGGCACGCAATATTTTTGGCAGATTCAAGCTCTTAATTTTCCCGACCAAAGTGTCTGGTCGGCAACATGGAGCTTCACTACTACGGCTCCGTCCGATGGAATGCAGCTAATTAGTCAGACTCCGATAGACGAGTCTCTCTTTACCTCCAACCAATTATTCAATGCAACCTGGCGGTTGCAGAACACAGGTGGAACTACCTGGAACAGTAACTACAGCGCGGTCTGGATTCAGACGCCTGTGGGCGGAAACGAAAGCACCAACCTTACGTCGCCGCTCAGGGTCGGTGCTTCAATACCGAACGCGAGCCCAGGAGCCACGGTTGATCTCACAGTATCAATGATAGGACCCAGCTCACCGGGAACCTATTACATGTATTGGCAACTGCAAAACGCGAATGGCGTCTCATTCGGCAGCGTGTTTCACATCAAGATAGTAGTTTCTCAGGCGACTGACGAGTCATTCGGAAATGACAAAGAGGGCTTTGGTAGCGGCGACTCGCCCGGTTCAAACGCTGGAATCAATGACGACTCACTCAACACGGCGACTGGAAACTTCAATTATCAGGTGAACGACATGGTTGTTCCCGGTCGCGGCCTCGATTTTATTTTCAGTCGCTCATACAACGCGAAAGATACAACGACAGGTCCTCTGGGTGCCGGTTGGTCCCACAGCTTTAATTTGTATCTCAATTCCCCCAATTCTGAAGTTACCAATATTCATTACGGAGATGGAAAGGTATTAGCGTTCAATAACGGCGGCGCGGGATCACTGTACAAGCCGCTATCAAAAGGTTTTTACGATTCGCTCACCAGAAACGGGGATAATACATGGACGCTTCTCAAGCCAGATCAAAAGGAATACCACTTCGACAGCTTTGGCCGACTTGCCTATATACAAGACCTCAACGCGAATCGTATTACGCTAAGCTACAACGCCGATGGCACTCTCGCGTCAGTTGTCGACACGGTTGGGCGCCAATTTATATTTTCTTATTCGGGTGGCCTGCTGATCGACATCGCTGATCCTATTAATCGACATCTTCAGTTTCAATATACCAGCGGACGGTTGTCGCAATTCAGGGATGCCAAGAACAATACCGACAATTATAGCTATGATGGGAATGGCCGCCTCTTTGAAGTCTTCGATGCTCGCACCATAAGAAGATTATCAAACTCGTACGACAGTCAAGGGCGACTAGTCTCACAGACAAACGGCCGGGGTTTTCAGTGGCTATTCAGCTATGACGACGTTAGTCGCGTCACTCGGGTGACCGATCCCAATCAAAAGCAGATCGTTTATAACCATGATTCCGGCAACAAGTTGGTAAGCTTTACGAACAGGCAGAACGGCCAAACAGCTATTACTTATGAGAGCAACAACCTTCGCCAGACGGTAACCGATCTCAACGGTCGGCAATTCTTCTACTCTTATATTGGAAACGGCAACGTCGATAGTAGTAAGGATCCGCTTAATAATACCCGCGAGTTCACTTACGATACGCGCAATAACCCAACCTCAGCCAAAGATGAGTTGAAGAATTCGACTTTCATGAATTATGACTCTCGCGGCAACCTGGTAACGCTTACTGATGCGTTGAGTCGAGCATCGTCGATTACTTACAACTCATTTGGCCAGCCCACTGCCATCACCGATCCGAACCAACACACCACGAATCTTACCTATGACGCCCAGGGAAATCTTCGCACTATTCAGGATCCAATGTCGTTTACGACGATCTTTGATTATGACGCAGTAGGACGACGCATTCGCGTGACTAATGGACGGGGCAAAGTAACCAGCTACGGCTATGATAATAACGACAACCTTATTTCAGTTCAGCGGCCGATTGGAACGACCAGCTACGGCTATGATCAAGTTGATAACTTAACCAGTATTACTGACCCAAATCAGAACATAACCAGGTACGAGTACGATGCCAATAATAATCGCACTAAAGAAACAGATCCGGTCACCAATTTTGTCCAACACACATACGATAACCTCGATCGTCTCATTGCGACACGGGACAAGCGTGGAAACACAACGAATTTTGCCTATGATTTCGAAGGTCGACTGACTTCGATAACCGACGCGTTGACGAATATCACGGTGTTCACTTATGACGGAAACGGTAACCGGCTCACGAGCACAGACGCCAACAATCAGACCACACGATTCACGTATGACGCGCTGAACCGACTAACTAAGGTCGAAGATCCGCTGCACAACATTTCCTCAAAGGACTATGACCCCGCAGGCCGTCTAATCAGGGAAACCGATGCGCGCAGCAATGTTGCGCAATTTACCTATGACGAGGTGAACAACCTCATTAAAGTGGTTGATTCAGAGAATGGCGTGACAGAGTATACCTACGACAATAACCACAATTTGAAAACGCAGAAGGATCCCAACCTCAATCTTTCAAACCTGACCTATGACAACGACGACCGACTGGTGAGTAGCGCTGATCCACTCGGGAACTCATACGGCTATGTTTACGACGCTGTTGGCAACCGTGTCTCTCAGACTGACGCCAAACATCAAACGATTCAGTTCACTTACGACGATAATGATCGATTGACTCGCATCTTTTATCCCGACTCGACCTCCGTTCAAATGACCTATGACGCCGACGGTAATCTAACACAAATAGGCGATGCGATCGACACCACGACATACAGTTATGACCAGCTTAACAGGATCAGCAGTTACACGGACGTCTATGGGAAAACGATCAGCTATGGATACGATCAGAATGGTAACGTCATGGTCCTTACTTATCCTGACGGCAAACAGGTCAATTACGTTTATGACGCAAACAATCGAATGATTTCTTTCACTGATTGGGGCGGCAAGACAGTTGGTTATCAATACAACAGCATTAATTTGTTAACTCGAATCACGCCGCCGGCAAGCAGCGATAATGGCGCTACGACTTACACCTATGATCTCGCCGGTCGTCTCACCGCAATGGTGAACCTGCACACGCGGGGCGGAGGTAACTCTTACAATTTCACGCTGGACGCGAACGGCAATCGAATTCTCTCGAATGTTCAAGAGCCCCTGAATAACCGCGTCGCCGCGACCAGTCAAAGTTACGGCTACGACTCTGCCAATCGTATACAGTTTGCCGGCGGAGCGGGCTTCTCGTTCGACGCTAACGGGAATATGACCAGCAAGACTGACGGGGCCACGACTAACTACACGTATGATTTCAACGATCGGCTGATTAATGATCAAACGAATAGCTACTTCTACAGCGGACAGGGTGTTCGAGTCGCCAAGTCGCAGGGGGGAGTTCAGACGCGCTATGTGGTCGACGTCAATCGCGAACTATCACAGGTGCTGTGCGAAACGGACAGCGGCGGAAATATCACCAGCTATTACGTCTACGGGCAGGGACTAGTCTACAAGGTTCTGCCAAACGGAACTCACTACTACTACCAATTCGATCCGAACGGTTCGACCGTGTCGATGACTACCGAAGGTGACTTCTACGTCAACCGCTATGCGTACGATCCTTACGGCAAGATCACCAACCGGGCTGAAGTTTTTCCAAACACGAACACCACTGTTTCCAATCCTTTCAAGTTCGGAGGTCGCTTCGGTTTGATGGATGAAGGCAATGGGCTGGTTTACGTGCGAGCGAGATATTACTTGCCGGACCTCGGAAGATTTCTGACGAAGGATCCGCTGACGGGGGATACTAGGGATGGGCAAAGTCTGAATCGATACATTTATGCTCTCGATAATCCGATAGGAGCGATCGATGTGAATGGACTCTACTCAGTCAACAATTTCTGGTCGGATGCAAAGGAGATGTTAACTGGTACTGCCTTAGGTTTAGGAAGAGACGCGGTGAAATGGGGCTACAAAGGGGCTAAGATCACTTATACACAGTTGGGCTATCACGAGTTTGATTACATCAAGGGTGGGATCAAAGGCGGACTAAAATCGGGTATCAGCCGTAACACCGTAGCAAGTAATATCTCGGATGCTGGTGTTGGTCTGCTCGCAAATAAAATTGTTGATTGGGGCCTAAATAAGATCGAGGGGCCACGACAAAACGTAAAAGTCAATATACCCGGTTATGGAGAGTATGACCTTTCACAGGGATTGCCGATTGCGAGCAAAGTCCCTTTGATAAGCGCAGTGAACCTTGCAGCTGGAAAGATACTGTTTCGATACGGTGTCGCCGGTGATAACGCGGATGAAAACGGAGACTTGTGGGAAAACGGCAAGAAGGTTGGAAATTTAAGGGATTATGGAATCACAGGGCCGGCACAAGTCAATGTCACTCCCAAAGCAGCGGTAACTGTGAAGCGCGGAGCCGTTACGCCTCGCGGTCCAGCTGTCAAAGTCATGCCGCGCGGTCCGGCGGCTGCACCAATCATGCCGAGAGGGCCAAAGCCGGCTCCGATTTCACCGAGGGGCACGAAGAAGTGACAGCGCGTTAGCAGAATTACGATTATGCCAAAGTTCTGTACAAGATGGCGAAATATTAAGAAGGCCGTCCAGCCCCTCCTGCTGGCAACAATTTCTCTCGTTCTGGCCTCCCATTGTTTCGCTCAACAGTCTGACACAGTTCATTACGAATACGATCGGCTCAACCGAGTAACCAAAATAACCTATGACAGCAGCGGCGCCGCGATCATCTACACGTACGATGCCGCCGGCAACAGAACAGCAACTACCGTTCAGGGATCCAACCTTCCACCGGTGCTGACGAGCTTGAATCCTGCCAGCGTTCCCGCGGGAACTCACGGGTTTACTTTCGGCGTTAACGGAGACAATCTCGTAAATGGGGCCGTGGTACGGTGGAATGGATCGAGTAGAACGACGACCTACTTTGGATCGTTTGTTACCATTGACCTGACCGATGCCGACCTCGCAACTGCCGGCGACGTTTCCGTTTCGCTGGTTAATGCAGCTCCCGGAAACGTTGTTTCCAATGCGTTGATCTTTTCAATTACTTCCAGTTCCTCGTCCTTGCGAATTGATAGCGTCGACCGATTAGCAGGACGAACTTCCGGAGGACAAACGATCAATCTAACCGGCGCGTTTCCGTCGCTGTCCACCGTAACAATGGGCGGCGTCGTGGCACAGTGGTCTTACCCTAACGGGCCGGGCGATACGAGTTCAATCACCGTCACCACGCCGCCGCATTCCGTCGGCGCAGTGTCGATTGATTTGACGCCCTCGTCAGGCACGGGGCTCTCAAAACCAAATGCGTTCGCTTACTTGCCGACTGTATTCACCGACGACACGCTGGTCGTCGGAGTCACGACGGCCCAGGCGCAACACATCATTGAACTGCGTCAGGCGATAGACGTTTTGCGCGCGGTCGCAGGGCTTACGCCCGCGCCATGGACGGACGCCGGTCTTGCTCCAGTAAGCACGGTCATCAGAGCCGTACACATTCAGGAACTGAGGACATACTTCGATGATGCAGCGACTCGGTTGGGCTATTCGACGCAGCCCTATACCGACCCCGCGTTAACGACTGGCTTTTTCATTAAGCGGGTGCACATTGAGGAACTGCGCCAGCGCATAAGAGCTATCGCCGGCTGAGGTCCTGAGAGTCTTCATTCTCAGGCCCCATTTTGATCATTGATACTTCATGAATCTGCTTCGCGCAGAAATATTGGCGAAGACAAAGTTTTTGGTTGACAGATTGTTGGCTAGGGTCTATAAGATTCATCATCAAAATGTTTGAGTTTACCTCCCGCTTCCCAAAAACACAGTGACGCAATGAGCGGAAGGCTGGTAGTTCTCCTTAAGTCTCGTTCTACGATTAAGCGTTTCCTCTGATTACCTCAGACCTTACGCCCTCGCAGAACCAAGAAAGTTCGGAGCAAGCGATGTTCCGTTTTCCCAATCGGCATTTTCCACACCAGGCAGTGCTATCGAATGCAGAGCCATACCGTCAATTCGAAAAGAGTCAAATGGAGATGAACGATAAGAGCTTAACCGCGTCGAGTTCACTTCTACTTCGAGGTAAAAAGCCCGGACTGAGCAGCGAAACCTCCGGCGCGCGACGTTGAGGGGAAAAAGATGAACAAGAAAATGCGATGGCCTCTTGTTGCGGCGATGTTAGGAGCGCTCGCTCCGATGGTGTGGAACTTCACGCCACTTACCTCAGGACAGCGATCGAAAGACGTCAACATTTCGAATCCACGGTTTCGAACTCTGGTGAAGGGACTTGAGAACTACGACGTTCGAAATGACGATAGCAAGGAAGCCAACAATCTCCTGGCAACCATCAGAGCGAAATCCGCCAGCAACGCAGCCGTGCGTGAAAGCGTGCGAACCGAAATGCTTACCGGCGAAGCTGATTCCATCCAAGGAGAAAAGGAGAAATGAAACGGAATCTAGGATTGGCTCTGGTTGGTCACTGGATAGGATGCTGCATTGTCGCAGCAGCGTTTCTTTTGGTACCGGCAGACCTCCTCGCCCAAGCCCCTGCGCAAATTCCAAGGCTGCCACAGCAAAGTCAGCCAAACAAAACGCTGGTACTCCCGATGCAATACTATGGCGTCTCGGGAACGCTGTCGGAGTTGGCCGGCCAGGCGCGGCCCATCGTGAGTAAGGACAACGGTCCGCTTCAGGAGGACGAGCTGGAGAAACTATTCGAGCAGCCCGGCCCGCGACCGCAGAATAATGTTCCAGCGGCGCCGATTCAGACGGCGGCACT
>DATHHW010000058.1:0-6605 GCA_035317005.1 Pyrinomonadaceae bacterium | reverse complement strand
AGGCGCCTTCGGCACAACTCGCCGGCCCGTAGGCGACGTAATCGTCGAGCGCCGGATCCTGACCCGCAGGGCAACCGAGCGGCGTGGAACTCTTGGATTGGACCAGAGCGATTTTGCCCGAGGTGCTGCCGAGGTTAGTGTTCGGGTCGCTGAACTCGGGAACTACAATCATAAAGGCGCCGTTGTTTCCGCTGCTGCCAAGTTGGACCAGGATGTATTGACCGGGCACGACGATGATGCCGGAAGACGAGACGAAGCTAATAGTCGCGTCCGGAGTCGCGCCGGGCCCACTGGTTGAAACAACCAGGGAGTAGTCGGCAAGGTTTACGTTGTTCGTGCCGCGATTGAAAAACTCGACAAAGTCATTGCGAAAAGCGGCGCCGGGCTCCCCACCGCGCGTGTAGACCTGACTGATTACCATGTCGGTCGAGCCCGAAGCGGTCTGCGCCCTGGCGGTTTGCCCCGACGCGAAGAGCAGGACGAAAACCAGTATCGCGAAGAGGCCGCGACAGATGCCGGCAAATTTTTCGTTATTTAAGTGCATGACGAATAGCGGGGGCCGCGAACGGAAAAAACACCGGGGCAGTAGTGTCCTGTTACCAAATCGCAGGCGCACCGGAATTTGAGGGCCCGGTTCTCCGCCTGCTTTGTCAAAACCGTGAAGAACGCGCGCCTGACGCTCGTCGTTCTTAGGGACCTTAAGTCTACCAAAGCGGCAGGGAAACCTGCCATCTTTTTTTAAGACGTCCTCAAAACCCTGATTTCGCTACTCAGTGCCATCGCGTTGAACTTTGCCAGGTTAGAGATGGCTGTGTAGACTGCATCAACACACATCAGCGTCCGCTTGGCTCAGTAATTGGGCGCAGTCGCGCAAACTCCCCTTCTAATAAACTTACCGATCAATTGAAAGTGTGTTGGGGACTTTTCGGGGACTCTCCCAAGTGCTTGGCAGGCGCAGCAACGCACGTCTTCGATTTCTTCTGATCGTTCGGGCTACATTGTCGTCTCAAGGTTCCTGTGCAGTTCTTGCGCGAGGAGGCGAAGCAAGTCGGCTCGGTGTGAATGAAGAAAGAAGTGGTCCCCCGGAAGCATCCGCCTCACGAAACCCCTGGTCGTCTGTTCACGCCAACCCTCAAGCTTTTCAGGTCCTGTTTCACCGTCCTGTAAGCCGCCAAAGACGGAGATAGGGCAGTCTAAAGGCGGTTCGTTCTTATAAGTGTAACTCTCGCAAAGCAAAAAATCCGCGCGCAAGAGAGGAATCATCATCATCATCAATTCCGGATTGTCGAGTACTTCAGGAGGTGTTCCGTTAAGCCGTATGAGTTCCTCAATGAACTCATCTTCCGGCAGGACAGACTTGGCCGTTTCAGAGCTGGTAATTTGCGGAGCACCACGACCCGAAATGAACAGGTGAATTGGTAATGGGCCCTGATGTCTTCGTAAGTAACGCGCTAACTCGAAACTAATTAACCCTCCCATGCTGTGCCCGAAGAAGGCATAAGGTTTATCCAGAAGCGGAAGGATGGCCGGGGCCAAGACCTCTACCAGAAGGGTTACGTCGGTAAATGCCCTTTCCCTAATCCGCGTTTCGCGACCGGGTAACTGCACCGGGCAGACTTCCACCGTATCTGGCAGTTTTTCCGCCCATGTTTGATAGATTGAAGCACCGCCGCCCGCGTAGGGAAAGCAGAACAAACGGACGCGCGCACCGGGCTTCGGCTTGCAAGACGCAAGCCAGGAATTAGCTGATTGTGTGATAGGGCTACTCGTCGCCCCTGATGATGTTGTCATATTCTAGTTTCACCGTTGTCGGCTTCAGGACTAACGAAGGGACTTGTCCCACCGGGCACATCATTAAAACACATGATCACGTCAGCGCCGCTGGCTGGGAGGGTGTCCAATAGCATTTGTGCAAGCCCGTCTAACCGCTAGTGCTCAGTTTGATTGTGGAACGCGCACCTTGCGCGGTGATTCACGGGCGGGACGCCCGTGCCACTCTTCAAAGTGACCCACTATCGTCTAACCTAAAAATGGGCAAGGCCATCTCAGGCTGTGCTAGGATTTCGATTCGGCGCAAACGACTACAGCAAGTCGACGAAATGCGACCGGATGTTTACGTTCACACTCCCCAAGGCAAACAGTATTTACGGGCAGACATGAATCACAAAAACGTCGAATTGATCACTCCATATGGTGGCACTCTGGTCGATCTCCGGATTTCTTCAGAATCAGCCGCCGCAATCACGACCCATGCCAATCACCTAACCTCGATTCAATTGTCGGAGCGAGCAGTGTCCGATCTTGAACTGCTGGCAATCGGAGCCTTCTCGCCGCTCGACCGTTTTATGGGAAGAGAAACCTTCGAACGAGTGTTGGAAGAAATGCGTTTGGCGAACGGATCGGTTTTCCCAATTCCAGTCACGCTTTCCCTGGATTCCGACGTAATTGTAAGCCTCGATCAAGAAGTCGCACTGCGAGACGGCCGAAACGAGCTCCTGGCGATAATGACTATCGAGGAGATTTATGAGTGGGATCTTCCGACAACTGCCAAGAGCGTCTTTGGCACTGAAGATTTGCGTCATCCTCTTATTGCTGAGATGCATGGTTGGGGACGGCGGAATATCTCGGGGCCGTTGCAGGTAGTTCAATTGCCTCGGCGCTATGATTTTCGGGATTTGCGGCTCACGCCAAGCGAAACGCGGCAGCGGCTGACGCAGTTAGGTCACGATCGCGTAGTTGCGTTCCAGACTCGAAATCCACTTCATCGCGCTCATGAAGAGATCACAAAGAGAGCAGCCGAGCAGATCGACGGGTTGCTTCTTTTGCATCCGGTAGTAGGCATGACCAAACTTGGCGACGTCGATCATTACACCCGGGTCCGCACCTATAAGACGCTCGTTGAGAACTATTATGATCCCAGTCGCATTTTGCTCGCGCTGCTGCCGCTGGCAATGCGTCTCGCCGGACCTCGTGAGGCCCTGTGGCACGCGCTGATACGCCGTAACTACGGCGCCAGTCACATGATCATCGGCCGCGATCACGCCAGTCCAGGTACCGACTCGACCGGGAAACCGTTTTACGAACCCTATGCGAGCCACGATTTGCTACGGCAATTTAATGAAGAGATTGGCGTCCGGATCTTGCCGTTTAACGAATTTGTCTATCTGCCCGATGAAGATCGTTATGAGGAAGTTTCGCGGCTTGCCAATAACACTCGGACAAACGTGGTTACAGGCACCGAAGTGCGCGAGCAATATCTGGAACAGGGCAAGACCTTGCCATCATGGTTCACCCGACCCGAAGTCGCTGAGATCCTTTCCGAAACCTACCCGGCGCGTCAGCGTCAGGGAGTTTGTATCTGGTTTACTGGCTTGAGCGGTGCGGGCAAATCTACCACGGCCGAGATCCTGACCGTCCTTTTGCAGGAGCAGGGACGGCGGGTGACGGTTCTGGATGGCGATGTAGTGCGTACCCACCTCTCTCGGGGACTGGGATTCAGTAAAGAAGATCGGGACCTAAACATTCGGCGCATCGGTTTTGTCGCCGCAGAGATTGTACGGCATGGAGGAATCGCCGTATGCGCCGCCGTAAGTCCATACCGAGCCGTCCGGAATGATGTGCGCAACATGATTGGCAAGAATAACTTTATCGAGGTCTTTGTCGATACTCCGCTGGAAGAATGTGAGAAGCGTGATCGTAAGGGCATGTATGCAAGGGCCCGACGCGGGGAAATAAGTAACTTCACCGGCGTAAACGATCCATATGAGCCGCCCCAGCATCCTGAAATTACAATTACGACAACCGATGACCTTCCGGAAGAAAACGCTCGCGTGATTCTGGATTACCTTAGGCAACGCGGTTTCATAAAACTACGAGAGCTTTCGAGAGGCCTTCATCTTAGCTGAGCTTTAGTGCCAATACCGGACGTTTGCGAAACAGCGCCTGACCTCTCTAAACACGCCTATGATTTTGCAGCATCCATTTTCTTCCTTAAGCTGAGCGGCCTCATGTCGGTCCAAACTTCTTTGATGTAGGCCAGGCACTCTGCCTTGGATCCGCTCTTACCGGCATCTCGCCAGCCCAACGCGTTCTCACGATCCGCGGGCCAGATCGAATATTGTTCCTCATGATTCATCACCACTTTATAGATTGTGTTGTCGTCTCTTTCTTCGCTCATTCTTGTGCTCCTTCAACCCCAGCAGTTTTCAAAACTTAATGTTCGCAACTAAGGCTTAGGCATTTATCTGTCTGCCGTCCTCTGTAGACAAGTCACCAGAACTTCGGCCAATGCCTGAACGTTTGGCTGAGCGATCATGGTGAAGTGATTGCCGGGCACCATATGTAACTCCACTCCGCCTGCAGCCACACTGCCCCAACCGAGCTTTTCATCATACGAAGCTTCGGAAACGTCACGTTCGCTGGCGCGGAAAAGAGTGACACTGCCGGCATATCTTTCGGGCGCATAGCTGGCGCTCGCTTCTACGTTTGCTCTCAAAGTCTGCAGGAAGCGCCTGGCCTGCGCGAGTTGGAAATCGCCAGGAATCAGTTGATGTCGCTTTGCCAGATCAAAGATATAGAGTAAGCGCTCCTCAGAATTTAGCCCTTGCAGTTGTTCGAGAGACAGTGGCAAAGAGTACCTGAGCATCCCAGCAAGTAGCATCGCATCATCCTGGCGCGCTACTTCCGCTTTTCTATGCTCAACTTCAGCCATAGACACCGCCTCGGTATCAAAGAGAGCCAGCAACGATACTTTGTGTCCCTGCCTGACGAGTGTTTGCGCCATCTCGAACGCCACGTGACCGCCTGAAGAATGCCCGGCCAAAACGTACGGACCATGCGGCTGAAACGCTTTCAGGTTTTCCACGTAGTAAGCAGCCATCTCCTTAACAGCGGTAAAGGGCTCACGAGATTCGAAGAGACTGGGTGATTGAATTCCGTAGAAGGGCTGATCCGGACCAAGGCAGCGCGCAAGAGCGGTATAGCTGTAGACATCGCCGCTCGCAGGATGTACGCAGAAGAGCGGTGTCTGCATACCCTGCGGCTGAATTGCGACAAAGTGAGCCGGCATCTGTTTCTTGCGAGTCGGGAGATCCGACCGCGGATGGCCGTCTCTTTGATATCCCAGCGACGCAGCCAGCCGCCATGTTTGGTCGCTAAGTTTCGCTCTGCCATCCTGTTTCCAGCGATCAGCGACCTCCCGTTCAATTCCCTGATGCTCGTGGAACTTCACGTCCCCCAACATCTTTGATAACGGATGAATCCCATCCGTCATGCGCTGGCTTTTTTCTCTGTAGGGATCGAGCATGGCGCTAACTGGCTCGATCCCTAGAAAGTCACAGATCTGACTGATAGATTGCGCCGGCGATTCTACTAATTCTTCAAACTTTACGACGTGCCGGCGGTTCGCCGGAATATTGGCCAGGAACCGGCTGATGTTCTCGTGACTGATGACCCACAATGCTTCCGCTAATGCACGCGACTCCAAATCATGAGGGTAGCGAAAGAACACCTGATCAAGTCGTGCCTCGACAAATGATCTAATCACCGCCTGTGGATGTCGCACGAGGTGGATATACAACGCGTTCTCAAAGTTTTCTTCCGCACTCTGTAACACCTGCTCGTCGAGCGCATAGGAAGGCGTCTTGTCAACCAGCCGCCTCTCCGGAATCCATTCTTGCAGCAGGCGGTAAAACTCCCGGGTGCTCATCTGTTGCTCTTCGTACTCATGCATCAAGTCTCTTGCTTGTTCAGCGGTACAGTCCTTCGCTTGCATCAGCGCGCGCAGTGTACCTTCGAGCCAGAAGCTATAGCGTCCGGACAGAGCGGCCCTTCTCTCGGCCAGAGTATTAAAGGAAAGTAACTCCAGTTCGGGAGGGGCAAACAATGCGGGGTGCCCGCCGAGCATCACCCTAAGGAGCGTCGAGCCTGAGCGCGGCGGCGAGAGAACAAAAATCGCCTGACGGTTCTTTGACGTTGCGGTGCGCTGGCTTTGCTCGTGTGATTTCAACGGCACGATTAATCGTCGCACCTCGTCGATAGCCCGAGCACTTACCTGCTCTTGAGCTGAGGATGTGCCGATGTCTGCCGAGTCGACGGATGCCAGGCCTTCTCCTCCGCAGAATCTGAGGACTTCCTCCGGAAAGTGTTCAGTCAGGTATGCCGCCAGTTGAGCTATGGTAGGCGCGTCGAACAAAGCGACCACATGGACGAATTCGCTCACGTCTTCCTGCAACCTGTTAATGATCACCGCACCTTTGATCGAATCACCGCCGATGTCGAAAAAGTTATCATGGACGCCGATCTGCTTGATGCCCACGACCCTCTTCCACAGGGCCGCCAGCATTCTCTCTAGATCTGTCCGCGGCGCGACATACTCCTCGGATAACTCCGGCCGCGTCGAGTCCGGCTCTGGCAACGCTCGTCTGTCTACTTTCCCGTTAACCGTTACCGGCATCTCCGGCAAGACCATGAACACCGCCGGGATCATGTAATCCGGCAATTGCTCACTCAGTTCCCGCCGCCACTGAAGCCTGCTCACGGGTTCTTCCGTCTCGGCCGCAACCACATAAGCCACTAAGCGCTGCCCACCGCCCCCGTCGTTGCGG
>DATHHW010000057.1:0-43132 GCA_035317005.1 Pyrinomonadaceae bacterium | reverse complement strand
AAGTGGGAAGCGGCGCAGAGATTTCCACCACCAACTTCCATTGTTCATGCCGGGCCGCTCTCCAAATAAAACCCAGGGTCTTTTCTGCAACGCACGTACTAACATCGCGAGCTGCATCGTAGGATGGAAGTAACCTGCGATGATTACCAGGTCATACAAAGTCTTCAATAGGTGTGGAACAATTGAGGGATTGAAGAGTAACCGCCCGCCCGGGCCCGGTAACGTCGTGCCCTTCAGAACAAAGCCTCGTCCGGACGGCTCAACAGCATCGATTGCACCCTTGACCGACCGGGCGGAGCAATAAATCACGGTCAAATCCAATTCGGGGCGTTCAGCCAGCGCTCTCAGTAAATCTATTTGGTCCCCGGATGGAACATTGGTTAACCATGCTAGTCGGCAACGTTGGATCGGACTCACAACCTTACTCCAGTGCGACGGAGTCTTGCGCTTTCAAACAGACCGTACCATTGTCTCGATCGAACACGCTGACCGGACAATCGAAGCGCCAGAATTACTATGGCGAGCACATACCAATTGAGGACAATGTCGCCGAAGCTGCGCACGCCAATAAGCAACAGCGTTAAGCCAACTGAATAGACCAGGCTGATCGCCTGACTCTGACTGAAGTACTCTCGCAACTGGTCCCAGTTTCTCGCCATCCAACCGTAGAGCAGTCCTCCCAGAATTATCCCGGTCAAACCCTGGCTCACGTACAACTCGCCCACGATTGATATCGAAAGACTCGCACCGACCTCGTCCCACCGCACAAAAGGGAGACCCACGGTAAATGGCTTCCCGGGCCAAAGAAATCTCGGGATCGGATGTGTGAAGATTTGGAGGAAGACCCACTCGTTCGTAAATTCGTACATGCTGGGCATCGTGTCCACCGCAGTGGCGAACCAATAAAAGTTATTGTCCCGGTGCATTTCCAGGGGGTTCGTTTGAACCACTGCGGGATCGAACTCATAGAATCCGGCGGAACGAAACTGCACCTGCGCTTGCATCATCCAAAAAAGCACCAGCGCTCCCGCCAAAAACACCGGTGTCAGTTTTCGTCGCATTGGCTTGGCGGTGACAAAAAAGAGATACAGCAACGGGCCGAGTGCAATCAGCGCAAACACCCTGCGTTCGCCGCTGAAGAATATGATCAGGAATACCGAAATCATCATCAGGAGGAGCAAGGGTTTCTTCCACGGGGCCAGTTGGCGCCGAAGCAAGTAGACGCCGAGAAACGGAATGCTGAGCTCCAGTAAATGCGCGGTACTCTTCAGGAAATCATCCAGATTGCCCAGCATTCCTCGCCGCCAACCTACTTCGATGTCAGGCGAATACCCCGCCAGCAGCAGGCGCCAGAACTCAGTGGGGCTGCCTCCTGAAATATAAATCTGAGGCACGATCCCCAGCAGGTAGATCGCCACCGTCAGCCAGAAAATTCGATCATCTTTTGTTTGCAACGGCATGCGAGAGAAGAATCTCTTCACGCCTGGAAACGCCGGAACCAGGTAGCCGGCACAAATTGCCGCGATAAATATCCCCGCATACAACAAAGCTTTCACAATTACGTCCGGCGAAAACTCATCGATGCCTTCACGCCACACCAGTGGATCAAGTAGTAACCAAAACAAGACACCCGCCAGGATTGCGTTGCGCGAATTGGCAGGCGCTCGCCTGGATAAGACCCATTCCCAGCCAATCCCCAGGATAACTACGAGGAAGAGAGCAGCAACAAAAGCCCTGATCCAAGGCCAGGTGTTATTGGCCTGAGCAAAGAAATAGACTATGCCGGCAGCTCCAAAAAGAAAGAGCCAACCCGCGACCTCCGCGGTCCGATTTGTTCGGAACTTCGGCGCCCTTAGGTGGGTTCGCGGGATTGAGCCTGAACGTAAATACATAGGTGGGTCGTGGAAAACACATCCAGAAACGTCAACGGGTAAAGACACAAAAACGCCAGGGTGCGGAGAATCTCTTGCCGGCCATTTTGGGAAATCGCCCCGGCTCTCATCTCGATCCGGTTAAGCAACTCTTCTATCTTCAGGCTGAAAAATCCCATCGCCTTGTCCGTCCGATTTACCGAAAACCCCGCGGCAGCCAACATCGGCTCGAGGTCCAGCAATTCGTAGCCGAATCGCACATGGCCGCCGTCTTCGGTCTCAGAAAGAACCTCTCCAAAATAAGACCGGCGATTGCGTCTTGGAGTACAGAGATGCAGCACACCATCAGGATTGATTACCTGGCGAAACAGTTTCAGAACTTCGCGGTCCTCTTTCAGGTGCTCCAATGTTTCAAAGCAGATGATCTGATCAAACGTCTGGCCCAGGGACAACACATCGTAAATGTTGTGCACCTTGAAGCCACAGCGCTCCCGGTCGAGATTTAAGAAGGCCCGAAACTCTTCGCACTTCCTGACCTGTTCCGAATCGATATTGATTCCCAGAACGCTGTTGCCCAGCGACGACGCGTAATAACTGAAAGCTCCATTTCCACATCCCGCGTCGAGCGTCGCACAGTTACCTGAACGCAAGTATTTGCGTAGCTTCATCCGCTTCCTCGTGCCCACGTTGAGGCCGGGGAATAGAATCCATTTGACCCACAAACGCAACCGGGTCTGGGGAAAACTTCTGGCGTGGTTAACTGCTTCCAAATGAAATACTCTCCAAAAGCCTTCTGCCGTACGCTCCCAGGGATCCTTCTTTCGATCTCTCTCGTGCCGAAGTCGCCATTCGAGATCTCAACGCTCGATCATCACAAAGCAACTCGATCTTTTCTTGTAGAGCTGTTGCATCGCGAATTGGCACCACAAAACCATCCACCCCGTGACGAACAAGCGATCCGGTATTAGGCGTACTGACAACCGGCAGTCCGCACGCCATCGCCTCGTAAGTGACCGTCGCTGAGCCTTCGCAAATCGACGGCAGCACCAACATGTCGGCCCAACCATACATTTCGAGGATTCGTGCGCGAGATACCCGCCCAACAACGTCACACCACTGGCCGTAATGTTTCAGTCGCTCCGGGTCTACCGCCAGCGGCCCGACCAGCTTCGCGCGGACGGCCTGTGGCCGATTGAGTGACTTTAAAGCCTCCAGGAGATACGGAATTCCTTTTCGCAAACCAATTTCGCCGACGAACAGCACGTTGAGTTCTTTCCGTGCCGAATGTCCATTGCGCGCTCTGAAATGATTTGTGTTTACTCCATACGGGACGATTGAGAGTTTGTCGATCGCAACGCCCTGTTGCGCTAAGCCATCGGCGACAAAGCGCGAACCACAGACAATCTTGTCAGCCAACTGCCACTCGGCTTCTTCCCGTTCCGCAAGCGGATCGCAAGCAGAAGCCGACGGCGAATATTCATCTGGTTGCCACCCGGGCCAACGCGCTGCCTCTTCCGCCAGCAGTTCGAGTTCGATTCTTCGCGGTGCAATAGACTGCTCGAGAATGCATTTGAGCCCGCGCGATCGCGCATGTTGGAAGATTTCCAGCGACGCTCCATTAAAACCCCAGACAACGTCGGCTCCGTTGAAGCCCTCTCGGACCACGCGATCGCCAAAAAGCCGATTCACCTTTGCGAAAAGCAGTGCGCGCTCGGAGGGCGCTACAGCGCCGCGTCTTTTCAGCAAGTACCAGAGACCGAGAAGATCAAAAGACACCACCTGCCCGGCGGGAATGCGGTCTGCTGATCGCAGGGACAATTGCCTTAGGAGCTTAGGCCTCGCGCTCTCCGGCAGCAGCGCTATTATTCGTTGGAACAACGCTTTGTTACCCAGATACATATCCGTGTAAAACGTATGTAGCAGCCCGGCGCTAGCCAGAATTCCCGGGACAGCGAAGTGCATTCTGGCGCCGAGCATCGCCACGCTGACCAAAGGCTTTCGCCTTCCCACGGATTCTTTTTCGGCGTTCACGAGTTCAAGGAAAGAGTTGAAGTCCTGCGCTAACTGACGACGCGTGATCTCGATGATTGAGGCTGCCTCGTGCTCCTGCGCGCGTTCAATTCTGCTTCGAACGCCGTCAAGACGTTCTCGGAAAGCGCATTCCTTCCATGGTCCTGTAGTGCTTTAGTCAAAGCAAAATCCAAATCATCAAGTTGTACTCGTCCCTGCGGATCAAAACCGCCGCGTCGAATCAAACGCTGCCGGGCCCTTCTGGCCAGATACTTTCCGTATAGACCAAACACCCGCTTCCATAATGCGAACAGGTATCGAGGTAAATATTTCTCCTGGAAAATGAGTTTGCTCCGGTATGAGTTGTAGACGAACTTGGGATCGTAATTCCAGTGGCTGCCATCTGCTCGGTGATAAGCAAGCAGATCAGGAAAGTAATAGAGTTTATATCCAGCCCTTTTCACTCGCAGCGAAAAATCCCATTCTTCGATGCCAAAAAAATATTCCTCAGGCAGAAGGCCGGTATCCTCGAGGACTACTCGCTTGATCAGCATCATCGCACCGGTAACGAAGCCTACCTCGCAAGGCGAATCATATTGACCGCGATCTATCTCCCCGAAACCGCGTGCCACCGCCCGTCCCCTCCATCGGTCGATCCGTCCGCCCGCGTACCAGATGGTCTTTGCTGCCAGTGATGACAGGATCTTTCCGCTGAGCAAGCCAATGCGCGGATCGCCTGCCGCAAAGCCAACCGCGGCTTGCAGTGTCCCCGGTGAAAGCGTCGCGTCGTTATTCAAAAGGAGTACATACGCGCATTCAGGATCCTTCAAAGCCTCGCGCATTCCGACATTACAACCCCTGGCGAACCCGAGATTGGTTGGGTTGAGCAGCAAAGTGAGGTGGGGAAATTCTTCATGCAAACGCCGGGCGGATCCATCCTGGGAAGAATTATCCACGACAATTGTGCGCAGGTTCGGATGACCGGCGTTCTCGAGGGAATCAAGACAACGCATGCTGTCCTCGAAGTTATTCCAGTTCAGAACGACCGCATATACTCTGGGAAGCGTGGAGTAGCTCATCAGTGGAGATTCAACTTGCGTTTAGGAATTCCTCCAGATGATTTGTACTTCTCTCCCAGGTGAAGTCCTGGATCATTCGATGGCCCCGTCCAGCAATCTCCACCCGCAACGCTTCGTCTGAAAGTAAGCGGTCGATGTTACCGGCCAGGGCTTCGGCGTCGCCGGCCTGAGACAACAGAGCGTTGACATCATGACATGCGTATTCACGATTACCGCCGCAGTCAGTTGATACCACAGCGCACCCGCAGGCCATCGCTTCGGCAGGCGGCAGGGCAAAGCCTTCGGCAATGCTGCTGCACACGAAGATTCGTGATTCATTGAGGAGTTGAGTAAGCTGTCGTTGTGGAAGGACCCCTCTATAGTCAGCCCATTCGGGAAGGCCGGATGGGCGAAAGCGCCAGGACGGTCCAAACAGCACCACGTCCAAATCAGGGTACCTCTCCCTGCACTTGCGCAGCGCTTTCAGGCCATCATCCGACCCTTTACTCTTTGACGCTGAATAGAGCATCGATACTCTTTTCGGTCGATTAGATACGTTGCCAAGGAGCTGAAACTGATCGAAGTTAATACCAATCGGAATGTTCCTAACTTCAGCAGCCGGGCAGCCGGAGGCCCGCACCTTATCGTAGAGCCAGTTTGAAATTGTTATCTTTCTTAACGGCCAATTCCAAGTCTCCTCAAGCACGTCCTTTGGCGCGATCCAGTTGTAGAAGTCCTGGATGATGTAGAATTTCCTTCCCTTCTGTTTGGGGTATGCGACAACGTATTCGGCGGTCTGCCAGGCAGTGGCAAAAACGACATCAGCGTCCGGAACGTTTGAGGCTGTCGGCTCTGAGACATGAAGGATTCTTACGCCCTTTTCCAGCGGCTGCCACTGAAGTCCGGATCGAGGCGTCAGAGCGTTTCGAGCATTGATCGCAGCGGCTTGAAACTTTCGTAGCGGACTTCGGGAACTATCAACGTTCCGCATGAATCGGGGGTGAATTATTGAAACAAGATGGCCGCGGGAAGCAAGTTGGTTTGCATATTCATACGCGACTTTCAGTCCGCCAATCGGACGAGACGAATAGAACGGTAAGATGAAACTAATCCTCAAGATATTCAGTTCCGCAAATGATTCCGTACTGCGTCGTGACGACGGTCGGTGCTATTGCAATTGAGGTTATCCATTTTCACTTAGCCCTGATCCGGCAACAGGCTTTCACGCTTTGCTCTGAAGACATCAAAGACGCGAAAAGCGGAACTTAGATCGCCTGCTCTGGGCCGGAAAAGATTCATCGCCGGAATACTATGAGAGCTGCGCAGACCTGCGACTACGATTAGGAGCTCCATTCCGCATGCAGACGCGGTGGCTATTGCGGCGCCAATGATCCCCATCATCGGTAACAGCAAGTACAAAAGGAGCACCGTCACAACCAACGCGCCAAGATGCGCCTTGCTTCCCAGCCAGGGATCTCCCAAAGCTTGCGCGCCACCTGCCAGGACCGCCCTGGCCCCGCCCAGAAGCGTCCCTAACAACAAAACTTCAGCGGGCCAAATCGCAGGCGTAAACCTGATGCCAAAGACAATTGGGATCGCAATCGGCAGAACTGCTGAGATAGCCAGGGAACCGAGAAGGCTAAGCAACCAATATCTGCGAAACACCCCTTGCAGCACCGCAGCTCGCTCCGAGTTTGTTTGGCGCTGCGTGATACTGGGCGTCGAAACCGTTTGCACGGCCTGTGAGAACACCTGCGAGATTGAGGCCGAGCTCACCGCCACCACATAGAGTCCCAGATAGGCCGGCGGAAGCCAGGCGGCCATCAAAACTTGATCAAGACTTTGATTTGCGAAACCGGATACATTGCCGACTTGCACTTTTGCTCCATACCTCAGCATCTCTTTTCCCAGTCCGGTCTCGGGTTGAAACGAAGGACGAATTCCAAACCTGAGCAGTGCGGCCATAGCACCCAGCCAGGTGGCTGCCGTCAGACTCAAATGCAGAATAACTATATTAAGAAGAATCAGTTTTCCGGCCATCGCCAGCGCGATAGTTCCCGCCAGGTAGCCAAGCGGAATGATTGTGCGCAGCCAGTTGAACGCTGACATATGCATCCGCCCCTGCAGAATGCTGGTGCCGTACTGTGTGGACAAAGTGATGGGAATGACCAACAAATACAATCTCGCCACGCTAACTACATTCGCACTCTGGCTGCCCAGCAGATACGGCAACGCAACGTAGCCAACGACCAGAGCGACTGCGCTTTGAATCATCGCGAGCGCCATAGCATTCGAAAAAATCGATTGGACCTTCGGGCCTCGAGCGGCAGAAAAATACGCGGTTGAAGAAATGATGCCCGCACTGAACAAGTATGCCAGGAGCATGGGCCAGAGCATTGCGGCTGCGATTTCGCCGCGTCCGACAGGCCCTAACCAGTGCGATAGGAGGATCGAATTGAAGAGTCCGAGAGCGTTGATTCCACAGTTGACGATCAACGTCCTGAATATCAGCGATCGGAGCATGGTCTCTGACTGAACGGAGGAAAACTTATCCGAGTTCGGACAAGCCAGGGTAACGTTGTTCAGCACAAGAAGTCCTCGTCCCCCTAGGCACAACCGCAAAACCGAACTTTTGCGCCACATTAGTCAGACGATTGCCTATTTACCATTGGCAGACGCCTGCTCGTTTTCAGCGCTGTGCCTGTAATAGCTCTGGTGATAATAACGCTGGTGGTAATAATAATAATCGCGCGAGCTTACGCTGACGTTGTTCAGCACTACGCCAACAACCTTCGCGCCTACGTCAATCAGCAATTGCCGTGAATGGCGCACCACGCCGCGCGAACTCTTGCCGCCATGCACGACCAGCAGGACGCCGTCCACCATTGAGGCAATCAACACTCCGTCAGTGAACGAGCTAATTGGCGGCGAGTCAATCACGATGTGCGTGAACTTGCTGCTGAGGACCGAGATCAGTTTGCGCATTTGGTCTGAGCCGAGCAGCTCCGCCGGATTCGGCGGGATCGGCCCTGCCGTCAGCACGTGCAAGCCCGAAGCCTCGTCTCGAGAAATCAACCGGATCATCTTCTCCTCGTTCATCTCACTGGAAAGAATCGAGCTCAACCCCTCACCCTCAGTCAGGTCAAAGATTGAACGCAGGCGCGGACGCCGCATGTCGGCATCAACAATCACGACGCTGTTTCCCGTCTGCGCGAGACTGATAGCAGTATTAACTGCCGTGGTGGTTTTGCCTTCGCCGGGCAGACTGGACGTGATCAGGAGCGTCTTGGGCGCGCGTCCAGCGGTGGAAAGCAGGACCGAGGTGCGCAGTTGCCGGTAAGATTCGGCCAGGGCCGAGCGGCCATTTACGTTCAAGAGCAATTCCGGGTTGCCGCCGCCGTTACTTCCGTTGCGCTTTTGTATGGACGTGGCCGATGAAAGAAAGCGCCGCCGCGCCGCGCCGGCTCCCATCGCGGGAATCACAGCCAGGGCCGGCAGCCGCAGAAACTTTTCGACGTCGTCGGTTGAGTGAATGCTGTCGTCGAGGTACTCGAGGAACAGCGCCAAGCCAACTCCGAGTGCGAGCGCGAGCACCAACGCCAGCATGACCGAGCGCGTGCGCGCGGGACCCACCGGAAAGTCCGGCACGATCGCGTAATCAACGATTGAAATATTATTCGGCCGTCCCGCCAACACCACGTCGTTCTCTTTCGATCGCTGCAGCAGATTGTCCAGCAGCCCTTTGTTGGTTTCGATTTCCTGTTGCAGGATGCGATAGTTGATCGCGGCCTCGTTCTGCGTGACAGTTTCGCCCTTCTGTTGATTGAAAGAAGTACGCAGCGCTTGTTCGCGACTGAGCGACTGGCGATATTTGGTGTCGAGATTGGTCAGCAGCGTGCTGGTGTTTCGGGTGCGCGTCTCGTTCAAATGCTTCTGCACTTCGTCAATTTGCTGATTGATTTCCTTCACTTCGGGTGCTTCCTCAGTCGCGTCAACCAGCAACTGCGCCCGTTTCTGTTTTAGATCCGCCAGCTTCTGCTCAGACTCATTAACGTCCTTGGCGCCTGCTTCGGCCAGTGCGCTGGCCGCGCCGGGGGCCTTCGCGGCGTTGTACTCAGCCTCGGCCAACTTGCGCTCGTTTTCGGCTTCGAGTAACTGCTTGTTAAGTCCGGCCAGGCGTTCGACCACGGTGTTTTGACTCGCGTCGAGGGAAAGAATCTGGTTGCTCTTTGCATAGCCCACCAGTTTTTCTTCATCGGCCCGGATCTGACTCTGGAGTTCAGCCACTCGTTTGGAAAGAAACTCGCTGGTGCTGGTGTTGGTTTCGTTTTTCTTTTCCAGATTGGAACGCACGAAGGTTTCGGCAACGGCGTTGGTGATCCTGGCGGCTGTGTCCGGATCACCGTGGGTGTAGCCAATATCTATTAGGCGAGTCTCTTTGTAGTAGCCGGCGCGGCTCTCGCGCACTGGTTCGACCCGCAACCCACCCTGTAGCGCGCCAACGTAAGGCGCCAGACGTTTTGCTTCGGCAAGATCATCGCTCGAACTGGCCGGCGCTACCGCCGCGGTCAGCGGTAATTCATTCGGCTGCTTGACGGGGTCCTTCTTCTCGGGGCCCGACAGGCCCCACATCTGCATGATTGTCTTCCAGGTAGAGCGAGTCTGTGCCGACTGCGGACGGAGAAAGGCCTGGTTGTGTTCGAGGTCAAGCGTTTTGACTACGCGACGCAGCAGACCGGGACTGGTTAGAATTTGGAGTTGCGTGTTGAAGTAAGCCGGATCGTTCATCGGGCTATAGATCATCGGGGTGGTTTTCCCCGCGTACATCGGATTGTTTTCGAGATCCACCTGCACCCGCGACGAAGCTTCATAGACGTCCGGTTTGCGGGCCACGTAAATCATCGCCAACGTGGTGATCAAAGCAGCGACTCCAATCACCAGCCACAGACGCTTGCGAATAGCCCGCCAATAGTCGAGCAGACGGACCTCGCCTTCCGGACCGGCCTCGGCCCCATAGCCGTATGCCGAACGATAGGGCGAGGCGTCGTCCATCCGCCGATCAATTTCACCGGCCTCTTCCTCGCGCCGGACGATTTTGTTTGCTTCGCTCATTGTTCTGCCTTTGAATTCCAAATCTGAAATCTCAAACTTCAGATTTCAGATCATCCTGGTTTCTTCCCCTCACTTTGGGAGGGGTTAGGGGAGGGTGCGGAGCTTGACGAAGCAAGCCCTCTCCCCAGCCCTCTCACAAAGGGAGAGGGAGACTGAACCCTCATACTTCCTTACGGAATCACTCGCACCGGCAACTGCGCCACGGAGGGCGCGACCGCACCCAGCAGACTTCGAATCACGCTTTTGCCGGTCGATTCAGGCACTTCGACGATGTCGTTAGGCTGTAGCATGACGTCCTCGGCGCGCTTGCGAGCAATAGCGCTCAGGTTCACATACATCTCGGACTTTTCACCGTTGGGTTGCTGCCTGACAATATGTACGCGATCGGTTTTTGAATCACGCAGCGGGCCGCCGGCCATCGCTATCGCGCGCGACACCGTGATGGGCTCTTTGAGCGACACGGACTTCGGACTATAGACATTGCCCACGACGTAAACTTGTTCGGCTTCCGGAATTGTTACGATGTCGCCTGATTGAACGTAAGGGTTGGCTTGTTCTTCACCACGCAAAGTATCGCTCAGGCGCAAGCTGATAAAACCGCCTTCATCTGAAGTGGACTCGCCATTGTTCCCGCAAATGTCCGTGCGCGGCCCGCGCACGATGTTGATAGTTTGGCCGGCTTTGTCTGATGGCCCCTTGGCAAAACTCAGCAGTTCGAGCAAGCGCAAGCGGCGCTGCATCTGGTACCGGCCCTGTTCGTTGACGGCACCGATCAACGCCACTTCACGTGCGTGATATTCCTTAACGAAGACGTCCACCTGCGGATTGCGGTAATACTTCAAATAGCGCCTGGCAATCTCGCTCGCCAACTCGCTCACGCTCTTGCACGCTGCCTGAATCTCTCCCTCGATTAAGGGCATGCGAATCATTCCGTCGCCTTCGACGCGCACAGCTTCACGCGAGAGTTGCGGGCGATTGAGAATGCGTATGTCGAGCACGTCGCCCGCCCCAATGCGATAGCGCTGGCTGGGCTGCGCCGCCGGCCCGGATGAAGAGACTTGCGTCGCCTGCGACACAGTGCCCTGATCAATCTGAGCGATGCCGGCAATGGGAACGGTGATCACAATCACCAAAAGCCCGAGCGAATACATGGACGTCATACGACTGTTCATGGAGTTCACCTTCTACCAAGTCCGCTACGGCGCGAGAGCAGCGCTTCACGCATGTGATTGGGATGGGCCAGGTTCAGCACGGTGTTGCTGACCAGCACCATTAGTTCGCCATACTCGCGAAGAAACGTGCCGGTCAGCGGGTTGTCGTTAGTCTTGACGATGACGCCTTCCCTCACCCACTGCCAGAATTGTTTCTGCGTGGTCCAGAATTCCTTGCGATCGCGGCAGACAACCCGCGCTGTGTTCTTCTTCTTTTTTTTCTTTTCCTTCTTTGTCATTGCTTGAATTCAGATCAACCCGGAAACACACTTTCCCCCGAGGCGTGCTCTTCGCCAAAACGAAAGACCGGGAAGACACGCAGCGACCCCAAAGGGAAACCTCTTTTGCGAGGCAGCTTCAAATTTTCAAACTCCCTCTCCCTTGGGAGAGGGTTGGGGAGAGGGCTTGTCTGCGACATGCCTTGCGCCCTCCCCTAACCCCTCCCAAGAGGAGGGGGAAACAACTCACAAGCTCATGCCACCACCATCGCGAAACAGACGCGAGACCAATTCCGCACGTCGCTTGACTCCAAACTTTACAAAGATATTCCGGAGATGAAACTTCACTGTCTGTTCACTCACTTGCAACCTTGTTCCGATCTCGGCATTCGTTAATCCCTGCGCACAGCACAACGCCACCTGTGCCTCGCGGCGGCTCAAACTTTCGACATCGATCACCCGCTTGACCGCCCGTCCCAACGTCGTCGGGCCGTGTTCGTTTTCCAGTCCTTTCGGATAAGCAGGCAAGCCGACCGCGCGGCGGCGCTCGAGAATCTCTTCCGGACTGAAAACCAGATAGACCAGCAGAGGCTGGTGACCGCCATTGTGGCCGGCGACGCGCTGTCGGTCGATGCTCAGCTTATTGACGAGTCCGATTACGCCGCGGCGCACAGTACTGTAGCCATTAATGCCGGTCAGGGTCATTAGGCGGCGTGTCGTTATTGAGGCGACGCGCGTGCCGACAGACGCGATTTCCGCCAGCATTGCCGAGTAAAGTTGGTGTTCGACTACGGTGTGACTTAGCGCGACGAGGGCCATTGCCTGCTCGGCGAGAGAGTGTTCTGGATTCTCACCTAAAGAGTAGGTTGCTGGAGCGACGGCTACCGAAGTTAATCCCTTACCACTAAGCATTTTTATTCTCGGAGTCGCGCTGGCCGGAGAGACAAAAATCCGTTATGGAAATCCTAAACCTAAACCTGTACTAATGTCCGCCGATGCCGGTTCAAACCTACACGAGCGGGGTCCCGATCCATTCTTTTCGATTAGGGCCAAGAGACTAAATGTTTGGTTCTGGCCTGTCAAGAAAATTCATAAAAGGGACGAAGTCTTAATCTAACAGATGTTTAGATTACCGACTTCAGTCGGGTTCTTTCACAGCGGCACAGGCCCGACTGAAGTCGGTACTCTGACCGCCTGGATTCCCAAATTGAGACTCCCTCGAATTGATCACCATGCAACATCAATACGTGCTTGCACCTTCCCTCCTTACACTGTAGGCTTCTTCGCTCTCGCAAACTAAGGAAATAAGATCGGTTTTGATCGCACTTTTCTCACTGGCACCGGAATGACTGCTGGTAACACCACACCAATGGTTCGGCAATATCGAGAGCTGAAGGCTCAGCATCCCGGGACGCTGCTCTTTTTCCGCCTGGGAGATTTTTATGAGTTGTTCTTTGAAGACGCAATCATCGGCGCGCGGGAACTCCAGATTACTCTGACAGCGCGACACAAAGAGCGCGGCGATCCCATGCCGATGTGCGGCGTGCCGCATCACTCGGCCGCCAACTACATCGCCAAACTCGTGCGCAAGGGTTATCGCGTGGCCATCTGTGAACAGACCGAGGAGGCGTCAAAAACTAAAAAGCTGGTGCGCAGAGAAGTAGTCCGGGTCGTAACCCCCGGAACGCCAATCGATCCGCAGTTGCTCGAGCCACGTGAATCGGTCTATCTCGCCGCGGTCTGTGCGAGCGGCGAGACTGTCGGCGCAGCTTTTCTCGACATCTCTACCGGAGAGTTTCGCGCCACGCAGGCTAGCGGAGCCGACGCCTGGCCACACATCGTAGCCGACATTGAATCGTATGCTCCCCGTGAACTTCTCTTCCCTGCTTCGCTGGGGCCATTGGTGCGAGCAGGCTTTGCCAATACACCACACACTGCGCCGCTGCCATTACATTCGCCGGCTAGCGCGTCTTCAGATCAGCCGGCGACGACACCTGACATCACTACTCCGGATGTATACGCCGGCGCGAGGTTGACGTCGCTGGATGACTGGGTTTGGCAGGGCGACGACAGCGTATCATTACTAATCAAACAATTTGGTGTGCGCGCTCTCGATGGCTATGGTCTGACTGGTAAGAGTGAAGCCATTCGTGCCGCCGGATCGTGTCTGCGATACGCTCAGGAAACGCAGCGAGCCGGCGCCGCACACATCAGCGACATCGTTTATTTCGAGCCGCAGGATCATCTCGTCCTGGATCACATTACCGTGCGCAACCTTGAGCTGGTCGAGGCCCTCGGCGGCGCCGGCGTCGCGCGATCCCTGCTTGACGTGATTGATGAGACCGTTACCGGCATGGGCGCCCGCCTGCTGCGTTCGTGGTTGCTGCGGCCATCGCTCAGACGCGGCGAGATCGAAGCCCGGCATGACGCCGTAGCAGAGCTGCACGCTTCGCACATGAAGCGCGATGGTCTGCAAAATCTTTTGAAAGAAGTTGCCGACGTCGAACGTCTTACCGGTCGCCTGAACCTGGGCTCGGCGACGCCGAGGGATCTCGTGGCCCTGCGTCGTTCGCTCGATCAGGTGCCGCGAATTCGAGAGATACTTGCCAACTGCTCTTCGTCCCTGTTGCAGGTGCTCAATGACTCGACCGACGAACTGGCCGACGTACGCGAGCTGCTGTTAGCGGCAATCGAAGACGATCCACCCGCCAAGGTCATCGACGGCGGCGTAGTCCGCAATGGTTATTCAACCGAGCTCGACGAGTTGCGTTCGCTCAGTCGCGATGCGAAACAAACTATCGCGGCGCTCGAGGCAGACGAGCGTGCGCGCACCGGCATCGGTTCCCTCCGGATTCGTTACAACAACGTCTTTGGCTACTTCATTGAAGTGTCAAAGGCGAACGCCCCGCGCGTTCCCGATGATTACGAACGACGACAGACGCTGGCCAACGCCGAACGATTCACCACCGTGGCGTTGAAAGAATGGGAAAGCAAAGTGCTGGGCGCCGAAGAGCGCATCCTGCAACTCGAATCGGAAATCTTTGGACTGATTTGCCGTCAGGTCGCTGCCGAAACGTCGCGGATCCAGGCGACGGCGCGCGCGCTCGCCTGTCTGGATGGTCTTGCTTCACTGGCGGAAACAGCCGTGCGACGCCGCTACGTGCTGCCGTCAATGCATGACGGTGACGAGATCGAGATCGTCCACGGCCGCCATCCGGTGATCGAAGTTTTCAATGAAGAACCATTCGTTCCGAACAGCGTCTATCTCAATAACTCGACCGATCGCCTGCTGATCATTACCGGGCCGAACATGGGCGGCAAGAGCACCGTACTGCGGCAAACTGCGCTTATCTGCATCCTCGCCCAGATGGGTTCATTCGTACCAGCGGAGAAAGTGCGACTGCCAATGCTCGATCGAGTTTGGACGCGCGTGGGAGCGTCAGACGACCTCGCGCGCGGCCGTTCGACGTTTATGGTCGAGATGACCGAGACCGCGGCAATCCTGCACAGTGCCACGCCGCGCTCGCTCGTCCTGCTCGACGAGATTGGCAGGGGCACGGCAACGTTTGACGGTCTTTCGATCGCCTGGGCCGTGGCGGAATACCTGCACGATTCGCCCGAGCACGCAGCCAAGACCCTATTCGCAACTCATTATCACGAACTCACTGAACTCGCCGAACGTCTGCCCGGGGCGCAGAATTACGAAATCACTGCGACTGAACGCGAAGGCGAAGTGGTCTTTCTTCATCGCCTCGAACGCGGCCGCGCTTCAAAGTCGTATGGCATCGAAGTCGCGCGCCTCGCGGGCATGCCGCCAGCCGCGCTCGCCCGCGCGCGTGAGGTTCTGCAAAGGCTGGAGCGTTATGAGTTGGACGTGTTTTCCGAAGAAGAGACTGCTGCGCATATCGCCACTCAGGTTGAACGCGCAGCCGCTGCCGGAGCTGAGGGCTCAGTTACTGTGGAAGATCAGGCCCTGAACAAGGCTGCTACCCGCGCTGGTCGGCGACGCCTGGCCGCGCAGTCATCGCTGTTTGATCTGGCGAATCAGAAAGTCGCGGATACGTTGCGCGAGGCGGATCCGGAAAAGCTCACGCCGGAAGAAGCAAAGCAACTGCTCGCAGAATTACAAAAGGAATTGCTCTAGAGTAGCGTGTCTCAACTAACTCTACCGAAGGTCTTTCGTGATGCTTCGTGTGATTTCGTGGATCGAGTCTTTGCTGACAGAAAAGCGATCCACTAAATCACACGAACAATCACGAAACAGGAGCCGCGGGCGCAAGCACCCTTACCGACTGCGAGTATTCTTGGTTGTGTCTAGAAAATAAGAGCCACGAATTGATCAGTGAGAAATGGAAAATGCGCGGAGTTATCTAAGATGCCTTCGCCGCGTCACGAATCACCAGATCAAAGGTTCCGGGAGCGACCTTGCGAAAGCGGGTGTTGCGATTCAGTGAGACTGCGATGCTGATTGTCGGGTTGTGGCCGGTGAAGCTGAATCCGCCTTCCATGAGAATGTTGTAGATTTCGTTGACGTGCAATGGCCCGCCGGCCTCGCGCAGAATCATTGTCGTAGCCTGGGGGATGGTCCGATCATAAAAGCGATCGCTGGAGGCTTCAATATTATTTCGCACCGCCGGCACGTTGTGTCTCTGCGGCGGCTCCTGGTGTATGTGTTGCGAGAGTTCAGCCTGGGCCAGACGTCTCTGGAACGCCAACTCCAACTCTCCGACCGAAGTCGTGCCCACCGCGGTCGACGGGCCGCTCATCACATTCGACAGAAGGCGAAAGATCGCCGCCTCAGTCTGGCCGGCAAGTGTATCCATCTCAGCCAACTCGCCGCGAATAATCTCAGCTTCGGACTCAAGTTCAGCCAAACGCGCGGCCAGGCGTGTGCGCGCCCCGCGCGATTGACGCAAGCTTTGTTCGAGTCTGGCGATGAGAGTCTCGTTAGCCATACGACATTGCCGATTTTAGATTGTCGATTGCCGATTGACAACAACTTTGTGATCTCGGCTCGCTCCCTGACCCAAAGCGAGAAGCGAAAGCCAGCCTTTCGTTGAGCCGATTCGGCAATTGGCAAGTGGCAATCGGAAATGCTCAACGATCCCGCTCAACGATGTAGGTGGGAATCGAAGCCAGGACTTGCGCGTACGGCGAATCGGGTAATCCCTCCGCCGACGAAAGCGCGGCGGCAGCATATTCGATGGCGCGATCGAGCGCCAATTGCAATGCGCCCGTTCGTTCCAGCGCGGCCAGCAACTGCGCCCGCGAAACGTTTTCATAACGAGCTTCGCTAATCACAGTCTGAATCGCGGAACGCATTTCAGGTTCGCGTTGGAGCAGGAAAATGAGTGGCAAAGAAACTTTGCCTTCCAGCAGGTCCGCGCCGGCAGGTTTGCCTAAAACATCTTCGGTGCTGGTGAAGTCAAGCAGGTCGTCGACTAATTGAAACGCAATCCCGAGGTTCATCCCATAGTCGCGCAGCATGTTCTGCATTCCGGGACTTGCTTTGCCCAGCAGCGCTCCGATCTCGCAACAGGCGCTGAAGAGATAAGCTGTCTTGCGCGCGATGACGTCAAAGTATTGCTCCTCAGAAATGTCTGTGCGACCCAGCAAAGTGAGTTGAAGCAACTCGCCTTCAGTCATTTTGCGCGTGACCGCGGTCAGGATGTCGAGGATTGCCAGGGAACGTTCCGCCAGGCTCGTCTCAAACGCCGACATGTAAAGCCAATCGCCCATCAGCACTGCGGTTTGATTGCCAAACTCGCTGTTGATCGAAGGACGATTGCGCCGCGTGGCAGCTCGATCGATCACGTCGTCGTGCACCAGCGTGGCCGTGTGCAGAAACTCCATCACGGTGGCCATTCGAATCGAGCCATAGTTCGATCCAACGCCACCGACCGCATAGTTAGAAAGTATGGTGAGCGCCGGGCGGACGCGCTTTCCGCCCGAGCGCCGGAGGTATTCGCCGATATAAGCGATGACCTGAATATTTGACCGCGCCTGGCGCTCGAATTCCTCTTCGACCAGCTCGAGCTCGGGCGAGACTAAATCAAATATGCGCCTGGCTGAGTCTCGAACGTCTTCAAGGACCGCGCTCTGTTCTGCTGCTTGCATCGTGTTTCGACGGCGGACTTCAGTTACTACGGTAATTCGTGAACTGCATGTTAATGCCAAAGTCCTTCGCCTTCAGCGAAGCGATCACCTGCTGCAAAGTGTCACGGTCTTTCCCCGAGACGCGCACCATGTCGCCCTGAATCGACGCCTGGACTTTCGCCTTCGAATCCTTGATGAACCGCACGACTTCCTTCGCTTTTTCCTGCGGGATGCCCTGTTGAATCTGCGCCCTTTGCTTTACGGTGCCGCCGGCCGCAGGTTCGGGATCGCCGTATGAGAGTGCTTTCAGCGGCACACCGCGACGCACGAGTTTCTGTTGCAGAATGTCATTCATGTTTCGCAGCTTGGTTTCGTCTTCAGCGGAAAGGGCCAGATCCTTCTCTTCTAGCGCGACCGCGGCTTTACTGTCTTTGAAATCAAAGCGCTGCCGCACTTCTTTCATGGTCTGGTTGACCGCGTTCATGACTTCGGCGCGATCGACTTCCGAAACTATGTCAAATGAATTCTGCTGGGCCATCCGTGTCTGCTGTTCTCGACCTCGATGCAGTGAGGATAACATCAAAGTAAGAGCATGTGAAAGTGTTCTCTATTTGGAGTGCGCCGGCTGAGTGGCACAGACTTCAGTCTGTGATTCGCGCGCTCACGCTCTTACCCAACCGGGACATCAAAGAGGGTGCGGAAGTTTTCGGTCGTGACCCGAGCAATATCTCCAAGCTCTGTATCGTGAAGGTCCGCAAGGCAGCGCGCCGTCTCGACTACTCGCGCCGGCTCGTTACGCTTCCCGCGAAAAGGAACGGGCGTGAGATATGGACAGTCAGTCTCAATCAGCAGCCGTCCGAGGGGAAGCTGACGCGCGACGTCACGTAAGTCTTGAGCCTTCTTGAAAGTTAGATTGCCCGCGAACGAAATGCAGAAGCCAAGCTCGATTGCCGCTTGGGCCATTACCAGGCTGCCGCCAAAACAATGCAATACGCCGGCACGTTTGTAGCCGGTCAGTTCTTCGCTGAGGATCGCGATCGTATCATCGTCGGCTTCCCGAGAATGAATCACGACGGGCAGGTTTTGTTCCCGCGCGAGCCGCAACTGCCGGCGAAAGACTTCGCGCTGAGTGTCGCGCGGCGAGTGGTCGTAATGATAATCAAGTCCAATCTCTCCCCAGGCAATCACGCGTTTGCTTTGCCGCACCAGGTTCAATAAGCGCTGCTCTGCTGCGTCATCAAAGAGCTTCGCATCATGCGGATGAACCCCCACGGCGGCGTAAATCTCTGAATGCTTTTCAGCTAACCCGACCGCGCGCTCCAACGTGCCGCTGTTAGGATCGCCTGTCCCCACGTTGAGCATGGTGGAAACACCCGCATCGCGCGCACGTGCGATTACTTCTTCACGATCGGAACCGTATTCGGGGCCGTCGATGTGGCAATGGGAATCGATGAACATCCGTGTAGCTATTCTTCAATTGCTCGACTTGCAGGGAACCAACACGCTGGGACGCTGGACCAGAAAGTGTATTGGTCGAGCATCCAATGGATCGGACCAGAGCAGACCCTTCCTTTGCCATTCCTGACGAAGCTTCTGAGCCATAGCTCTGGACTGGTACCAGGTAGAGGCAATCAATTGCAGAGTATGATCGCCACTTCTTATGGATGAGTCACCGCGGTCGACTTTTTCATTCACGATGCCCACTCCGATCTCGATTTCTGACAAGTACGTGGCGCCAGGCGACAAAGTAATAAAGACTTTACTGGGCGACGTTTGGTCAATTGCTTCGACCTCCTGATCAAAATATCGAGAGTTAACCACCCAGACGTCGTAGGGACCGGACGGATTTCCTGGCGCGCTGCGAATCTTCGTTTGATAAAAGAGGTCGTGGCCTCTGTAGAGAATCAACTTTTGGTTTCCGATATTTCGGAAGCGAAGTTTCAGCTTCAACTCAAGCGAAGCAGAATTCTGACTGGCAGCGCAGTAACTCTGCGAGACTATTTCCGCCGTTAACTCAAGCAGTTTTGACGGCGGTTTGGCCTGTGCGGCAATTGCGCCGCCAAAGTTTAGCCAAAGCAAAGCTACGAGGATTGACCTAATCATCGCGGGTGGTAAGAGACTCATAAGCCCGGGCCAGTGGCCCGACCGTCAGGGACGGGATAGAAAACCCCGAAGAGAGAAAAGGAAAGTATCGGGTTAGTATTCAGTGAATTCGCGGCGTCTCAATCCTTCAAGTCCTAAGGTTCCTTCCTTCGGATTCACTGTGATCTCCCAAGCCTCCATCGTAATAGCTCCGATGATCGCATCGAGGTCATGGCCATTAGCTTTGCCAAGCGAATCCACCGGTACTACTGAAGTATCGAAATCCAGCCCTTCGATTTTTCCATTGATCAGAGCGCGCTCTCGGATTTTTATGGTTTCGCCACCAAGAGCGACTTCATAGGGAGTAGCCACCGAGCGCATGGGAACGCTTTCAAGGTATTGCCGAAGAACATAAGAATGGAAAGCACCCGTATCAAAAAGCGCCTTCACTGGCTGACCTTCGATTTCAATTGTCTTGATTACGCGACTCATCGATTTACCTCAAGTCGCAATCTTAGCACCAAGACCAGCTCATTTGTATGTAATCAAACTTGCTAAGGACGAGATCCGGGTATCGTGGGGTGCAACTGGACTTAGATCGATTAGCTCAGCAACCGTCAGTAACGCGCTTACTAACGTCGGTCTTAAGAAAAAAGTCTTGCCTTTGGCCAAATCGCCATTTGATTCTATTTCAACCGCGCCCCATTCGGCACATCTTCCGCAAACGTCGCAATAATGGGCTTCCCTTCTTCACCCACCGAAGCAGCCAGAAGCATCCCCTGCGATTCGTGGCCGCGGAGCTTCCGAGGTTTAAGGTTTGCTACGACGACAATCTTGCGGCCGACCAGTTGTTCGGGCTCGTAGTACTGCGCGATGCCGGCGAGAATCTGGCGCGGCTTCTCTTCCCCGATATCCACGGTCAGCAGGAGCAGCTTGTCGGCCTTGGGAATTCGCTCGGCGGTGCGAACCTCACCAACGCGCAGATCAATCTTGACGAAGTCGGTGATCTCGATCAGGCCGTCACCAGTTTGGTTCGTCACGACATCCGCTTCAGTGGCGTGCTGAGAAACGCCCTCCCTCACGGTCGGGCTACTGCCCCGATCACCAGGTGCTGCTCCGAGCACGGCGTCAGCCTCGGTTGCGTGTTGACCTGAGCCTTCCCCGACAGTCGGGCTAGTGCCCTGTTCCGGGCTTGTGGTTGGGGTCTTGCCTGGTTCACTTGAACCTTCGGCGCTCAGGCCACCGCTTTTGATCTCATCCATAATCTTCGCCTTATCCAGACGGGGAAATAGTCCCTTGACCTCGCCGATTTGTGTGTCTTCCGGCAAACCGGCCCATTTCAATTCCCTGGGATCAAGCTTGGACAAGTCTTCAGAGAGTCCAAGCTGGGCGTAGATCTCTCGCGTGGCGTTGGGCATCACGGGATAAAGCAGCACACTCAGCCATCGCAACGTCTCGGCCGCGCGATACAGCACCGCGTGCAGCGTCTGCTCCTGAGCCGGATCCTTCGCCAGGTCCCAGGGCTTTGCCTCCGAGATCATCTTGTCTACCCGCGCCACGATCGCCCAGGCTTCTTCCAGCGCTCGGCTGAATCCGAAGGTGCTGAAGTAGCGAATGAACTCATCGCGTGCGTGCCCGATAACCCCAGAGATCGCTGCTTCGTCGGCATCAATCCCGGCGCGCTTGGCAAGCAAACGACCCTCTTCGGAAATCTTTCCCGAGGGAACGCGGCCTTCGCAATATCTCTGAATCATAGTCAGCGTTCGGCTGGAAAGATTGCCGAGACCACTGGCGAGATCGCTATTAGTGCGATCGATCAGGTTCTCGTAGCCGAACCGCCCATCCTGGCCGAACACCATCTCACGCAAACAAAAGTAGCGAATCGCATCAGTCGCGAAATGACGGTTGAGTACATCCAACTCAATTGTGTTTCCCAGAGTCTTAGACATCTTGCGGCCCGAGGGATCGACCCACATGCCGTGCGCGACGATGGCTCGCGGCATTTTTATTCCGGCAGCCATCAGAAATGCCGGCCAATAGACCGCGTGGAAACGCAGAATATCTTTGCCCACAACGTGCAGCGCCGGCCAGAACTTTTCAAACCCAACCGCGCGTTCCTGTTGTTCGTTGCCGAATCCAATCGCCGTTATGTAGTTAGTCAAAGCGTCAAACCAGACGTACATCGTGTGTTCGGGATCATCGGGAACGGGAATGCCCCAACTGACGGAAGACTTCAAACGACTGACCGAAAGGTCCTGCAGACCGCCGCGCACAAAACTTCTCACTTCATTGCGCCGTGCCTCCGGTTGCACAAAGTCCGGCCGCGCATCATACAAGTTCAGCAAAGCCTCGTCGTAATCCGAAAGCCGGAAGAAATAGCTGTCTTCAGACACTCGATCGAGTCTGGTTTCGTGAATCAGACACGTTGGCGGTTCATCCGGATTCGCGGCTTTTAAGTATTCGTCTTCCGTTTTGTAAGCCGCGCAGGCCGCGCAAAACCAACCTTCGTAATGGCCTTTATAAATCGCTTCTCGGCCTTTTGGAGTCTTGGTCCTCGCTGCCCGCCGCCATAGTTCACTGACGCCCGCGCAATGAAACGGTTCAGTCGTGCGCATGAAGATGTCATAGCCACCGTGCGCCGTATCGAGACCGAAAGCCGCGGTCATCTTCTTGAAATAGCTGACCACGTAATCCGCTTGTTCCTGCGGAGTGCGGTGGTTCAGTTTCGCCGCGCGTTCGATGTTGATGCCGTGTTCGTCGGTCCCGGTGAGAAAGAAAGTCTCGATTCCCTGTTGTCTCTTATGGCGCGCGATCGCATCAGCGACAATCATCGTATACAGATGGCCCAGATGAGGGAGGCTGTTGGCGTAATAGATGGGTGTGGTGACGTAGAAGGTGGTCATCGAACGTTCTGGTTTTCCAGCGCCGACTAATTCAGTTATGCGGCGCCCCGGTTCAACTCGTCGCTAAATATTTGGAAGAGCTGGTTCTAGTATCGTACACTCGTCTCAGAAGGAGCAACTGCATGCTTAAGGAAAAGGAAATCGTTGAGACTGCTTCGGTGATGTCCATCGCGGAAAGGCTTGCGTTTATGGAGCTACCGCTGGAGACGCGAAGAAGGATTTTAGTTAAGCAAGCGGAACAGGCTGCGCGCTTCTATGAAGAGGAACAAGCGACAAGGGAACGTGAGCTCTGGCAGGGAGGCGATATTGTCGAGTCCTAACCTCCAGGCGCCTAAACGAGGCGAGATATGGCTGGTCGGTTTTGATCCGACGATTGGAAGCGAAATCAGAAAAACCAGACCCGCAATTGTAATCAGCAGCGACGCAGTGGGCCGACTGCCAATAAAACTAGTTGTGCCCGTCACTGACTGGAAGGATCATTACGCAGCGAATATTTGGCACGTTCGGATCGATCCGACTCCGACAAATGGATTGGCTAAGACTTCAGCCGCAGACGCGCTTCAGTTGCGTGGAGTGGACCGCCTTAGATTCATCAAAAAGCTCGGTGACGCTTCTCCTCTGATTCTTCGACAGATCGTGGTTGCCGTGACCGCAATCATCGAATACTCCTAAACCGCTTCACCGCTTACTATTCTTGGCAAACTCATCATCCGGATTGAACTTCGGCATCGAATTCATGTCCGCCACGCGGCGGCCGATGGCCAGGGCAAAATCCGCTTCCTGAATCATGCCGGCGAAATTCCAATCGTCATGGAACTCGTCCGACGGCTGGTGATAATGGGCGTCGTTGTATTCCTTGAATTTCTGCGGGCCCCAGCCTTTGGGACGGCCGATGTAATCGTCGCCTTCCTTCAAACTGATCGAAGGCACGCCAACTTTCGCGAACGGAAAATGATCTGAGCGATAGAAAGAACCTTGTTCAGGACGCGGGTCGGGTGAAATTCTCAAGCCGCGCTCACGCGCAATCGCATCGACTACAGCTTTGAGTGACGAACGCTCGGCGCCCAGCGGTACAAAGTCGTGCGTCGGGCCGAGGATGTTCATTGAATCAAGGTTGATGTTCGCCGCGGTCTTATTGAGGGGCACCAGCGGATGTCGCGAATACCATTCTGAGCCGATCAACCCTTGTTCTTCACCAGTAGTAATCAGGAACAGAATCGAGCGGCGCGGTCTCTCGGCGGCCGGCAAGCTCGCCAGTACGCGCGCGATTTCCAGCACAGAAGCGACACCCGTGGCGTTATCTAGCGCGCCGTTGTAGATCGTGTCGCCGGTTTTGTCGGGCGCGCCGATGCCGAAGTGATCCCAATGCGCTGAATAGACGACGTACTCGTCCTTCAACTTTGGATCGCGGCCCGGAAGAACCGCCGCGACGTTGGGCGCTTCGACCCGCTTGACTTCGCTATTCAGGTCAAGCGAGGCGGTCAGGTTCAGCTTCACTGGTTTGAAATCCCGAGACGCCGCCTGCCTACGTAACTCATCCAGATTCTGTCCGGCCAGTTGCATCATGCGCTTGGCCGCGTCATCAGCCATCCACGAACGCACTTTCAAAAAAGGCGTCTTGTCACTCGAGGTGCGGGCGATATCAAAGCGCCACGAACCGTTCGAGGTGCGCACCACGCTCCAGGGATAACCTGCCGATTCGTTCGTATGCAGTAGCAGCGCGCCCACGGCGCCGCGACGAGCGGCCTCTTCGAATTTGTAGGTCCACCGGCCATAGTAAGTGAGCCTGCGACCCCCGAATAGATCCGGTTCGGCGGCCGTGGCCGGCGGATCGTTAACCAGCATTACCAGAATCTTGCCGCGGTAATCTTCGGCCGGGCCTTTGTAGTCGTTCCATTTCTGTTCCGGCGCATCGATGCCATAGCCGACAAAGACCAGTTCTGTATTTACGGACACATGTTCCGTCTGGGCGCCAGTGAACGCGACAAAGTCGTCGGCGAACTTGAAGGCCTCGGCTCTTTCGGGACCGTTGATGCGCAGCTCAGTTTTCGGATCGGCTTTCACGCCGACCAGCGAAACCAGCTGCCAGAAACTTCCCTTGGCACCGGCGCCTTTCAATCCGATTGCCTCAAACTGTTCGGCTACGTACAGCGCGGCAGTTTCGCCGCCTTTCGCCCCAGTACCGCGCCCTTCCAGACGATCATCGGAAAGAAATTTGATGTGTGCACGCAAGGCGTTTTCACTTATGCGACTGGGTAGTAGTTTGTTTTGCTGGGCAGCGGACGTGATCGCGATTGCGATGATTATCAGAGCACCTGTGACCAGAATTCTCACGTTGTTTCGAAATTTACTCTTGTTAAGCAAAATTGATATTCTCCCGGATTCCTTCTTCGCCCGCTCTGTCCAAGAGGCGCAACAAAGCGACCCGTTCGCGAACGCGCGCGCTACGACGAATCAATATTATGAGGCCAGCATGAGGAATCTTCCGAGCAGCGGCCAGGAAATCATCCCGGTTGCAAGTGATGAGCACATAGCTATTTTTGGCAGCGAAGCTCAGAACCTCTTCATCGTTTGTTTGTGGATGAATTAACTCCCGCAGCTTGAAAACCTCGTGGCCCAAAGCCGTCAGGCCATAGGCCATATCATCCGGCACATCGTGATCGAAGAGGAATTTCACACTGGTTCGCCAGGAGTCATCTGGCGAGCCACAAGCACGTCAATCTCGCCCCGATGATCCTCATAATAGGCGAGGCATTCGTAAACTTGTGCACGAGTTAACTGCGGGAAACACTGCGTAACCAGACTATCAACAGTTTCGCCGTTTTGAAGCAAACCAACTACGTCATGCACCCCGATCCGAGTCCCGACTACGATCGGATTTCCACCTCTGACGGCGCTCTGCCTGGTGATATAAACGTACTCGGTGATCACCTGCGAACCTGCATCAGCTTCATTCGTTCCTATCTGCTCCATAAGATCTTCAGTTTATCGAGATCGCCGGCGTAAAGCCACACAAAGGCTTTCGGGAGGATGCCGAGTCTACTTACCGGTAATCAACGCCATCGCCTCTGCGCGGGTGCGCGGGTCTTTACGAAAGCCGCCGAGCACCGCCGAGGTTATGGTCATCGCTCCCGGCTTTTTTACGCCGCGCAAAGTCATGCAGGTGTGTTCCGCTTCAATTACCACCATGACGCCGAGTGGTTGCAGCCGATCAAAAAGCGTGTTCGCAATTTCTGAAGTCAGTCGCTCCTGCAATTGCAGACGGCGTGCGAAGGTTTCCGCCAGGCGCGCGAGCTTCGAAACGCCCAGGATATTTCCGTTCTTCGGAATGTAGGCGATGTGACACTTGCCGACAAAAGGCGCCAGGTGATGTTCGCACAACGATGCGATGCTGATGTCCTTTACGATCACCATCTCGTCGTGCTTGTTGCCGGACAAGGGCACCACATGCTCGCTCGGGTCTTCACGCATTCCGGCGGTGAGTTCGGCGTACATCTCGGCGACGCGCCGCGGAGTCTCGCGCAAACCCTCGCGATCAGGATCTTCGCCGATGCCTTCCAGGATCAAACGAACCCCGCGCGCAAGTCGATCGAGATCGACCTCCGCAGGCTTCTTTCGCCCTTCGATGTCAGTCACTTTTGCACTCATTTTTGGAGTGCGGCGACTCGTCGCCGCTTTCCTTCGGCATCAACACGGTTGGTTAAGCCTCGCCCTTCTCCTTTTGATAAGCCGCGCGCGCCGCGTCCTGCACTTCACGCAACGGGACGCCCGCTTGTCTCGCCGCCATCCGGCACTGTTCAAACTCCGGCATCGCGTTTACCGCGCCATTATTCGCGCTGTCGTTTAGATAGGCAACTTTAACATCAATCCCGCCGAATTGCGTCTCGACTCTGACAGTCTCTCGGGCCAGCGCGCGGCGCAGGACTTGATAACTGCGGGCGCCGATCGTAGTGGTCTCGGCGAAGATCATTTGCAGGAACTTCTCGCGTTCGTCGAGCCGGCACAAGACAGAAAGCAGCAGCCCTGGCCGATTCTTCTTCATCTGCGTGTGTGTCAGATAGCAGTCAAGCGCGCCCAATTCAAAGGCCCGATCCATCACGTAACCAACCACCTGTGGCGACATATCATCGATGTTGGTTTCAATCATCAGCAGGATTTCATCGGCCGGCCCGGTTACGCCCTCAGTCTCACCAACGAAGATCCTTAGCGCGTTTGGAAACTTGTGGTGATCGCGCGAACCGGCGCCATAACCAGTCGCTTCAATCCTCATCGCCGGAACTGGTCCAAAGCTTTGGCAGACAGCACTGATGATCGCCGCTCCCGTAGGAGTCACAAACTCGCCTTCCATGTCGCCCGCATAGATTGGTTTACCCTTCAACAACTCAGCGACGGCGGGCGGCGGAATCGGAAAACGTCCGTGGGCCATGTCCGTCATGCCGGTACCAACACGCAGCGGCGAAGAAATGAATTGCTCGATTCCCAGTAACTCGAAACCGATCGCCGTGCCACACACGTCGATGATCGCATCGAGGGCGCCCACTTCATGAAAATGAATTTTCTCGATCGGTTGATCATGGACACGACTCTCTGCTTCAGCCAGGAGCGAAAAGATCCGAGCAGCCCTCTCTTTCACGCCGTCAGTCAAACGAGAGTCGTAGATGATTTTGAGAATGTCACCAAGATGACGGTGCGCGTGTTCGTGGGCGGTGTGTACCCGCGCATAGGTTGCACTCAGTCCGGAACGATCGACCTTCTCGAAATCAATCTGCCAACCACTGACTCCGAGCAATTCCAGTTGTTCGATCAATACCCCCGGTTCAACCCCAGCACCTACCAACGCGCCGAGGATCATGTCGCCACTGGCGCCGGCAAAACAATCAAAGTAGAGAGTTTTCATTGAAGTCTGATCAGCCGTGAAAAGGGCAAAACGCGCAAGGAGGAAGCAGATTAGACACGTCCTACAAAGAAGCGCCACTAAGCGAATTCTCTATTGCGCCTTTTGTGCCTTCTCGTGGCTCAATTCTCTTCCCTGCTGAGTTGATCTAACAGCGGAAGAATCTCACCCGCCCTGCCGGTGAGTACTTCATCGCAGAGAACAGACAGCGGAGTTGGTTCCGGATTTACTTCCACGACATAAGCCGAAGCGCCCCGCGCAATCTCGGGAATCGAAGCCGCAGGATAGACAACTGCCGAAGTGCCTACCACAAAACAAAGCTCGCATGTGCTCGCTTTCATTGCGGCGGCTTCGAATGCGCCCGCAGGCAACATCTCGCCGAACAACACTACATCGGGCCTCAGATTGCCGCCGCAATCGAAACATGCCGGAACGCTATTATCAAATTTCAAGCCGCGCACGTCATGACGCGATCCGCATTCAAAACAACGCGCTCGCCAGATGTTGCCGTGCAGTTCGATGACGTTGCGCGAGCCCGCAGCCTGATGCAAGCCGTCAATGTTCTGCGTAACCAGAGTCAGATCCTTGAACTGTGTCTGCCAGCGCGCAATGGCTTCGTGGGCCGGATTTGGTTTCAATGCCGCGAGTAAGCCGAGCCGGTAGTTGAACCACTCCCACACCGCCGGGAGATCGCGTGCGAGCATTCCGGCAGACGAAATCACATCGAAAGGCATGCCCTTCCAAACCGTCGTGTGGCCTCCGCCACGAAATGTGGGCACGCCCGACTCTGCGGAAACTCCAGCGCCGGTCAGTACCAGGACGTTGTTTGCTTGCGTAAACCTGTCCCGTAGTTCTTCAGAGATTGATAGTCTTTCCGTTGGGGTCATCGGCGAAATCGGATCGTAGCAGAGCGGACGGCAACGGTGTCAAGCAAGGCAATTTCGCGATGGCGACCTATTTTCAGGGATGGCACCCCGGCTGAGTGAGGTCTGGCGGTTTCAGAAAAACGATTGAACCGGTTAATGTATTGTGCTCGTTGTTCCTTCATCTAAGTTAATGGTTAGGCGACTTCAGAACCTGTGAACGTGATTGCGCTCCAAAACAAGCTTCGGGCCGCTCTTCGGACTGCGGCCGCCGAATTGTTCCAGATAGAGCTCGAACAACTGGTTACTGAAGTGCCTCCGCGCACTGAACTCGGTGATCTGGCTTTTCCGATCGCTTTCGAACTTGCCAAGCAAATCAAGCAGAAGACCGGAGAGAAACGCGCGCCGCGGACGATTGCCGAAGCTTTGAAATCCGCTTTGGAAGAGATTGACGAAGTCTCCCGCGTGGAAGTCGCCGGCGCAGGTTATCTAAATGTCTTCTTCGATCGGGCGAAGCTTATCTCTGAGCTCTCTTCAAAGCCGGTTACACCAGAAGAGGCCTTGACGGCTTCGCGAAAGTTAATGGTTGAACACACCAGCATCAATCCCAACAAAGCCGCGCACATCGGGCACGTGCGCAACGCAGTACTGGGCGACACGTTCGTGCGGATTCTCCACGCGGCCGGAAATAGAGTCGAAGTGCAGAACTACATCGATAACACCGGCGTGCAGGTCGCTGATGTCGTGGTCGGCTTTATGCACATCGAGCAGTTGACGCTCGACGATATCAAGTCGCTGGATCGTTCCCTTCCCACTGAACTTCCGTTTGACTATTACTGCTGGGATCTTTACACGCGGGTCGGCGCGTTCTATCGCGAAGGTGGCGTTGGAGGTGAGCCAAACCCGGATCGGATGAAGCTGCGCATTGAAGTTCTGCACGCCATCGAAGCGGGAAACAATCCTACGGCCGAGTTGGCTGACTATGTCGCGACCCGCAACGTTGAGCAGATTCTAGATACGATGGAACGCCTGGGTATTCGTTATGATCTGCTCGCGCGCGAATCTGAGATTCTGCATCTTCATTTCTGGGAGCGGGCCTTCGAATTAATGAAGGAGCGCGGCGTGATTCATTTCGAAGCCGAGGGACGAAATCACGGTTGCTGGGTGATGCCGTTCGAATCACACACCGGCACCGATGAGCATGAGTCGGACAAGATCATTGTGCGTTCGAACGGCACCGTGACGTACACCGGCAAGGACATCGCGTATCAACTTTGGAAGTTGGGACAACTCGGGCTCGACTTTAATTACAAGCCGTTCCGCGCTTATGAGGGCGGTCACGCGACTTGGATAACGACGACTGAGCCGAATGCGGATGTTCAGCCGGAAGTTCCCCGTCCGAATTTCGGCGGTGGCGAGATTGTCTACAACGTGATCGATTCACGCCAATCGTACCCGCAGGAAATAGTGAGAAAGGGAGTCGCGGCCGTCGTGCCTGAGCTGGGTGAAGAAGCCAGCGTGCATCTTTCATACGAGATGGTGGCGCTTTCACCCGCGGCGTGTGGAGAACTCGGCATTCAACTCTCCGAAGAAGATCAAAAGCGTCCTTACATCGAGATGAGCGGCCGCAAGGGCCTCGGCGTGAAAGCTGACGATTTGATTAGCCAGTTGGAAACCGACGCTCTCGAAGAAGTCAAAACTCGGCATCCGGAATTGACTGAACAGGAGATGCGTGAGACAGCGCATGCGATTGCAACGGGCGCCCTCAGATATTTTCTGCTCAAGTTCACGCGCAATTCCGTTATTGCTTTCGATTTCAAAGAAGCCCTGTCATTTGAAGGCGAGACTGGCCCGTACTGCCAGTACGCCGCTGTCCGCGCGAATTCGATCTTTCGCAAGCTTGACGAGCAACAGGTCAGTACCGAGAGCGGTAGCGACCGGGTCGTTTCGCAGGCGGGTGCGGAATCGCATGAGTTGCTTCGCGATCAGAACCATGACGTAGCCAGTGTTCTCGACGGCGAGTCTGGAAATGAAATCTGGTCTCTGTTGATGCTGGCCGGGCGTCTTGAGGAAGCGAATGCCCAAGCGGCTATTAGCGCCGAGCCAGCGTTCCTGGCGAAATACACTTTCAATTTGGCGCGGGCTTTCAATCTCTTCTATCACCGCCATCGAATCATCGGTGAAGAGGACGCGCTCAAGCGCGCGGTGCTGATCGCGGTTGCGGATTACACGAGGCAACAATTAACCGCTGCACTGGCAAGACTGGGGATAACCGTGCCGGAGCGGATGTAAGGCAATGATTCGATCCAGCTCTGCGGCTATGCCGTCTGATGTGCGGAAAGCCTCCGGCTTTCCGAAAAGCCCTAACTCTTCTTTGAGGCTTCGCCTCAAAATGTTGGAGGCGCAGCCTCCAGGACCAATAAGGGACTATGACGGAAAGGCACAGCCTTTCCGCACATCCGACGGCAAAGCCGTTAGCCGGGCGTTTACGATTCGCGATTTTCCCTTTACGATAGACACCTATGTTAATTGTCATGAAAGCCGACGCCACCGATGCGCAAATCGCGTATGTCTGTGACGTCATTACGGAACTCGGACTGAAACCACACTCGATGCCGGGCGCCACCCGCACCGCCATCGGGATCACCGGCAACCAGGGTGCGGTCGACCCGACGCGTTTTGAAAACTTGCCGGGCGTGGCCGAGGCCATTCGCGTTAGCAAACCTTACAAACTGATCTCGCTTGATCTGCGGCCTGAGAAAACCATCGTTCGCGTCGGCGACGCCACGATCGGTGGTGACGAGCTGGCGATTATCGCCGGACCTTGCGCGATCGAGAGCCACGCACAGGCGTTCGCTGTTGCCGAGGCCGTGCGACGCAGCGGCGCCAGGTTCTTTCGCGGCGGGGCGTTCAAACCCCGAACATCTCCCTACGCGTTCCAGGGTTTGGGTGAAGAGGGACTAAAAATCCTGGCTGAAGTCCGCGAAGTTTACGGCTTGAAGATTGTGACCGAAGCACTTGATGAAGCTAGTGTGGATCTTGTCGAGCGTTACGGCGACGTGATTCAAATCGGTGCTCGCAACATGCAGAACTTTTCTTTGTTGCGGCGCGTTGGCAGATCGCACTTACCTGTTTTGCTCAAGCGCGGCTTGTCAGCGACGCTGGATGAGTGGCTTCTGGCAGCCGAATACATCATGTCCGAAGGCAACTATAATGTCGTCCTCTGCGAACGCGGGGTGCGCACCTTCGCTCAGCACACGCGCAACACTCTCGACCTCGCCTCGATCCCCGCGGTCCGACGCATCTCGCATCTTCCCGTCATCGTCGATCCGTCACACGGCACGGGCAAGAACTATATGGTCATCCCGCTCGCATGCGCAGGTGTCGCCGTCGGCGCCGACGGATTGATCGTCGAAGTTCACGATCAGCCTGAGAAAGCGCTGTCGGACGGAGCCCAAGCACTGACACTCGAACAGTACGATCAGTTAGTTCAGGAAGTGCGGCCCATTCATGAGGTGGTTGCCCCACAGCCCGTCGTCTAGGCCATCACCTGGTTCCCGACAAAATATCACCGAGATACTTCGAGAAAGCCGAACGCGGCATGACTTGATCGAAACCCGCTGCTTCGGCCTGTTGCTGAAGTTCGGTCTGAACATGAGAAAAGAAACCGAGCAGGGGAATCGAACGGAGTTGTTCGTCTGCTTTCAACTGCTTTGCCAGGTCCATCGGATCGACTTTCTGCGAGTGCAGATCGCAAATGATCAGCGAAGGCTGATCGTGACGCGCTGCCTCGATCATCGCGTCGATGTTACGCGCAAACCGAGCGGTCACACCTAACTCTTCCGCGGTGCCGCGAATCTTCGAGGCGAAGAAGAGATCGTCAACAACTGCAATGATGTTTCCTGGCATGTCCCGAGGGGGTCTTCCTGGAAAGTAAACTGCCCTTGCTTACGCGCGGGCTTCTGACAGAAATCCTTTTTGCAAATCCCGCGGGTTTCGCGTAATCATTCCCGCGTGGCCATCTCTGCACCGTTCCCGGATGTTTCAACCCAGCCCGACAAAGGCATTGAAATCGGCGGTCGAGAATCAGCGCCACGTGACCGAGATCGGTCGAGCCTGGTTCTGGCTTCATATAACATTCGCTATGGAGTCGGCAGCCATCTAATCTCGTCGGGCTTATTGCGCAAGATTGGAATCAACCTGCCGCGTCCCCGGGCTGAATCGGTCGCGCACAATCTCAAGACCGCGGCCCGGATATTTTCCGACAACACGCTGCTGCCGCAGCCCGACATTCTAGCATTGCAAGAGGCGGACAAAGAGACCGGCCGCGCCGGCGGTCAGCATATCGCGGCTAAGCTTGCCAGCGAACTTGGCGTGCCCTACGTTCATGTCGGCGCGGGAATCCCTCGGGGAGTGCCGCCTGAACAGCGTGAGTGGTGGTTGAACTTTGAAGAGCAGATCGCTTTGCATGATCCAGGCGATACGGGGGTCGCCTTACTGAGCCGTTTGCCGTTGAATGAGATCGAAAGGATCGATTTGCCATGGCACCAATGCGCCTGGCGGCCGCGTCTGGCTATGAGTGCAATCGTCGAATTAAGAGAGCAGCGAGTCCGCCTATTTAATGTTCACGTCGATCCGCATGGACCTCTCGATAATCAACATCAACAAGTGGAGGCTTTGTTGGACCACGCCGAGCGCTACTCCGGCCCGCGCGTTATTATGGGTGACTTCAACACGCTCTCAAAACAGAAGGCCGTGGAGATCAGAAAATTGATGGAGTCGCGCGGTTACTCAACGCCATTTCCGACCGGCACGGCGACGTGGCGAGGCGCGGGCCTGCGCTTTCATGCCGATTGGATTTTTGTGAACGGCCTGGAAGTAAAGCGGTGGGGCGTAGTAAAGCCGATGAAGGTATCCGATCATTGGCCGATCTGGGCAGAAATTGAAAGTTCAGAGTTCAGGCTTTAGCCTGCTCTGTCGAACCGGCAGCCTAAAGGCTGAACTCTAAACATGAAAATCACCAGTCGCGACAATTCCCTGCTCCGACATGCGCGTGCTGTGCGCGATGGTAAGGTCGACGAATCGATTTTTGTTGAAGGCTTGCGCCTCTGCGAGGAAGCACTCAGGTCGGGATTAGAGATAGAAGCAGTCATCTACTCAGAGGAGCTCAAGCGCAAAGAAAGAGCCGCGTTGCTGATTGAGCAATTGGCGGCCGCCACTGAAAAGAACGCATCAGTCAGCGAAAAACTTCTCGAATCGATCTCTTACACTAAAACTCCGCAAGGCATCGTCGTGCTCGCCGCACGACCCGCGAATGACGAAGCGACCTTCAAACAAAAACAGCCAGTGTCTCCATTCCTGGTGATCCTGCACGGTATCAACAATCCGGTGAACGTTGGCGCGATCCTAAGAACCGCCGAAGCGGCAGGGGTGAGCGGCGCTATCACGACGGCGCATACTTCCGACGCTTTCTCGCCCAAGGCCCTGCGCGGCGCGATGGGGTCGGCCTTTCGACTGCCGATTTGGGCTGGAGGCGAATACTCTGAGGTGATCGGCTGGTGTGCTCAACGCGGCATTCGCACCATCTGCGGAGCTGCCCGAAGTTCGAAGGCTTTTACTGAAGTCGATTGGCGGGGTTCGTTAGCAGTGATTGTCGGACCCGAATCCACCGGGCTCTCACCTGAAGAGATCGCCGCGGCTGATGAAGCCGTGCGGATTCCGATGCAGGGATCGGTAGAGAGTCTCAACGTGGCGGTAGCAACGGGGATAATTCTTTATGAGGCAAACCGTCAACGAGCAGACGGCGGGTAGAAGGAGAAGACCGGGTATTAAGGTCTTGATTCGAGGGTGTCCATCCGCTTCTCAACTCGTCTTTGATCGGCTCTTACCTGCATGAGGTCCTCAGTCACAATTTCGAACTTTCTCTTTATCCCGTAAATGCTCTCTTTGACCTCGACGATTTCCACCAGAGCCTGCTCCCAGATCGGCTTTGTGTCGAGCGCCTTGGATTCTAACGCTTGCAGCCGGATTTCAAGACGATCAATTCGCGCGTCAACAGCATTGAATCGAGACTCCACCCGCGCTTCCAGAGCGTCAAATCGCGATTCCAACTTATCAAAGCGCGCATCAATTGCAGCGAAGCGAGACTCAAACCGCGCTTCCATCGCGTCAGACCGCGCTTCCATCGCGTCGAAACGCGCGAATACGCGCTCCTCAAAAGAGCGGTTATCCGAAAGCTCTCGCGTGGTTTCCTCGCCCATCGCGCCGCATTATGAACCTTCATTCATATCCTTTCAAGTAAAGGATTTTATCAAGCGGATTCTGGATTCCTGGGTTCGCAGCGACCTCATAACCGGCATCCTCTTCCACGGCGAGCACAGCGAATCCTGGCGGTCAAATCGCTGAAACGTGGCCTTTCTCTTACGATTATGACTCGTTTTCAGATAGAATAGCCTCCATAGTTTGTGCATTGTGATTCGCGGTATTGAAGGTCGCACTTGAACTTGAGCAAAACCAGAGACGTATTCTGATTCATGGCTGACGAAGAGAATCCAACCCCCAAACGACGACGCGACACAATCCTGCCTGAGCGGCTGATGCGCCGCGTCCTGGAAGGCGTGGGCGATGTGGTCGATCGCAAACTGGGTCGTACGGTCGATCCCAAGACAGGCCTGACCACAGACCAACTGATTGCGCGCATGAACCGCATGATTGACGAGCGCGTGCGGGATGAAAAAGGCCAGGGCCGGATCGCGCCGCATCATTTGAAACTGAAGATGGAATGGGGCACGCACTCTGAGACGCCGCCGGAAGTCACGCGCCGTCTGGAGACGGAGATTCTGGCCGCCGCCATCGATCACATCAACGACAACCGTTATCGCACGATGGCCCCGGTGAAGATCGAAACCGAGGTGGACATCTTTACCATCGGAATTTCCGTCGATCCGACGTTTGGTGAATTTGAAGAAGAACTGAAGCAGAAGGATCTCGAGCGCCAACTCGAAGGCGTAGTGAAGGGGGCGCGGAAAGAAAGGAAGAAAGAACTCGCATTCAGTGCCCGCGTTACGCTCCCAGAGGGTTCGCGCGAAATCCCTCTTGCATTCGTGGCCGGCGGACGGCGTCTCAATGTTGGACGCGGCACCGATAACGATCTATATCTGAATCACACGAGCGTTTCGAAAGTTCATGCTGCGGTCAGAATGGACAACCTGGGCACACTGACTGTTGCCGACACCGGCTCGACCAACGGTACACACATCAACGGCGTGCGTATCCCCTATGGTGAAGCGCGCCCCATCGCAGAAGGCGACGTCGTGGCGTTCGGCGAAGTTGAAGTTCGATTTCGCAGACTCAATTCGTAACATGGCGCTCGCACTGTTTCTCTTTCAAACCGCGACCCCTTCGCCCGCGAGCACGCCGGAGAAGTTTCCCGCGTGGCTCACCTTAATCTATCTTTCGGGTCTGGGGTTCATAGCCCTCCTGCTGCTGGTCTCCCTGATTCGTACCTGGCTCCGGCGATCTCCTTCCGCGTTAACCGCGCCAGCAAGTCTGGCAAAAGAAATTCGCAAACGGCTGGGCGCAACTACGACCAATCGCGGACTGCGCGTTTGGCGCTGGCTGTTCGCTCTCGCGGCGATCACGGTGTTTGGCTTTCATGTTTACTGGGCGCGGTACGCCCCCGAGCGGAACCAAAAGTTTCAGGAGATGAGCTACAAGGACCTCCGCAATCGGCGGCTGTCTGAATCGACTTTGCGCGGATGGATCTACGATCGGAAGGGCCGCCCGCTGGCCTATTACCAGAAGGAATCCGACGGCGATATCGCACGAGAGTATCCAATGGACTCAGCGCTGGCCCATCTGTTTGGAACCGACCGCGGGGAGCCGGGACTTGAGCGCGCGATGTTTGGAGCAGAGAGCGGCGCGGTGCCGGAGGTTTGGCAGATCATCAAGGGACAAACGGTCGAACAGAAACTAAACAAAGACTACACGCTGACCATCGATCGCGATCTACAACAGGCCGTCGTCGACCAACTCAAGGGAAACCATGGCGCCGTCGTCATTTTCAATCCGCAGACCGGCGACGTCCTGGCCATGTATAGCAATCCGTCGTACAGCTTGAAGCAGGTGCAGGACGAGGTCACGTGGCTCAAGCTGGAGCACGACCGGATCGAAAAGCCCCTCTTGAATCGCGCGACCAACGAATACTACGTGCCGGGCTCGACTTTTAAGACCGTGATGATGTACACGGCCTTTCGCAACGGGATGGAGAACACACGTTTCACTACCAGCGGAGGTTTCTCGCCGCCGGGCTGCGGCCGCACGATTACTGATGACAACGGCGGTTGCGAAGCCTGCGGCAACATCGGGATCGATTCAGCCTATCAGCACTCCAGCAACATCTATTTTTCGTATCTGGGCACGCAATTGGGCGGAGTAAAGATCCGCGATACGGCGAAACTGCTGGGCTTGGGCGCCTATGACAGCCTCAGTGGCGAAGGGCAGGGCCGCCGCGAGCCTGAAATCTGGAATGCGAGTACGAATGCGATCAAGAACGCGATTGCGCCGACAGAGTCGTGGCTCAAAGCCGGCCCACACTCGACCCGTTGCGAACTGATGTATGAAGGCTACGGCCAGGGATACGCTTCGCAAATGACTCCGTTTCAAATGGCGATGATCATCTCCGTGGCCGCAAACCTCGAAGGCAGGTTGATGAAGCCGAAGATTGAATCCGATCGCCCACCTGAGATGTTCAGTCAGGTGCTGACGCGCGATCAAGCAAGCGAAATACGTCGCATCATGAACATGGTTACGGAAGGGGGCACGGCCACCGGCGCCATGGCCCCGGTGAAAGCTGCCGGCATCCGCAGCGGCGGCAAAACCGGAACGGCGCAGAAAGCCGTGCCCGTGATGGATCCCAAGACCGGCCAGCCAAAAAAACGTCTGGTGGTCGAGAAGGACTTCAAGGGCAACATCATCGGACAGCACGAAGAGATCGTCATGGCTGATAAGCTTCGGAGCGACGCCTGGTACTTGAGTTTTGCGCCCCTGGAAAAACCGGTCATGGCCATGGCGGTGCTGCTTGAAGGGCCGGGACCCGGCATAAGTTTTTACGGCGGCAAGAATGCAGGCCCTGTTGCGGCGCAGCTTATCCTGAAAGCGAAGGCACTCGGATACTTTGGTCCGGCCGGTGACCAACAGAGCCAGCCGCCGGCTCAACGCAAGCCTAAGCGCCCTTAGTGACCGGCCGTGGACAGTCTTATGAGAAATCGCCTGTCATCACATTTGTTCGTTCTGGTTGCCTTGATCGCGATCGAGGTTACCGGTTACTACGCGATTCACAAGGCGGCTTTGATTCGCGGGTATGAAACTTCATGGATTGGAGCAGGCCGCGATCTGTTGATTTTCCTGCCGCTCATCGTGGTGGCGTTCTGGTTGACGCGGGCCCATAAGTTTAAGGGCAACTGGACGCTCTACACGACGGCGATTCTCCTTTTCTCAATCGGCCTGCTGGTGCAGTATCGTCTCTACAGCGATCCCGAATACAACGCGAAAAACAAAGCGGCGGCGCGCCAGGAGAAAACCGACACCCTGCGCATGCGCTATATCAATCAGAATTACGACGCCACCAAACGGCAGATAATGGGCTTGCCGGCCACACCTCCTCCCACCGACGTCGAAGCACCCGCGAAGGAATCCAACTACACGATCGCGAATGCGCTTACGTCGAGCTACACCTGGATCCCGATCTTCTCCCTGGTGGCTTTCGCTCTGGCTTTTTCTTTCTGCGCCAGTGATCGCTTTCTGTTGTGGATCCAGCGCAACAGTTTCATTATCGTGCTGTTGACCCTGATTCCACTCGCCGCTGCAATTGTGAGTTCAAGTGCCGGCAAGGCTGCTGGCAATACGACTCCCTGGGAACCAGCGAAAGTTCCTTTCCTGCTCGGCTTCGCCGGAATCCTGACGGCGCGTTATAAAGACCTGGCCCGCACTTACTGGGGCATTCCCAGGGCACGGGACATCGTTCCCCTGGTCGTGATGGCGATCATTCCGTTCATTCCCTTCTTTGCGCTCAAGGACTTCGGCCAGATGCTGATCTTCAGTGGCGCTTACGCGACGCTCTATCTGGTCGCGGTGCGTCGCTGGCCACAGTTGCTGGTGTTCGTGGGCTCGGTGATGCTCGTGATTTCAATCCTGGTGATAGGCGCACTGCCACGCGACATCCAGGAGAAGTTTCCGCTGCTGCCCACTTTCGCGCGGCCGATTCAGCATGCGCTGCCGGCGCGTATCCAGCAACGATTTCATCTGTGGCTGGACGGGTTCGACCCGCCTTCACCGGAAGAGTCCTGGTGGAAGAAGGATTATGACGAAGCGCTGGCAAAGGATCCGCGGATGAAGGAGCTCGCTGACCAGAACGAGGCCATGAAGAAGAGCGTTAACACAGACATCTGGTTTGACAAGCTGGCTTTTCAACCGGCGCAGGCAATCTTTGGCATTGCCTCGGGAAAAACAACCGGGCGCGGACTTGGGCTGGGCTTTCCGGAAGTCATTCCCATCGCTGACTCGGATTATGTTTATGCGGCAATCGCCGAAGAGTTAGGGCTCGCGGGCGGTGCTCTGGTGGTGCTTGCCATCATCATTTTTGTGATAGCGGGAATTCGCACTTCCATCGAAGCGCGTGATATGTTTACCAAACTTTGCGCTGCCGGCTTGACCGCGTTTATGGGAATTCAGGCGCTGGTAAATATCGGAGGAATCACTCGCGCGTTGCCAATGACCGGCATAACTTTGCCGTTCGTCAGCCATGGTGGGTTTAGCTTGATCACCAGCTTTGCCATGCTCGGAATGTTGATGGCCTTCTCGCATCGTAATGCCCAGGACGCGAAAGCCGTCGCGCGCGCCAAGCGTGAACCCGAGAGTGCTATCGCCCTGGAGGCGGTCCAATGAGCGCACCTGCCACAGATAAAGTCCAGGTTGCTTCGATCAGCGATCGCGGCCTGAGCGAGAAGCGGCCGATGAACGAAGATTCGTTTCTGGCCGATGCGGCGCGGGGAATCTTTGTGGTAGCTGATGGCGTCGGTGGCGCGGACGCGGGCGAAATAGCTTCGCAGAAGGCGGTGGATGTTCTCAACGATGCCTTCCCGGACAAAGTCAGTGATGGAGAAGATGTCGAAGATTTGATGGAGCTGGCCATCCAAAAGGCGAACAGCGCGATTCATCAAATGGCGGCCGAGCATCCGCGCTTTTCAATGATGGCTACGACCGTAGTCGCGCTGCACCTCGACGGCGCTCGAGCAACCATTGGCCACGTCGGCGATTCGAGACTTTATCGTCTCAGTCCCGAGGGCAAACTGCTGCGCGAGACTGAGGACCATTCAATCGTCGAAGAAGAGGTGCGCGCGGGACGAATGACGCCCGAGCAGGCGGCAAATCATCCCAGCAAGAACGTGATCAGCCGCGCCCTCGGCGCCGAAGAGTCGGTCGAAGTCGACATGAAGACTATCGAGGTTGGCGAGGGAGACTCTTTTCTTCTTTGCACCGACGGCATCACCCGGCACATTCCTGACAACGAACTTCGCGAGTTATTGCTGAGCGGTCAAAGCGTCGACGCCATTTGCGCGGAGATGAAAAATCGCTGCTATCAGCGCGGTGCTGAAGACAACCTGACCGCAGTTATAGTGCAGATGGGCGCGCCCCCGGCTGCCGGTAGTGACGACGAGCGCACCGTATCGTACGAACTGGACGAACTTACCACCACGGCGCCGGCAGCTATTCCCGTAGCACCAGAGGCTCGTCTTACCCCGCCGTCGCGCATTGCCTTCCCGGGTCCCGGCGCTACCCAACAGGTTCAAGCCACTGCGCGAACCAGCGCCGAAGTTAAATCGGGAAGCGGGCGGGCCGTGCTTCGTTTCTTTGTCTTCATTTTGTTCGTGGGTGTAGCTGCGGGCGCGTTCTATGCCGGCATAAGATATCAACAGGGGCGGCTCTTCCCTTCCTTTTTGCCTGGGCCGACCGCCGCGTCCCAACCGAGTCCTACTCCGTCGGCTTTGGATAGCGCGGCGGCCTTCGAACAAAAGCGCGCCGCGGTCGACGCGAATCCTCAGAAGTGGCTGACGGAGGTGACGCTCCCAAAAGCGACAGAATCGAAGGATCCGGAATTCCTCTATCTTTACGGCCGCGCTCTGATGCTCACCGGAAATCATCGCGACGCGATGCAGGCTTTAGAACTGGCGGTCAACAATCTTCGTACAGAAAGCAACGGGCACTTGCCGTTCGGCGCGGAAGTGAGACTGGCCCAGGCGGCGGCCGCCTTGAAGCAAGTGAAACAGTCTCCCGCAGGGAAATCGCAGGAGAGCTTGATGGCTGAGCAAAAGGCCGCGCGCGCGTTGGATGGAGTGCTCGGCTTAAAGGCCGAGGCGCCTCCAAAGTAGATACAAACGGCTGTTTTTCACGAACAGAGTTTCAGGCTGTGATGCTAACCAAACAAAGAATCGAAGAACTTCTCCGCGAGAATTATCCTCGCTTTGCGGCTGAGTATGGCGTGAAGAAGGTCGGGTTGTTTGGGTCTTATGCGAAGGGCGTGCCTGGTGCGACAAGCGACGTTGATTTGATCGTGGAGTTTGATCGTCCAATAGGTTTGAAGTTCATTGACTTCGCAGAGGAACTTGAAACGCTGTTAGGTCGAAAGGTCGACCTACTAACAAGGGCCGGACTCCAGGGCATCAGGATCGAGCGCGTCGCCGAAGACATCGCACAGAGCGTTGTATATGTCTGAACGAACGGATTCCGATTTCGCCAGAGATATCGAAGAGGCGATTAAGCGAATATCCGCTTACTCTGCCGGCCTGACGTACGAAACCTTCCTGTTGGATACCAAGACCCAGGACGCCATAGTTCGAAATCTTGAGATCATAGGCGAAGCTGCAAAGAAGATCTCGGACCAAGTGCGCGCACAGCACGCTACGATTCCATGGAAGAGTATGGCCGGCGTTCGCGATAGATTAATCCATGACTATTTTGGTGTGAGTTTTGATGTCGTCTGGGAAATCATCTCCAACGACCTGCCGCAAGTCGTAGACCCGCTGAAAAGACTGCTGGACGAAAAAGCTTCTGAATGACTGAACTAAAGCTCTTACAGTGCAGGGTCGACGGCCGTTACGACATCGAAGACTGTCTGGGTCGCGGCAGCTACGCCGAGATCTATATGGCCCGCGATCGCGCCGCCACCGATGAACGCTTCCGCATGGTGGTCATCAAGGCGCTGAACGTCCTGCTTCAGGGTTATCAGGATCCTGATCTCGAACGCACTCTGATCCAGAACTTTCAAAACGAAGCAGTCGCGCTCGATCGCGTGCGCCATCCGCATATCATCAGCCGCCTGGGACATGGGACGGCGATTGATCTGACGGGTACAGCTTTCCATTACATCGTGCTCGAGTATCTGGGCGGTGGCGACCTGGCGCTGTTGTGCCGCAAAGAGCCGCTGAAACTTGATCGGGCCCTTTTTTATTTGCAGCAGCTTTGCGCCGGACTGGCGCATGCGCACGCCTGCGGTGTAATTCATCGCGACATCAAGCCTCAGAATCTCTTGCTGACGGCCGATCACGAGACATTGAAGATTGCCGACTTTGGCGTGGCCAAGATCGAGGCCGCGGAAGGCGCGATTACTCGCGTCGGCACCAACATCTATGCGGCCCCTGAGCATAATCCGCTGGTGCAAACGGCTGCGCTGGATACCGGCTCGCTCTTAGGCACGCAGACTCAATTGACGCCGGCAGCCGACATCTATTCTCTGGCCAAGACCGCATACACGATGATCTGCGGCGTGCCGCCGCGCGCGTTTGCTCATCACCCAATCGCTACGTTGCCGGCGCCAATGTCTTTCGAGCCCTGGGCGGAATCACTTCTGCGTGTGTTGGAACGCGCGACCCAGACGCGGCCGGGCGATCGCTATCAGCGGGTGCAGGATTTTTGGGAAGAGCTGAGCGACGCTTCCCTGCCCGCCACTCAACCTTTGAACAACGCGCGGGCCCGACGGCGCATTAGTTCTGATCTGAGTCTGGAAGCAGAAGTAATTACGGCCGCGCCACCAAAGCCCCGCTTTGAAACTTCACGTGAGATCCAACATCAGACGATTGCCGGTAACGGTGTGACGCGTCCAAAAATCGTAGTCCCAATCGCCGGCCAGTCGACGACGTTTACCAACGCCGCGTCCGTAACCGCCGGACAGGGGTTTGCAGCGCCGCCGCAGTTGGGCCGAGTAACGGTACCCGTTGCCCGCAACCTTCAAGTCGCCCGCCCGGTTGATGCTAACGCTGGAATGAGGCAGCGGCGGCGCGGCCGAGACTTCGTCGTGGGAGTGGCTCTCGTGTTATGTTTCGCAGGGTTGTTGGTGGCGACAGGGGCTTATGTTAGATCGTGGATCAAGACGCGAATGACACCGCCAATTGCTACGACTCCAACAGGCATCGTTGGACGTGAAGCGGTAACTACTATCGATACAAACCTGCGTGCCGGCCCCAACTGGAGGACCGAAAAGGTGGGATTAGTCGAATTGGGTTCACACGTGAAGGTGCTGAGTGTCAGCAGCAATAATAATAACTGGTGCGAAGTCCAGATCATCCAACACGCGCGCCCCAAGGAAGATCCCAACTCACTCGACCGTGGTTGGGTCAACCGGGATCTCTTGAAGTTTGATTAGACGTTGGAGTGCGGTATCTTATCAACGCTTTTCGGATAGCGCCTCGGCGCATTCCAAAATATGGGACTAATAGAATCCATTCGACGCTGGATCGACGGCGAGACCACCGACGACAT
>DATHHW010000056.1:0-32204 GCA_035317005.1 Pyrinomonadaceae bacterium | reverse complement strand
ATCGGCTTTGATATGACCACCGAGCCCGTTCGTCGCGCGGCTATGGAGAGAGCGCGTGACACCGGCGCAGCCGTAGCCTCGGGGCGCGTGACTTTGATCCAGGAGATCGAAAACCCAAAGCAGCCCGGCTTTTTGATCTATGCACCGGTGTACCGCAACGGCGCGAAGATTGACACGATTGGGGAGCGACGCGCGGAGCTGGAAGGCTTTGTTTATGCGGCATTTCGCTCGGTAAACCTGTTTCCAACCATTTTGGCCGCGCACGAATATAACGGGATCGACTTTCAGATCTTCGATGGAGCAAAAGCTGAAGCCGCCGCCCTCCTTTACGATTCGGCGCCGCGCCCAAACGATTTGGTCAGCGCATCGCGCTTTGGCAGCACCACTACTATTCCAGTAGCTGGCAGTCCATGGTCGCTGCACTTCACCACCAACGGCGATTTCGAAACCGGCTCAGCCACGAACTTAGCCACCTTCACCTTGCTCGGCGGGGGATTGCTGAGTCTGGTTCTATTCCAAGTGACGAGATCGCAAACCCGGGCGCAGAGGGTGGCGGTAAGCGCCGCGCGCGAACTAACACACTCCGAGAACAGTTTGCGTAAGAGTTTGGAAGAACAGAAGCAGACGGCAGCCGCCCTGCGTGAATCGGAAGAAATACTGCGGCTCGCTAACTATCGTTTCCGAGTGGCGGAAGCTGCGGCGAAGAGTTTCCACTACGATTGGAATTTGGAAATCGACACGGTGGTGCGCAGCGAGAGCTTCGCGAAAGTCCTGGGCTATGGTCCGGACGAAGTCGCCGGAACCTGGGAGGCCTGGAAATTTCTCATCCACCCTGACGATTTTCCCCTGTCGAAGAATGAAGCCATCGAATCTCTTAATCAACAAACCGAAGACAACTTCGAAGTCGAATATCGTGTGCGACACAGGAATGGTGATTACCGCCACCTTTACAACCGCGGCATCCTCTTGCGAAACGATCAAGGCAGGGTGAACCGCGTTATCGGCCAAACGGTAGACATCACGGAGCGAAAGCTCGCCGAAGCTGAATTACGGGCCGCTAATGAACGGGCCATCGTTGAATACGAAGGACTGCTCGAACGCATAGCCAGCATGGCGCAGAAGCTGGGGTCCGCGCGCGAGTTGCCGGCAATCTATCGGGCGTTGCTCGAGTTCGCGAGAGCTTCGGCGCCATGCGACGGTTTGTTTGTCTCGCTCTACGATGGTGGTCAAGACATTCGCACGGCGGCCTATGGTTGGGGCGATGGAATCGAGATCGACGTGTCTGAATTACCGCCGCTGCCCGTCCCCAGAGACGGCCCGAACAGCCGCGCCGTGCGCACCGGTAACGTCGTCATAACGGAGGACTTTATGCATGCAACCAGCGGTCACCCGCAGGTTCTCGTCGGACCCGACGACGGCAAGCGCCCGCAGTCTTCCATGGCAATTCCCATGTCGGTTCTGGGAAAAGTTGTCGGGACGATCGAAGTGCAAAGTTACGAACGTCAGGCTTACCAGCCAGAGCACGCGACGGCGATGCGTATGGCTGCGAACCTCATGGCGGTGGCGATCGAAAATGCACAGTTGCTGGCTCGAGAAAGCCAGGCCCGCGCGGAAGCCGAAGAATCGAACCGCTTGAAAGATGAATTCCTCGCTACGGTTTCGCACGAGCTGCGCACGCCGCTGACTGCGATTCTGGGCTGGGCCCGGATGCTTGAGTCTCCGACGCTGGGAGAGGCCCAGGCGGCGCGCGCAATCCAAACGATCCAGCGTAACGCGAAAGCACAGGCCGAAATCATCGACGACATTCTCGACGTGTCCCGCATCGTCACCGGGAACCTCTATCTCAACCTGGAACCCACCGAACTGGCTCCGATAGTTGAAGCCGCAATCAACGTAGTCAGGCCGACGGCGGAAGCCAAACACATTCAAATCGAAACCAACTTTGCCGATCAGCCGGCCGTGGTATCAGGCGACGCGCAGCGTTTGCAACAGGTCGTTTGGAATCTGCTGTCGAATGCGGTGAAGTTCACGCCGCAGGGCGGCCACGTCCGCGTCACCACTCGGCAGACAGGCTCTCAGGTGCATTTGGAGATTGGCGACGACGGGCAGGGGATCAGTGCTGAATTTTTGCCGCATGTCTTCGAACGTTTTCGTCAGGCTGACAGCAGCACCACGCGCAAGCACGGCGGACTCGGCCTGGGCCTGGCGATTGTGCGGCATCTGACCGAAATTCACGGCGGCACGGTACACGCCGAAAGCGACGGAGAAGGAAAGGGCGCCACACTTACTCTGATTCTGCCGTTGCTGGCAGACGGCATATCAGTCTCGGTCCGTGATGACGAGAAAGAGATCAGCAGTCGTGGCCAGCCCGACCTGGAGGGAATTCACGTCCTGGTGGTTGATGACGATGCGGGAGCGCGCGAAATGATTTCGGCCGCCTTGAACGAGCGTCATGCACGCGTGACTGCCGTCGCATCGGCGCGTGAAGCGCTGCAAGTGATCCGGCGGAAGCGTCCCGACGTTCTGGTTTCAGACATTGCCATGCCGATCGAGGATGGCTATGACTTGATCCAGCAGATACGCGCGTTGGAAGCGAACAATGGCAAGTTGATCCCCGCCGTCGCCATGACCGCCTACGCCCGCGAAGAGGATCGCCATCGGGCGTTGGCTTCAGGATTTCAAAGCTACCTGGCCAAGCCGATCGAGCCGGCGGATTTGATCGACGTGGTCGCGAGTCTGACGCGTTAGTGCAGAAGGACACACTTGAGCCTGCGGAGCAGGCGTCAGCATAAAGCCTGGGGTGAAGCGAAGCGGAACCCCAGGTCGAGGACATATACAAGCGACCAGCCCGCGCAGCGGGCGGCAGTCCGGGAAACCATGTCATGCGAAGCTTCGCTATCACATAATCTTTTCGACGAAGCGTGTCGCCCGTTCCATGGGCTCACGATCATATTCAATTCGGATCCCTGGGGCTTACCCTCCCAGGCTTTATGCTGACGCCTGCTCCGCAGGCTGGTTGAATGCTAACGTCACTCGCGTTATCAACAAGATGATGATCGAAACAGAACCGATCGAATTACCTTACACCGACGCCGGCAATGGGCCTGCTGTTGTGCTGTTGCACGGCTATCCTTTCGATCGCTCAATGTGGCCCGAGCAAATCGATTTTCTGACCGCGCATGGTTTTCGCGTCGTCGCTCCCGATCTACGCGGTTTCGGCGTGATGTCCGACAAACTTCGTCGGTCAATCAGCACCATGTCAGACATGGCGCAAGACGTGGCGAGGTTGATGGACGAGTTAAAGATCGATCAAGCGAGTATCTGCGGTCTCTCCATGGGCGGCTATGTCGCATTTGAATTCGCTCATCTATTTCCATCGAGAGTCCGCGCACTGATCCTGGCCGGCACGCGGGCCCCGGCCGACAATGAACAAGAGAAGCAGGCTCGCGCACAGCAGGTCGAGCAGATGCTGGCCAACGATATGAATGAAATTGGCGAAGCAACCCTGCCGAAGCTCCTGGCGCCGCGGACACTCGCAGAGAAACGCGAAGTCGTCGCTCGGGTGCGCGAAATGATCTTGCGTGCCGATCCGGAAGGCGCCGCCGCCGCGCAACGCGGCATGGCTGCGCGACGCGACTATTCAGACGACCTGCCGAACATCAATGTGCCGTCGCTGATCATCGTCGGCCGCCACGATCCGATCAGGCCGGTGGCTGATGCCGAGTTCATGCATCGAGGCCTCAAAGAGTCGCGCCTGGAAATAATCGAAGACGCTGCGCACATGACAAACCTGGAACAACCGGAAACTTTCAATCGGGCGCTGGAAAGATTTCTCGTGTAAAGTTGAGCCCTATGTTTTTCTTTTCACTGGGAGTGCTGTTCGCTCTGGCGCTTACGTTACCTTTGCTGGCGCTCGTTTTCTTCTGGCTGGGCTGAAAAATATGACACGAAGATCGCTTACAGTGTGATTGCCCTGATACCACCGGTGTGCTTTGTTCTGATCTTCAAATTTCAGGGCACATTGGGTCACGCGACCGATACGCTGCTGCCAGAGATAATATGGCTGAGTTTGATTACTTTCGTGTTCGGCATCGCGTTGGTCATTCGTTCGTACATTAAAAAACAGGGTTGGAGCATCCTTCTGATTGCAGCAATGGTCTCCAGCGCTCCGCTGGTTCTGGTCGTCGTGATGTTCTATCGAATGAGTCAGGACGAATACCTCAAACATTTGTAAATACGAAATGACCGAGCCAAAACAATTCTCAATTGAAGAACGCGTTTTGTGGGGCGACGTTGACGCCGCGCGGATTATTTTTTACGGCTCGTACATTCGCTTCTTTGAAATCGCAGAGACAGAACTGTTTCGGGCTGTTGGTATGCCCTATGGCAAGGTTTTTGATGAGCTCGATATCTGGCTGCCGCGCGTGCATCTTGAGTGTGACTTTCGGCGCGTCGCCCAGCTTGACGATCTTTTGGAAGTCAGCGTTTACGTCGGCAGCGTCGGGAAGACTTCACTACGGCTGAACTTTGAAGTTCGCCGCAAAGAAGTGGGCGGCACGGTCGAAGAAGGCTTGATCGCCACTGCGCATTTCGTACTGGTCGCAGTGAGGCGAGATACGCTCGATCCGATTCCGGTGCCAGAAGAATTGCGTCGGGCATTTGAGCCTTACACTCACTGACCTCGCGGCAAACCCTCGATCAAGTGATCGAGGCCCAGCCACAAACTCCAGCTATGATGATAGAACGCCAGGGGAAAGGTGACGCCCACCACAAAAAGCACAGTTAGCGTCTTCTGTTCGTCCAGGTTAGTGAGGAGCAGGCAGAAAAAGTAAACAACCAGAATCACGCCTTCGGTAGCGATCACATTGGCCATGATCGCACCGACAAAAAAACCTTCCTCGCGTTTGAAGATCACTCCACACGCGGTGCAGCGCGTTTTAAGGTTGAAGGGTTTCTTGAACGCTGCGGCGCGGCCACAGGCAGGACACTGCAGCTTGAGACACCGCCCCAGCGTGAGGACAATCGTGCGCGGATCTCTTTTCATATCTTCGACAGGATTAACAGGATTTACATGATTCATTTAGTCATCCTGTCAATCATGTAAATCCTGTCAGCGCCCCGCTCATTCGCCCAGCGCGGCGTACTTGAACAGCCGGAATCGATAACGCGACTGGTCGCGAATGTTCTTTGCCACCACGCCGTGCAGATCGTCTTTCCAGGTGGTGTATTGGTCGATGAAACGATCCGCCGCCGCCTTGTCACCGTTGTATTGGACCTCGAGCACCTTCTGCAGCAGCTTGCCCACCACCGAGTGATACTTGTCGTAATGAATCCGCAGCTTACCGTTTTCGAAAGTTAACAACCCGTTCTCCAAAAAGAAATTCCACTGCATCAACTGCATGGTGTTGTAGGGCTGATCGCGACGAGGCTTGTTGTTTTGCAGCACGCGCAGGATGCCGCCCGCGTAAACTGATTTGAACTGCTCGTCAGTATAGTAACCCTGCCTGTGCAGAGCTTCCGCAACGAACAATGACACCAGATCGGCTTTCATCTCTTCCAGAGCGCTGGCATCGTCCTGCAACGCCTGATCGAGATCGCGCCCATCCTTCGTGCGATCGACGCCGAGATAGTGACCGACTTCGTGCCACAGCGTGCGATAGAAGTTTCCGTCAGAGGTCAGGGCGTTCGCTTGATCTTCTCCCACGGCCGCCGCAAAGCCGCGCGACGTCCCTTCAAAGATATTCGGTTCGCGCATGATGTTCGCGCGCAGCAGAATCGTGCGGCCATAGCGGCGCGCCAGATAGCTTTCATTCGGCAGGATCGTGGCGGTGTTGCCGCCGCGCGCCTGGCCAAAGTCGGCCACTACGTCATAGACGCCGACCGGAATGTCTTCGCGCACCCTCTTGTGATGATCGTACGGCAGCGAATCTTCCAACGCCTGCAGACCCTTCATCGCCTGGCGCAGCGCGGTCGTTTCCTGCTGTCGCGTCGCCAGCAGACTGAAAGCGAAGAACGTCTTCACCCCGAAGAGCTCGTCGTCATAGGTTTCGTAGGAACCGATTTGCGCGTTGAGGTTTTTGAAATGGCCGGTGACCCACGCCGCATCGCCCGATTCGTAATCATCAGACAAGAGATCGCGCGCGCGATTGCGCAGATACCTGGCAAACTCTTCGTCGTCCTTTTGCAAAGCGTCGGCAGCTTCATTTAAGAGAGCATGGGCTTTCGTCAATTCCTCGGCGTAGGCCAGGGAATATGGAATTGCATAGAAGCCTTTAACGGTCTCAGGACTTGCTGAGAGATCCTCGTGATGCAGCGACTTGGGCTTGCCGCCAATCAATGCAAGCAAATTGCGCCGAAGGTTAGGATGCAGCGCACTTATCGCCGGGTAATGTTCAAGCTTGCCGACATCTTGAAGCACAGTGTTACGCGTGTTTATGCGTACGACGGTTCGCAGGTCCATGATTTCATCGCGCTTCTCTGGGTGGGTCGTCAGGAACGTCTCGATCTCTTCCTTCTTCACGCCCCACGGATACATGTTCTTTCCCGGCACCACCGGATCGACCGGCAGAAACGGTTCGCGTTTATTTTCCAGCGTCGTGGCGATGGGTCCCTGGAACAAGCGATAAAGGAAAACCAGATTCTGCGTCGCCGGCGCTGAACCAGTTCGCTTGTCGAGCTGCAGCAGATCGCGAGAAGACGGAAGCGCCTGTATGTGTCTTTGATCTTCGTAGATGCCCTGAAAAATTTTGCCCACTTCGAGCAGCTTCGCAACTGCTTTCCGTTCGTCTGCGCTTAACCGTGAAAGGTCGGGGGCCAGCTTTATCGTCTGAGTTTTTTCAATGATGGGCTGGCTCTTCTCCAGAGGCCAGTAACCCGCCGGCAACGTTGGGTTGGTTTTGCTGCGTGGTCCCGTTTGCGCCAGTGCACTGGCAAAAAGAGTTAGGAGCGTAAGTATAGTTAGAAGTTTTTTCCTCATGTCGATTGTTACTGGTGATCGGAAAGGTTTCCTTTCGCGTCGGCCCAAAAATATTTTGTCGCTCGCGGTCCACGGATCCAGATGCGCCAGGTGACCGCGAGATCGCCAAACTGTTTTCGCATCCTGGCACTTGGATCTTCGATCTTGCCTGATTTCATTTGTCGTTGAAACTCCGCTCTTTCATCAGCCTGTTTCTTTTCGTTCTCGGCCTTGGTTCTCGTATTCGAAGCGGATTCCCAGTCGACCGAAATCGTTTCGCACTTTCCCTGTTCGATCTGGGCCCGCTCGGCCGCTTTGCGGCACGTTTCGGGGACGGCTGCAAGATTGATTTCACTTAGATCGAACAGACGAGATTTGTCGGCGGTGAACTCCTGGTTTCCGAGCACGAAAGCCTCGACGGGTTCAGGTCCTTTAACGGCGCCCTTTTCATAAGTGTACTTATCAAAGTTCTTCGGTTTGTTGGGATCCTGGACGGTGATTTCCAGCCGATCTTCATGAATCTCCATGCGGCTGACTTTTGGCGTATCACCACCCACCTTCGTTTTGATCTTCGCCGCACCGTCCTGCGCATTGGCGCCTTCAAACATATTCATCTTCGTGCCCGTCAACTGCGAAAGTTTACACGCCAGGCCAACGAATGCGATCCGGCACAACACGCTTAGAGGGGCACGAAGGTTTTCAATTGAAATTGAACTAAACATGCGAGCCTTCCTTTCGACCGACGCTTTGAGGGGAGAGAGAGTATATAGCCAGGACGGGCGAAGCCGAAACACCTGATCGTTACGTCCGTCTGATATTTCCTGCGCCAACGGTTATGAGAATCTCGCGCCATAGCAATCCGTCATGTTTTCCGCCCCGAAACTTCCAGAAAAGATTGGGCCCGGTGTTTGCAAATGGTGTCGCCGATGTCTCAAATAATCTCTCGTGTCCAGGCAGAGTCTTTCCCTGAACAATTCTCTTCTGCGGCGCATCCTTTGAGTCGCGGCGGTGATTTACCTGACGCCCGGGTATTGACCGCAGACACGCCGAGGCCGCTGAGATCGCGCAGAGAAATACCACAAGCCCTCGTAAACGGAATCAAACGCCGCCTCAAGCGCGAACGGAGGAGGCGCAAGGTTGGTCGCGCTTATGACATGGCTTTGGAAATTGCTCGGGTGGTTCCCTTCGGGTCTGCCATTTTGGACGTAGGTTGCGGTAACGGTTTCATCACGCATCATCTTGGCGCGATGCTTGGCAGTAGTGTGTTAGGCATCGATCTGGCCAACAGGGCTGAAGCCCCGATCGATTATCGTCATTACGACGGCGCGCGTTTTCCGGCGCCGGATAAATCATTCGACGCAGTGCTGCTCTGTTATGTTCTGCATCACGCGCAGGATGTTGGCCTCGTGCTGAAGGAAATGCGCCGCGTGTTGCGCGATGGCGGTTTCGCTGTCATTTACGAAGACATACCACTGAGTCTTTGGGACAGGGGCGTCTGCTGGATTCACAATCAACAGTGGCGCGGGCGCACCGGGCCTTGCAGGTTTCGCCACGAACATGAGTGGCGAACCATCTTCAGTTCTTTCAATTTTGAAATCGTCATCGAGCGAAGGCTTTCGCGCGGGCGCAATCTGACGCACCCGGTCGCGCGGAGGTTGTTTGTGTTGAGGCTTCCTCCCACGCTCTCTTAGTCGCATCTCAGTTAGCATGATCCAGTGACAAAAACTCTTTGAAGGCAAGCTTTGGCTGACTCGATAGGGCTTGGGGGGAACTCAACAATTTCTCCAGGTCCGGGGAACCACGCTTGGGACCGACTTACTGGCTACTGTCAATTGCCTTTCGGTGTACTCGCTATGAATATGGCAAAATCCAGCAAACAAGCATAGAATGCGCGCGAAGATCGTATTCTCCCAGATTTTCGAATATTCAAACAAAAGGAATTTACCCCAGATGACTTTCAAATCACGAAAACAATCGCTCCTGCTTTTCCCGGTTTTAGTTTTGGTAATGCTTGCAACTCAGCGTGTCGCTTCAGCGCCCCCGCTGCCGAACCCCGTGCTTTACTTGATGGGGATAGAAGCTTTCGATCAGGGCGGCAAGCATTTCATCCGCTACAACTACGACGTGGATAACAAAGCCGCCTATCCGGCGGATATGTTTGCCCCCGCACCCGCTCTGCCGCCTTGCGGCGCTAACACGAAGTCATCGCGCACCTGGGTCGATATCTATGATTCGCGCGGAAAGCGTCTTTACGGATTTTGCGCCCTTGGCAAACCCGAAGACCTTAGTAAGATTTGGTTTGCATTGGAAGAGAGTGTGATTCCACCGAGTTGGGTCTATATCGAGTTGAATGATCGGCAGACCAACACCAAGTACAAATCGAACCTGGCTGAGACGACGCCGTAGGGACCGGCTTGATATCCGAGCATAGTAGAGTGCCCAGTAAGCAGGTCCAACGAAGCAGGATCGCGAACTTCTTGAGCAAGGCGTTGTGTGTCAACGCGTCGACTCTCATTTCTTTTTGACGGATAAATGTAATGCTCAAGGTTTCCGAAGCGTCGGCCAGATCGTCTAACTCGTCGTCGTAACCTTTTGCAGGTGCCTTGCGAGCTTTGTGAAACGGTTTCGCGAGGCTTCCCGTTCGCCAGTTCTTCAACAGACTCCAGCATTTGCTACTGCTACTCCGGCGGCACAGCTCTGACCTTTTTCGCCAATGGCGCTTTCAAGATCTGCGGCCATGAGTCGTGTCCTGACACGTCGGCTTACAACCCGGGGATTACATGCGAAAGCTCGGCCTGAGTTTGTTACACTGGCCGTCATCTCGTTCATCTGTTTGCCGATTCCTTAATCGTCAGTGGGAGGTCGACCTTGCCGCAAAAAGATCTGCACAAGCTACTTGAACGCATTCATCTGCGGCTCGACGAGAGCATGGTCGGCATTGCCGAACAACTTGCCGATCTCGACGCCGCCGACCTGGCCGAGTTGCTTAATCAACTGACGCTGGCCGAAGCCGCGACGGTTGTATCGTTGCTACCGGTGCCGCGGGCAATCGAGATCTTCGACCAGCCGACCATGCGCCGTCGCGCGGCTGTCCTTGAACAACTGGATCCACAACGCGCGGCGCAGATCCTCGAAGGACTCTCGGCCGACGAGCGCACCGACATCATTCAAAGAATGAGCGCGCACGAGCGGCACCGGCTCCTGCCCAAACTTAGCGTAGAGATGCGCAAGGAACTCGAAGGTCTGCTGCAATACCCGGCGCACACCGCCGGCGGCAACATGACGACCGAGTTTGTGCGGCTTAATCCCGCAATGAGTGTCGGCGAAGCCTTGAAACACATCCGCACGGTCGCGCGCGAAAAAGAATCGATCTATGCCTGCTATGTGATGGAGCCGGGCTCGGGTCAATTGCTGGGAGCCGTGTCTTTGCGCGATCTGGTAATGGCCGATCTGGAAAAGCCGGTGACGGAAGTGATGCGACGCAATCCGATCACCGTCAACGCGCTGGACGATCAGGAAGCGGTGGCGAAGAAGATTGCGAAGTACAATTTGCTGGCGGTGCCGGTTTTGGAAAAGGACGGCAGCGTCGTTGGCTTTGTCACGGTTGACGATGTGATCGACGTGCTGGTTGAAGAACAAACCGAAGACCTGCTGCGCATGGCCGGCGTTGAACCGGGCGCACTGGACAAGCCTTACTTCGACAATCCAATTTTGCGCGTCGTGCGCAAGCGCATTGGCTGGTTATTGCTGCTTTTTGTGGCTGAAACGTTCACCGGGACCGTGTTGCGTTATTACGAAAGTGAGTTGGCTTCGGTGGTGGCGCTTTCGTTCTTCATTCCCCTTTTGATCGGTACTGGCGGCAATGCCGGATCACAAACCACTACCACGATCATTCGCAGCATCGCACTGGGCGAGGTCCGCTTAAAGCATGCGTTCCGCGTGTTGGGCCGCGAGATGAGTATCGGGATCATCATAGGAGTATTGATTGGCGCCGTGGCATTTTGCCGGGCGTTGCTCTGGGGCCAGCACATGCCGCTGGCGTTTACGGTGGCGCTGACGGTGCTGGTGATCTGCACCTGGGCGACGGCGGTGGGCTCGCTGATTCCGATTGTAGCTGAACGATTCGGCGTCGACCCGGCCGTGTTGTCAGCGCCGCTGATCACGACGCTGGTTGACGCTACGGGTTTGGTCATATATTTCTCGATCGCCAAAGCCGTTTTGCATCTTTAGATCAACACCGCGGAAGAGGCACGACAAATGAAAGTCGGCGACATAGTTTCCTGGGAACGAACTTTTACCGAAGACGACATACGAGCCTACGGGTAGCTCTTCTTCGAGTAGGGAAGGGCCACTGCGCTTGGAAGTCGGGAGACTTAGTCATCGCATATCTGCGGGCGCGTTATGGTGCTGAAGGTTGGTCCTGAATGATGTCGGAGAATAAGGATTCCGTCGAAGTGATCCAAGAGCCAACCAAAGATGCGACGGTGGAAGACGCGATGGAACGTCTCCACTTCTTGGCGAAAGTCGAGCGCGGTCTTGAGCAGTCTGAGGGCGAGACGATCTCGCATGAAGAAATCAAAGCCAGGTTCCTAAAGTGACTTTGTCCGCTGACAACTCAGGCGCCTTCCTTATCATCCATAGTCTATTAGGAAAGAAAGCTTCCATGGCACAAACGTTCACGACCTGCTGCAAAATTCTTTTCCTGTCGTTGGTAATCACGAGCGGCGTTTTCGCTCAGTCTACACCACCACAGACCGACTCCGATCGGGCAGAGAAGCGGGCGCTCGAGGGTCTGCGCCGCCGCGAGATACCTGAAGCGACTCTTCCCTGCACCGCGTATGAAGCCAGGTGGTGGAGCGATCTGCGGAGCGCCGGCGCTGCCGTGCGAAGTACTATCGGAGGCAAGAAGGAAACGAAAAAGTTTCTTGGCCTATTGGCGGAAGGCCAGGCACAATCCTATCAGCCTCCGATTCCTGATCGTGGAGCCACCCTCCTGGATCAGGTTCCGCTTCAATCGACCGAAGAGTCGCGAAAAAAGAACATCAGCGGCGAATTGGCGCTGGTGGTCGAACTGCGACCGGATGGAACTGTCGGCGAAGTAAAGATTGTGCAGGGTCTTGGCTATGGACTGGACGAGAAAGCGGCGGCAGCCGCGCGCCGGATGATCTTTCTCCCCGCAGTGAAGGACAGGAAATTTGTTTCGTTCCGAATGCCAATGACCATGTCGGTGGCAACTCGCCGCACGTATCCTTAACGAGCGAGGAATTCCACTTCAGAGCACAGCACGTCGCAAACGCAGCGCATTCGCGATCACCGAAACTGAGCTGAAGCTCATCGCCGCCGCCGCGATCATTGGACTGAGCAGGATCCCGAAAAACGGATAAAGGACACCCGCGGCCACCGGCACGCCTATCGAGTTGTAGACGAAAGCGAAGAAAAGGTTCTGTTTGATGTTGCGCATCGTCGCCCGGCTCAGACGAATTGCGCGTAGAATTCCGCGCAAGTCTCCCTTCACCAGCGTCACGCCCGCGCTTTGCATCGCGACGTCTGTACCCGTTCCCATCGCAATCCCGACGTGGGCCTGGGCCAGCGCCGGAGCGTCATTGATGCCATCGCCCGCCATCGCCACCCTTCGGCCTTCACTCTGAAGTCGCTTCACGATTTCGGCCTTCTGGTTCGGCAAGACTTCGGCAACGATCTCGTCGAGGTTGAGCTTGCTCGCTACCGCGTGTGCGGTTGTGCGACTGTCGCCGGTGAGCATCACTATCCTGATGCCCTGTTCGCGCAGTTCCTTAATCGCCTCTGGCGTCGTTGCTTTGATGGGATCGGCAACGCCGAGCAGTCCGGCCGGTTTGCCGTCGACGCTAACGCACATGACGGTCTGACCCTCAGCACGAAACTTTTCGGCCCGCGCGACGAGTTCGCCGGGATCGATTCCGAGCTCTTCCAGCAAACTGAGGTTGCCCAGACTCACTGAATGTCCGTCAACTTTTCCTTTGACACCTTTGCCCGTGATCGATTCAAACGCTTCCACTTTCGTGAGTTCAACTCTACGCTCCTCGGCGCCGGAAATAATCGCCGCGGCCAAAGGATGTTCGCTGCCGCGTTCCAGACTGGCTGCCAGGCGCAGCAGCAGTTGCTCGCTGAATCCGTCTCCGGGCGCAACTGTGATCAGTTTCGGTTTACCTTCAGTAAGCGTTCCGGTTTTATCGACCACGAGAGTATCTATCTCACGAAGCACCTGAATCGCCTCGGCATTTTTGAAGAGCACGCCAACTTGAGCGCCCTTGCCCGTGGTCACCATGATCGACATCGGCGTCGCCAGCCCAAGTGCACAGGGACAAGCGATGATAAGTACCGCAACGGCATTTATGATCGCGTAAGCGAGGCGCGGTTCCGGCCCAAGCGCGGCCCACACGATGAAGGTAATGATCGCGATCAGGATGACACCCGGAACGAAGTAGCCAGACACGACATCCGCGAGCTTTTGAATTGGCGCGCGGCTGCGTTGCGCTTCCGCGACCATCTGTACGATCTGCGCCAACAGAGTTTCAGAACCTACGCGCTCGGCCTCGATCACCAGCGAGCCGGTGCCGTTTACTGTCGCCCCAATTACCCGATCGTCGGCACGCTTTTCCACAGGGATTGGCTCCCCGGTAACCATCGACTCATCTACCGAGCTTGTTCCCTCAAGGACGACGCCATCGACAGGAATCTTCTCCCCGGGACGAACGCGCAAGCGGTCACCTTTAGTGACTTGATCAAGCGGTACGTCCTGCTCGCTTCCATCGGCGGCCATCCGTCGTGCCATTTTCGGCGCCAGACCAAGCAGCGATTTGATCGCCGCACTGGTCGCGCCGCGGGCCTTCAGTTCGAGCACCTGACCGAGCAGCACGAGCGTGGTAATCACAGCGGCGGCTTCAAAATAGACCGGCACGTTTCCCATCTCGTCACGAAGCGAAGCGGGAAAGATTTGCGGCAGGAGCGCAGCAATCACGCTATACACGTAAGCGACGCCGATGCCGAGTCCAATCAGCGTGAACATGTTGAGACTGCGGTTCACGATCGACTGCCAGGCGCGCACAAAGAACGGCCAACCACCCCAGAGCACAACCGGCGAAGCAAGTCCGAGTGAAATCCACGTGACGACTCGCGGAGCAAACAGACTGCGCACCGGATCGCCGGGGATGAACTCGGTCATGGCCAGCAGCAGCAGAGGCAGAGTCAGAGCAGTGCTGATCCAAAAGCGCCGCTTCATGTCGATCAGTTCGGCATTTTCTTCCTCGCCGGTGACGACGCGCGGCTCGAGCGTCATGCCGCAGATCGGACAGTTGCCGGGCGCGTCACGCACAATCTGTGGATGCATCGGACACGTGTATTCGATCTTCTCCCTGGCCGCGGTCGCGACCGACGGCTCCAAAGCCATTCCGCACTTCGGACACGATCTTGCTTTGGCCTCGCACACTTCCGGGTGCATGGGGCAAGTGTAGTTGCCCCCCGCAGGTTGAGTTCTCTGAGCAGTTGAAATCTGGTTCAGAGACGACGTTGGACTCTCTGCCTTTTGGAGAAACCGCTTTGGGTCACTGCGAAACTTTTCCAAACAGCCGAGGCTGCAAAAGTAGTTGCTCTGTCCTTCATGCTGATAAGAGCCTGCAGCTCGGTGCGGATCTACAGTCATCCCACACACGGGATCTTTTGCTACTCCAGGCTTCATCTATCAGTAGTGTCTTAGTTCTGGTTTCGTGGTTTTTCCCGGTTCGACAAGAACCATCCACAAAATTACACGAAACGACACGAACAAACCATTTTCGCTTCGTGTATTTTCGTGGATCGCTTTAACTGGAGAGTGGTGATCTCTCAAGATAAGACAGGACCCTCTGTCCCGAATGAGTTGCAGTAAGGTGCTGCCACAGAAACCAGAGCTACTGCGTCGCGTTTCCATCTCTATAGACTGCCGCACCCGCAACGCCCGCTAGAATCGACGTGACCAACTGGAACGCGGCCACTTTTATCCACAGCGCGTTCGAGAAAAATCCCAGCGGAATGAACTGGGCGGGACCGGTGACCGAGAAAGCAATCCACGCCACTACGCCCGCCAGCGCCGCCGTCTTCGGCCCGGGCCTGAACTGCGGCCGCATGATCACATAGAGGAACATCCCGACCAGGCCACGACCCAACTCGAACACGGTGAAGTACAGAACGCCGAGCCCGCTGTGCTTCACCTCGGGGATTCCCAGATTGTCATGGATCGCCTTCCAATCGGCAGACACGACATTCTCGTGAAAGACTCCGTCAGTGACAAAGACGATGAGCGTGGCGATGACGCCGCCAATGATCAGACGTGGCCAATTTATTCGGGGCATTGTTTGGTCTCCTCGGTGGGGCGTCACTTTTCTTTCTGAGTCGGGTGAATATCAACGCTTCTAAGTTCCAATAGTGCTCAGGAAAATTTTTCGGATTGGTAAGTCAGCGGCCCCGGCGTTAAGCAATCCTGCTACTCGATGGCCTCAACAAGCTCTTTGATGTTTGGTTGTTGCTTCTCGAGTTGTGACTGGTTGACCATCACCCTTCTTCCAGCCACTTCATACAGGCCTGCCGTGAGACGATTTATGGGTATTCCTAGAGAACTGGACACCACCGATGCGGTGTTGGCATCCACGATTTCGAACTGAAACATTCTGGTGAACCCGGACCGTACAGCCGGACTTGGTGAGCCGGCAGGGTGAATGTAGAAGACGTTCGGGTCGCTCTTCCAAACAGACCAGATTTCATTACCAATTTCACTTACCACTGTTCTGAATGCCTTTGCAGAACTGATGTACTGAGTCAGGCGGTTCCCGATGTAGCAATAAATTTTTGGAATTGGAAGACGGAATCGTTGAGACTCTAGAAAAAACTCAGATTGAAGGCTGCCGGGGACGCGCGTTATTCCGTAAAGCAAAGCCAGCACGGCCCTAACAGATCGTTTCGATGAGCCATCCGCTGAGAACGGAATCATTAGCCTATCAGATGCAGATATCGCGAGTTCCGTGTATATCGAGAAACTAGGATTACAGTCAATGAAGACGGTCGAGTTCTCCTGATTCCAAGAGTGTTGAATATCTTCAATGAGGTCGCTGATCCATGTATGGACTATTCTCCACGCGTCATCACGACCCGGAACTGTAGCGCCACGCACGCGGGACGCTTGTATTTCGAGTTGCTCGTCACCCGCTACTAAGAATAGGTTGGTCGGATTATGGGGATTATGTTCCGAGGCATTTATAACATACTGCTCACCGGTCCTTGGATTAACATACGGACTTGTTATGCGATCAGCCATATACCCGGAAATGGTTTGCCTGGGAGTCTTGCTGCTTAAGACATCAAGAGATCTCTCGCCACGTTCCATACCTCCTAATAACATGCCCGATGCATTCGCTTGAGGACAAAGATCGAGCACGAGAATTCGTTTTTCCGGATGAATTCGTGCGTATTCCGTCGCTATCTGGAAAGTGAGATAGCTCTTTCCAACTCCGCCTTTGTTATTCCATATCGCGTAGATTGCCATTTATCCTCCCAAGCCATCGTTGACTGGGAAGTCTATCAGAATGCTAGCTTATAATGTTATGAAAACGCATTGCTCGATGTCGCAATACATTCTTAGCCCTATGCGAAGGCACAACCAAAGAGTCGATTTTGGTTTTCTGAGCACCGGAAGAGGAGGAGGCGAAACCTGAGGGTTACTTCACAGCTTTAAAACTCGCCGGCTTGGCAAACAGCGAGTCGGCAATCTTCTTGTTGAACTCTACTGTTTCGTAATTGATGCGGCTGGTTTGGAGGCCGCTGCGGAAATGATCGATGACGTATGGGGCGACGATGCCGTCGATGGTGATTGGTTTGTAGATCCGATCTTCTTCGGGCACTTCTTCCGTCTCTTCGCTGTCAGGTTTTTTCTGTTTGCGCTGGTAGAGAACTTTCGTGGGCATGCCATCGTCGGCAGCGAACTCGTATTCGATCCAGAAACCATCCGGGTAGGTAAGCCGCACAGTTTCGTTGCGGCGCGCCAAGCCTGCTTCACGCCGACCCGCGTAGGTTAATTTAGCGCCAGCAGTACGCCAGCCGCCGCGCAGCAGCGCCTCCAACCCGGTGCGGGTGGAAAGCCGGAAATCTTCCAACTGCTCGGCGGTTTGGTCTTTAAGCGTGAGGGCTGCGCCGTCATAGATCCAGCCGGTGTTGCGAGTATTTGTTTGAATCAGACGCTGACCGCCGCCGCTGAATTCGGTGCGCTCTTTGTCCGGGTAAACTATGTAATCGACGAAGCGCTGCGGAATCCCCGACACGCCGTCGCGGTAGTCGGTGAAGAATCCACGACCAATTACGGTCTTAACGTTCAGGTAACGATCGCCGCCCATCGCCTGGAGTGCTTTCTGTACGATCTTCTCGGCCTTATCGTCGGCTGGAGTGGGACTCGGCTTTTCAGTTTGGGCCACGCAGGCGAACGCCGCGAACACCAGGAACAGACTAGCGGAGGGGAGTTTGCTGACGAGCGATCTTCGCATTGGCGACTCGAAAGCGAAAGGAGCAAGAAGAAAAGAGCCTCAATCAGAAATTTGAGGCCCTAATCCACACTGTTTTGAAACTCGATTCAAACGGAGATGCGGTCCGTAGCATCGGCAATTTTCGTAACCACTTCTCCGTCTTCAACGTCGACGATGAAATTCGATCCGTCTTTCCACATCGTGGTGATCGGCAGCTTCACTCTCTCGTCGATGAAGCGTTTCAGGAAGCGCGCCCCGTATTGCATGCTAAAGCCCTTTTCAGTTATCAGGGAGAGAGCCGCATCCGTAGTCTGAAATGATTTGCCCTGGCTCTTCATCTGGCGCCTGGTCTTCTCGAGATAGATTTGCGCGATCTGCTTCACCTCGTCCATGGTAAGCGGAGCGAACACCACGATCTCGTCGATGCGATTGCGGAACTCAGGTGAAAAGCGCATCTCGGCGGCTTTCATCACCTCGTTCTTAATGGCCCGGAAGTCGCTCGCCGTCTTCGTGCCAAAGCCCAAAGGCTTTTCATATTTCTTGAAGCTGTCCGAACCCAGGTTCGAGGTCATGATCACGATCGCATCGGAAAGATAGACGCGTCGGCCGCGGCCGTCAGTCAACCAGCCTTCGTCGAAAGCCTGGAGGAAAATGTTCATCAGGTATGGTGAAGCTTTTTCAACTTCATCGAGCAGCAAAACCGTGTATGGGTTCTCTCTTAGCTGTTCAGTAAGGATTCCGCCACGTTCAGATCCAACGATGCCACGCGGCATGCCGATTAGTTTCTCAATGCCAATCGTGCCGTCGCCATACTCCGACATGTCGAGGCGGACCATCTTGTGATCGTCGCCGAACATGAACTCGGCCACTGCCTTCGCCAACTCGGTCTTGCCGACACCGGTCGGGCCGAGGAAAAGCAGAACGCCGTCCGGCTTATAGTGCGACTCCTTCAAAGGCCCTTTGTTCAGCCGCAGCCGTTGGGCCACAGCTTTGATAGCTTCCTTCTGGCCAATGACGCGCTCGGACAATTGCACTTCAGTCAAAGCGAAGCGATCACTCGTGTCGCGAAAGATCATGTCGCGCGGGATGCGCGATTCCTGCGAGATCACGTCGATCACATGCTCTGGTCTGACGATCATGGTATGCGGCTCGTTGATCTCCACTTTTACCGAGGCAGTGTCGAGCCAGCCGATGGCTTTATCCGGCAGGTGCAGGTTGCGAATATACTTCGGCGCCATTTCCAACGCGGTATTAATGGCTTCATCGGAGATCTGAACTGAATAGTTACGTTCGAGTCGCGGCCGCACGCCCAGCAGAATCTCGCGTGTCTCGCCAATCGTCGGCTCGTCAACCTTGACCAAACGGAAACGTCGCGCCAGGGCTTCGTCTTCGGCGATGTACTCTTTGTACTCGGTGAGCGTCGTGGCGCCGAGGATCCGCAACTCGCCTTTGGACAACGCCGACTTGAACATGTTCGCTGCATCCGAAGAGGTTCCCAGGGCAGCGCCCGCGCCGATGATCGTGTGGGCCTCGTCGATGAAGAGAATCATGTTGTCGCGCTCTTTGACTTCGTCGATGATGCCTTTGATGCGTTCTTCGAACATGCCGCGCAACATGGTGCCGGCCACAATACCGCCCATTTGCAGTTGCACTACATGCGAGTTGCGCAGACGCGCCGGCACCTTCTGCGGCTCGAGTTCGATCATGCGCGCCAGGCCTTCGACCACGGCCGTCTTGCCCACGCCCGGCTCGCCGACCAGCATCGGTGAGTTGGCGCGCTCGCGGTGACAGAGAATCTCGATGATCTGCTGAATCTCTTTTTCGCGTCCGATGGTGGGCGGAATCTTGTCGGCCCGGGCCATGCGATTCAACGAAACCCCAAAGTGCTTCAAGTAAGGGGGCAGCTCGAACTTCTTGCGATACTGCTCTTCCTGTTGCTCGCGTTCGTTGACGTTGGTCCGGACATGCTCGACGACCGCTTCGGGCGTCGCGCCCAGATTGAGGAGCACTTCGACAAAGAGGCTGTCGTAATTCGAAAGCACATCGAAGATGTCGGTGGCTTCGATCGTCTTGCGTCCGCGCGAACGAGCGCGCTCCATTGCTCGTTTGAAAAGGTCAGTCGTGTCTGGCGCTATCCTGAATCCTTTACCGACGTGCTGGCGCGTGTTGTCCAAACGCTTATCGATGGCCCTGGACACCAGGACGGGATCGAGAGCAAGGCTGCGAATGGTCGAATTAAAGAGGTCAGGTTCCTCCTTAGCAAGGCCACTGATGATGTGTTCGACGGCAATATAATTTTGATCGCGCCGCCTCGACTCGCTCAGAGCGTTCTGCAATACGCGTTGTCCGCTCTCCCCGAACTTATCTTTGTATGCTTCCAAATCGGCCATTCTCATTCCTAACTGCTTTTGCTAACGCCAGCGCCGTCCGTTTCAGAGTGCCCGAAATTCCGTCAGGCACGCACCACTTTGATGTGGAGAGCATATTCGTCGTTGCGTTTCAGTGCAACAAGAATCTCTCTGCCCCTATTCTACGCAAATACCTTGCCAGCAGGGAACATTTCTGAAACCATCCCGTTTCGCCTCAGTTCATGCGGCCGCAGCCGCTACATCGGTCGTGAATTCCATCTCACCGTCACGAGCCGATACGATCACGGTCTGTCCCGGCGAGATTTCTCCGCGCAAGAGTTTCATCGCCAGCGGATTCTGAATCAAGGTTTGAATCGCCCGCTTTAACGGCCGAGCGCCAAAATTAGGGTCGTAACCTTCGCGGGCCAACAATTCCCTGGCCGAGTCTTGTAGTTCTAAAGAAATGTTGCGTTCATGGAGCATCGCCCGCAGACGCTCGAGCTGGACATCGATAATCTGGGTGATTTGCTCGCGTGACAGCCGGTGGAAAATGACGATGTCGTCGATGCGATTAAGAAACTCCGGCTTGAAATGTTCGCGCAGGATCTGGATCACGGCTTCGCGCACTTGCTTTTCGTCCTCGCTGACTTCCTGCATCTCGCGCGAACCGAGATTCGAAGTCATGATTAGGACGGTATTCTTGAAATCTACCGTGCGGCCTTTCGAATCGGTCAGCCGGCCGTCGTCGAGGATTTGCAGCAGCAAATTGAAGACATCCGGATGCGCTTTTTCGATCTCATCGAAAAGAACGACGCTGTAGGGACGCCGTCGCACCGCTTCGGTTAGCTGTCCGCCTTCCTCGTAACCTACGTACCCCGGCGGCGCGCCGATCATACGGGCCACGGCATGCTTCTCCATATACTCTGACATGTCCAGTCGGATCATCGAGCGTTCATCGTCAAACAAGAATTCCGCCAACGCCCGAGCCGTTTCGGTCTTGCCGACGCCGGTCGGTCCTAAGAAGATAAACGAACCAACGGGACGATTGAGGTCCTGCAGGCCAGCGCGGGCTCGGCGCACGGCGTTAGCCACCGCCTCGAGAGCTTCGTCCTGACCAATAACGCGCTGCCGCAGACGATCTTCCATCGTCAGCAGCTTCTGCATCTCGCCTTCGAGCATTTTTGAAACCGGCACGCCCGTCCATTTTGCTACCACCTCAGCGACGTCTTCCTCGTCAACTTCCTCTTTTAGGGTGACGCCGTCAGTCTGGATCTGGGCCAACTGGGCCTGCTCCATCTCGAACTTTCTCTCCAGCTCCGGAATCTGGCCGTACTGAATCTCAGAAGCCCTGGCCAGATCACCGGCATTGCGGGCTTGATCAAGTTGCAGACGCAGTTGTTCCAGCTCAGCCTTGGCGGTGCGCATGCGCTCGATCGCTTCTTTCTCAGACTGCCACTTGGCCTTCATGCCTGAAGACTTTTCTTTTAAGTCGGCAATCTTTTTTTCGATCTCGCGAAGGCGGCTCTTCGAGCGCTCATCTTCTTCCCGTTGCAGGGCCTGGTGCTCAATTTCGAGCTGCATCGTTTCCCGCTGGACCTGGTCGATTTCCTGTGGCAGCGAGTCGATTTCAATTCGCAAACGCGAGGCGGCCTCGTCAATCAGATCGATGGCCTTGTCAGGCAGAAAGCGATCGGTGATGTACCGATTTGAAAGGGTGGCTGCGGCGACGATCGCCGAGTCCTTGATGCGAACGCCGTGGTGAACTTCATAGCGTTCCTTCAGGCCACGCAGGATGGCGATGGTATCTTCAACCGTCGGTTCGCCAACGTATATTTGTTGAAAACGACGCTCGAGCGCGGCATCCTTTTCGATGTACTTCTTGTATTCGTTCAAGGTGGTGGCGCCCACACAACGAAGCTCGCCACGGGCCAACGCCGGCTTCAACATGTTCGAAGCATCGATCGCCCCTTCGGCCGCGCCGGCTCCGACCAGGGTGTGCAATTCGTCGATAAACAGAATGATCTGGCCCTGGGCGCTCTCGATCTCCTTCAGCACCGCTTTCAGACGGTCCTCGAACTCGCCGCGATATTTCGCGCCGGCCAACATCGAGCCGAGATCCAACCCAACCAGGCGCTTGTTGCGCAACGTCTCGGGTACATCGCCCGAAACTATGCGTTGAGCCAGTCCTTCGACGATCGCGGTCTTGCCCACGCCGGGCTCTCCGATGAGCACGGGATTGTTTTTGGTGCGGCGAGAAAGTACCTGAATCGTGCGCCGGATTTCAGCGTCGCGGCCGATGACCGGATCAAGTTTGCCTTTGCGCGCCAGATCGGTGAGGTCGCGCGCGTACTTTGCCAACGCCTGATAATTTGATTCGGCATTTTGATCGGTGATGCGGGCGCCACCGCGCGTTTGCTCGATCGCTTTCAGCAGATCGTCGCGATTCACTCCGTGCTGACGCAGAAGCTTTCCGGCTGCCCCATCCTTCTCATCGGCAATCGCCAGCAACAGATGCTCAGTCGAGATGTACTCGTCCTGCATCTTCTCAGCTTGCTTTTCCGCCGCGGTAAATATTTGGTTTAAGCGAGGACTAAAATACTGCTGGCCACCCTGGACCCGCGGAAAGCGGGCGACGGCCGCCTGGCAATCGTTGAGCACCACCTGAACGTTCGCGCCGAGCTTGCCGAGCAGCGGGCGCACAATCCCTTCCGGCTGTTCGAGCATCGCGCAGAGAACGTGCTCCGGCTCGACCTGCTGGTTTTGATTGCGTTCAGCGAGTTCGATCCCCGCCTGGATGGCTTCCTGACCTCGAAGTGTGAATTTGTCCAAACGCATAAGAAAGTTAACTACAAAATCTCCCTGGTTGAAAGCAAGCGGGGCGACTGGCCGGAAACCAGTTGCCCCGCTGCTATGCTCAAAGCAAAACGATCACTTGGTTGCGGCTTTGGCGGTCTCGGCCTTCGCCTCAATCGTCTTGGCAGACTCCTCGCCTTCGCCTTTGATCTCAATGCGGCGGGCTTTCGTTTCCGCGCGCTTTGGCAGCGTGACTCGCAGAACACCATTACGATAATCGGCGGTCGCACCCTCGCTCGAAACTGTATTCGGCAGAGTGAAGGAACGGACGAAACTACCGTAAGCCCGCTCTACCCGATGATAGTTGTCGGTGTCTTCCTTCTTTTCAAAGTGGCGCTCACCGCGGAGCGTGATCACGTTGTTTTCCACCGACAGATCGAAATCCTCGCGTTTCATGCCGGGCAACTCTGCCTCGAGCACGATCTGATCCTTGTTCTCGTAGATGTCCACGTTGGGACTCCAGGATCCGCGGGCGATTCCTTCGTCGTCAAACGAGCGGGCCGCGTTCCCAGTGAAAAGGCGATTCACTTCGTCCTGCAGAGTTCGCAGATCGCGAAACGGATCGTAACGAGTAATACTCATAACCAAACCTCCTGAATTCTGAATAGCTCTTTTACTCAGAGCACGTCCGCATGTACATCGCAGCCGGCCATGAGTATGGAGAGATAATAAAGGCTGAGTCTCTTCCTGTCAAGTCTTCCACAAAGTCCCCAGGCGGCCGATTTTAGGCCTGTAGATTGAATGAAGAGGTTGCTCAGGCGGTCAGGTAGGGGAAGGAAGATGGGCCTTATCATTCGCTAGCGCAAGCCGAAAAAGCGCTTGATGGAAGCGAGCACTCCGGCGGATTCCTGGATGCTGGCTTGCGAGGCCTGCAACGAACCCGCTGCCAGGTCAGCCTGGCGCTCAGCGATAGTCCAACTGATTGACTCGGCCAGGCTGGGGTTGGTCTCGAAGAGGTGTTTCATGGCGGCGTGGCCAATCTCGAGCACTTCGGTTTCTTCCAGCGCCACGACGTTGGCGGTCCGCGGCTCGCCAGTGAAGAGGGCCATCTCGCCAAAGAAGTTTCCTTCGCTCAAGACTGCGACGGTTCGGGGTCCACTCTTGTCCGCGACCTGGACCGCTACCCGGCCGTTGTGCACGACGAACATTGAAGAGCCTTCATCGCCCGCGCGAATCAAGGTCTCGCTGGGCGCGAAGACGTGTCCCACGGTCGCGGTTGCCAGTTGTCGCAACTCCTCAGTCGAAAGAGGCGCGAAGACATCGACGGCCGACAAGCGGTCGGCGATCTGTTCTTCAGCGGTCACGGGTCTGGTGATCGCTTTGCGTTCGAGGTGAAGGGTGTGCGTTGGGAAAGGGAAGGTCAGACCGCTTCTCCGCAGTGCGTACCAAACTCGCTGGCGCACCAGGGCATCGGTGTCGTGGTGCCTGGCATAATCCTCGAGCCAGTACTTAACTTCCCATTCGATCGAAAAGTCGCCCAGGTTTCTGATGCGCACGACCGGCGTAATCTTTTCCGACACGTTATCGGCGTCACGGACCGCTTCGCGAACGACATGAATTGTCTTGGCTGGTGAATCAGTGTAGAGCGTGCCAAAGAAGACGACGCGCGCGTTTAAGTTATCGCGCGGGCAGACTTCGATCGCTTCGCGCGCCGCATTACTGTTGCTGACCAGGACGATGTGATTTTGGAAGGTGCGAATCTTGATAGCGCGCCACGTAATACTTTCGATCACTCCGGTGTGTTTCTGCTGGCCGACGACGATCACGTCGCCAACCTGGAAGGGGCGATCGGCGTGGAGGGAAATGCCGGCAAAGAAATTTCCCAGCGTGTCCTGCAACGCGAGACCGATGATTACGCCGAAGATTGCGGACGTTGTAAAAAGCGCACCGAGGTTTATCTCTCTGTAAATGTGATTGAAGATCAGAATGAACAGGATCGTGAAGACTACGAGCGAAAAGATATTGCGAATAAGCGTGGGCGCTTCATGGCCGCGGCGAATCCGGAACAAGAGGTCAAAGATAAGGGTGCTCAGGGCCCGCACACCCAGAAAGGCGAGCATGGACCACAGGATGAGTTGGGGAATCCTGATCAGGCTGTCTTTCGCGGCCTCGGCACTCATCCTTAGATTGAGGGCCGCGCTGAGGGCATCCTCGAAGTGATAAAACAAATAGAGGGCGAGCGCCACCACCACAGTAGCGAAAATGAAGAGGAAAAATCTGTTCTTATGACTTGGGCTACGAACCGCCATGCAGTTACTCAGTCCTTGAATCCGAAAGGCTTAGCGAGCGAACGTACTTTTACCACCAAATTTCCTCCTTGGCGAGAGTGAAATCCGAAATGCATTGACTCTGGAAAATTTCGATTGAGACTGGCGATCTCGAAAGCGCAACCGGCGGAGATCACCCCGCGCGAGACAAAATGTGCGGAAACAACGTCACCAAGATGAGTAGTATCGACAGTGCGGAAACAACTATCGTGGTCAGCCAGGCAGCGAAATTGTACAGCCTTCCATTCACGTGTGCGCCCATTAACTCGCGGTTGTTAACCAGCCGCAAAATGGCAATCAGGATCACCGGCAAGAGCATCCCGTTGATGACCTGCGTCACGATCAATACTTGAATTAAGGGCAAGCCAGGCATCATCGCGATGAATGCGCCTACCGCGACCAGGAACGTGAAGACGCCGATGAAGATTGGCGCCTCGCGAAAGCTGCTGGAGACGCCCTTCTCGAATCCGAACGCTTCGCTGATTGAATAGGCCGTCGCCAGGGGCAAGACGCCGGCCGCGAGCATTGAAGCTCCGAACAATCCGACCGCAAAGAGCATTTCCGCATAAGGTCCGGCGAGCGGTCGCAGGGCGCGGGCGGCTTGTTGGGCCGAATCAACGTGTTCGCCGTGCACATGTAGCGTCGCCGCAGTTGAAACGACGATGAAGAAGACAATCAGGATGGCGAATACAGTTCCGATCCAAACGTCGCTGCGGATCATGCGGTAGTTCTCCAAACGAACTCCCTTTTCGACGACCGAGGATTGAATGAAGACCTGCATGTACGGCGAAATAGTCGTGCCAATGATGGCGACAAAACTAAGGAGGTATACCGGAGTCAGTTCAAAATGCGGATGGACCAGCTCGACGGCGACGGTCGCCCAGGGAGGATGGGCCAGAAAAGCAGAGACCACGTACGCCAGAAAGACCAGAGACATGGCGAGAAACACGCGCTCAACTCTCTGATACGTTCCTTTGACGACGAGCCACCAGATGGCGATCGCCGCGATTGGGACTGAAACGTAACGCGGGACTCCCAGCAGTTCCATCGCGGCTGCGATGCCGACAAACTCTGAGACGGTGACGCCGCCGTTGGCGACGAGCAGCGCCAGCATGATGAACGCAGTCCAGCGCACGCCAAAGCGTTCGCGAACCAGGTCAGACAGACCTTTGCCGGTAACGACGCCCATGCGGGCGCACATTTCCTGAACGATGCCAAGACTAAATGTAAGCGGAATTAAGAGCCAGAGAAGTTTGTATCCGTAATCGGCGCCGACCGAGGCGAACGTGGCGATCCCGCCCGCATCATTTCCCGCGCACGCGGTGATCACGCCCGGGCCGAGGATGGCAAAGTACACAAACACTCGCGGTCGCCGGGCCACGGTGCGACGCACACCCTGGGCACTGCGCCGCAAAAGCCGGCGTCCCGCATCGCGCACGTCTGGACGTTGCTCTGGCACTTGGAGGGTCCTCAGTCATTAGCTTTTGGAGGTGTCTTAACCTAAGGGCGTTTAGAGTACCAACTTTAGTTGGGTTCTTTCTCGCTTAAGAAAAGCCCGACTGAAGTCGGTACTCTGAACACCGCTATCAAAGGGCACTTACCCCGCCGAATCTACCGGCACCGCCATAATTCCTGTCGGCACAGCCCCAATTCCGGTTGGCGCAGCCACCAAACAAACAGGAATTGCGACAAAACCAATCGGAATTGCGGCAAAACCAATCGGAATAGCCGCAATTCCAATCGGCAGAGTTCCTATGTCAATCGGCAGAGCTCCTATGTCAATCGGCACAGCTCCTAAGTCAATCGACACAGCGACAATTCCAGTCGGAATAACGGCAATTCCAATGGGAATAATGGCAATACCAACAAGATTAAACAGCAGCTATCCCAATAACTTCGGCAGTCTCTGCCGCCAACCTTTTGGCAGCAGAAGTTCGATCGCATCATCAACCGTTACGATGCCGAGAATATCGCCAGCGTCATCGACCACCGGAAGTGCGAGGAGATTATACTCAGCAATCTTCTGGGCCACTTCAGCGGCGCCATCGTCCGGATGCGCAGCTTGCAGAACGCTGCGCATGACGCGCTCGAGCGGCGCGGACGAGTCAGACAGAATCAAACTGCGCAACGCGATCACTCCCTCGAGCTTCCAGGAGTTTTCCGCGGCTACGACGTACAGGTAATAAATCATGTTCGGCGTTTCGGCCATCTCACGCAGACGCGCGAGGGCTTCGCCGACCGTCAAATCACGCGGGAGAGTTACGAACTCAGTCGTCATCAATCCGCCGGCGCTGTCATCGGCGTAAGGCAGGAGTTCAGCCACGTCGTTTTGCTCTTCACCTTCCATTAGGTTGAGCAGGTCTTCCGCTTTCTCTTCCGGAAGATCGCCCAGCACGTCCGCCGCTTCGTCCGGCGACATATGTTCCAGGATGTCGGCCGCGCGTTCTTCATCCATCTCGCCGATAATCTGCGCCTGACGCTCGGCGGCCATCTCTTCCAGTGTTTCGGCGGCCGTTTCGTCGTCGAGCGATTCGACGATTTCCGCGCCGTGCTGGTAGGAGAGAGCTTCCGCGAGCCGCGCGATTTCCACCGGATGCAGGCGCGCCAGTTTCCCGCGCGACGATTTCAACTGCACGGTGGCGGCATCGGTCGCGAGGTAACCCACGTCGGCCCAATCGATCACTTCGACGGGTTTGCCGCTGCGCAGGACGCCGGGGGCGAGTCGCCGCCACAATCCGAAGATGCTGACATCGGCACCGGTTACGCGCCATTCGTTTGCGGCTTCGATGATCTGCACATCGTTGACGCGCACCACGCGCTTGCCATCCACGTCAACCAGTTGTTTGTCGAGCACATCGCGCGCCAGCAGGACCTCACCGTCTCGTCGCATGAATGGGCGCAGGTCCAGAATGTCTGATTTCAAACGGACGCCGTCCTCACCGAAGTGTGAGATGCGCCAACGCGACATGAAAAAATCGCGCCGGCGATAGCGCGCGACGAAACCCGCTACCGGCGGATGTTCGTCTTCGCCCAGCCTAACAATGACATCGCGGAGCGTTGCCACACGCTCACCGTCAAGGTCGAGGATAGGCCGACCGAGTACCTGCGAAAGATAAAGCATGATTTCGGATTCACGCCCTCTGCGCGATCAAAACGGATGATAACACGGGGTAGTTTACGTAACCGCGTTCGGTATTTCCTCGGGTGATAAGAATCGCAACCCGCGAATCGTGACGTTGAGACACAACTTTTTGCACAAAGGTCGACTTCAGGGCGGCCCACAGGAGTGCCTTTTTTAGAGCGGAAAACAAAACGGGAGCGTCGTGAGAGTAAGGTGGCATAGATTACCGATCCATAAGCCTTGGGGTTTGCCTGGGATTTCGCAGACCGAATGCATGAATACCCGCACAACTTGGCTGAAGTTGCTTTCCGCGACTATTCAACGAGGTCGAACATGCTTCAGCGACTTTTGAGCGATTGCTTGCTAGACCCTCTTTCTTTAGTTCACTGAACGTCTTTGCAAACGAAATACAACATCTGTCCGCCGTCAACCTGTGCTACTCTCCGCACCCCCCTAAATTGTAAGACACACTAGGATTTTGGAGAGTCCCGGCTCTTAGTGTCGCTCGTAGTCAATTCACCTCATCGTGGCGCGGCAGCCGCCACGACCGAACCATTTCTCCGATTGGAACGGAAGCATCAACCTGCCCACCCATAACCGCAGCTAACCATCGGAGAAAATCATGCGAAAACACTTAGTGCGCTTTCTGTTTTTTCTAGTAATTCTGCTGGTTGCCAATTTCGCCGTTCCAACTGGTGCTAGTGGACAACAACAGAGATACTACCCACCTTACGAGCTTTATCAATTCTACATGAATGGCACGAATGGCTACGTCTATATTCCCTGGTACAGCATCGGCGTGAATGCAGGCTATACCTATCAGGGACCATTTAGTTCGGGACCCAATGGATGTTGTGGATCAGCCGGAATCTACCCCAGGGTGGACGAGGGCTACACTCCAGCCCCTTCCACGGGACTCGTTCCGTTATATCAATGGACAGTCTTCCAGGGAGCCAGATCCTATACCTATCTTTCTACCTACTATGCTGAGCATGGCAGCGGGTACTATTTCAATGGACCCGCGGGCTATGTCTATCCAACCAGCGCGGACCCCAATAATCAGTTCACTACAAAGATGGGTCAGTGGTACAGCCAATCGCGCGGCTTTTGGTATGGCCGGAATGGCCCAGGCGATCCGGCAGGTTTCCAGTTTCCTCCGGACGGAACCTATGCTTATCAAGGTATCGTCTGCAAGTTACCTCCTCCCAGCAGCGCCACCGCTCCAGGGCGGTGCAACTACTTCGGTCTTGATCTCCCTCGGTGTGATGGGTCATTCAGCTTGCCGTATGATCCGCCGCCGCCACCGCCACCGCCGCCGACATGCGATCCGAACGATGAACAGTGGTGTTACAACTCAGGTGGCTGGTGGGATTCAAATAGCTGTACCTGTAACTGGTCACAGAGATAACGCGGTGAGCGCTGAGTCCGGAATGGCTCATGCGCTGATGGACATAGAATTGCGCGTGCAGGTCCAAGCGAAATGAAGTTCTCGGATTAGCACTTTCACGCGCCCCGGGCTGAAGGCCTGGCCACGCCCGCGCGCATTAGCCACGTTGCAGAAAATCGGGTAGGAGGCGGAGTCACCTCCGCCGTCCTCCCACCACCGCCGGGACGGGTCGGATTCAACCGATCTTTTCCTGCAAATCCGGCAAACAAAGAGTTTTCTGCGAAATCGTGCCCACTGACAATGCTCTGATGCCAGCGAATATTTGAGGAATTTCAGTCAAAATCGGCGCAAAAATACTCGACACAGCAGCAGATTTAGTCGTCGCAGGAGCAGATTTAGTCGACACAGCAGCAGATTTAGTCGTCACAGGAGTAAAGTTCAGTCGCACAGGAGCAAATTCAGTCGTCACAGGAGCAAATTCAGTCGTCACGGGAGCAAGTTCAGTCGTCACGGGAGCAGATTCAGTCGCACAGGAGCAAATTTAGTCGTCACGGGAGCAGATTTAGTCGTCACGGGAACAGATTTAGTCGTCACAGGGACAAATTCAGTCGTTAGAGAAGGAGCTACTGCGAGCGGTTCTGTACCGGTGGCTTGCGGAACTTGTAACGCAGCAGCACGCGCATGGGAATCGCCACGCCGTCGCGTTGGGCGGGGAAGAAGTGCATCTGCTTTACCGTGTCGATGACTGACTGATCCAAACCGTATCCGGCCCAGCGAATTATCTCGACGCGTCCAACTTCACCGCGCGCGTCAATATCAACCAGCACGTCGACGGTGGCTTCTACTTCAGCGCGCGCAGCGGTTTCCGGATATGGCGGTTTCAGACGGCGATAAGGGCGAGGTGCGCGAACTTCCTGGTTTTGGTCGCTGTCATCATCGGTCATTACTTCGATGATCTGAGCACCGCCTTCAACGGCGATTACTCGTGCGGCGCGTTCATCTTCCTGCGCGCGTCGTATTGTCATTAAGTAACGTTGACGAGTTTCATCGGAAGACAAGATCGCGAGTAACGCCTTCTCAGCTTCCACCGGAGCAGCGCGTTGCACCGCGGGCCTTTCCCAAAGGACCAACTTTCCGGTGCGAGCGCTGACGAGAAAAACCGTCGCGTAGGATTCGTAATAGACGGGTTCGATCGAGGGAGATCTTCTGAGCGTCTGCGCTTCACCGAGCAAGTAAAAGTCGCAGCCCATTGCGGACCCAATATCGCGCGCTTGCTGAATCGTCAGGTTCAGTAATCCTGCGAAGCCCGCGCCGAGGCCAGCGGCGCCTGCTTGATCCCGATCGATGACAGTGAACTCGCGCGGCTCTTCTTTGGAGTGCAGGGTTTCGCGGATTACCGCGGCGGCGCGTAAACCGGTCGGATCTTTCCCGAAATCAAGCACTGCGAGACTGGTCGGCCGGGACTGTTGGGCTTGGGCAACGGCCGCCGAAGCGAGCAGCGGCAGGCAAAAGGACAACACTAGCAGCTGGGTTCGCACGTTCATGAATGATAGAAATCAGGGAAGATGACTTCTGTTTCGTGATTCTTCGTGTGACTTCGTGGATCGTCTTCCCCGGCAGAGACTCGATCCACGAAATCACACGAAACCGCACGAAAAGAAGCGCCAACTCAAAAACTAATTGCGACCTTAACTGCTACGATTCGCGACGGCGTGAGGGGCGGGAGTCACGCTGTGGTAAAGGCGGTAGACCTCTTCTTTCACTTCCGCCGGGAAACAGATTCGATGCAGCTCATAACCGCGCCCCAAACCGCGCACGGCTTCACTGACCTCACTGATTTCGCGCAGCCGCGGATGCGCATAGCCGTCCTCGACATAGATACGCGTGCGCGGCTCGACGCCTTCGGGCGTGTAGTAGCCGTAGTAGGGAACGTCGCTGGCGTGATCTTCGATGAAATAGTATTCGGGCATGAAGCCGCCTGCGACGACTACGGCGCGCGCAGCGTCCAGAAACTGTTTCCGTTCAGGCTCAGGCATGTCGAGATCGATAGCTTTGAAAAGCCGGCGACCGACGAAACGTTGGCTTAAATCCTTTAGCACGGGATCGCCCGAACGTTGCCACTGCTTCATGTGGAAGATGACATCGGAGTCGTCCATCTCGAGATGCTCTGTGATGCTCAGTTCCTGTCGCTGCAGGATCTTTTCAAAAGACGTGCCGGGCGCACACCAGACGGGCTCGCCTTTCTCATCCAACTCGAGCGCCCGGCGCAAGGCGGACCTGAGTACTGCTTCAGCCGATCGCAGAGTCCGATGGAAGTAAACCTGTCGAAACATGTAGTAGCGCGCCTGTAAATATTCTTCGACTGCATAGACTCCGCGGGCGGCGACATAAATACGATCGCCTTGCTCGTCGATCTGAAGCGCATTGATGATCCATTCGAGATCGTACAGACCATACTTCGCCCCCGTCATGAGTGAGTCGCGCAAAAGATAATCCATTCGATCTACGTCAAGCTGAGATGAGACCAGTTGAGCCAACGCCGCCGGCTTGAACGTACCTTCGATTATCGAAGCCACGCGTTCCGGCAGTTCTGCTGAATATGATTGTAGTGCTTTGCAGAGGGACGTCTCGGTTGACGTCACGGCCTGCATAGTCAACTGTTCGTGACGGACACCCAGGACCTTCTCCATCGCGTGCGAGAAGGACCATGGCCGACGTCGTGCAGCAGGGCCGCCGCACGGGCCGCGGCGCGA
>DATHHW010000055.1:0-16395 GCA_035317005.1 Pyrinomonadaceae bacterium | reverse complement strand
AGCCCTTCAGGATAGCCCTGTTGTCCGCCGATAAAAACAAAGGGCACACCGTCCTTGAACACGAGATTGGTATTAGCAAAACGAATGTCCTTCAATGGACTCATGTATTCATAACGCAACCCGATTTGAATTGTCGTGTTACGGGTCATTTGAAAGCTGTCCTGGACGAAAGCGTCCGCGTACCACTGCCGCAGTTGCATCTGAGGAATACCCGCCTGGCGTTGCTTCACCGCCGGCAGGCCGAGCAGGAAACTGGCGAGCGCCGAGCCGGTGCCATCGTTCGTTGCCGTGCGAGTGGTGAAGCCGTTCGTGAATTGGTAGTAGCCACGGTTTTGAAAGAAGCCCCACATCGGCCATATGAAATTTCGATAACTAACTCCGAACTTGAGACTGTGGCGTCCGCGCTGCCAGGCCAGTGAATCGCGCGCTTCCAAAATCGTGTCCCAGGCGTGCATGGGCGTGGCGATAAAGGTGTCGCCCATGCCTGAGTAACCTTGCACGGCGAACCAGGGAGCGCCAAATGCGCCCTTGCCGCCAAAGCCAATTCCCGTGATTCCAAGCTGAGAGACGATGTCGTTGGAGAAACTGTTCTCGGAAGTGCGATGCATCGCCAACCGCGAAGCCGTAATCGTGGCCATGTTGACCAGCCTGGAACTGAAGATGTGATTCCATCCAACAGTGCCGTTCTGGGACAGGTTGTCGTGAATGGCGCCAAAACCCGGCAGGTTCTGCGGCATGAAACCGCGTTCGCTGCTAAACGAATAGCGCGCAAACAAACTGTCTCCTCGTTTGAGCGTCTGATCAAACCGAATCGTGGCCTGATCGGTGACGTGGTGTTCGTTCCGCACATCGAGATAGTTGTTGCAGTCCGCGCCGCCGCCAACTACTTGCGGCACTCCCATCATCGTCATGCCGCAGCCATTCATGCCCATGCCCATGTTAGGACGAGGGATGTATTGACGTAAGAACTGCCGAGCTTTCGGATCGATCAAGCTCTGCGGAATGACGTTGCCGGGAAACGGATCGCGAATGACTTGTGGATTGCCGGGGCTGACGGGCTTCGTGGCGTCAAAGTTCGGGTTGGGATGCGAGCTGAACGGGTTATAAATCGTGACGCCGGCCATACCAAAGTCACCGGCGACTTCGTCCGCGGTGGGCACGGTGTCAATCATGGCTATGGACTTTGTATGCCGCAGCCCTTCGTAATTGAAAAAGAAAAAACTCTTGTTCCGCGCGATCGGACCGCCGAAAGAGGCGCCGAAATTGTTTCGCACCAGATGATTCGACGAGTCCATATCATTAAAGGCGCGCGCGTCAAACACGTTGTTGCGCAGAAACTCGTAGGCCGTTCCGTGAAAATCGTTCGTGCCGTTTCGCGTGGCGATATTGATTTGGCCGCCGCCGGCGCCGCCCATCTCTGCGGAATAACTGCCGGTCACGACCTGAAATTCCTGCACGCTGTCCGGGGACGGGCTTAAATTCAAAGTATTGAAAGTGGGATCGGTGTTAGTGGCGCCGTCCAACAAAAAATAATTTGCATTTGGGCGATTGCCGCCAATGCTTACCGCTGAGCGCTGTCCCGGACGCCAGTACAGCGGACTCATATCGCCTGTTTGCGCTCCGTGGCTTTCGTGGGCGCCGGGAACTGTCAGCACCAGGTCGATCAACATGCGGCCGTTGAGTGGCAAGTTGCGAATCGAATTTCGCTCGACCACTTCGCCGACACTGGCGTCCGTAGTGCGCAGCACATTCATGCTTTCAGTCCGAACGTTCACCGTGCCGGTGAGAGAGGAGAGCTGGAGGGTCACATCGTAAGTCGTCTGTTGCCCAACTTCGAGATGCACCGTCTGAGTTGAAGTCGAAAAGCCCGAGGCCTGGATCGTGAGCTTGTAGTCTTCCGGAAGCAGTGCAGTAATTTGATAAATTCCCTGCTCGTTGCTGGTGACTTGCCGAGCAGCATGCGTGCTTGTGGACACGAGTTGTATGGACGCACCGGGAATCGCCTGTCGTTGAGGATCAAGAATAGTGCCGCTCAAGCTCGCATAGTTGCTCTGACCCAAACAATTGCCTTGAATAAACAGGCAACAAATAGCGAGCAACGTCGCTCTGGATATGCTTCGGAAGGTCATCAGATGTTCCTCTGACAGAATCGGCAGTGCTTTCAAGTAGCGGTCAGTTTGAGTTTAAGTGACCCGCTTGGTACTGGGGAACGCGTGCGCCCTCGCCCGCATTGAGGCGAACGCGCTTTTTCTTTCGAAGGAGCCTGGCAAGCTCAGCGGGCGAGGGCGCCCGCGTTCCCAGTGACAAGTAGTTCACACCCAATCAGAAATTTCAAACTGACCCGCTTACTGCTTTCGAGTTCCTTCGAACTCATTCCGCTTAGTTAGCTAGAGCCTGAATAAATACAGAAAGAATGAAGACTGGACTGGCTACAGGGCCATTTGTTTCTTATTAAGAAACTTAGAGCCCGGTCGCGGACTCGATAAACCAGAGGTCGCTAATTGTGCAACAAGTTAGGTAGGAATGCGGGCCTCTGACTCAACGAACCCGGGACCGGGAAAATGGTCATTACGGAAGGGAAAGTAACATGACGTTTCCTTTGTGTCATGAGCCTGTCGATGGGTTTTCGTCTCCACCTTTAGTTTGAGATGAAAGTGCAGCTATAGGCCATCTAAGACCCATAGGTCCAATAAGTCCTATGAGTCACTAATTCCGCGGACAGTCCTTATCGCAAATGGACGAGGCCGCGCTGTATGGCGGTCGTAGCAGCTTGAGTACGATCGCTGACTCCGAGTTTGCTGAGAATACTATTGATGTGGCTCTTGACGGTTGCCTCACTAATACTTAGCTGGTGAGCGATAGCTTTATTGCTGTTGCCGGCTACGATCTGTTCGAGCACCTCGATCTCTCGCCCAGTGAGATCAGAGCTGCCCATTCTCTCTGCCAGCCGCTCCGCCACATGGGCGGGAATCCGCCGCGACCCAGCATGCACTTTCCGGATGGCCTCTTCCAGTTCTTCGAAGAACATGTCTTTTAGCAAATACCCTTGAGCACCGGCTTGGAGTGAACGATAAATGTCTTCATCGCCGTCGTAGGTAGTAAGTACGATTACACGAGCGTCCCGGAATTCTTTTCGAATGGCCACGATCGCTTCAACGCCGCCCAATTCCGGCATCCTTAAGTCCATCAGAGTGACGTCGGGCCGATGGAGCCGATAGAGTTCAATGGCTTGCTGACCGTTTGTGCCCTCGGCAACCACCACCATATCGGAGACCGTGTTGATGAGGGCCACGAAACCCTGACGCACGATCGCCTGATCGTCAATCACCATGATCTTGATCGGGTTGTCATTCATTGGTCAGATTCTACAACCTTCAATTTGACGTTGCTGCTTTGACTCCCTCTCCCTTTTGGGAGAGGGTTGGGGTGAGGGCTTACCGCCAGGTCCATCGGATCGATAGTTTTGTCTTTGAATGCCGCTAGCCAAGCACGAAGAACAATAAGAGAATTGAGTCCCTCTCGCAAACCCTCATCCCCAGCCCTTCTCCCAGAGGGAGAAGGGAGAAAAGAGGAGATCAACCGACTTCTCTTCCCTGAGTTAGTGCAAACACCTCAGCCACTGATCGGCACATCAACCAGCACTTCCGTACCCTCGCCCGCCCGACTATCTACTTTCAGCGTGCCGCCAATTCGCACCGCACGTTCCTGCATCCCGACCAGGCCAAAGTGTTTGGCATCGCCATTCGTCGACTCTTGATAATCAAAACCATGTCCGTCATCTCGCACACTTAGTTGTACGCGTCTCTCTTCAAATTTCAAATTAATCAGAATGTTCCGAGCCTGCGCGTGTCTCACCGCATTATTAATGGCTTCCTGTCCAATTCGCAGAAGATTGCCTTCAATCAGAGGGCTGAGGGGCCGAAAGATGCCGCTGACTTTCATTTTGACAGAGACTGCGGTCTCGGTTGTCAGGCGTCTCGCTGTCTCACTCAATGCCGCCGGCAGATCATTTTGATCAAGCGCTTGCGAGCGCAGATCCCAGACATAGCGGCGGGCTTCCGCAATTCCGTGACGCACCAACATTCTTACTCGGTCCAGGTGAGTCCTGGCCAATTCCGCGGAAGCCGGCATCGTGCGCGCTACTACTTCGAGCTGCACCGATATGCCCAGCATCTCCTGGGCCAGGTTGTCGTGAATCTCACGGGCAATGCGGTTCCGCTCCGCGAGTACGGCGGCAAATTGCAACTCTACGCGTTTAAGACGGAATCGATAGAGCTGCCAAACGATCATAGCCAGGATAAGAGCGCAGAAAGCATAGAACCAATACGTTTGATACAAGTGTGGCTTCAGGTAGAGATCGAAGGCGGCGCCAGTGGGACTCCACAAGCCATCGTTGTTCGAAGCGATCACGCGGAACCTATAACGACCGGGCCGAAGGTTTGTATAGTAAGCAATGCGGCGCGTCCCGCCATCAACCCAGTCACTATCAAATCCTTCGAGCTTGTATTTGAACCTGACCTTTTCAGGGGCCACAAAACTGAGCGCAGTGTAATAAAAATCAAGGCGGCTCTTGCCCGGCCCGAGCTCGATAGTTTGTGCCGGTACAATCGATTCATCGTCCACGCGGATCTGTTCGATGGCGACCGGCGGTGGCTGGTCGTTGAGTTTTATCTTCTCAGGATCGATCATTGCCACTCCCTTGATAGTCGCAAACCAGAGCTTACCGTCAGCGCTCCGCCAACCCGCTGGATGTCCGCCACCACTGCACTCGCGCGTGATCATTCCGTCCGCAGGTCCGTAAAGCACCGGAGCGATCGAGCCGGCGGTCCCATTTACAAAGTCGTCCAACTCCTTTTTGTTGACGCGAAAGATGCCCTTGTTGGAGCTTAACCAAAGGCTGTTTTGGCGATCTTCGAGAATGCTATAAACGACATCGTCGGACAGCCCGTTTCGCGTTGTGTATGCGGCGAGCTTTCCCTGCTTTAGCCGATTGAGTCCACCGCCGCTCGTACCAATCCACAGCACACCATCGGCGTCCTCATGAAGCGAGATCACAACATCACTCGACAGTCCATCGCGGGTGGTGTAGGTAGTAAACTTTCCGTCTTTGAACTTGCTCAACCCTCCCAGCGTGCCGATCCAGATGTTACCTTGCGCGTCTTCATAGATTGTTCCCACAAAGTCATTAGGCAGCCCATCCGCCGTCGTGTAAATATTAAAGCGTTCGGCTGTCAATCGAGTTAATCCGCCGCGCGTGCCAATCCAGAGATTGCCGCCATGGTCTGCATAAATTGATCGGACGAAATCGTTCGCCAGTCCGTCAGCCGAAGTAAATGTTTTGAACTTTCCGTCCCTGAAGCGATTCAATCCGTCAGGCGTCCCGACCCAGAGATTTCCCTCACCGTCGCCGAACAACGCCAGTACGACATTGCTGGATAGGCCGTCCACGGTTGTGTAGGTGGTTAACTTGCCGTCTTTCAGGAGACTCAAGCCGCCACCGTTCGTTCCGATCCAAATATTGCCCTTACCGTCTTCGTAGATCGATTTGACCAGATCGCTGCGAAGTCCCTCCTTTAATGTGTAAGTGGTAAATTTCTTGTCCTTTAACAAACTGAGGCCGCCTGATTCAGTGCCCAGCCATAAGCTGCCCTCTCGATCCTCAAAGATCGAGAGAATGATTTCGTTTACCAGTCCATCGCCGGGGCGAAAGCTGGAAAAGTGTTTGTCTGCGAAGCGACTCAAACCACCGGGTGTGCCGATCCATACGCTGCCCTCGCGGTCTACGGCCAGCGAAATAATCCGATTGTTCGGCAGTCCGTCACGAGTTGTGAAAGTAACGAAGCGATTGCCCTCAAGGCAGTTGAGACCGTCGACGGTGCCGACCCACATGCGGGCGTCCTTGTCTTGATCGATCGAGACGACGCTGTTACTGGCCAAGCCATCTTGCATTGTGTATTTGGCGTTGGCGCCGTTTTTGTAGCGAGCCAGGCCCTCGGACGAACCGATCCAGAGCGCGCCTTCTCGATCTGCAAACAAAGCCTTGATTCCATTTTTGGGAAACTCCCCCTGGGCCGCGAACGGAGTGAAGACGGTCTCGCCGAAGCGGACGATTCCGGCGGCGGTCGCCACCCAGAGCAAGCCGTCGTGATCTTCGCATAAAGCATCGATGGCGTTGCTCGGTAATCCGTCTCGAGTAGTGAACGCCGTGAACTTTGAATCCAGCAAGCGGATCAGACCATCGGCTGTGCCGATCCAGAGGGCGCCTCGCCGATCTTCGAGCAGAACCCGAATGTCATTACTCTTCAACTCCGGCGTATTCTGTTTGTCGAAAACAGTGAACTTAATTCCGTCAAAGCGGGCCAGGCCTTCTTCGGTAGCGAGCCACACGTATCCGTCTCTTGTTTGAATGATCGAGTGGATTGTGTTTTGTGGCAGGCCGTTTTCAGTCAGCCACACCGAGGCGTTGAACTGAGAGAGATCGCGGGTGGGATCAAGGGCCAACGCCTGCCTGCAAACGAGGCACAGCAGCAGAAGTGAACAAAGGATGATGGTTAGTTTGTTTATAAGAACCACAAGTCCCGGGAAATGACGGAGCGTGGACATCCTGTCCGCCTGAGCGCGTAGCGCGAACCCGTCTTTAAAAAGAAACACTCCCGCGGAAGGATGAGCGGGCTTCGCCCGCTGGCGGACAGGGATGTCCGCGCTCCACTCCCGCCTCTCACACACCGCCCGCAATGATACGACGCAGCACGAAATCGATTATACTCAATCCTGTGCCGCGGACGCTCTCTAGTTAACGAACTTTGGTCTTGAATCGGAGACTCATCTTGCCGTCTGCCCTTCTGATAAACGTCATGATAGCTACAGCGCTGATCCTGACCAGCTCGACCGGAACCATCCCGGCGGTTCGAGCCCGATGGCGCACCGCTACCGAAGCTGAGTTGAGAAAGCTGATTCCCGCGCGCGCACCTGTAAACAAGGAGAACATTGAAACCGAATTCCGGACTGCCTCAGGAGTGACGGACGGACGTGGCAAATTCATTGCTGGGGTCGTGATGATTACCGCCGGATACTCGGCCGAAGGTAAGTACTCGCATTTCTTCATCACGCAAGCGCCGCTTAAGTTCGGCAGCATGCTGCTGCAACCGGGCGAGTATGTTTTTGGCTATCAGCGAATAAGCAACGACGTAATCCGCGTGAGCTTTTACCGAGCCTCAAGCGGTGAAGCGATTGGCACAGTCGACGCACACGTCAATCGGAAGACCAGTATGGTTCGCTCGCTGCTCATCAGTCCGCCTGTGGATGGACGGGCGACGATTCAGGTCGGGCGTTTCGTTTTTGAGTACAAGTTGGGTGATTGATTTTGATCTGGTTTTTATTTCGTGATGTTTCGCGTGATTTAGTGGATCGCCTGCTGTGTCAAAGATTCGATCCACGAAATCACACGAAGCCGCACCAAAAAAACCGTCTGTCGATTAAGAGAACTAATCTAAAAAGCATCCGCTAGTGAGCGCACCATTAGGCGCCTCTGAAAGTCGGCCAAGTTTACTGGGCCGCCGGTGCGGAACTCCACTTCGCCTTTCCTTCCCGGAATCAGGTCAAAGTAGTTATCAGAAAAGAATCCCACGCAATTTGGTGCTGACAAGTAAACAGCGCGAGCCAGTTTGTCCGAAGACAGAGTGATTCTGAAGCCCGCCCGCGTACGCACCACCTCGGCGCTTATCAGCGGCCGCGGCAGCAAGAGGTTTTTGTAGGGTTGAAAGAAGTGTTCGCTGTGCGATACCGGCTTGCCACCTACTGATAACTCCGCAAACACAAACACACTTTTCGCATCCTTCCCTGCCAAAAGCTTGTCAATCGGAATGCTCAAATATGATTTGCTCTTGAGCGCGGCAACCTCTATGTCTTGCTGTTGGTTCCACAACGCATGTCCTTCGAAGTCGCGCAGACTGACCTGCAATTGCGCGACAGTCGGCTGTAGACGATCGGAGACGATGTAGAAGTTTAAGCTGCCATTCTCTTCGTGCGGGCTGACCAGGATGTCGTTGTAGAAACGGTGCGCGTAATACTGCAACGCTTTCCATCGGCCCGTGTAGTCGATGCTCGACCACGAGGCGACCGGCCAGCAGTCGTCAATCTGCCAGAAGAGCGATCCCATGTTGTGCGGCATGATGCGCCGCAGGTGCTCGGCGCCGATCTTGATCCCTTCAGCCTGTAAGACCTGACTAACGTAGAGAAACGATTCGAAGTCCTTCGGCTCAGGGTACTCGCGCAGCATGTATTCGCGGACCAACTGGTTGCCACGCGGGTGTCGCTGGTGGGCCAACATCACCGGTGACTTGATGTCGCGATCGGCGGGTGTAGTGTAGGTGCTGACTGTCTCAAGCTGGGGAAACGACTGAAAACCATATTCGCTCATGAAGCGCGGAAACTGCTTCTCGTACTCAGTAAACGGAGCAGAAGCGTGCCAGACCTGCCAGTAGTGAAGGTCACCCATCTTTTGCGATTCCGGATCGTCTTCCAGGTTCGAGCTGGGTGAACTCGGCCAGTAAGGACGCGAAGGATCCAGCGACCTGCACACATCCGGCAATACGCCATAGAAAATCTTCAGATAGTCGTCCCAGAGTTTGGCCGGGAGTTTTTCTTTCCAACCCCAGTGAAACCAGCCTGACTCGATTTCATTGTTGCCGACCCAAATGACTATGCTGGGATGATTCCGCAGACGCTTCACGTTATCGTTGGCTTCCTGACGGACGTTTTCGAGAAACGCTTCATCGCCAGGATACAAGCTGCATCCGAACATGAAATCCTGCCAGACAAGAATCCCCATTTCGTCGCAAAGATCATAGAAATCGTCACTCTCGTAAATACCGCCGCCCCAGACGCGCAGCATGTTCATGTTGGTGTCGCGCACGGACTGAACGAGTTCGCGATATTTGTCTTTGGTGATGCGGCTCGGAAAACTGTCGGCGGGAATCCAGTTGCCGCCTTTGGCAAAGACAGGCACGCCGTTAATCACAAAGGTGAAGCTCTTGCCGGACTGGTCGCGCTGTTGCCTGAGTTCCAACGCACGCAGGCCCGTGCGTGTAGTTGCTTCATCCACAGCCTTGCCATTGATCAGCAGCCGGGCCTTAAAAGTATAGAGAGGATGGGCGCCCAGGCCGTTGGGCCACCAAAGAGCCGGGTGAGGAATAGCGAGGTTGAGCGCAACACGATTCGTCCCCGGCGTTAAGCTGATGTGGCGCTGCGAGGCTACGGTCTTATCAGTCAAATCGTCTAAAACAATCGTTGCATCGGTATGGGCGGCGGCGATGACCTCAACCTCGGCAGTCAGGTTTGCGACATCGGCTCGAATCTCTCTGGAAACGATGTTCAGATCAGCCAGACGCGCATTGTCCCAGGCTTCTAAAAAGACCGGACGCCAGATGCCGCTGGTAACGAACCGCGGGCCCCAATCCCAGCCGTACTGATAAGGCGCTTTCCGCGTGTGCGGACTTGTTTTCTCGCCCTGATCATTTCCCGCCGGAAGTTCGTAATCCATTTTCGCCATAACGGGTAAGACTTCATTAATGGGCGAACGAAAGCGGATCCGGAGCGTGTTGGCCCCGGGTTTCGCGAGAGGTCTTGCGTTCACCCTCCAGGTGCGAAACATGTTATCGCTACTAATCAGGAGTTCATCATTGAGGAATACGTTGGCGTAAGTATCCAGCCCTTCAAAGACCAACTCGACATTTGTTCGGTCGAGCAACTCAGCCGTGACGTTGAAGGTAGTCCGATATTCCCAATCGGTCTTGCCTATCCATTGCAGCTTTTTTTCGTTGTCGCGATAGAAGGGATCGTCAATCAGCTTGTTGTTAAGCAGGTCAGTGTGTACGCAACCCGGAACGCTGGCGGGGTACCAGGTATCTTTGCCGATCTCGTGAAACTGCCAACCTCTCAGAAGGGGCACTTTAATCTTTGGCAGAACCGGGAAGGGTCTGGTTTGAGATTGTGCGGGATAGCCGGTGAAGGCTACGAGGACCAGAACTGCCCATACTAATCTTGCGTGCTTCATCTGCTTCGTCTATTTCGCTGATCGTTTTACGCCGGGAGCAGCAACACAAAAACGCAGTCCATTAAACGGACGGCAGAGGTACAGAACCCCGAGTGGTAGCGAGGGGATGCTACGCTCAACTTGCGAGGACTGTCGAACTCCCTAACCGCAACTTGAGTGCTTGCATCCGGTCGCTCCAGTCTTCGGTTCCGGAGGGACCAAATGTTTATAGAAGCAGGAACCCAAAGAAACTTGAAGCTCCGGAGGAGCGAAATACTCGTTCCCGCCACATTGCGCTCCGCTGGAGTAAAGAGCTCTCTTAGTCAGCACGAGCTATAAACATTTGACCGCTCTGCGGTGTGCAATGCTGATTCAACCTCCATTTGCCCATCGACTACAGAGTCATCCTGCGCAGACGGGCATTTTACGGTAAACGGCTTCAGCATAGAAGAGCTGCGAGCCAGGATGCGTGTTAAGATTCGCCTTCGAAAAATGAATTAATGCTGGACGCCTGGGCTTGACTGAAAAGGCCAACTCGCATTCGTTGAGCAGCCAGCGATCATTCTTCTTTTGTATTTAACGATGTACTCCTGACGCTTCTAAAACGCCCGAGTGAGGGCTTGCAGCACTATTCCATTGTCGAAGAATAACTATCCGCCATCTTCTCGCTTCAGGAACGGCTTCGATTTGTTCCTGATCAGCCTGCTGATTCTATTTTTGGAGTTGGCCGGCATTCGTTGGTTCCCAGCGCATGTTCTTTACCTAACCTTTTTTACCAACGTCGTGCTGCTGGCGTCGTTCCTGGGTATGTCCGTGGGTTGTTTGGCCGCCGGCCATCGCCGCAACTATCTGACCTGGACTCCCCTTCTGCTGGTCGTTGCTTTAGCAGCCGCTCATGCCGTTGAGATCAGCAGCGGATGGTTTTCAAAGTTCGTGGATGTGGGTAATCAAGCCTCACCGCAGCAGATCTTCTTCGGCACCGAATATCACAGCCAGGACCTATCGCGCTACGCCGTTCCGGTCGAAGTGCTCTGCGGCTTCTTCTTCCTGATTATCGCGCTCGCGTTTATTGGTCCTGGCCAGGAATTGGGGCGCTCTCTGAAGGCGTGGCCCAACCGCGTGCAGGCTTACACCTTGAACATCAGTGGCAGCCTCGCCGGTATTGTTCTGTTTGCTGCTTGTTCGTGGCTGGAGTTGTCCTCCTTCTGGTGGTTCCTGCTGATCGCGGCGGCGCTGGCCTATTTCCATTTCATTTCACCCGGAAACCTTTTACGCGGACGACTGTTGGTTCGGGCCTCAGTCACGGTCTGGCTGCTCGTGCTCGTGGTCTGGCTGGCCGCGTTCGTGCCCGTACATGACAGTCAGAACAGCCAACGAGAAACGCAGCAATTCTGGTCGCCTTACTACCGAATTGATTTTAAGAAAGCCGACCTGTCGCTTTCGGTGAATCTGATCTATCACCAGCAGATGGTTTCCCGAAATCAGAACTTTCCGGCCTACGCGCTGCCGCACCTGCTGAATCGAGACGCTGGCCGAACGGCCTTTGCAGACGTGCTCATAATCGGAGCAGGTTCAGGTAATGATGTCAGCCGGGCTTTGCAGTGGGGCGCTCAACACGTCGACGCCGTCGAGATCGACCCGACAATTAATCGCCTGGGCCGGCAGTACCATCCCGACCAGCCTTATCAGGATCCGCGCGTGGAAATTCATTTGGATGATGGCCGCAACTTTCTCCGCTCAACGCAAAGAAAGTACGATTTGATCGTCTATGCGCTGGTTGACTCGCTGGTATTGCACAGCGGTTACAGCAATATCCGTCTCGAGAGTTTTCTGTTCACGCGCCAGGCCTATGAAGACGTGCGCCGTCACCTCAAGCCCAACGGCAATTTCGTGGTCTACAACTATTTTCGTCAGGGGTGGCTGGCAGCCCGTCTGCAAAAGGGTCTGGAGGAAGTGTTCGGCACAGGGAATACCCTGGTACTCACGCTGCCCTACCGAAAACTCATCGAACCCGAGCAGGCGACCTTTGGAGATTTCACAGTATTCTTTGCCGGCGCCACAAGCGAATTACGAAATGCGTTTGTCCAGCATCCTGATTACTGGCTGCGCAACGACGAGCCGCCCACGGCAACTTCACCGAATGGCTTTGGGCCCGGCCCACTAGCGGTGACGTTCTTGAAACCACCCACTACAGCCGAGATGGAGCAGGTGGCCTCACACTGGCAGCATTTTGGGTTAGCCACTGTGTTGCCTCCTGAAGGCGCATTGCGCACCGCGACCGACGATTGGCCGTTTCTGTATTTGCGTAAGGCGATGATACCGACACAGAGTTGGCGCGGAATGCTGATCATGGGCGGGCTGGGGTTGCTGCTAATTTTCCTTTTCCTGCCTCGACAAAACGCGAATGCAGCAACTGAACGACGTATTAAGGTCCGACGCGCCGGCAGCGCACTCAACCTTCAGCTCTTCTTTTTGGGCGCGGGTTTCATGCTGGTTGAAACGAAAGCGGTGGTCGCGATGGCGCTGTTGTTTGGCAGTACGTGGGTCGTCAACTCAGTGGTCTTCTTTGCGGTCCTCGTGATGATCCTGCTGGCCAATCGCTGGACTCTTTGGTTTCAGCCGGAACGCTTGTGGCCCTATTACGCTGGTCTGCTGATAACCCTGATACTGAACACTCTCATCCCGCTCGATTTCTTTCTGGGAATGACCCGCGGCATTCAGATAATTGGGTCCAGCCTGTTGGCGTTCGCGCCGATTCTATTTGCCGGTGTCATCTTCGCCGCATCGTTCCAACGGACCAGCGAACCTGATCGCGCCTTCGGCATGAACATAGCCGGCGCCATGGTTGGCGGACTCGCGGAATATAGTTCAATGCTGCTGGGGTTTCAGTATGTAGTCCTGATTGCCATTCTGTTCTACACGCTTTCTGCAATCGGGTTGTGGCGAGCGGACAAAGAGGCTATAGACGAGACTTCTGCTGGCCCTACGGCCGCCGAGGTGTAACGAAATCCGAGCCTGATGAGGTCAGTACCGGGAGCGGTAGCGACCGGGTCATCGTCCTGCTAACTCGACCATCGCGGAGGTTGAGGACCCGGTCGCTACCGCTCCCGGTACTAACTCCATAACCTAACCACTTCATGAAAACGGAGCAGTGAACTTAAGGCAAACAGGAGATGGCACCTGCACCGCCTGTCCGGTCGAATTGAGCCGGCCCGTCTTTTGATCCAGTCGAAAGACGACGATGTTGTCGGATTTTTGATTTGCCACCAGCAGAAACCTCCCCGCGGGATCGATGGCAAAGTTGCGTGGCGTCATGCCTTGAGTAGATTCGTGGCCGATTGGGTTGAGCTCGCCGTTGCGCGAATCAATCGCGAACATAGCAATGCTGTCGTGCCCCCGGTTCGAACAATAAACAAATCGCCCATCCGAAGAAACGTGGATATCGGCACTCCAGCTCGTCCCCGTAAAATTCTTCGGCAGGGTGGTCAGGGTCTGCAGCTCTTTTAAACTCCCCTTCTCCCGATCACGCGCGAAGGCTGTTACGGTCGAATGCAGTTCGTTAAGCACGAAGACGTATTTGCCGCTGGGATCAAAAGCAAGATGGCGCGGTCCCGCCCCTGCCTTGACCTGCACCCAGGATGGATCACCTGGCAGCAATTTTCCGTTTCGTGCGTCGAAGCGGAAGATCATGATCTTGTCTGTTCCCAGATCGCATGAGTACGCAAACCGGCTGGTTGGATCGAGCACAATACAGTGGGCATGCGGACCTTCCTGACGCTCCCGGTTTACGCTCGAGCCCCGGGCCTGCTTCATATCCGTAGCCTCGCCCAGACTGCCGTCGCGCTGAACCGGGAAGACCGTCACGTTGCCTCCGGTGTAATTCGCTATCAAAACAAACCTGCCGCCGGCATCCACATCCACGTAACAGGGATCGGCGCCCAACGAAGGTTTCTGATTCAACAGCCGCAGTGCACCCGTCATTTGATCGACAGCAAAGGAGCTGACGGCTCCGCTCTTTGTACCCGCAAAATCTCCGACTTCGTTGACCGCATACAGATAGCGCCGGCTGGGTGCGAGCGCCAGAAACGAAGGGTTCACCACGTCCCTCGTGGTGGCGACATGCTTTAACTCTCCCGAAGAGAGGTCCAACCGATACAGATATATCCCCTCACTTTTGCCCGTGGTGTAAGTTCCTACGTAGACGAGCAGTTCCCCGGCGCGCTCCGCACCACACACACGACCAAATGGAAGCTCTGACAGTGTCAGTCCCAACGCACTAAGACCGGCAAGTCTTAAGAATTCGCGTCGCGCAGGCGCGCTATCAGCTTTGGGGATCACAGGCTTGATTTTTTCTCCTCGGTAAGAGTTGGCGGACAGGATGTCCGCGATCCGCTGCGACAATTACTCAGTAATCGCACGGTGATATCAACGCCGGCACCGGGGCCGGAACTGTATCCTGAAATTTGACAGACCTTCGTCGCAGGGCCGCCACCTTCGCTTCAACCTCTTGGGGCGCGAGTATTTTCTTTGCCTCATGAAACACCCAATCGATGTCCTCCTGGTAATGCCGTACAGCACTGGATTTCACAGTCGCGTCCTTGATAAACCAAAGATTGAAATTAATCGACATCAACGATCGCGGGTAATACTGTCCACCATGTTCGGCCAGAGGGTGGCCGTCGATGAAATACTTCACCCTTCCCTCTGAGACCTGGGTTAAGAGTGTGTGCCAACCGGCAATGCTCCCATTGCTGGTGTTAAAGACATTATCTTTCTTCCAATCGGGTTCCGGACTGAAGGTTCTCCAGGAAGTTGTAAACAACGTAGGTCCAGTGAGGCCCCAGCCGCCATTCGGCAGATACTCGAAATCCAGCTCGCTGTAGTCAGGATCCCACGGCGCCTTTAGCGGGCTAATCGTATAGAAGCTCTCTACGAGTTGATCTCCGCTGGGGCCGTCCGTCGGCGCATCAACAAAGCGAACCCGAGCGGCATATGTGCCCTCGAGGTATTTGCGTTGGTGGCAAATCTGCGTTTGGTGGGTATTGGATCCGTTGCCGTCAGTGGAAGAGATCATGCGCAGTAGACGATTGCCTCGGTGATCCTGGTCAATAGGAAATGACACGCCCTTGTTTCCCCAGATGGCGCCCGGCACTCCTGGCCACCCGGCCGCAGTACGGATGATCCAGCCATGTTTGGCGAGCTGCTTACGGTTCGAGTAGCTAAAGTCGTCAAAGAGTGTTTGGGAGGAGACGTCCCGCCCCCGGCTTATCGGTGAAACAGCCAGATGCTCGCCAGTTAGCCGTCCTGCACTTACGGCAGCAGCGGTAAATGTGTTGATTGAAGCGAGCGTGCCGCTTCCTATGGCTAACAGAAGACTGAGGTATAAACGGGTCTGAAATAACGTCACAGAAGTCCTCGCCTGATTGCGGCTTGATGGTGTTGCTCAATCACCGAACGACTGGGATTCTTTCCGAAGTCTCGCTGGCGGTCAAGGATATGCGGTTCAAACAGCTCATCGGAAAAGGCTGACCTGAGGATGTGAAGCTTATTCCTCTCTCCCTTTTGGGAGAGGGGCCAGGGGAGAGGGTGCGAAGTTTAGCGCGAATTTTTTTTGATCTGGTTCGTGTTCACCCTAACACAAGAGAGCAAAGTAGGGCGCTTCTGCATTCAAGCCCTCACCCCAACCCTCTCCCAAGGGAGAGGAGATCGATCCGAACCGGCCGTTCAGTATTTATTCGTTACTTAATACACTCTTGAACCCGCGAATACACGCGGTCGATGATCGTCCTCGCTTCTGCCTCACTCTCGGCCTCCGCGATCACTCGGATGATCGGCTCGGTATTTGAACCTCTCACCAGAAACCATCCGTTCGGCAAACTAACTTTCACGCCATCGCGCAGATCCATAGGATACGACGCATACTCAAGGCGAAGCATTCTCAGCACGACCGAGATTTTATCCGAGGGGCATTCCAGTTTCTCTTTGATCATCGCGAAGCGCGGCAAGGTATTTATCAACTCAGTTATCGTCTGATCAGTTTCCGCCAGAAGGTGCAGGATGAGGGCCATACCAACCAGGCTATCGCGGGCAAAATTGAGGCGAGGATAAATGACGCCGCCGTTGCCTTCGCCGCCAATTACGGCGCTTCGTTTCTGCATTTCTTCGGTGACATTGACCTCGCCGATCTTCGACAGAAAAAGTGAGCAACCAAATCGGCTGACTACGTCCTGAAGCGCGGATGTAGTCGATAGGTTTGCCACGACTGGTCCGGGATTCTTGCCGAGAACCTGTAGGGTTGCCAGAAGGAGCGTGTACTCCTCACCAATCGCCACGCCCTCCTCTGAAACTATCGCCAGGCGATC
>DATHHW010000054.1:0-3746 GCA_035317005.1 Pyrinomonadaceae bacterium | reverse complement strand
CCGCAACGACGGGGGCGGTGGGCAGCGCTTAGTGGCTTATGTGGTTGCGGCCGAGACGGAAGAACCCGTGAGCAGGCTTCAGTGGCGGCGGGAACTGAGTGAGCAATTGCCGGATTACATGATCCCGGCGGTGTTCATGGTTTTAACGGAGATACCGGTTACGGTCAACGGGAAAGTAGACCGCCTGGCGTTGCCGGCTCCCGAACTGGACCGCTCCGAATTAAGCAGGGAGTATTCGGCAGCGCAGACAGCGACCGAGGAGTTACTGGTGGCGATCTGGTCCGAGGTCTTGAGGGTCGAGCGGATCGGTGTGCACGACAACTTCTTCGAGCTGGGCGGCGATTCCATTCTAAGTTTGCAAATTGTAGCCAAAGCCGCTCAAGCGGGTCTCCGTCTCCTCCCGAAACAGTTGTTCAAACATCAGACGATCGCCGAACTGGCAACTGCGGCGGCGGGCTCCGCTGAACTGGTCATGGCTGAGCAGGGCCTAATAACCGGCGATGTACCACTCACTCCCGTTCAGAAGTGGTTCTTTGAAGGGCAGCGGGTCGAACCGCACCACTTCAATCAGGCGTTGCTGTTAGAAGTCCACGAACGCGCGAACCACGGTCTGATCAAAAGAGCCTTGGAGCATTTGTTTGAACACCATGATGCGCTTCGGCTGCGCTTTGTTCTGGAGGAGACGGGTTGGCGGCAATTCTATGCTGGTTTAGGAGCAGCTGTGCCGTTTGCGCTGGAGGACTTGTCGGAGTTGTCTGATGACGATCAGCGTGAGCGAGTCGAAGCGACGGCGTCACGGATACAAAGCAGCCTGCACCTGACGCAGGGACCGCTGGCGCGGATAGTCCTCTTTGAGATGGGGCAAGGCAAGCCGGCCCGTCTGCTCGTTGTCATACACCACCTGGCAGTCGACGGTCTGTCCTGGCGAATCCTACTTGAAGATCTGCAGACTGCCTATGAACAGTTGAGCCGGGGCGAAATGTTGAGACTGCCCCGAAAGACCACTTCCTACAAGCAATGGGCTGAGCGGTTGCAAGAGTATGCCACTTCGGACCGTCTCTCAAAGGAAGCCGTTTACTGGATGGATGGCTCACGACGTCAAGTTGGGCGACTGCCGAAAGATCACGAGACGGGAGCCAACACAGTCGGCAGCTCGCGGGCCGTCGTTGCCTCGCTGGACGAAGAAGAGACACGGATGCTGCTGCACGAGGTCCCCGCGCTCTACCGAACGCAGGTGAACGACGCACTGCTGACTGCACTGGCGCAAACCCTTGCGAATTGGAGCGGGCAGCGCCGAGTGCTGGTGGATGTCGAAGGACATGGACGGGAAGAAATCGCCGAAGATGTGGACGTATCGCGTACAGTCGGATGGTTCACCACGATTTTCCCGGTGCTATTGGAATTGGGAGAAGCGGACGACGTGGCGAACCTCAAATTGATCAAAGAACAGTTGCGCGACATTCCGCAGCGCGGCATAGGTTATGGATTGCTGCGTTACCTGCGGCGTGATGAGATCAGCGCGACCCTGCGTGAGTTGCCGCGGGCCGAAGTACTCTTCAATTATCTGGGGCAGTTCGATTTAGTCCTCGGAGGATCGACGCTGTTAAGAGTCGCGCATGAGTCCAGCGGGAAACCGCAGAGCGAGAAAGAAACTCGGCGGCACTTGTTGGAAATAAACGCCAGCGTCGGTCATGGCCGGTTGCGGATGACCTGGAGCTACAGCGATCATCTACATCGACGCACTACTATTGAATGGTTGGCCGCAGAGTACGCGGACGCCCTGCGCAAGTTGATAAATTATTCTCCGTCGTCCCAGTCCGACGGCTTTACACCCGCGGATTTCCCCGGGGCGCGGCTCATCCAGGAAGAACTCGACACATTTCTCACTAAATTCAAAGAGGAACAAGGCCGCTCCAAGTGACAGTCACGTACGCTCGAAACAAATGGTTGAAGACATAGAAGATCTGTATGAACTCTCGCCGGTGCAGCAGGGCATGTTGTTTCAGAGTCTGTATGCTCCGCAGTCGGGAGTCTATTGTGTTCAGCTGAGCTGTCTCCTGCGCGGCGACCTCGATATTCGGGCCTTTGTCCGATCCTGGCAGCAAGTGCTGGCGCGTCACACGATCCTGCGTACCGCTTTCTTCTGGGAGGAGATAAGCAAGCCACTTCAGGTCGTGCATAGACGAGTGGCATTACCGCTTGAAGAGCAGGACTGGCGCGGACTCTCAACAATTGAGCAAGCGACTCGTTTCGAGGCCCTGCTCGAATCAGACCGCACCCGCGGGTTCGAGCTGTCGATGGCGCCGCTCATGCGGCTGGCGCTCATACGCACCGCTGAAGATTCGCACCGGCTTCTCTGGAGCTTTCATCATCTGCTGTTGGACGGCTGGAGTGTGTTTCTGCTCTTCAAAGAACTGTTTGCCGTCTATGATGCGTCGACCCGAGGCCGGCGCCTTCAGTTTGGTCCCGTCCGGCCTTTTCGTGATTACATAGCGTGGCTTCAGCAGCAAGACCTGTCGCGGGCCGAAGACTTCTGGCGAGCATCGCTCAAAGGCTTCAGCGTACCCACTTCTCTCAGCCTCGAGATGAATTCGACGGCGATGGGCGCCGGTAGTTCCCACGGTGAGCACAGGTTTGATTTCTCTGAGAATACGACAAATGCACTGCGACTTCTGGCGCGTCGTCATCAGCTAACCCTTAACACTTTGATTCAGGGTGCCTGGGCGCTCTTGCTCAGTCGGCACAGTGGAGAGCACGACGTCGTTTTCGGCGTGACCGCTGCGGGACGGCCAACCGATTTGAGAGAGGCTGACACCATGATCGGCCTCTTCATCAATACGCTTCCAGCCCGCGTGCAAATAGCGGGCGCAGAACCAGCAATGAGTTGGCTGCGGCGTTTGCAGGAACAGCAGGCTGAACAGCGACATTACGAATTTACCCCGCTGACGCAGGTGCAGAGATGGCGTGAGGGAGCACGAGGAGAGGCACTCTTTGAAAGCATTCTGGTCTTCGAAAACTATCCCGTTGATGACGCAGTGCGGGAACGCAGCTCTGAACAGGATCTGCAAATTGCCGATATGCGGTTTCATGAGCAGACGGAGTACCCGCTAACAGTGGTCGTGGCGCCAGGCAAAAAACTGACTCTTCGGCTCGGTTACGACTCTTCTCGTTTCAGTCGGTCCGCTATCGAGCGGATGGCTGGACACCTGCAAGAGCTGCTTAATAGCATTCTCGACAACCCCCAACAACTGATCGCTGGATTGCGACTCCTTACCGCGGATGAAGAGCGGCAAATGCTGTATGAGTGGAACGAGACGGGACGAGCGTATGGATCGGAGAGCCTGACGCAATTATTCGAAGCGCAGGTGGAGCGGACGCCGGAAGCGGTGGCGGTGGTGTTTGGAGGAGAGGAGGTCAGCTATCGCGAATTGAATGAGCGAGCCAATCAACTGGCACACCACCTGCAAAGTCTGGGAGTGGGTGCGGAGACGTTGGTGGGGATCCTGATGGAGCGTTCGCTGGAGATGGTCGTGAGTCTCCTGGCAGTGCTCAAGGCGGGTGGTGCGTATGTGCCGCTGGATCCTGAATATCCGAGCGCGCGAGTGAGTTTCATGCTGGCGGATGCGGGCGTGTCGGTAGTGCTGACGCAGGCGCGACTGTTGGGAGAGGTGAAGGGTGGAGAGGCGCGAGTGGTGAGTGTGGACAGCGAGTGGGCAGTGATTGGCGGGGAGAGCAGAGAAAATCCC